>CAYGUC010000050.1:17551-36988 GCA_964353005.1 uncultured Flavobacteriaceae bacterium | reverse complement strand
GAATGAAAGAACTCAATCCTTATTACTCTGTAAAGATACTATTAATTTTTAATCTACCAAATAAAAAATGTATTTTATCTGTAATAAAAAACATTTAAACTATTAAATAATAAAATTCCTACAAAATTCCTACAAAATAATATGCTGCATTTTTTAAACCTTTTTTATATATTTTAGTCTAATAGGAAAGTGGTTTGCGAAATATTCTAATAACCAAAATCAAATTAGCCTTTGAATACTCAAAATGAACAAGAATTATTAATTGCTTTACAATCTGATATAAATTCGTCCTTTAGTAAACTTATCACCATATATCAAGAAAGACTGTATTGGCATATTCGAAATATGGTGAAAAATCATGATGATACAGATGATATATTACAAAATGTATATATTAAGGTGTATAACAATATAAATAACTTTAAAGGTGATAGTAAATTATATTCATGGTTATATCGAATTGCTACAAATGAATCTATTACTTTTCTAAATAAAAAAGCAAAAAAACATAATATTACTAATGAAGAATTAAGCCAAAAATTAGCTCAAAATTTAGAAGCAGATGTATATTATGATGGAAGTCAAATACAATTAAAATTACAAAAAGCTATCGCAACTTTGCCTCATAAACAGCAACAGGTATTTAATATGAAATATTTTCAAGAATTAAAATATAAAGAAATGTCAGATATATTAGAAACCAGTGAAGGTTCCTTAAAAGCTTCGTATCATATAGCAACAAAAAAAATTGAAGAGTTTTTAAAAAATAATTAAACCTTTTTAGTTTAAAAAAGTCTTATTAATAGTGAAAAAAGATAATTTACATAAAAATAATGGTGGGTTTAAGGTTCCTAAAGAATATTTTGAAAACCTAGAAAATCGTATTTCAAAAAGGACATCTCTTAAAGCAGAAAAAAAACTTCTTTCAAAAACAAAAAATAATTCTGGATTTAAAATCCCTGAAGAGTATTTTATAAATTTTGAAAATAAAATACTTCAAAAAGTTAAAGAAGCTAAACCTAAAAGGAAAGTGATTTCTTTACTTAACAGAAAAAATATTTTATATTTTTCTGGTATTGCAGCAATGATTACTATTATAATATCTCTACCTATCAGGAAAGAGTCTGAGCTAAACTTTAATAATATTACAGTTGCAGATATTTACACTTACTTTAATGAAGAAAATATAAAACTTAGTACTGTCGAGATTGCCTTATTACTTGAAGGTGATGATAATTATACTGAAACGCTAGAAGATGAATTAATAAATGAAGATATCATTTTAGATTATTTATCAAAAGAAGATCTAGATGATGACATACTATTTATAGAATAAATTAAAAACATGAAAAAAATAATATTACTTATTTGCTTTACTTTTATTTACAATGGACTTTTTGCCCAAAATGGGTCAAGAGAAAGGATAAAAGCTTTTAAAATAGCATACCTAACAGAAAAATTAGATCTATCTAGTAAAGAAGCACAAAAATTCTGGCCTATATACAACGATCATCAAGAAACAATCGATAACCTTAGAAAGGAAGAACGTAAATTAATGAAAGTTTTAAAAGAAGCTAATATTAATTCTGAAGATACAACAGACAAAAATGCAGAAGATTTTATAAATAAACATCTTAAAACCGAAGAACAAAAATCAAAAGCAAGAGTAAAATTAATTCAAGATTTAAAAAAAATTATTTCTAACAAAAAAATACTAAAACTTATCAAAGCAGAAGGAGATTTTCATAAACGTATGCTGGATAGAATCAAAGGGCATAGAAAAAGACATTAAATAAAAAAAAGATTCCCTATAAAATTATAGACCAATAAACAACTCCAAAGCAAGCCCTTTTTCTACTTAAAAACCAATTTTGCTATTCTATGTTTACCAGCTGCAATTGCTACACTATCATTCAAAAATCTTAGTGTATAAAACCCTTCTTTACTTATCTCTTGCCATGTATTCCCTAAATCATTCGAAATAGAAATTCCTGTAAAGCCTATAGCTACCATTTCTTTACCTCCACCGTTAGGCACGTAACGAACACAACTTTTATATCCTGACCCAGCACCATCAGACACTAATTTCCATGTTCTCCCCCCATCGCTAGTAATGGCTTTATTTTTTGTGTTACTTTTTGGACTAGTATAATCTCCTCCAAAAACTACTCCATTTTTATCATCATAAAAATCTATAGAATAAGCCCCTGTAGTTTCTTTTCCTTGAATAATAGGAGTACTAAAAACCTTCCATGTTTTTCCTTTGTCGGGAGAAAAAAACACTCTGGATTTCATACCTCCAGAAACAATCCATGCCTTATATCCTACTATAGCAATATTACCATTACTAGCCGCAAAAGCTGCTTCTCCAGCTACAGTAGGAGGTAGGTCTTTACATGAAACTTTTTCCCATGTTTCTCCCCTATCTCTGGTAATAATTATAGATAAACAAGAATCTGTGGGATCCCCCATCGCAATACCTTCGTCTAAATTCCAAAAAGCAATAGCATCATAAAATGCCTTTTCATGAGTTTCAGTATATACTATTTTTTCTTTTTTATCTTTAATTCTAATTTTTCTTAGTCTTGCAGGAGACCCTATTCCTAAACTAAACAACGCATTACCCTTAAATACTGCTGCTCGTTGTTCTGCAATCCAGTTACTCCCTTTAGCAACAGTATCTTTCTCAAAATTAGTAACAAAAACCTCTTTTGTTATAAGATTTAAAAAGCCATAACCTTTATTATAACCAAAGCCAGCTAAGGTATCTTTATAAATATCTAAAGCCCTTATACTAATAGAGTCCTTAAATAGAGTTTCAATCTCGACCTCAGAAAAATTATGGGAAATAGTTTTATTTTCTGAACTACAAAAACTAAAAATTAAACCCAAAAACAATAAACCGATTATTCTCATCCTCAATAATTATACTCAAATATAATAGTATTTCGTTACAAAGGTATACCTTTGCACACCTTAAAAAACAATACAATGCGTTTACATAGAAATCTTGTCTTTGCTGTCATAGATGGATTACACGAAATATTCAATGAAGAAGCTTATGCCGATAAAGTAGTTCAAAAATTGCTGAAACGTGATAAAAGATGGGGATCCCGAGATCGTAGCTTTGTTGCAGAAACTTTATATGAAATTGTACGTTGGAAACGTCTTTATACAGAAATTGCAGAAGTAAAAGAACCTTTTTCTAGAGAAAATTTATGGAGAGTATTTGCGGTTTGGGCAACATTAAGAGGTATTTCTTTACCAGACTGGAAACAAATTGGCCCTACTCCTACTCGAAGAATCAAAGGCCGCTTTGATGAACTAAGTAAGATTAGAAAATTCAAAGAATCTATCCCAGATTGGATGGATCAATTAGGTGAAGAAGAATTAGGGAAACTATGGAATAAAGAAATTAGTGCTCTAAATCAACAAGCCCCTGTAGTATTGCGAGCAAATACTTTAAAAACTACCAGAGATAAATTAAGAAGCCTTTTAGAAGACGAAAAAATAGACACCGAGTTTATTAAAGGATACCCAGATGCTCTTCAACTTACTGAAAGAACGAACGTATTTACCACAGAAGCATTTAAAAATGGCCTTTTTGAAGTACAAGATGCTTCCTCCCAATTGGTAGCAAATTTTTTAGACGTACAACCTGGGCAACGAGTTGTGGATACCTGTGCTGGTGCTGGCGGAAAAAGCCTTCATCTGGCAGCATTAATGGAAAACAAAGGACAAGTTATAGCCATGGATATTTATGACAACAAACTCAAAGAGCTTAAAAGAAGAGCTCGTAGAGATGGTGCGCATAATATTGAAACCAGAGTTATTGAAAGTACAAAAGATATTAAAAAATTACACAGTAAAGCAGATCGCGTATTAATCGATGCCCCTTGTAGTGGTATTGGTGTATTGCGTAGAAACCCTGATGCTAAATGGAAATTACAACCTGAGTTTTTAGATAAAATCAAAAAAACACAAGCCGAAATATTAGAAAATTACTCTAAAATTGTAAAACCAGGAGGAAAATTAGTGTATGCAACCTGTTCTATATTACCATCAGAAAATCAAGAGCAGGTAAAGACTTTTCTTTCTAAAGAAATAGGAAAAGAATTTACTTTTATTAAAGATAAAAAAATACTATCGCATCAATCTGGATATGATGGGTTTTATATGGCTTTATTAGAAAGAAAATCATAACTAAAAAACGCCTGTATTTAATTACCTAATCAAAAATTTTGGAACAAAATCTCAGGATATACTTCTAAAAGTATGTCTTTTTTTTAAAACTCCCCATCAAAATAAAATTCTCAATAAGGAACTAAAAATTTAATATTTTCTTTTTTCACTGAAAACGGGGTATATCAAAATATCCAAACGATTTAATTTTGGACCCCGAAAATAGATTCTCAAAATTTTTAAATAGCCTTAAAAATGAAAAAAATCAACCCCCAAATGATTATATGGCTGATAATCCAGTTTCTAATCGTTTTATTTACTATGTCTTCTCAGGATAGTGAAAGCTTAATAATGTTCTGGTTTACTCTTCCTTTTCTAATACTTAATTGTATCGCAATCTTTATCATACTATTAGGAAAACCAAAAACTGGAAGCATTCTATTTTTAATAGGAAGCATTCTTTTTATACCAATAGGGTTGATTGGAGCAATAGGTGCACGTAAAATACTAAATGAGATAAAAGAAAAAAAATTTTTAGAAACACTTTAATATGGAATCAACAAAAGACTTCTTTTTAAGCAAAAAATTAGCTAACCAGTATCTATACATGGGAGTAACAGCCTTAGTAATAGGTATAATTTTTTTAGTTTTAATTGGCAACGTAACATTACTTGGAATAGGTATCTTATTTACGATAATAGGAGTACTAAATCAAAATTTAAAAATAATAAAGCTTTATCCTCAATATCTAGAAGTAAAACTAGGTGTAATAGCATCAAAAAAACTAATAAAATATGATCAAATCACAGGTTTTTCTGTTGAAAAAAAGATGATGATGTTACACTATAATAATGAAAAAAATGAGCCTAAAAAAGTTAAATTTCATAGTAAAGCTTTTGAAAAAGAAGACATTATAGAATTAGATCAAGAATTAAAAAGAAAAACAGATTTAGAACCTATTCATACCTTCATTCAAACAGATATAGAACAATAGATCATTTGTTTTCTTTTTTATCGCAGCAACTTATCATAAATATTAATTATTGTTCAAAATTCAGTGAATAACTATACTATTCAATACTAATTTTATGCTAAACTTTAGTTATAAAATAGTAAATTTGCGGCTTACTAAAACAATCCAAATAAACGAAGTATGATCCACTTCTTCGGAAACCGAAACGAGAAAGTATTTGCAGTTCAAACAAACAATGAAATCTCTCCTGAAAACATAAAAAAATTGATCTGGTTATTTGGCAACCAACCGCAACTATCTCTGGCGTCTATTGACGCTTTTTTTGTTGGTCCGCGCGCAGCAATGATTACCCCTTGGAGTACCAACGCTGTAGAAATAACTCAGAACATGGGAATAGAAGGAATTATAAGAATAGAAGAATTTCTATCCGTTCCTAAAAATCATACCGATTTTGATCCTATGCTTTCTCAAAAATATGATGGTTTAGATCAAGAAATCTATACCATCCATATAAAACCAGAATCTATTATAGAAATTGAGGATATAGCTGCTTACAACTCTAGTGAGGGGCTCGCTCTTAATAACGAAGAAATTGAATATCTGGAAAGTGTTAGTAAAAAGATAGGTCGTAAACTTACAGACTCTGAAGTATTTGGTTTTTCACAGGTAAATTCTGAACACTGTCGTCATAAAATATTTAATGGCACATTTGTGATTGATGGAGAAGAACAACCTATTTCACTTTTTAAATTAATTAGAAAAACATCAGAAACAAATCCAAATGACATTGTTTCTGCCTATAAAGATAATGTAGCCTTTGTAAAAGGGCCAAAAGTTACACAGTTTGCCCCAAAAACAGCAGACAAGCCAGATTTTTATCAAGAAACTGAATTTAACAGTGTGATTTCCCTTAAGGCAGAAACACATAATTTTCCAACAACAGTAGAACCGTTTAATGGTGCTGCAACAGGATCTGGGGGAGAAATAAGAGACCGACTTGCTGGAGGAAAAGGATCTTTACCTCTTGCTGGTACTGCCGTCTACATGACCTCATACTCGCGCTTAGAAAATAACCGCCCTTGGGAGCAAGCCATGAAAGAAAGAGATTGGCTATATCAAACCCCAATGGATATTTTAATAAAAGCATCTAATGGAGCATCTGATTTCGGAAACAAATTTGGACAACCTTTAATCACAGGATCTGTACTTACCTTCGAACATGAAGAAGACGCCCGAAAACTTGGTTTTGATAAAGTTATCATGCAAGCTGGTGGGGTTGGATATGGTAAAGCCGAACAAGCAATCAAAGCAGTACCCGAAAAGGGAGATAAAATTGTAATCCTAGGAGGAGAAAACTATCGAATCGGTATGGGTGGTGCAGCAGTATCCTCTGCCGATACAGGAGAGTTTAGTAGTGGTATCGAATTAAATGCCATACAACGCTCTAACCCAGAAATGCAAAAACGTGCTGCCAATGCTATTCGTGGTATGGTAGAAAGCGAAGAAAACACTATAGTTTCTATACATGATCACGGTGCAGGAGGGCACCTTAACTGTCTTTCTGAGCTAGTAGAAGAAACAGGAGGAAAAATCGATCTGGATGCATTGCCTGTAGGAGATCCTACTCTATCTGCTAAAGAAATTATTGGTAACGAGTCTCAAGAACGTATGGGATTAGTTATTGGTAAAAAATCTATCGATACACTACAACGTATTGCAGAACGCGAACGCTCGCCAATGTATCAGGTTGGAGACGTTACCGGGGATCATAGATTTACTTTTGAATCTAAAACCAAAGGAGATAAACCAATGGATTTAGCTTTAGAAGATATGTTTGGCAGCTCTCCAAAAACGATAATGACGGACAGTACAGTTGATCGTAATTATGACAAAATTACCTATAGCATAGATAATTTTAGCGATTATTTAAATCAAGTTCTGCAATTAGAAGCTGTTGCTTGTAAAGATTGGTTAACTAACAAAGTAGACCGTTGTGTTGGAGGAAAAGTAGCTAAACAACAATGTACGGGACCTCTGCAATTGCCACTAAACAATTGTGGTGTAATGGCATTAGACTATAATGGTAAAGAAGGCGTTGCTACTAGCATCGGGCACTCCCCTATCTCTGGTTTGATTGACCCAGAGGCTGGTAGTAAAAATTCAATTGCCGAAGCATTGACTAATATTATTTGGGCACCTCTTAAAGATGGATTATCTTCAGTTTCTTTATCTGCAAACTGGATGTGGCCGTGTAAAAATGAAGGAGAAGATGCTAGATTATATAAAGCTGTAAAAGCCATTTCAGAATTTGCTATAGATTTAGGAATTAATGTACCTACTGGTAAAGATTCTTTATCTATGAAACAAAAATATGCAAATGAAGAAGTTATTTCTCCTGGTACGGTAGTTATTTCTGCAGCTGCTAATTGTAACGATATCACTAAAATTATCGAACCTGTTTTACAAAAAAACCAAGGTAACATATACTACATTAACCTTTCTAAAGACAAGCATCAATTAGGAGGTTCATCCTTTGCACAAATACTTAATAAAATTGGTTCTGAAGCTCCTAGCGTAAAAGATGCTGCTAGTTTTAAGAAAACTTTTGATGTTATTCAAAATCTAATTAGAGAAGATAAAATTGTAGCGGGTCATGATGTTGCCTCTGGTGGTTTGGTCACTACACTACTCGAGCTATGCTTCGCAGATGTTAACCTTGGTGCAGAACTCGATCTTACTACTATTGAAGAAGCTGATTCTATTAAGTTATTATTTGCAGAAAACGCTGGAATTGTAATCCAAAGTGCTTCGAATTCAGATATAGAAGCTGTTTTAACGAATAATAATATTGAATTCTTTACTATTGGTACTGTAAAAGAACAAGCATCTTTAACCATCAAAAACCATAAGGATTCTTTTAACCTTAGTATTGAAGAATTAAGAAATACATGGTATAAGACTTCTTATTTACTAGATCAAAAGCAAACGGCAAATAATTTAGCAAAAGATCGATTTGATAATTATGCAAATCAACCTCTACACTACTCTTTCCCGTCTCATTTTACAGGAAAAAAACCTGTAATCGATAGCACAAAACCAAGACCAAAAGCAGCTATCATACGCGAAAAAGGAAGTAATTCTGAACGCGAAATGGCTAATGCAATGTATTTAGCTGGCTTTGATGTTAAAGACGTACATATGACCGATTTGATTTCGGGTCGAGAAACATTAGAAGATATTCAGTTTATAGGAGCCGTAGGAGGCTTTTCTAATAGTGATGTTTTAGGTTCTGCAAAAGGATGGGCAGGAGCTTTTTTATATAACGATAAAGCAAATACAGCCTTAAAAAACTTCTTTGATCGAGAAGATACTTTGTCTGTAGGTATCTGTAATGGTTGTCAATTATTTATGGAACTGGAGGTTATTAACCCAGACCATGAAACACATGGCAAATTATTACACAATAATTCTCGCAAACACGAAAGCAACTTTACTTCGGTGAATATTCAGAAAAATAACTCTGTAATGCTATCTACTTTGGCAGGAAGTACACTTGGAGTTTGGATTTCTCATGGAGAAGGAAAATTTAATCTTCCGCTTTCTGAAGAAAACTACAACATTGTTGCCAAATACGGTTATAAGGATTACCCTGCTAATCCTAATGGATCAGACTATAACACGGCAATGATGACAGATAAAACAGGTAGACATTTGGTTATGATGCCACATATCGAGCGTTCTATTTTTCAATGGAACTGGGCTTATTATCCTCAAGAAAGAAAAGATGAAGTATCGCCTTGGATCGAAGCTTTTGTAAATGCCAGAAAATGGTTGGAAAAAAAATAATGTGTGGATAAAAATAAAGCTCTTTTAATAATTGATATGCAAAAGGGATCTTTTACACCAGATACTCCTAGATATGATACCGATGGGGTCGTAAAACGAATGAATACTTTTGCACAAATATTTAGAAAATCAGGTTATCCTGTAATTTTTATTCAACATGACGGCACAAAAACAAATGAATTTGTGCCTAATACTATCGAATGGGAAATTCTAGATGAATTAAAAATAGACGCTTTAGACATCCTTATAAATAAATATGCAAATGATGCATTCTATAAATCTACTCTTGAGTCTAAATTAAAAGATTTAAGAGTAGATCATTTATTTATTACAGGTTGTGCAACCGATTTTTGTGTCGCATCCACAATTCAATCTGGTCTAATAAAAGATTATAAAATCACTGTGGTAAAAGATTGTCATACTACAGGAAACAGACCACACTTAAAAGCAAAAAAAGTAATTGAACATTATAATTGGGTGTGGCAAAATATGATTCCAACCAATAATAAAATAGAAGTGAAAACCTTTGAACAATTAAAAAAAGAGATTAAAGTCCTATAAAGTTTTGCTTACTACCTCCTAAATTGAACTCTTTTCTTACTATAAGTATAACAACAAATTTTATATACATACAAAATTACAACCCTTTAAACGAGAGTTTCTAAAAATTTGATTTAAAAAAGCCGTCAATAGTAGTGATTTTTTCATAGGGTAACGAAGAAAAATTGTATCGCTCTTTCGACAAGCTCAAGATGACAAGGCTTTTGGTTTAAAATTCAATTGTCTTCGATAGTTCTGCTGAGTTTTACCGAAGTACAATTTTCTATCTAAAATCACTCTGACTGACATAAATTTCCAAACACTGAACTCAAGTTTTAAAAGCTCTAATATAATCCAAGATGGATACTAAAAATGGATCTGCATTTATTAGATTTTGCTAAAAAAACGATAGTACAAAGTAAAAAATAAACTCTTATAACGTCTAAATAAATACAACAACTACCTTTTTCATATAATTAAATGAAGAATCTTTCAATAAAAAGAATAAAATAGTAAGGAGTTAACAAATTACAGAGCCTTTTTTTATATATTAGGGTTGCGTATTATAAGAATTTTTATAATTTGCCAAACTATGCACGCATAATAGTTTTTTTTCAACTCTTAAATAATGATGATTTTTGATTTTGTTAGGTGTTCCTTTTTTAGAAAGACTAGTTACTATTAAAAATAATCATTGATAAAAGAATATTTAAAAATTATAAAAAAATATTTTAAAATAACGTATGACGACAATTACTCGACTTTTTGATTTCCCACATTATCAACTAAAAAAATTTAATTTAGATAAGGCTTTAATAACTAAATACAATGGCGAATGGATTGCTACATCTACTAAAGAATATGTAGAAAAAGCAAATCAAATTAGCCGGGGATTACTTCGATTAGGGGTTAAACCTAATGACAAAGTAGCTATCATTTCCTCAAATAATCGTACCGAGTGGAACATAACTGATATTGGTGTTCTTCAAATTGGAGCACAAGATGTTCCTATTTATCCAACTATTTCTCAAGAAGATTATGAGTATGTCTTAAATCATTCTGAAGCAACATACTGTTTTGTTTCAGATGAAGAAGTGTTTCATAAAATTAAAAACATTAAACAAAATGTACCTTCTTTAAAAGAAGTCTATTCTTATGATGACATTTCGGGATGCAAAAGCTGGAATGAAGTATTAGAACTAGGTAAAGAGGACAGTAATCAAAAAGAGGTCGAAGCTATTATGGCTTCTGTGAAAGAAGATGACCTTGCTACACTAATATACACTTCTGGTACCACAGGGCGACCAAAAGGAGTAATGTTAAGTCATAAAAATGTAGTTAGTAATGCTATAAATAGCTCTACAAGATTTCCTATTGTTGACGGAAAAACAAAAGCATTAAGCTTTTTACCTGTTTGTCATATTTATGAGCGAATGCTAATGTATCTATATCAATACAGAGGAGTCAGTATTTATTTTGCAGAATCTTTAGAAACCATAAGTGATAACTTAAAAGAAGTTAAGCCGGAAGTAATGACGGCTGTACCCAGGTTATTAGAAAAAGTTTATGATAAAATTATAGCAAAAGGTACCGATCTAACAGGTATTAAAAAGAAACTATTCTTTTGGGCGGTAGATCTTGGTTTACAATATGAGCCTTATGAGGCTAATGGCTGGTGGTATGAGAAAAAACTAGGTATTGCAAGAAAACTTATTTTTAGCAAATGGCAAGAAGCATTAGGAGGTAATTTAAAGCTTATAGCATCTGGTAGTGCTGCATTGCAACCTAGGTTAGCCAGAGTATTTAATGCCGCAGGAATTGGAGTAATGGAAGGATATGGTCTTACCGAAACCTCTCCTGTTATCTCTGTAAATGAAACAGGAAACAAAGGTTTTAAAATAGGAACCGTAGGGCGAATGATCCCTAATACCGAAGTAAAGATTGCTGAAGATGGAGAAATACTAGTAAAAGGTCCCCAAGTAATGCTTGGATATTATAAAGATGAAGAAAAAACTAAGGAAGTCCTAAAAAATGGGTATTTTCATACTGGTGATATTGGCGAAGTGGATAAAGATGGCTTTTTGCGTATTACAGATCGTAAAAAAGAAATGTTTAAAACCTCTGGAGGTAAATATGTTGCCCCACAATTAATTGAAAATGCAATGAAACAGTCTCGTTTTATTGAACAGATTATGGTAATTGGTGAAGGAGAAAAAATGCCTGCCGCATTTATACAACCTAATTTTGAATTTTTAAAAGAATGGGCAGATCGTAAAGGAATTAAAACAGGCTCTTCTAATCAGGAAATGATTAACAACCCTGCAGTTATTAATCGTTTTCAGGAAGAAATAGATATTCATAATGAAAAATTCGGAAAATGGGAACGTGTAAAAAGATTTGAATTAACACCAGATGAATGGAGTATTGAAGCTGGTCACCTAACCCCTACTATGAAACTAAAAAGAAAAATAATTAAAGAAAAATATAACGAGTTATATTCAAAGATTTATGGCTAATTCAATACGCTTATTGCATTATTAAACGCGATAAGTTTTAACTGTTAATCAGTAAACTCCTCATTTTATGGGGAGTTTTTTTATTAATTAAATATAAAACCGTACATTTCCTCATCTTTTCTGAAAAATTTCACTTTATTTATTATGCGTGCATAATAAATTTTACTACCTTTACCTTCATAATTTTTTTAAATGAGAGAAAAGACAATAGATTATGCACTTAGAGCTACCTGGATGGCCGTTGCTAAGATGTATAACGAAGAAGCAGGTAAAAAAGGTAGTACAATGGCTACAGGGTTTGCACTTATAAGTATAGATCCAGAAAATGGCACACCTTCTACTTCATTAGGTCCCAAAATGGGAATGGAAGCTACCAGTTTATCACGTACTTTAAAAACTATGGAAGAAAAAGGATTGATTTTTAGAAAAAAAAATCCTCAAGATGGTCGCGGTGTATTAATTTATCTTACTCCTTTTGGTGTAGAAATGAGAAATTTCTCAAAAGAAGTAGTCTTCACCTTTGATAACATGGTAAAACAACACGTTCCTAAAGAAAAATTAGATATTTTCTTAGAAGTGTTTCAAACTATAAATGATCTAATATCATCAAAAAAAATTTACTCAAAACAAGAATCTATAACACCTTAACAACTCGAAGTTAAAAAATGAAAAGAATCATTAAAAAAGTTGCTGTTGTCGGCTCAGGAATTATGGGGTCTGGCATTGCGTGTCATTTCGCTAATATCGGAGTCGAAGTGCTATTATTAGATATAGTTCCCAGAGAACTAAACGACAAAGAAAAAGCAAGTGGTCTAACACTTGAGGACAAAGTAGTTCGTAATCGATTAGTAAATGATTCCCTTACAGCTGCTCTTAAATCTAAACCTTCACCAATTTATCATCAAAAATTTGCAAATCGTATCACTACTGGAAATCTGGAAGATGATATTGCAAAGGTTGCAGATGTAGATTGGATTATAGAAGTAGTAGTTGAAAGACTAGATATTAAAAAAATGGTTTTTGAAAATCTGGAAAAACACAGAACTCCAGGTACATTAATCACCTCTAACACTTCTGGTATTCCTATTCATTTTATGAGCGAAGGAAGAAGTGAAGATTTTCAAAAACATTTTTGTGGCACACACTTCTTTAACCCCGCTCGTTATCTGAAGTTATTTGAAATTATCCCTGGCCCTAACACTTCTTCAGAAGTTTTAGAATTTCTTAATGGATATGGAGAACAATACTTAGGAAAAACTTCTGTAGTAGCAAAAGACACCCCTGCCTTTATAGGAAATAGAATTGGGATTTTTAGTATTATGAGTTTGTTTCATATGGTAAAAGATATGGACTTAACCATAGAAGAAGTAGACAAGCTTACAGGACCAGTAATTGGTCGTCCAAAATCGGCAACTTTCCGTACGGTAGATGTAGTTGGTTTAGACACATTAGTACATGTAGCTAATGGTATTGCTGATAACTGTTCTAATGATGAGCGCCTGGAGTTATTTAAACTTCCTGATTTTATAGGTACCATGATGGATAACAAATGGTTAGGAAGCAAAACGGGACAAGGATTTTATAAAAAGAATGTAGGGGCAGATGGGCAAAGAGAAATTCTTTCTTTAGATCTAAATACTTTAGAATACAGAGCTAACAAAAGAGCATCTTTTGCTACTTTAGAAATGACGAAAACGATAGATAAAGTAGTAGATCGTTTTAAAGTATTAGTATCTGGAAAAGACAAAGCAGGAGAATTTTATCGTAAAAACTTATCTGCTTTATTTGCATACGTATCTAACCGTATTCCAGAAATCACAGATGATTTATATAAGATTGATGATGCAATGAAAGCTGGCTTTGGCTGGGAGCATGGTCCTTTTCAGATATGGGATGCAGTAGGTGTTGAAAAAGGGATAAAAATGATGCAAGCTGAAGGATATGAACCTGCTGCTTGGGTAAAAGATATGATTGCCTCAGGAAGTACTTCTTTTTATACCGTTAAAAATGGAGCAACCTATTTTTATGATATCCCTAAAAAAGAGCAAGTAAAAATACCAGGACAAGATGCCTTTATCATTTTAGATAATATCCGTAAATCTTCAGAAGTATTTAAAAATAGCGGCGTTGTAGTAGAAGATCTTGGTGATGGAATTCTAAATGTAGAGTTCCAAAGTAAAATGAATACTATTGGTGGCGATGTATTAGCAGGTCTAAATAAAGCTATTGATATTGCCGAAAAAGATTTTCAAGGATTAGTTGTTGGTAACCAAGCTGCAAACTTTTCTGTAGGAGCAAATATCGGAATGATATTTATGATGGCTGTAGAGCAAGAATATGACGAACTTAATATGGCCATTAAATACTTCCAAGATTCTATGATGCGTATGCGTTATTCTGCAATCCCTACCATTGCTGCTCCTCATGGTATGGCACTTGGTGGTGGATGTGAACTTTCTATGCATGCAGACAAAGTTGTTGCCGCTGCAGAAACCTACATAGGACTAGTAGAATTTGGAGTTGGTGTTATTCCTGGTGGTGGTGGATCTAAAGAGATGGCATTACGAGCTTCAGATACCTTCAAGAAAGATGATGTAGAACTTAATGTGCTTCAAGAACATTTTTTAACTATTGGTATGGCAAAAGTATCCACTTCTGCATACGAAGCGTATGACACTAATATACTTCAAAAAGGAAAAGACATTGTTGTTGTAAATAAAGATCGCCAGATTGCTACGGCTAAAGCACATGCAAAATTAATGGCAGAACAAGGATATACACAACCAGTACGTCGTAAAGACATAAAGGTATTAGGTAAACAAGCTCTGGGAATGTTTTTGGTAGGAACAGACTCTATGGAAGCTAGTAAATATATTTCTGAACACGATCACAAAATTGCGAATAAGCTAGGATATGTTATGGCAGGTGGAGATTTATCTGAGCCAACCCTAGTTACAGAACAATACTTATTAGATCTGGAACGTGAAGCTTTCTTATCTCTTTGTACAGAACGTAAAACTTTAGAGCGTATCGAACACATGCTTAAAAAAGGAAAACCGTTACGTAATTAGTATTGAGAATTTAGTATTGAGTAATTAGATAAATCATGCACAAAGTTGAGGATTTAAAAATATGGAAAAAGTCAATTGAATTGGCTAAAGCTGTATACCAACTTGCCGCAGGACTTCCATCTAATGAAAAATATGGATTAATTTCTCAGATAAAACGTAGTTCTATTTCTGTTTCTTCCAATATAGCTGAAGGTGCAGGAAGAAATTCAAATAAAGAATTTAAACATTTTTTGAGTATTGCTAATGGTTCCTGTTATGAACTTCATACACAATTAATATTAGTAATAGAATTAAATATAATAAGTAAAGAAAAAGTACAACCAGTAATTGAATTTTGTATTGAAATACAGAAAATGAATTATTCATTTCAAAAAAGATTATAAATCTCAATACTAACATCTCAATACTCAATACTATAAAACAATGAAAACAGCATATATAGTAAAAGCATATAGAACCGCCGTAGGAAAAGCTCCTCGTGGTGTGTTCAGATTTAAAAGAACAGATGAATTAGCTGCCGAGACTATCGAGTATATGATGAAGGAACTTCCGGATTTTGATAAGTCCCGTATCGACGATGTTATTGTTGGTAATGCTATGCCAGAAGGATCTCAAGGATTAAACATGGCACGTTTAATTTCACTTATGGGATTAAACTCTGTAGATGTACCTGGGGTAACCGTTAACCGGTTTTGCTCTTCAGGGATTGAGACTATAGGTATTGCAACTGCAAAAATACAAGCAGGTATGGCAGATTGTATTATCGCTGGTGGTGCAGAGAGCATGAGTTCTGTTCCTATGACAGGATATAAAACCGAATTGAACTATGATTTAGCAAAATCTGGTCATGAAGATTATTACTGGGGTATGGGTAATACTGCCGAGGCAGTAGCACATCAATTTAAAGTATCTCGTGAAGATCAGGATGAGTTTGCATATAACTCCCACATGAAAGCATTAAAAGCACAAGCTGAAGGTAAATTTGAGGATCAAATTGTACCCATAAATGTAGAGCAGATATATGTAGATGAAAACGGAAAAAAAGCATCCAAATCGTATACAGTAACTAAAGATGAAGGTCCTCGTGCAGGAACTAGTAAAGAGGCTTTAGCTAAACTTAGACCTGTATTTGAAGCTGGTGGTAGTGTAACTGCCGGTAACTCCTCACAAATGAGTGATGGTGCTGCCTTTGTAATGGTAATGAGCGAAGAAATGGTTAAAGAATTAAATCTGGAACCAATCGCAAGACTTGTAAACTATGCAGCAGCAGGTGTAGAACCAAGAATTATGGGTATCGGACCAGTAAAAGCAATCCCTAAAGCTCTTAAACAAGCAGGTTTAAAACAAGGAGATATTGAGTTAATAGAACTTAATGAAGCTTTTGCGTCTCAATCTCTGGCAGTAATGCGAGAGTTAGGTCTTAATCAGGATATTGTGAATGTTAATGGAGGAGCCATTGCATTGGGCCATCCTCTGGGATGTACTGGTGCTAAACTTTCTGTTCAATTGTTCGATGAGATGCGTAAACGTGACATGAAAGGTAAATATGGAATGGTAACCATGTGTGTAGGTACCGGACAAGGAGCTGCGGGAATTTATGAGTTCCTGAAATAAGAAAACAGATTTTAGAAGAAAGAACAAAGAAAATCCAATTTTGAGGAAAAGACACAATTATAAAAACCTAAAAATTTGGAAATTAGGATTAGAAATCGCTAATGATATATCCGATATTTTGCTCTCTTTTCCTAAGCATGAAAGATATGATTTAAGTTCACAAATAAGTAGATGTTCTGTTTCAATACCAAGTAATATAGCTGAAGGCTCAGGTAGAACCAATAAGTCATTTAATAATTTTATTTGATTATTCTCTGAGTTCTTCTTTCGAATTAGGAACACAACTTTTGATTGCACATCATAGAGAATATATTAACAATTATACATTAATAAAACTAGAAGAAAAAATTGAAGAATGGCAGAGAATGACGATGGGATTCCAAAATGGATTAAACTCATAAAGTTTCTTTTTTCTTTCTTCTATTTTCTATTTAAAACTAAAATCTTATAAAAAAAATGAGTACAGAAATAAAAAACAAAGATATTCTTAGAGGAGGACAATTCCTTGTTAAAGAAACTAAAAGTGAAGATGTGTTTACTCCAGAAGATTTTTCTGAGGAGCAAAAAATGATGCGAGATAGTACCAAAGAGTTTGTAGATCGCGAATTATGGGCCAATTGGGAAAGATTTGAGCATAAAGATTATGCATATACAGAAGAATGTATGCGTAAAGCTGGAGAACTTGGACTTTTAGGAGTTGCTGTACCAGAAGCATATGATGGTTTAGGTATGGGATTTGTATCTACCATGTTGGTATGTGATTACATATCTGGAGCTACCGGATCCTTTAGTACTGCTTTTGGAGCACATACTGGTATTGGTACCATGCCAATTACCTTATATGGTAATGAAGAACAAAAGAAAAAATATGTTCCTAAATTAGCTACCGGAGAGTGGTTTGGAGCATATTGCTTAACAGAGCCAGGAGCAGGATCTGATGCAAATTCTGGAAAAACAAAAGCGGTTCTTTCTGACGATGGAAAACACTACTCTATTTCTGGTCAGAAAATGTGGATTTCTAATGCAGGATTCTGTAGCCTATTTATTGTTTTTGCACGTATCGAAGATGATAAAAATATTACAGGATTTATTGTAGAAAACGATCCTTCTAACGGTATTACTCTGGGGGATGAAGAAAAAAAATTAGGTATCCACTCCTCTTCTACTCGTCAGGTGTTCTTTAGTGAAACTAAAGTACCTGTAGAAAATATGTTATCTGAAAGAGGTAATGGTTTTAAAATTGCAATGAATGCTTTAAACGTAGGTCGTATCAAACTTGCCGCAGCTTGTTTAGATGCACAACGTAGAGTAATTGGAGAAGCTACTAAATACGCAAATGAGCGCATACAGTTTAAAACTCCGATTATGAACTTTGGAGCCATTAAAGCTAAAATCGCAGAAATGGCAACAAATACGTATGCAGATGAATCTGCAAGTTATAGAGCTGCAAAAAATATCGAAGACAGAATTGCTATTCGCCAGGCAGAAGGAAACACACACCAGGAAGCAGAACTTAAGGGAGTAGAAGAATATGCTATCGAATGTTCTATTCTTAAAGTTGCCGTTTCTGAAGATGTACAAAGTTGTACTGATGAGGGTATACAAATATTTGGTGGTATGGGATTCTCTGCAGATACCCCAATGGAATCTGCATGGAGAGATGCCCGTATTTCTCGTATTTATGAAGGGACCAATGAGATCAACCGTATGTTGGCTGTAGGAATGTTGGTTAAAAAAGCAATGAAAGGTCATGTAGACTTACTGGGACCTGCTATGAAAGTTGCAGACGAACTTACAGGAATTCCTTCTTTTGATACTCCAGATTATTCTGTATTATTTTCTGAAGAAAAAGAACTTCTTGCTAAACTTAAAAAAGTATTCTTAATGGTTGCTGGATCTGCTGTGCAAAAATTTGGTCCTCAATTAGAAGATCACCAACAATTATTACTTGCTGCATCTGATATATTAATTGAAATATATATGGCTGAATCCACAATTTTGCGTACCGAAAAAAATGCAAAACGTTTTGGCGAGGATAAACAAGAAACTCAAATTGCAATGTCTCAATTATACCTATACAATGCTGTAGATATTATTATCAAAAAAGGAAAAGAAGCAATTGTTTCATTTGCTGAAGGAGATGAACAAAGAATGATGCTAATGGGTCTTAAGCGTTTTACGAAGTATGCTAATCAGCCAAACGTAGTTGCTTTACGAACTAAAATAGCAGATAAAATTGCCAAAGAAAATGGGTATTTCATTGGTCAATAATTCTATATAAAGTAGAATATACTTTATGAATAGCCCTCCCTAAGGCTTTAAATCAGGGAGTTGTTTAAATTTCATTTACAAACCGCCTTTTAATGTGTAAAGGCGGTTTTTTAAATTTCTATATGTAAATACCCTTCAAAAATTCATTTTTTGTTATCATCCATTTTTTAAATTTTCTCATTACAAATTATTATCATTTTGTAGTCCTCCCTTTCAACTATTGTTTTAAACTTATCATAACTATAAAAAAAACAAAGTACTACAGGAATAATTGTACATTTGCTATATACACTAAAAAATTCCTACATGAAAAAAACCTATCTTTTATTAACCCTAGTACTGTTTGCATTTCCTATTTTCTCTCAAACAGTAAATATCCCTGATGCTAAATTTAAAAAAGCTCTTCTTGATAATGTAAAAATAA
>CAYGUC010000050.1:15966-17451 GCA_964353005.1 uncultured Flavobacteriaceae bacterium | reverse complement strand
AACAAAATAAGCTAATTTATTTACATGGTGATAATAATAAAAACCTGGCATTTGTGAATTTTAAAAATACCAACAACACAAGGGTTATTGGGTTTTATATGAGAAATATCGCTCCTAATGCTAAAATATGTGTAGATGATGTAGATTATGCTAATCAAAATTTCACTAACAAAGATATTCTTACTTATTTCACAAGTTTTTGTAACGACGGTTCTAATGATAATGATTTAAAAAACATTGTTAAAATACACCCAGTCCCATTTATAGATAAGCTGACTATTAAAGGAGTAGAAAACCAAAATGATTCCAGAATATATATATATTCAGCAAGCGGAAAACAATTCTCTGTTAAAAAAACAATAATTGATAATGAGTCATTAAGTTTTGATTTAAATAAAATTCCTAAAGGAGTTTATTTTGTTAAAATCATAGTAGATAATCAAGTTATAGTGAAAAAAATAATTAAGAAATAAATTTTCAAATCACAATAGTTAAAAATAAATACAGAGGTTTTTCAACTTCTGTATTTATTTTATAGAGAGTATAAAAGGATTCTTCTAAGACAAGTTTTAAATTTCTAAATCCAAATATTTCTTAACCTCTGCTCTTCCTTTTGCTGTAAACACTACTCCTCTAGAATTTTTTATTTTACGTATCCAGTCTTTTTCTATCATAATAGTTAGTAATGATGCTCCTACTGCTCCCGCGATATGATGTCTACGTTCACTCCAATCCATACAAGGATGAGCAAAAGATCGTTTTTGTAAAATTATTTGATCTATATCAATACCTACAGAATCAAACCAAGATTTTCCTAAGGAAGTTACTTTGTATGTTTTTTCAAAAAGCTCTATGATTCCATTAGCAAGTAAAGCATCTGTTATTTTAACACCAACCTCCCCTGCTAAATGATCATAACAGGTTCTGGCATAAGTAATATCATTTTGTTCTGATTTTTTAGTTTTTTTAACTTTTTTACCAACAGATACTAAACTTGCCATAGATTCGATAACCTGAGCAACTTCAGAACTTGCATATCTATAATATCTGTGTCTTCCTTGTTTTTCTACCTGTACTATATTTGCTTCTATTAACTTTTTAAGATGATTACTCGCAGCTTGTGCTGAAACATTTGCACAGATCGAAAGCTCCATTGCTGTATATGCTCTGCCATCTAATAAGCTCCAAAGCATGGCAGAACGAGACTTATCTCCCAAAAGAGAAGCTATTTCAGAAAATTTGATTTCAAATTCTTCCATATATTAAACCTATAGTATTTATTATAAAGTACCTAAGTAATTTAATATTTTTTACTTCATTAATATCTAAAAACAGATATACAACTCTTATAGATTCTTTGAATTACTAGTAATAACTTCAGATGTTCCACTAGAACCCCAGAACCATCCACAGTAACTTTTGATGTTCCACTAGAACCCCAGAATGATCCACAGTAACTTTTGATGTTCCACTAGAACCCCAGAA
>CAYGUC010000050.1:0-15866 GCA_964353005.1 uncultured Flavobacteriaceae bacterium | reverse complement strand
CTAGAACCCCAGAATGATCCACAGTAACTTTTGATGTTCCACTAGAACCCCAGAATGATCCACAGTAAGTTTAGTTCCTTCTCTATCCTATTATTAATCCCATATTATAGAACATTCTACCCTTAATATCTCTAAATAGCCCAACATCTGCCCGATATGCACAGATTCATAAAATTTATTATTTAGTGTCTGGTCGGAAATAGACGAATTTCAGATTTTGAGAGATTTTTGGTGAAATTTTGATTTTATTTTGAGAAGTAGATGCATTAGCATCAGACAACTAAAAAAGCATAAGTTTTGTAAAAAGAATCTAATTTGGTTTTGCTGTATTTCCGACCAAATACTAATTATATATTCCTTTACTCCAATTATCAGAAATAACTTTCCCTTTTTGATAATCATCTACCACAAGTATTAATTGGTTATCATGATCGCTATATAAAACTTGTATATTAACTCCTGCCTGTTGCAGGATACGAGTTATTTTTCCTAATTGTCCTGGTTGGTCCTGTTTTAAACGTTGTATCAATATTTTATTTTCTTTTATAACTTTAATATTGTTATTTTCTAAAACCTTTCTTGCTTTGGCTGCATCTTCAAAAAGAAAGTGAGCTGTTCCCAAATCACCAGCAATCCATGCACCTCCCCCTTCTACACTTATCTGGGCACTTGCTAATACCTCTCCCATTTTTGCTAAAGCTCCAGGATGATTTTCTAATTGTATTTCTAAATCTTTCATACTTTAAAATATATTTATTTAATTATTGGATGTATACTAATTTTTGATTGTATCGAATTTGCTATATAACATCTGGAATGGGCTTCGTGATGCATTTTTTCTATTTGATCTGAAGAAGGTATTTCTAAGTTTGAAAAAACAACCTTTGGATTTAATATAATTTGGTGGATCGCCATTTTTCCTTTTTTGTTTTGACCTGTAGTCCCTATAATGGTATCTGTGTACGACTCGACACTATAATTTTGATGTGCCGCAATAGACAGAAAAAACAGCATATGGCAACTCGAAACAGATGCTAAAAAAGCTTCTTCTGGATCTACGGCAGAGGCATCAGACATAGGAACGGGAACAATTTCTGGAGAAGAAGAAGCCACTAATTCTATCCCTCCATCAAAGATCCACATATGTACTCTGCTATATTTTCCATCTTTAAATATTTCCTGCTTTTGTTTTTTCCAAAATATTTTTGCTGAATGCTTCATTTAGATTTCTATAGATTTTGAATGTTTTTTTGATTTGCTTACTGTAAAAGTAAAACGGATCGTTTTTATTCATTTCATTCTATAATGAAGTATGAAATTATAGTACTTCTAAGTCATATTTAAATAGCTATCTATTTGCTTACAATACCATTACATAATCAACTTTTTTTTTCTTAAAAAATAAAGAATCTATTAACCTAATACACATAATAATCAAAAAACCAACAATTTATCAACACGAAAACGTTGTAGTGAATTAGCAAGATTTTTAAATTGAATATTTCGTAATAACTTAGAAAAAGTATAACACAACAAGCAATACTATTAACTAAAAATTACTAATTATGAAATCAATCTTTTTTTTAACGAAAATCCCACAACGCATTTTTGCATTGTATTAAAGGAATAATCAACATATACTTTTAGAGGTACAATCTAACTATAAAAGTTGTTGTTTGTTTTTAAGTACTACTTGCTTAATCATATACTTTTTTTTTATAGACAAGAACTATTGATTTAAAAAAATCAATAGTCATAACATACTTGGTATGCAAATCGTATCTCGAGAGAACACAAACTCAAACTTTTCTTAAAACAATTAAAATCATTACACAATGAAAACTAAAATCTTAAATTTTTTACTGCTTATCTTGTTTTTCTACATATCCATTACTGGGGTTCAGGCACAAGATGAAGATGTCCTATTTCAAGCTTTTGATTGGAATGTACAAAACCAACCTGCAGGGCAAACTTGGTATGATGTCGTATTACAAAACAAAAATAGTATTAAAGATGCTGGTATAGATTTAATATGGATGCCACCACCTAGCAATTCTGCTTCTCCTCAAGGATATTTACCCAGAGAATTAAATAATCTGAATAGCGCATACGGAACAAAATCACAATTAAAAAGTCTTATTGATCAATACCATTCTTTAAACATTAAAGTTATAAGCGATATAGTTATCAATCATAGAGTTGGTACTAATGATGCTGTAACTTTTACGAATCCCGCATGGCCAACATATTATATTACTGCAGATGATGAAGGAAGAAATTTTGTAAATGGTCCTGTAGAGTTTAGTATTAATGGGGATTTTGTACCAGGGTTTAGTCTAAAATCTGATGGCTCTAATGGTACGTATGCCGCTGCCAGAGATTTAGATCATAAAAACCCTGCTGTTAGATCTGAAATCATTAAATGGATGAAATTTTTGAAAAACGAAATGGGTTTTGATGGTTGGAGATATGACTTTGTTCATGGGTATGATCCTATATATAACAAAGAATATAATGACGCTACCAACCCATATTTTGCGGTAGGCGAACTATTAGAAAGTAGTAGAGTACAAACTAATAATTTTGTAAATAGAGCACAACAATCTTCCTCTGCTTTTGATTTTAATACAAAAGTTAGCTTACAAAACGCAATTAGAGATAATAATCTTTCTTATTTAAGGGATGGTCAAGGAAAACCTTCTGGTATGATCGGTATTAACCCGTCTAAGTCTGTAACATTTTTGGATAATCATGATACTGGTGCTGCACAACAATGCTGTGGATCTGGATATGTTTTTCCTGGGGGAGAAACTAATCTTAGAAAAGGATATGCGTATATCCTTACACATCCAGGAAATCCTATGGTATTCTGGACGCATTTTATTGATGGTGGATCTGGAGTTAGAAATGCTATTAAGAACCTGATTTCTGCGAGAAAAAGTGTTAGAATACATTCTGGATCGACTATAAATATAGCAGAAGCTCAAAGTAATTTATATGCTGCATATATAGATGGTAAATCTGGTACTTTGGCAATGAAAATTGGTAATGGAAACTGGTCTCCAAATGGTAATGGTTGGACTCTTAAAACATCTGGAACAGAGTATGCCGTATGGACTAAAGGTAGTAATACAGGAGGAGGAAACACCGTTCCTCCTTATACAGTTCATTTCTTTAAACCAAATGGATGGAATAATTCTATAAATGCATATTTCTTTGATGCTGGAAACAATACCACCCTATCTGGAACTAATGAGTGGCCTGGACAACAATTAACTAATATATCTGGCACAAATTGGTATTCTTATACCGTTACGCCTGCATCTGGCGTATCCGCTTCTAATTTAAGAGTAATATTTAACGATGGTAATAACCAAACCGATGATTTATCCAGAAGTACTAATGGATGGTATATAAACAATACGTGGTCGAATACTTGCCCCAATAATTGTTCTGGTGGTGCATCATCGTCCCAAGTAACACTCAACTTTTTTAATACCAATGATAACTGGGGTAACAATACAAGAATATATTTATTTAATAAAACTAATAATCAAACTTTACCCAACACTCCCGAATGGCCAGGCAAATTAATGGTAAAAATTAATGGCTCCTCTTGGTACGAAAATACATTCACACTCCCTGGTAGTGTATCTTCAAACAATGTTGGAGTAGTTTTTAACAATGGAGGAAATCAACAAACTATTGATCTAACAAGAGGCACAAATGGTTGGTTTAGAGTAACAGGAAACAGTAACGGAAAAAGAATCGGGAATTGGACTGAAAACTGTGTTTCAAATTGTCCTTCTCAAAGTTTACAATCTCTTGAATCCAGCAAAGCAAGTGTTTTAAAATCGCCTAAAGCAATTATTGCTCCTAATCCTATTACTGAAGAATCTAAACTATATGTAACTGCTTTAAATAAAGGAACTCTAGTAGTTTCTATTACAAATATACTAGGGCAAACAAAAGATGTATATTATAAAAAAATCCAATCTGGAAATCAAATTATCGATATTAAAGATAATCAGTCTCTACAAAAAGGAATGTATTTTTATACTATTAAACTTAATGGGGACATATTAGAACAATTAACAGTAATCAAACCATAAATAACACAATTTATTTATATCATATTTTATAATAATTCTTACATTTTATAATCAGGCAGATGTTACTTATTTAAAAGTAACATCTGCTTTTTAAATTATGTTCCTTACTTTTATCTGGATTATAAGATTAAATCTTACTATGAAAAGAATATCTTTTTTTTGTATTTTATTATGGATTACTTTCAGTTGTAAAAAAAATCAACCACCTTCTATACAAAACTTACTAGCCATTGTTAATACAGAAGCAATAGTACCTACTAAAAAAATTGACCATCAGATTAGAGAAATCAATCAAGCCATAATTGTGCCTAAACTTGATAGCGAAATGAACGATCCTGCATGGAAAGAAGCTACTTGGTATGGTTTTGATCAAAAATGGTTAGGAGAACCGTATGCTTTTAATGATTTTTTTGGTAGATACAAAATGGTTTGGACTCCTGAGGCACTATATATACTTGTGGAGATAAAAGATGATATTTTATACGATCAACATAAAGATCCTTTAAAACTATGGTGGGATGATGATGGTATAGAAATATTTATTGATGCAGATAATTCTGGTGGAAACCACCAATATTCTAACAACGCATTTGCTTATCATGTAGCATTAGATGGTAATGTAGTAGACTTAGATGAAAATAAAAAACCTATACTACTAAATAATCATATAAATTCTAAAAGAAAAACCAATGGCGATGTATCTGTATGGGAATTTGAAATTACTATTTATGATGATACGTATACCGAAGGAAAAATAAATGACCCCATTATATTAAAAAAAGATCAAAAAATAGGATTTGCTATTGCTTATAATGATAATGATGGTAGTAATGAAAGAGAAAATCTTATTGGTTCTGTTTTTATTCCTGGAGAAGAAAAAAATTTAGGGGGCATTAACGCAGATGTTTTTGGCACTATAATTTTAAAAGAATAATCCATTGAAGCCTAGATTTTACATATTACCTATAATTATTATTTCGCAATTCTTTTGCACCTCCCTTTGGTTTGCAGGTAATGCTGTAATTGATGATCTAGCCTCTCAATTTAATGTTGGCTTTAATATTCTTGGATATCTTTTATCATTTGTACAATTTGGCTTTATTATAGGCACACTTACTTTTGCTTTATTAACACTTGCCGATCGATTTTCTCCATCTAAAATATTTATGATTTGTGCTTTTTTAGGAGGCTTATCTAATTTATTTTTATTAATTCCTGACATAACGGTATTTAACTTATTAACTGCCAGATTTGGTACTGGTTTCTTTCTAGCAGGGATATACCCCATAGGTATGAAAATAGCTTCAGATTATTATAAAGATGGTTTAGGAAAAGCACTAGGCTATCTAGTAGGAGCTTTGGTTTTAGGAACTGCATTTCCTCATCTAATAAATGAATTTTCTTGGAGTAGTGATTATAGAGCTGTTATCATAAGCACATCTGTATTAGCATTTACAGGTGGTTTAACCATGTGGCTTTTGGTTCCTGATGGTCCTTACAGAAAATTAATTTCAAAATTTCAACTTGGTATCGTAACCCAGCTTTTTAATATATCTAGTTTTAAAAAGGCTGCCTTTGGATATTTTGGTCATATGTGGGAACTATATGCTTTTTGGGGATTTGTTCCTGTAATGCTTAAAACCTATGCAAACAGCCAATTTATAGAGCTTCAGATTTCTTTCTGGTCATTTATTATAATAGCTGGTGGAGCAGTTTCTTGTATACTTGGTGGATTGATTTCTTTAAAAACAGGAAGTAAAAAAATAGCATACAACTCGTTATTGATCTCTGGGTTATTTTGTCTTATTTCTCCCCTGCTTTTTCAATTGCCACCCGAATTGTTTCTGACTTCAATGTGTATATGGGGTATGCTTGTTATTTCAGATTCCCCTCAGTTTTCTACCATGGTAGCTGCTTCAGCTCCTCCAGAACTTAGAGGCACTGCATTAACCATCGTTAATTGTATTGGGTTTGCTATTACAATTATAAGTATTCAACTCCTCTCCTTTTTAACAGAAATGTTGGATAGTCCTGCTGTGTATATAATTTTGTGTGTAGGTCCAATTTTAGGCGTATATGCTTTGCGAAGTAAATTTTAGTCCCCCAAAAAGTTATACTTTTTCTAATGCTTCTTTAATTCTGGACATAGCTTTTGACATCTGTGCCTCTACAGTCTTGATAGATATATCTAATTGTTCTGCTACCTCTCGGTATTTAAAGCCTTGAATTTTATTAAGTAAAAATATCTCCTTGCACTTAGGAGGAAGTTTATCAATTTCTACTTGGACTCGGTTAATTTGAGTAGTAACAAAATCCTCATCTTCCTCTATAAAAACATCTAAAGTTTCTTTTTGTACTTGTTGTATATAATTTAGTTCTTTTTTATTCTTCTTAAATGTATCTATTAATTCATAATAACAAGATTTATAAAGATAACTTTTAACAGAGGTTGTAATATTTAATTTCTCTTTATTCTTCCAAATCTTAAGCATAACGTTTTGAACTATATCCTCTGCCTGCTGCCTGTCTTTGGATAAAGTAAAAACATAGGCACATAATTCATTATAGTGCATTTCATATAAATACCTATATACAAATTCATTTCCTTTTTTAAGTTCTTCTATTTGGGTAGTATTCTTTATAGCATTCTTTTTTTAACTCATTTTTAAACTCTATCCTATAATAATTAACATAAACTTTGCATAAATAATAAAAAAAATACTCTCAAGAGTAAGGGTATTTCATTTTTTTTAAGTCTTACTTATAAATAAGCCAATAATTCAAATAAAAACACACGGGTTTGAACACAGATCAAATACTAAAATATATAAACAATGAGATGTCTGATCTCGAAATAATCGAGTTCGAAAAACTTCTTAAAGATGAAGATAATCTAAATCAATTAAAAAAATATACCTTAACAGATCACTATATTCAATTAAATAAAAATGATTTTGATCATCAAAAAGCATCTGCATTACTTCAAAAGCAAATACAAAATACAAAATCCATTACTAAAACTAGTAAAAACAGAAGTAATAATTATTTAAAATACGCAGCTGTATTTATTGGGATTTTAATTAGTACCTCTTTATATTTTTATAATAATATTTTATTAGATAAAAATAGCGTTACCGATCAAGTTACGTTACAACTTAACGACGGTACTTTAGAGACAATTAAAGAAAATGATTTATTTAAAGAGATTAAAAATGAAGATGGAGTTATTTTAGGTGTTCAGGAAAAGAGCAAAATAGTTTACAACAATAAAAAAGATAGTTTGGCTCAAACCAGACTAAGTATTAATACTCTTAAAGTTCCTTTTGGCAAAAAGTTTCAATTAATATTGTCTGATGGCACAATTGTTCATGTAAATGCTGGCTCTACTTTAAAATTTCCAGCACAATTTATTCCTGGAAGAGTTCGTGAAGTAGAATTATCAGGAGAAGCATATTTTGAAGTTGTTCGAAATGAAAAAGATCCCTTTATCGTATCTACAAATGGTATTAAGACAGAAGTTTTCGGAACAAAATTTAATGTTTCTTCTTATGCAAATGATCCTTTTTCTGAAGTTGTTCTTGTAGAAGGTAGTGTTGGGATTTTTAAAGACAAACAAAGGTTTGATAAGAAAAATGATCTTTATCTTAAACCTAACCAAAAAGCAAGCCTTTTAAAATCAAATAAAAATTTAGCAATTTCTGAAGTAAAAACAGAAAATCATATAGCTTGGGTAGATGGAGTATTATTATTTAAAAATGAAAGTTTTGAAAATATTATGAAAAAACTAGAAAGAGCTTATAACAAAAAAATAACAATCAATTATCAAAAAATAAGGACAGAAAAGTTTACTGGTCGATTTGATATAGAAAGTATAGAAGATGTACTAAAAACCTTTAGTAGCAACACCTTCTTTAACTTTAACATTAAAGAAAATGAAATAATTATTAACCCCTAAAAATCAAAAAAGAATGGTTATAGAATAACTATAAAAATAAAAATCGAGACATGCTGCAACATCTCCCGATTTTAGAGTAAGCGTAATTTAACAATGGTTCAATCATTAAATCATATTAAAAATATGAAAAAAATTAGACAGAACCGTACAAATGGTGCGGTAAAATTAATATTTAATTTAAAAATGAGGCTCACAATACTACTTATTATTTTGTCTCTATTTAGAATAAACGCAAATACGTATTCCCAAAACACCAAGATATCCTTAGATGTCAAAGGTTTTACTATTGAAAAAGTATTTGATTTAATTCAGAAAAAAACAGAATTCAAAGTATTTTTTAAAGGTTCTGAAGTTAATACTCAGCGAAAAGTATCTCTTAAGGTTGCTAATAAAAGAGTAGAGTATATTTTAGATCGAATTTTTAAAAACACGAATGTTTCCTATAAAATAATAGACAAACAAATTGTATTAATAAAAAAACCAATAGATAGTAATTATAATATCCCAATTAAAAAGCAACCTCAATCGGCGGCTCTTGTAAAACCACAACAAGGTATTGAGATCACAGGGCAAGTAGTCGACAAAAGTGGATTACCTATTCCTGGTGCTACAGTATCTATACAAGGTACTACACAAGGTGTAGTTACAGATTTTGATGGTAATTTTAATATGCGGGTTTCTATAGCAGATGTTCTTAAAATCGAAAATTTAGGTTTCGAGACGCAAACCGTTGTAGTTACTAATAAAAACAAAAAAAACTATACTTTTACTTTAAATGAGTCTGTAGAATCTCTGGATGAAGTGATAATAACAGATGGTTATAAAAAAGTAGATCGCCGTTTATTTGCAGGAGTTGCTACTAAATTAAATTTAGATGAGATTAAAATTGATGGTGTATCTGATGCATCAAGACTTCTAGAAGGTAGAGATGCTGGTGTAGTTGTTGACAACGTATCTGGAACTTTTGGTGCATCCCCAAGGATTAGAATTAGAGGTAATACTTCTTTAAATGGTAATAACAATCCTATTTGGGTAGTAGATGGTGTAATTCTGGAAGATAATGTAGAATTAGGACAACAGGATTTATCATCTGGAGATATTAATTCATTAATTGGTTCTTCTATTGCTGGATTAAACCCTGATGATATCGCAAGTTTTTCTATATTAAAAGATGCTTCTGCAACTGCATTATATGGTGCTCGTGCCAAAAATGGAGTAATTGTGATCACTACTAAAAAAGGTAAAAGAGGTGGACTTAGAGTAAATTATAGTAATAATTTTGCTTACAGATTAAGACCTCGATATACTAATTTTAATGTACTAAATTCACAACAAGAATTATCTGTATATGCAGAGTTAGTAGAAAAAGGATTGGTAGATTTAACTTCTGCTCAACAAGCACAAGCATATGGTGTTTTAGGAAAATATTATAATCTTAGAAGAACAAATGATGTAGAAATAGGAGTTAATGGACAATTGGCTGATAGTTTTTTTCAACGTTACCAAACTGCCAATACAGACTGGTTTAAAACCTTATTTAATGATTTATCCTTACAACAAAATCATTCTTTAAGTGTTTCTGGTGGTAGCGATGATGCTATTTACTACTTTTCTTTAAGTTACCTTAATGATGAAGGGCAAACTATAGGAGATAATGCACAACGTTACACTACAAAATTAAACACTAAATTTAACCTTTCTGAAAAGTTATCTTTAGCAACTTCTTTAACAGGTAGTTTTAGAGATCAAATTGCACCTGGAACAAATGACAGAGTTTTAAATCCTATAACTGGTGAATTTGATCGTGAATTTGAGATTAACCCATTTAGCTACTCTTTAACTAATAGTAGAAGTGTTACTCCTTATGATGCAAATGGTGATCTAGAGTTTTTCAGAAAAAATTATGCTCCATTTAATATTATTCATGAATTAGATAACAATTATATTGATATTGATGTAACCGATATTAATTTCCAAACAGATCTGGAATATAAAATAGCGAATAATTTAACTTTCAACTCTACTTTTAATTATCGTAAAGCAATTACGCAAAGAGAGCATATAATAGGAGATAAATCTAATCAGGCAGAAGCTTTTAGAGCAGATGAAGGAATTTTAGCTCGTATAAACCCTTTCTTGTACCAAGACAGAGATAACCCCACAAGACCTCCATACTCTATATTACCAGAAGGTGGTATTAATATCTACAATGAAGATGCTTTAGATTATTTATATTTAAGGAACTCTGTTTCATGGAATCCAAGTATTAATGATAATAATCAATTTACTTTCCTTTTAGGGCAAGAAATAAAATCTACCAATAGAACTAGTAGAGAATATAATGGTATTGGAATTTCTTATGAAAATGGATATTTAATTAATACAGAACCAGATGCAATAGATCAATTAGTAGATGGAAATGATCAATATTTTGATATTTCAAACTTTAGAGATCGTTTTACTGGTTTCTTTCTTAATGCTGGATATACTCTAAATAATAGATATACTGTAAATGGTACTGTAAGATATGATGGATCCAATCTTCAAGGATCAAGTCCTAAAGCGAGATATCTTACCAACTATAATATTAGTGGAGCTTGGAATATTGATAAAGAAGAGTTTTTTAATGCAGAATGGGTAAACCTTTTAAAATTAAAAGCCACTTACGGATTATCTGGAGGTAGAGGTCCTCTTACTAGTGCTACTTTAGATTTAAGAGGTAGAGTTCCTTTACGACCACAAGATATAGAAAGTGTTATAAGTATTAACTCTCTTGAAAATTCAGATTTAACTTTTGAAAAACTAAAAGAATTTAGTACAGGTTTAGAATTCTCTTTATTTGATAATAGAATAGCTGGAGAGATAGGATATTACCAACGTAACTCTTTTGACTTGATCGGGACTGTTAAAACTAGTGGTGTCGGTGGACAAGCATTTAAAAGTGGGAACTATGCAGATTTAAATGTAGAAGGTTATGAATTTGGATTATCTACTGTAAATATTAAAACAAGAAACTTTGAATGGTCTTCTAATATTAATGTAGGATATAACACAGAAGAGGTAGAAGAACTTCAATTTGATCCGCGTTTAGTTGATTTAATTTCTCCATCTGGAGCCCCATATACTGGTCGTGAAATCTCCGCTTTATATTCTACTCGTTTTGCTGGATTAAATGAATTTGGTATTCCTACATTCTTTGATGCAGATAATAATATTGTAACCGACATAAATTTACAAAGCAGAGAGGATATCGAAAAAATATTGACGTATGAAGGACCTACGCAACCTAGAGGTGCTGGTGGATTTAGTAATACTTTTAAATATGCTGGATTTACGCTATCTGCTAATGTTTCTTTTAAATTTGACTATAAAATTCGTTTAAACAGTAATTTTGCCTCCACATATACCGACTTTAATTCCTTACCAGGTGAATTAATTAATAGATGGGCTATACCAGGAGATGAAAATGTAACTAATGTACCTGCCATTCTAGAAGACAGAATAAACAGGAATATTTTAGGCAATGATAATGCATACCAATTATATAATAATAGCTCTTTAAGAGTTGTTGATGGTACCTATGCTCGTATGAGATCTATCGCATTAGGATATAGTATCCCTTCTGATTATGCTAAAAGACTGGGAGTCACTTCGGCTAATATTCGTTTACAAGGAGAAAATCTTTTCTTACTGTATTCTGATAAAGGTTTAAATGGTCAGGATCCTGAGTTTTTTAATTCTGGTGGAGCTGCACTGCCTGTGCCAAAGACAGTATCTGTTTCACTAAATGTTGGATTCTAAAAAAAATAAATTATGAAGAACTATAAATTAAAATCATATATACTACTTCTCGTTGTACTTATACTTGGAGCAAGTTGCGAAAAATACTTAGAAGAATCTCCTGATGATAGGTTAGAACTTAATACTGTTGACAAGGCTGCAAAAGTAGTTGCAGATGCATACTCACAAGGTAGCTTTGCTTTTACTGACATGTATACAGACTTAGTCGGTCCTACAGGAAACCCAGATGGAGATGGTGTTATACAAACATCTGGAGGAAATTTGATACGTGTACAAGATAATCAAATCTATAAATGGGAAAACGTAGATAATATCAATCAAGATACTCCAACCTATTTTTGGGATAGAACTTACGAAGCAATTGCGCATACTAATGAAGTTTTAGCTATAATTGATGATCTTGAAGGGAATCAAAAGCAAAAAGAAGCAATAAAAGGAGAAGCTTTAATTTCAAGAGCATATAACCATTTTATGTTGGTAAATATGTTTGGTTTACATTATGATGAAAATGCCTCTTCTAATCAAGGAGTACCTTATGTGTTAAAGCCTGAAACAGAATTCTTACCTACTTACAAACGTAATACGGTAGCAGAAGTTTATGATCTTGTTGAAAAAGATTTATTAGAAGGATTAGCCCTAATCAATGATGATTTTTTCTCTGGAACAAAAAAGTATCATTTTACAAAAAAAGCTGCTCAGGCTTTCGCATCAAGGTTTTATCTATGGAAGAAAGATTATGCGAACTGTAAAAAATACAGTGATCTTTTCTTAAATGGCACTCCCGACTTATACATAAAGGATTATAGCAATCTTTCTGGGTCAGGTTATAATGACACATCAGACAGGTATGGAAATCCAGAAGATGAAAGTAATGTACTTGTTATTCAAAAATTCAGCTTTTATCAGCGTAGATCTACAGGATATAGGTTAAATACTGCTGGACTAAATAATTTATTTAGAAATCCATTGGGAGCTAATGATGTCAGAACATCTACTGGTATATGGAATATCGGAACAGATGCTAGATATCTTGCTAGATTAAGAGAATATTTCTTTAGAGAGAACCTTTCTTCTAATAACGGTTTTGCTTATCATATTGCGCAAGAGTTAAAAGGAGAAGAAATTTTACTGAATAGAGCCGAAGCAAATTTATTTTTAGGAGACCAAGCTTCTGCATTAACAGATATTAATATCCTTGCTAATGATAGATATAATGGAAATCAATTTACAGATATAGCAGCGATAGTAACTTTTTATGAAGCAGCTAATGAAACAGACGCTATATTAGAATTAATCTTAGACGAAAGAAAAAAAGAATTCTTAGATCACGGATTACGCTGGTTTGATGTTAAAAGACATAATATTTCTATAACGCACGTAATTCCTGAGAGTGAAGGTGGTGGATCTATTGAGCTTTCTGCAAATGATCTAAGAAAAGCAATTCAAATTCCTAATGATGCAATTTCATTTGGTTTAACCCCTAACCCTAGATAAAATTTTGATTATGAAAATACAGAATATAACAAAACAACTATTGTTTCTCTTTTTAGGTTTAGTAATTATATTAGGATGCGATAGAGAAGAAACATTGCAGCCTACAGCTATTTTTGAAAATGGAGAAACTGAATCAACAGACGAACTTGATCAATTTCTTAAAACAGAGTTTAGAGACCCTTATGGCTGTGTAGTTCTTTATAAATTTGTCGATAGATATATTGATCCTACTAAATCTGCTGTACCACCAAAAAAAGAAGTAGTTCGACCTATTGCAGAGTTAATCAAACAAGCGTGGATAGAACCATATAATAAAGCTTCAGATCAAGGGGAAGATTTTTTAAAGACTTATTTCCCTGCCGAAATAGTATTAGTAGGCTCTCCTTTATATAATGGAGACGGTACTATAACTTTAGGTGTTGCTGATGCAGGGGTAAGAGTTACTCTTACTCAAGCAAATAACTACGCTCCTGATAATAAAGATTGGATACTACAAACGTTTAGAACGCTACACCATGAATTTGCGCATATTGTTGATCAAAATTTCAATTTTGATGTAGAAGCCTTTTTTAATATTTCAAGTGACGATTATACTTCACAAGGAACTTGGACTACATTAATCGTAGGAAATGAGAACAGCCCTCAATCTATAAACAATGCTATCGTAAGAGGTATGGTAACTCCTTATGGAACCTCTGCCGTAGGCGAAGATTTTGCTGAAATTGTAGCTCGTATTATAACTACAGATCCTGCAGAATTTGCAGCTACATACCTAACTCCTATAGATTGTTCTGATCCTATGGCTCCAGCTAACTGTGCAGATATAAATACTGGTAAAGAACGTATCCAGAAGAAATATGATGCAGTAGTTAAATATATGAAGGAAAGCGTTGGGATCGATATCTCAATATTAAGAGATGAGTTTTTAAACAGTATAAACTAATTAAATTTAGAACAAAATGCTAAAAAATATAAAAATATATACACTATTTATTCTTACTTTAGGTTTTATTGCCTGTAGTACGGATAATGAAGTAGAACCGTTATTCGAAGCCGACATAGACTCTCGAGTAGATGCACAACTAGACACTTATCGTAAAGCTTTTATTTCTTCAGAATTTGGATGGAAGACAGATTATCGTCCTAAAAATGAAGAAACAGGAATATATAATGTATACCTTAAATTTAACTCTGATAATAGTGTTGAAATAGTTTCAGACCATAATAACGGAACTGATGATTTGCCTAGTACATTTAGAGTTGGCAAAGGTCATTTTCCTGAGTTAGTTTTCGAAAACTACTCTGCTTTCCATAGCTTATTCGAAGCAGAACAATTTAGATTAGGTGCAGAATATGAGTTCCTAATCAAAGAGGTTTCTGAAAATATGATAAAGCTTGAAAGTAAAACCGATCAAGGAGAAGAAAAATCAACAGTTACTCTTGTAAAGGCTACTGCAACCGATAAAGAAAATGTAGAAAAACTTAGAGGTTTAGATGAACGTGTTAAAGATGGACATCTAACTACTCTTAGTTTTAGAGGAATTACGGTGACTAATTCTTCTTCTGACATAACGTTTTCTGGATCTTTTTCTTATGACGAGCTTACCCGAATAGGCACTGTAAGATCAGATGATGCTGATGGAAAAGAAGTGGTACAAGAACTTGCAATAGAGTTAACAGAAATTGGCTTTGATTTTGTAGATGGAGTAACGTTTTCTGGAACTCAATTTAAATCTTTTTCTTATGATGAAGTTGCCAATTTATTTACCTCTACAGTAGATGGAAATACTGCTGTAATATCTGCTTCTAGCTTACCATTATACATAAACAATGATATCTTTAGCATAGGTGAAAGTCCTTCTGGATCTAGATTCTTATACAGACCAGGGGCATTAGGTGACAGTCCGTTAACCTCTACAGCATTTAGGGATATTGTTGCACAAATAAATGCAAATGCTTCAGGTTTTGGTCTTGTATTTGAACAATTTATTTTTACAACAACACCTTCAAACGACGGTAGTGACACAAGGCTTGTCATAGGTTTCACAAGACCTTCAGATGGAAGATTTTTTACAGGAATTTATGATTTTGAATCTACAATAGAAGACAAAAAATTAAAATTAACCTACCTAGGACCAAACCCTACTTTGGGTAACCCTGGCAATAGTGGGTTCTTTGAGAGCATAGCTATTAATATGATTAACTTTTTTAGTAATGCAGATGGACTGATATATACAGACAGAGGTTCTTTTAGATCCGATACTTCAAGTTTTTCAAATGATTCTGCAACTCTTTTAAGTGTTGGAGACCCATCCCTTAGCGTTTATGCTGTTTGGTTCTAAAATTTAACAATTAAATATAAAAAACTATTGTTTCCCCACAATAGCCTTTCTAACTCAACTTGCGAAAACCCAGAGGTAACTCTCTGGGTTTTTTTATTTTTATAATTCTATAACCCGTTGTGCATTTTAAATAATGCTAATTTTAATATTGTTGATGTTTCT
>CAYGUC010000049.1:0-37010 GCA_964353005.1 uncultured Flavobacteriaceae bacterium | reverse complement strand
TATCAAAAATCACTCTGACTGACGTAAATTTTCTTACACCGAACTCACGTTTATAAATAAATTTTACTAGTACAGTTATATTTGCTCAATAATAGTCCTAAAGGTTAAATTAATTCTAGGTTTTTTTATTTTTTTTGTAGGTGGCAATCTGTGCAACCAATTGGTTTGTGTATCTCCTTTCATAACTAATAAACTACCATTTTCTAAAATAAGAGATACATTTTGCTTCGTTTCTTTATGTTTAAATGCAAATTTTCGTTCTGCTCCAAAACTTAAAGACCCAATTGCTCCATTTTTTTTAAGATCCTTTTCTGCATCACTATGCCATGCCATTCCTTCACTACCATCATGGTACAAATTAAGTAAACAAGAGTTAAAAGTTTCGTTCGTCTTTTTTTGGATAATTTCTTTTAATTCCAGCAACTCTATAGTCCATGGTAATGCATATTTTGTAGTATTTGAATATGTATACTCAAATTGTTTTTCACCATACCAAGCTACTTTTCGTTTAGTCACTATACGTTTTCCAAAAATTATTGCTTCATCATTTTTCCATTCTATACATTTCAATAAGTAATCATAATAAGTATTTGCTTGTTGTAATGTCATTAATTTACCATAATAGTTCACTTCACCATCTTTAGGTAATAAATTTTGTTCATAATCTATGGTCTGATTAAATAAGTCCATTTTTCTAGTCCTGATATTTTTATGCATACAATTACCGCAAGGTCTGTATCCATCATTTATAGCTTCTTCTTCTGAAGATAAAAATACGTGATTTTTTCGATTCATTCTTTTACCCGATTTACACTGTAAGATTTCATAAATCTTTAATTTTCGGTTTCCTCCTAAATAAATTTCTTTTTGTCTTATTTTCCTTCTTACATCAGCATTTCCTATTTCTATATGTAGTATCATTTTTTAGCTATTAGCATCATGAAAAATTATCCCCAAAGTATATGTTTTACCACTATTTAGTTCACTAACTCTATGTTTTACAATCACACGACAAAATCCTTTTACATGTCTAAAATTAGTAGTAAAAATAAGCACATCTCCTTTTTTTGGTTTCAAAACAGTTACTTTAGATTGTGCTCCTGGTGTTTGTTATGTTAAAACAAACTCTACGCTGGTATATTCTTTATCTGACTCATTTAAAAATAATACAGTCTGAAAAGGAAAATATATATTTCCGTATAAATCTTGGTGTAAAGTATTATAGGGATAAGATCCAATATTGGATCATCAAACCGATCATTATATTGTGTGTTATTTTCAACCTAGATTATCTAGGTTAAATAGTACAAAAAAGATATTATCACCTCTTTATAAAATCCCGTTTCTTGCTTTATTTTAAAAGAACAAACTATCTCTTTATATTATTAAAAATCAGGATACCCCACAGTATTTTACAATCAAAAAGAATAAAACATTATGCTATAAAAAGATTTATAGAGTGTTTGTTTTTGTTTTTCAAAGTGTGTATTAGTAATATATTTTTAATAACTTTTCAAAATAGAATTTTAACAAAATAAGACTAACTTTGTAGCAAACTTTAACCAAATGAATCCTTCAACTTCTGGTTGGATAGAAAAATTTTTACGAGAGCTAGATAGCCACACTCAAATGGTTAAATGGTCGCTCGATGAGTTATATCTAAATCTTAGAAGAGTTGGCTTTATTTATGGCACTTCTGTAGATATCATATTAGATAAAAGCTCAGATATTATCTATTCTGAAGAAGAAAAAACCAAAATCAATTTGTTTGCTGCATTAGTTGTTACCTATTATGATACCATAGAAAATGTAAACCAAAAGGATTGTCTTGAAGCAATGCTTCAGTTTTATAATTTTTTAGATACTAAAAAATCTTTTTTTTCTTTTGGCAATGTTCTTTCTAATAATATAAATGAGAAATTAGAAAAAATAGTACATACTCGTATACAAACTAACGAAACTATTCTAAAGAAAAATTTTAGTCATTTATTAACTAATGCTTTACTTTTTATTGATGTATTAGCTTTTGAATATTTTTTGGTGCATGATAAAAACCCATTTGATTATGCTGCAAAACTGGAAGAAACTTTAACAAACACAGTATTCCTTGCTTTAAGTTCTAAAAAGGAGAAAGATAAATATGATCAGCTTTTAGTAAAATTATTCTCTTCTTCTGTTCGATATACAAGTATTTCTACTGAAGAAGAAGCTAGCTTTGATTATATCGAATTAGATGCTTATACTGATGTAATTGAAAAAAAATATATTTTGGATCTCACTAGTTTAGCTGTTTGGAATGACAAAGAATTAGATACAGGCGAGCAAAGTTTTATGTCTGCTCTTGGCGCCGAACTACAATTATCGAATATAATAGTTGAAGAATCTATTGATCTGGTAAAAAAATTTATAGATATTTATAAAGATGATATCTCATATTTTAAGTACTCGCACCCAGCATTACATTTTTATCAGCAAACTTCAAGAACTGTTAGTTTTTTAGTTTTAAGAAATAAAAAACGTCTAATTAAAGAAATATCTGAAAGCAAAGACTTAATGATTTTACTTGGACAATCTACCGTACGAGATTTATCTACAGAAGAAAAACAACAAATAAAAAAACAATTATTAGATATCTGTAAAACAATTCCTTCTTTAGCAATATTTATTCTTCCTGGAGGGAGCCTTTTATTACCTTTATTAATCAAGTTTATCCCTCAGTTATTACCTTCTGCTTTTAATGAAAATAAAGGATAATCTATTACTCTATACCTCTAATCTTTCTAGTTCTTTATAGTTCTTTTTAAGTCTACGGGTCAAAATACCATATATAAGTCTATAAAACAGTGCTATACCTCCTGCAAAAACAGCAGTAAAAATTATTGCCCCAACCAAAACAATCCAAATAGGAGGTTGATTTTCTGTTGGTTGATTTTTAAACTCTTCTGTAAAGAACAGGATATATCCTATAGTTGCAATCATTGCTAAGATAAAAAAACCAATATTTACCCATATATAATGTTTTACCGTTCTTCTTGTTTTAATAATATTCTCCATCAAAATTTTGGCTGAATCTGTCGCTTCTATTTTTTTATAATTTAAATAAAATCGAGTAATAAAATATATTAAGATACTATAAGAAACAGCAGATGCAATTAAGGAAAATGTACTCATATCTGGTTGCCCTAATTTTGAATGCATTCCATTTACCCTAAATACAATATCTAAGGATGCCCACAATAGAAATTCGATAATGCTAATGATAAAAATCCATCGTACAATCGATGATGATTTTTTTAATATCATCGAATAAATTTCTTTATAGGATAATTTTGGAAACCCACCTTCTTGCTTTTTCCAATCTTTTTTTAATAATTCTAATTCATCCATATAGTTACGGATTTAATATTTTTTGCAATTTTGTTTTTACTCTATTCATTTTTACTCGGGCATTTACCTCACTAATCCCCATAGTATCTGCTATTTCTTTGTACGATTTGTCTTCCAAATACAAAAAAACCAAGGCTTTTTCTATATCATTCAGTTGTTTTACCGCTACATACATTAACTTTAGCTTTTGTTCTACTTCATCATCATATTCTTCAGCTTTCAATCTAAAATTCATAGTATCCAGATCTGTAGTCTTAATACTTCTTTTAGATCTTCTGTACAAAGTAATTGCCGTATTTAAAGCTACTCTATACATCCAAGTACTAAACTTAGCATCTCCTCTAAACTTGGGATACGCTTTCCAAAGTTGTATGGTGATTTCTTGAAATAAATCATTATGCGAATCTTGATCATTGGTATATATCCTACATACCTTATGCACAATATTCTGATTCTGCTCAAGATTGGTTACAAAACTATGTTCTAATTCTTTATTCACTTTGGTCTGTTACATCTTATATGTAGCTAAGAAAACATTTATGTTACAAAAAAATAAAAAGTATCTTAATTTAACAGATAAAACCTACTATTATTAGGGTTTATAATCTTATCATTTTATCTTTGCATTACAATAGATCAAACATGAACATTCCTTTTACTAATTTACCTAGATTAGTTATTATTGGTGGTGGTTTTGCAGGTGTTGCACTTGCCAGAAAAATGGTTAAAGAAAATGTACAACTAGTGTTATTAGATAGACAAAACTATCATACATTTCAACCTTTACTTTACCAAGTATCTACCGCCTCTCTAGAACCAGATTCTATCGCTTATCCTCTTCGAAAAATTATAAAAAGTGGCAAAAATGCTTTTTTTAGAATGGCAGAAGTAGCGTCTGTAGATCCAAAAACGCAAACTATACAAACCAATATAGGAAATATATCTTATGATTATCTTGTTATTGCGACAGGAGCTAAGACTAATTTTTTTGGAAATAAAACTATAGAGAACAATGCTATGCGAATGAAAAACCTACCACAGGCTTTAAATTTGCGTAGTTTAGTATTAGAAAACCTAGAGCAAGCGGTAATTACTACAGATCTAGAAGAAAGAAAAGAACTATTACGTTTTGTACTTGCAGGAGCTGGTCCTACTGGAGTTGAATTAGCAGGAGGAATTGCAGAATTAAAATTAAATGTCCTGCCTAAGGATTACCCCGACATGGATTTTGATGCTATGGAGATTCATTTAATAGAAGGATCTTCTCGGATTTTGCCTCCTATGAGTGAATTCGCATCCAAAAAAGCTACGGCATTCTTAAAAAAATTAGGTGTACATATACACACAAATACGCAAGTAACTAATTATGAAAATAATCTGGTAAGTACCAATACCGATTTATCTCTTAAAACTGCTACTTTTATTTGGTCTGCAGGAGTTACAGGAGCACCGGTGTCTGGTATAAATGCAGAATCCATAATCCCCAGAGCTAATCGATATAAAGTAAATGAATACAACCAAATCGAGGGGTATGATAACATTTTTGCTATTGGAGACATTTCGGTTATGGAAACGGCTAAATATCCTAAAGGGCATCCTATGGTAGCACAACCTGCTATACAACAAGGATCTCATTTAGCTAAAAACTTAAAAAATCTTTTAAAAGGTAAAAAGATGACTCCTTTTCAATATTTTGATAAAGGTTCTATGGCTACCATTGGCCGTAATAAAGCAGTTGTAGACATAGGTAAATTTAAATTTGGGGGATTTTTTGCCTGGTTTGTCTGGATGTTTATTCACTTGTGGTTTTTGGTAGGATTTAGAAATCGATTCGTTACTTTTTTTAACTGGTCCTATAACTATATAAATTATGATAAAGCTGCTCGTTTAATTGTAAGGCCTTTTAAAAATAAAGAAGACATTGTAGATCGAGTATAAATACTAATCGTTTCTTTGATATTCAAGCTTTAGTAAAAAATACTAAAGCTTGAATATTTTTAATATAACACTTCTCTTTATTCTCTTCTTAATTGTGTATTCTTATATTCATACCAATTATCACTCGAATTTATAGTAAAAGTTAATCCTATTTCAATTTATCTTCGTTTTTCTACAGTTCGGTAAGATTCAATTCTATTTCATGTGTATATGTCAGACTTTTGAACTGTCAACAAAAAAACGTACACATGAAACTACTATTATCTCTTATTTTATTAGTATTCCTATTTTGCACTTCGAATGCGCAAACAACTATCTCTGGAAAAGTGACAGATCCTTCGGGAACTGCAATTCAAGGAGCTAATGTGTACTTAGATGGCACATACGATGGCGGATCTACTGATGATACTGGTAATTTTTCTTTTACTACTACCGAAAAAGGTATACAGACCTTACTAGTTTCTTTCTTATCCTTTGAAACCTTTTCTATGACTACTACTATTTTAGAAATGAAAGATCTAAAAATTAGATTAAAGGAAGACGTAAATTCATTAGATAGTGTGCTACTAAATGCAGGAACATTTTCTGCGGGAGACAACAGTAAAGCATCTGTACTTACACCCATGGATATAGTTACCACCGCAGGGGCAGCGGGTGATTTTATCGGTGCATTACAAACCTTACCAGGCACCTCTAATGTATCTGAAGATGGCAGACTTTTTGTTCGCGGAGGAGACGCTAAAGAAACTAATATATATATAGACGGACTTCGGGTTTTTCAACCATTTAATCCCACTACCAATAATATCCCAACCAGAGGTCGATTTTCTTCTTTTCTTTTTAATGGTACTAATTTTTCTACAGGAGGATACTCTGCAGAATTTGGAGATGCATTATCCAGCGTTTTATTATTAAATACTATAGATGAACCCGATCAGAAAAAAACAGAGCTTCAGTTAATAAATGTAGGTTTAGGTGCAGGAAATACACAAAAATGGAATAAAAACTCTTTAAGTATGAATGCTTTTTATTTAAATCTGAAACCGTATCAGGAAATCATATCCCAACGCGTAGACTGGATAAAACCTTATGAATCTCTATCTGGTGAAACGGTATACCGGCATGCTTTTGACAAAGGGCTTTTAAAAATTTATGGAGGATTGAGCTATAGTAATTTTGATCTTATACAAGAAGATATTAATAGAGCAAATGGAATTAACTTTGCCCTTAAAAACCGAAATACCTACATCAACACCTCTTATAATGGAGATTTAGCCACAGATTGGAAAATTAGTGCCGGAACAAGTTTTGCAAATGATCACAACGACATTAAAATCGACAATACTACTGTGGATAACGAAGATAATAGTTTTCACTTTAAAGTAAAACTTAGAAAAAGATTTAGTAATCGATTTAAACTTAATTTTGGCGCAGAACAATTTATAAGTTCCTTTTCTGAAAAAGCAACAACTACTGATTTTGGAACTTTTAGATCTGCTTTTAATAACAATAGTACTGCTGCCTTTGCCGAAGGAAATATATTTTTTAGTAAAAAGCTAGCCATGCAAATAGGTATTAGAGGAGTGCATAATACTTTAATAAATGTTACCAAAATTTCTCCCAGAGCGTCTTTAGCATACAAAACCTCTTCTAAATCACAAATATCATTAGCATATGGTGATTTTTATCAAACAGCACAACAAGAAATCTTAAAATATACTACAGATTTAGAGCCTGAAAAATCATCCCACTATATATTTAATTATCTATACCAAAACAACAATAGAACTTTTAGAGCAGAAGGATATTATAAATCGTATGATGCCCTGATTAAATACAATACTAATACTCCAGAGTTTAATAGCATGTACACCAATAATGGAAGTGGTTACGCTACTGGTATCGATGTTTTTTGGAGAGACAATAAATCTATCAAAAATTTAGAATACTGGCTAAGCTATTCTTATTTAGACACCAAACGAGATTATAAAAATTACCCAACCAAAGCAACACCAAATTTTGCAGCAAAGCATAATGTATCTTTAGTTACCAAATACTGGATCGAGGATTGGAAATCTTTACTAAGTACTACCTATAATTTTGCCTCTGGCAGACCATATAACAACCCTAATCAATCTGTTTTTCAAGACAGTAAAACCCAAAATTTTAACTCTGTAGATATAAGCTGGGCATATTTAATTAGTCAACAAAAAATATTGTATGTATCTGTATCTAATGTTTTAGGATTTGATAATGTATTTAATTATCAATATGCAAATACTCCCAATACAAACGGAAATTTTTCCAGACGAACCATACGTCCTAATGCAGATCGATTTTTTATCGTCGGTTTTTTCTGGACCATAAGTGATAACAAAACCGATAATCAATTAGATAATTTATAAAATTCACTTAAACTATAATCTATACTATTATGAAAACTTTAAAATTTACCATCCTTTTATTACTTACGTTATTTACAAAAACAGCTATTGCGCAAGAGTCAGAATATTCTCTAACCGTTACTATCTCTAATATAGAATCCAACGAAGGAACCATACAGGTTGGTCTATATAATAGTAAAAGTAGTTTTTTAAATATCCCCCATACATCTACCAGTATACAAGCTAAAACAGGAAGTGTACAAGTTGTTTTTAAAAATGTTCCAAAAGGTGTGTATGCTATTTCATTATATCATGATAAAGATAATAACAAGAAGCTTAACACTTTTTTTAAAATCCCTACCGAGCCTTACGGGGTAAGCAATAATGCTAAAGGTAAGTTTGGTCCACCAAATTGGGAAGAAGCTAAGTTCTCTATTTTGGATAAGAACACCTCACAATCTATCCAATTATAAGTGTATTTACATTTCATCTATTAAAAAATACACTTTGGTCATAAATTTTTTAAAAAGATCTGCATCTTAATGATCTTTACAGTAATAAAATCAATAACCTCGGAGCAAGCCTAGGAGGTATGCTTCAAAAAAATTACACCATCATGAGAGCAATTTTAATACTACTTACTTTTTTAACCTTAACTGCCATTAATGCACAATCTTCTTATGAAAAAGGGATGACTAAAGCTTTTGAACTTTGGAAAAACAATACTCCAGAAGAAGCAATTAATATGTTTGAGCGCATTGCCAAAGCAGAAAAAGAAAACTGGCTACCATATTATTATGCTGCCCAAATACATATTACTTCAACTTTTGGTAGTAAAGATGCCGAAGCTATAGAATCCAGATTAAAAAAAGCACAGGAATACCTAAATGAGTCTAAAACTATTGCTAAACAAAATGCCGAAATATATATTATGGAAGCTCTTTTAAACACCGCATACGTAGCCTATAACCCTTCGGTATATGGTATGACGCATTCTGCCAAAGTAGAACAGCTATATCAAAAAGCAAAAGCATTAGAACCAGAAAACCCAAGAGCTGTATTATACCATGCCGAATGGAAAATGGGAAGTGCTAAATTTTTTGGAAGTGATCCAAAAGCCTTTTGTACTGAGATAGAAAAAGCTATATTGTATTTTGAAAATGAAACACAGGATATTCCATTTTACCCAAAATGGGGTAAAGATCAGGTAAAACGTGTTCAGGAAAACTGTAAAGGATAAATTTTGCAAATCAATAACCTCGGAGCAAGCTCACAAGGTATGCTTCCGAAAATATATTTTATTTTCGAGACAAGCCTTGGAGAATTAAACTCCACAATATGGACTAAAACCAGTTTTTGATTAAAATCAAACCTATAATGAGATTCTAAAACAAAAAGAAATATAGATGAATGATATAAAAAAAATAGTCCTTGTTTCTCTTATAATTTCTGCTGTAGTTGCATTAGTTACTTTATTTGTAAATGGATTTAATTTTGAACGAATCCTTACTGTAAAGTGGTGGAGCATTGCGTTTTTATATTCTTTTTCTTTAACATACCTCAATTCTATGTATTTTGATTTTATTAATCACAAAGTCGAATGGAAGAATAAAGGAATACAAAGAATTTTAATTGCAGCCGGAGGCTCTATAATTATAACAATGGCAGGATATACAATATGCCGGTTTATTGTTGCTGTAATTATACTAAAAAGCCAAACAAGCTCAGAATTTATTGCAGATCAATCGCTCAAAGACTATGTTTTTCCTTTATTATTAACTATTGTAGCTTCTCTATTTTTTCACTTAGTATACTTTTACAGAGCTTTACAAGAAAAGAAAGTTACAGAACAAAAAATAATTGCAGGAACTGCTTCAGCTAAATTTACTGCTTTAAAAAACCAGCTCGATCCTCACTTTTTGTTTAACAGTCTTAACGTATTGACTTCTTTAATTGAAGAAAACCCAAAATTAGCACAAAAGTTTACTACCTCTTTATCTAAAGTATACCGATATGTTTTAGAACAAAAAGACAAAGAACTGGTTACTGTAGACGAAGAATTAAACTTTGCAAGAACCTATATGACGTTAATAAAATTACGTTTTGAGGATAGTATCTTATTTGAAATCCCACAAAAATCATCTAATCCAGAAGCCAGAGTGGTTCCTTTATCCTTACAAATATTATTAGAAAATACAGTTAAGCATAATATAGTAATGCCACAAAAACCTTTACATATCAAAATTTATGAAAAAGATAATTTTTTGATTGTAGAAAATAATCTACAACCCAAAGAAATTATAAAACAAAGCAGTGGTGTAGGTTTAGTAAATGTACAACAACGGTATGCCTTATTAACAAAAAGAAAATTTTCGGTATATAAAACAGACCATGCTTTTATTGCAGAGCTACCTATATTAACAAAACAAATAAAAGCAAGAGATACTAGGATTCCACGAGATATCGAAGAGATTAAAAATCTAAAGTATCAAAGAGCAAAAGAAAGAGTTAAAAAAATAAAAGAATTTTATGGTAGTTTAACTGCATATTGTATTGTAATACCATTTCTAATATTTATAAATTATAAAACAAATGGGTTTAACTTCCCTTGGTTTTTCTTTCCGTTAGCTGGCTGGGGAATTGGACTTATTTTTCATGCTTCAGATGCTTTTGGCTTTCATATCCTAGGCAAAGATTGGGAAAAAAAGAAAATACGAAAATACATGGAAGAATCTAAACATAAGTAATTATGAATACTCCAGAAAAACAACAAGACAGATATAAAAGAGCAAAAAAACGGGTAGAAGATGAAAAAGGGTTCTACAATCATCTTACTGTTTATATTGTAATAAATATTGTGATCATATGTGTAAATCGTTTTGTATACATAAATAACAATAGTCCTTTTACCGACGAAGGTTTTATAGACTGGCTAAACTGGAATTTACTAGCTACTCCCGTTTTATGGGGAATTGGCTTATTAATTCATGGGGTACATGTATTTAAAAAAAATAATTTTTTAGGTAAAATATATAAAAGATTCGTTTTTGGATCTGAATGGGAAAAACGGAAGATTAAAGAATTAATGGATAAAGAAGATTTTTAAGCAATAACATTAAAAAAAATAGAAAATGAAAGACTTTAACGAGCAAAAAAGATACGAGCATGCCAAAAGCCGGGTAGAAGAACTAAAAAAGTTTTATAACAACCTTATCTCTTATGTAGTAATTATAAGTTTTTTGGCTGGCATAAATTATTATCAAAACGAGTGGAGATCTGCTTGGTTCTTATGGGCTGCATTTGGTTGGGGGATTGGAATTGTTTTTCATGCTATCAAGGCATATAGAGTTAATCCTATGTTTAATAAGGATTGGGAAGAACGAAAAATAAGAAAATATATGGAAGAAGAACAAGATAATGATAAACAATTATGGGAGTAAGTATTAGTATGACTATATATGAAAACTCAAAAACTAATATATTTGAAGATTTAAAAAATTAAAAGACTAAAATGAATATTATTATCATCGAAGATGAAAAACCAGCAGCGAGACGTCTTGGCAGAATGCTTAATGAACTAGACATAGAAGTTCATACCATGTTACACTCTGTACAAGAGTCTATTGATTGGTTTCGTAATAATAAACATCCGGATCTAATATTTCTGGATATCCAACTAAGTGATGGATTATCGTTTGAAATATTTGATGTAGTCACTATAAAAAGTTCTATTATATTTACCACTGCTTATGATGAATATGCTCTTAAAGCTTTTAAATTAAATAGCATTGATTATCTTCTTAAACCTATAGATGATGAAGAGTTAGAAGCCGCTGTAGCTAAATATAAAGAACAAGTACCCGATAAAAAACAACTACAAATAGATTTTGAAGATATTAAAAAACTACTGGTAAATCCAATAGACAGAGTTTATAAAAAGAGGTTTACTGCCAGAGTTGGTCAACATTTAAAAATATTTTCTGTAGAAGAAATCGAATGTTTTTATTCTGAAAACAAAGGCACTTATCTACACACTACAGATAACAGAAATTACCTAATCGATACCACATTAGAGTCTCTGGAAGAAGAGTTAAATCCACAACAGTTCTTTAGAACCAGCAGAAAATTTTATATTAACATTAATGCGATAAGCGATATTATCTCCTATACCAACTCTAGGCTACAAGTAAAACTTAATCATTTTAATGACCACGAAATTATTGTGGCAAGAGAGCGGGTAAAAGATTTTAAAATGTGGTTAGAGTAATAAATACTCTATTGCAAAATAAGGGTTTTATCCCCCATTAACTCTATTGTACCAACTTGATTTTAATAATAGATTTGCTTTTAAAAAAAAATTAAGGCTAAGACTCAAATGTCAAAAAATGAAACTTTTATTCATTAATTTTGTACTTGCAAATAGATTTTACGTCTAAAAAAACCAAAAATAAAGCAATGAAAAAAACAGTTCAATTATCTATTATTTTAATAAGTATTATTCTTTTTAACTCCTGTAGTAATGACGATTATGAAAAATCAGCTCCAAATGTGGTACTAATAAATGGAGAATATCAAGATTTAAATGGAAGTTATATCAGTTTATTTCGTGAACGCCAAGAAGATAATACTTGGAAATATGCATTTGATCAACAGATATTTGGTGGAAATATTAAATATGTATCCTTACAAGAAGGCTATAAAGGGAAAGGTTTCTTTATATCTATCGCGTACTTTACTAATAAAGATTATTTAGATGCAGGAGAGTATAAATTCAATATAAATCAAGCTCCATTTACCTTTTTTGCAACATATTGGAAAAACACAGATATAGACAATGACACTCCTCCTAACCCAACTTTAATAAAATCTGGTACAATTACCGTAGAAAGAGGTAGTAGTGATATTATTAATTTTGATTTAGTAGACGAAAATGATGTTAGAATTAAAGGAACTTTTGATAAACCAATAATAGGTTTATATGTAAAAGAAGAATAGAATCTTTTAAAAAAAGAAGCTGCCTAAAAAATAATAGATAGCTTCTTTTTTCTTTATAAACTATGAAGAGAAAATCTTTAATATTCCCACTTTCTTTTCTTATCTAATTCTCGTTCTGCATCTAGCTCTTTCTGAGGAATAACTTTTAGAAAAGAAGGATGTTGCTCAATCGCAAACTCTAATTTATTTACAATATCATCAATAGAATCATTATCATAATCAATATCCAAAGGTTCTTTTATCACCATAGATTGCAATATTCCTCGTTTTTTTATTCGAATCCCTTTTTTATCAAAAGATCTTCTAAAACCATCTATTACAATAGGAATAACGATAGGCTTATACTTTCGTATAATATGAGCAGTTCCTTTTCGAATAGGATTAAAAGGCTTTGTAGTTCCTTGCGGAAATGTAATTACCCATCCATCCTCTAAAGCTCTGGATATATTTGTTATATCACTCATCTTTACCTGACGATTAATATCTTTACCCTTATCTCTCCAAGTGCGCTCTACAGTTATTGCCCCGGCATATGCCAAAATCCTTGCTAACAAACCCGCTCTCATGGTTTCTTTTGCCGCTACATAGTACAAATTAAGTTTAGGTTGCCATAAATACCCTACATTTTTTATAGAATCTGTACGCCCACTTAAACTAGCATTAAATACATGAAACATAGCAACAACATCAGCAAAATAAGTTTGATGATTGGATACAAACAATACACCATTGTCAGGAAGATCTTTAAATATCTCACTTCCTTCTATCTGTAATTCATTAAAACCTCGGTAGCGACTATGCGTTAACCCACCCATAATACGGATAAGCCATTTTTTTAAAAATAATATATGTCCAAATGGATTTCTTTTAAATAATCCCATATGTAAAAAAGCAGTTGTGTTTAGTAACGCCAAATATACAAAATCATAATTCCATAGACGTCTTTAAAAGCATTTTAAGCTCGCTAAGCATCATTGCTGTAGCACCCCAAACAACATAACCATTTAGTTCAAAGGAAGGTACCTCTATATTTTCAGCATAAGAAGTCGTCATTTTTTTAGTAATCACATTAGACTCATTAAGTAACTCAAATAAAGGAACCTCGATAACTTTGGCAACTTCTTCTTCTTGAAGAATAAAATTAGGTCTTTGCTCTGCAATCCCTAAAAATGGATGCACCCAGAAATTAGAAGGAGGTATATATACTTTGGTTAGCGATTTAAGAACCGTAACGGTATCTGTAGGAACCCCTACCTCTTCTTGGGTTTCCCGCAATGCGGTCTCTGTGTAATTTAAATCAAATGTCTCTACTTTTCCTCCTGGTAGAGCAACTTGGCCAGAATGTACCCCTTCATATTCCGGACGTAAAATTAATGCAAAGTGAGAAATGGTCTTTTTGGGATAAAAGAGCATCATTACTGCTGCATTACGAGGATTTTTTTCCTCTATCTTTAAACGATTTAATTCCTTTAAACGAATCTCTGGAGCCATAATAAAATGAGAGGATTCTCCTGGTACTGACATTTTTTCTATTTTTGGTATTAAATCTTTAAACGTTTCAAATGTCATTGACTAAATCTATTTTATGTTTTTGTATAACTATTATCTTATTCTCTAATTGTGAAGATACACATTCTAAAAAAAATAAACAGAATGTAAAAACAAATATAGACTCTGTTTCTGTAAATAAAAAAGAAACAAAAGAAAGTAGTACGATCCAGAAAGATAAAATTTTGGAAGAAGAGCCTTTTAAATTAACCAATGATAATTTAAGGGAATTTATGACACAATACGGAAAAGATAATCCAGAAACTTTGGTTAAAATAAATACCCGCTATGGGGATATCCATATTCAATTATACACAGAAACACCTATACACAGAGCTAATTTTATTTATTTGGTAAAACAAAAATATTTTGACGAAACGTTTTTTTACCGCGTTGCAAAAGGATTTGTTATACAAGGTGGTAACAGTGATCGCCAACAAATGGCAAATAAACGTTTTGAAATAGGAGATTATACCATACCCCAAGAGCCTGTTGATGGACTGAAACATGTAAGAGGTGCGGTTGCTTTATCCAAACAATGGGTGGATAATCCATCTAATCGTTCTACCCCATTTGAGTTTTTTATTGTAATTGCAAAAAAAGGAGCTGCCCATCTGGATGGAGAACATACTATTTTTGGAAAAGTTGTAAAAGGAATGGATATAGCAGATAAAATCTCTAATGTACCTGTAGATACCAGCGAATGGCCTAAAGAAAATATTTTTATACAAGCAGAAGTAATTAAATAAGTATACTATATAATAGTATAAAACAAAGAAGAAAGTTATACGATTTAGATCTAATTTTATTTTTTGGATATTAAAAAAAAAGCCTCCAACAAAAACTGGAGGCTTCGATTTTTAAATTTTACATATCGCTTAATGATTATTGTCACCAGCATTTTATCATTTTAGAAAGCAGGTCCGCAACCACTATAATTCAAACATTTTTCAAACTTTTCGTCATTTGTAGGATGTTGTTCATCACACGCCTTAAATATTACACCACAATCCGTTTGAAATCTTCCTCCTGATATACTTTTAAGGTTACTTCTGGTTAGTGATGTAACACCATTAATTTTTAAAATAGACTTTAACATAATTATTGCTTTTAAGAATTAATTTGTCTGTATTTTTTTTATAGTCGCTTACGACTTTACGACTATTTTCGCGAAAATATTTTATGACATCATAAAATTGATTTCTATAAAAATAATGCAACAGTATGCTTTATAAAAAGAGATTACACTCAGCATTTATAAATTTTAACTTATCAATTTATAAATTTTACCTTGTATTTTAATTACGTCCTTATCAGTGATTCAGAGTAAAAAAATGATGTATTAAGATGTAATAAAAAATTTCTTGAAACCGACTATCCTCGAGGCAGAGCCATAGAGGTATTTCGCCAGTTTCATTTTGGTCTTGGGACCAAAAACCGAAATTTTGTATTTTACCTCACCCAGAACTGCCGAAAATGGCAGTTCTGACCTCTCCCAAGGAGAGGTGAATCGGAAACCCCGAGGCAGAGCCTTCGAGGAATTATTTAGATTAAAAAGAGAGGAATATAAAATCTGAAGTGGTCGAGTAGTATTTGAGTGCTAGAATTTTTGAAGCTACGGTATGTAATTCTTAAGATTGAATCCCTTATTATGTATCTGAGGCTCTCGAAGTGCTGCCTACGTTAAGTAAATACACAAATTATTACAAGTAGTTTTATTTTGTCTTTATGAAAAGTGTTTTCTTTTCAAATTCCTCTTCAAATAAATGCATATAGTCCAATTCTGTTAAAAGTTCATTGTATTTTTTCCAAGGAGTTAATTTCTCTGGAGAGTCCAAAAACAACTTAATCTTTTTCAAAAGAATTTCACGAAGCTGATCAGGTATTGTCCCTTCAAAATTTTCAACCCTACTATTCTCTTCATAGTTTGTTAAAACATTATAAAATTCAAGTAATTGATCTCTAAAATTATTTTTTATGTATAATTCGATACAAAATTCTATATCACTTAATTCTTTAGGTATCGACATTTCAAATATCGGTGTAATTTTAGAATATGGTTCTCCCCAAGAAAATTTTTTCTCTTCAATTTGGCATTTAGGAATAGTCGTACTATCTATTTTCATTTGTAAATATTTCTTTTCTATCAATTACTTACAATTATACTATATAAACATTACAATTAAAATCCTGATTCTGGGGTTGAGGGATTCGAAATACTATCTGCAATATACAAATACACGTTTACATTACCCAAATGTATCTGTACAGTGCACAAATACACATTTACAATACACAAATGCCCGCTTACAGTACACAAATACACATGTGCAACGCACAAATGCCCGCTTACAGTAGACAAATATCCATGTGCAGGGCACAAATTCGCATATACAGTACACAGATTTACTTGTACACTATACAAATGCCCGCTTACAAATAAATTTAAACTTACAATTTCTGCGTATAATAATTATAATCCTTCAAAATAATGTCCAAAAACTGTCTATCATACAAATCAGACTTAATTTCTAAAACCTCCTCTACCCGATTGCGCAATTCTGTCATTGTTTTAAAATCGTTAGATCTTAAGGCAATATGGTATGTTTCTTTAATTAATCGAACATCTTTATCCGACAGTTTGGTAACGTTCAAAAATTTAGGCTGATAGGCTTCTTCTACTTCTTCTAGAATCGTATGCGAAATTTTTACTTTCTGTTTTGTTGTAATAACCACTGTACCAGCAGCAGCATCCCCTATTCGTTGGTGTTTATTAGAAAATAAAATACTTAAAATCCCTATAGAGCCTAAAAATATCCAGATATCTACTAATCGTAACAACCAACGTATCATATAATTGCTCCAATTAGCAGGTAACCCATCTACCCGTACCACTCTAATTTTTAAAACCATTTTACCTACAGTTCTTCCATTAAAAACAATATGCATGAACAACGAATAAAAAGATATTGGCAAAAACAAAAGGGATTGTATACCAAAAACGGTCCAGTTATCTACAAACGCAGTTCCTAATAAAGCTGTGATAAAATTAACTATAAATAAATACAGCCATAATATAAAAGCATCTATTAAAAAAGCCAGTATTCGTTCTCCAATACCGACGGTCTTATACGCCAGATTTACGTTTTGTGTAGTATTAATTGCTAAATTTGCCATTTATAAGTAAGTGATTATCTTTATCTCAAAAATTGATAGATGCGGGAAGCAGCTTTTGTGAAGCAAAATAAGGAAAAATGGATAGCTTTTGAAAAAGCTATCACAGAAAATTTTAAGATCAGTCCAGATCAGCTTGCAGATTATTACATACAATTAACAAATGATCTGTCGTATGCACAAACGTATTACCCTGACAGTAAAACGCTTTTATACCTAAACTCTCTCGCCTCGCAGGCACATCAAAAAATATACAGAAATAAAAAAGAAAGTAAAAACAGGATACTTTCTTTCTGGAAAACAGAGTTTCCTTTATTTTTTTATGCCCATCAAAAAACTTTGCTGTATACGTTTATCTTATTTGGTGTGGCTTGTTGTATCGGGATATTATCTGCACTTAATGACGCTTCGTTTTTGCGGTTAATACTTGGGGATGCTTATGTAAATGAAACGTTGAACAACATCGAAAAAGGAGATCCCACTGCTATTTACAAAAGTGGTAGTATGGTAGGCTCTTTTTTAGGGATTACCATAAACAATATAAGAGTAGCTTTTATCGCTTATGCCTTTGGCGTGATTACTTCGGTAGGAACAGCATACATTTTATTTAGCAATGGGGTTATGTTAGGAGCCTTTATGACGTTTTTTTATACCGAAGGATTATTGTTTGAAGCTTCTAAATCTGTTTGGCTGCACGGTACTATAGAAATCTCTGTAATTGTTATTGCCGGGTGTGCAGGATTAGTGATGGGGAATAGTATTTTATTTCCCAAAACATTTTCAAGACGAGTATCTTTTATGAAAGGGGCAAAAAATGGATTAAAAATTGTGATCAGTACTATTCCTTTCTTTATCATTGCTGGTTTTATTGAAGGTTTTATTACCAGATATTCTAATATGCCCGTATGGTTGGCAATGATTATAATTTTTAGCTCTTTGGCTCTAATTATATTTTATTATATAGTATATCCTATTATTTTAAATAAAAACTATGAACGAAAATTACATTGAACTCAAACAACGTAGAGATGTAGGAGAAATAGTTTCTACTTATTTTGATTTTTTAAAACAAAATATAAAAAGCTTTACCAACGTTTTTATATCCTACAATGGTATTTTTATATTCTTATTACTAGGAGCAAGTTATTTATTAGTTACTGGTTTTATAGGAATGTTTAATGCAGAATCTGGTCTTGGCAACTCTAGCAAGGTTGAATCTACTATGTATATTGGGTTTGGAGCAATTCTATTTTTAGTTGTTTTTATGGTTATCGCTGCGTTAAACTACAGCTTGGCATCTGCGTATATAATACAATACGATAAACAACAACAAATTATAGAAAACAGAACAGATGTATGGTCTATAGTAAAACACAATTCTAGTAATATAATCATATTTATCCTTTTATTAGTGGTTATATATATAGTATATAGTATTATAAATTTTATAGTTAGTATTATACCTATACTAGGATTCTTTGCCAGTCTAATAATGAGTTTTGGTATTTCATCATGGCTTGGAGTTTCGTTTATGGCTCTGTTTTATGAAAACAAAAGCCCTACAGAAGCATTAGGTGAAGGCTGGGATTTAGTAAAAAGTAATTTCTGGAAATGTGTAGGAACCAACTTTATTTTAGGAATGCTTATTGGTATATTACTATTACTTCTTTTAATGATACCAGGTATTATCGTTGGGATATATACATGGCATGTAGTGGATAGTGGTTTTAATGTTGGAGACTCTATAGTTGCAAAAATTATTTATACGTTTGGGCTTTGTATCCTGCTAATAGTTTCTGCCTATTCACAATCCTTATCTCAGTTTGTTAATGGTATTTTATATTTCTCTCTTCATGAAGAAAAATATAACATTCATACCCGCGAAAAAATTAATCAAATTGGAGAAAGTGAATAAAAATATTTTCTACATATTTTGCTACTTGTTTATTACTTTTTTAAGTCTGCCTATTGCTGCACAAAAAGACTCGTTAAACATAACTATTAAAATAGATAGTAGTAAGATTATACTGCAAGGTTTTTCAGAAAACCTTAGCCAAAAATATAATGGTAAAGAATTTGAATACGACACTCTTGAGGGGGAAACACAAAACCTTTTAGCCCGCGCAATTGATTGGCTTTTTAATGGTTTAAAAGATATTTTTGGGATTGACATATCTCCAGAATTTGCAAAACTAATAGAAAATATTATATATATACTATTAATAATTGTTGCCATTTATTTTGTAATTCGTGTGCTTACAGGCAAAGATGCTGTGTCTTTTTTTAAGAATAAAAATAATCTGGTAGCCCCTATACATATTACAGAAGAGCATATAGAAAACATAGATCTAAACGAACTAATTAGCAATGCCCTTACCGAAAAAAATTACCGTCTCACCATACGATATATGTATCTAAAGGCGCTACAAGATTTATCTATAAAAAATATTATTCAGTATCACTTTGAAAAAACAAATACCGATTATTATATAGAAATAACAGATTCTTCGCTAAAAACTAATTTTAACAGAATATCCTACCTATATGATTACATCTGGTATGGTGAATTTGATTTAGACGAAGAAGGCTATCAAAATGCCAAAAAATCATTTGATCAGTTACATACAAAAATGAATAGCCTTGGATAAAAAATCTAGAAACATACTCATTCTGTTTGGAGCTGCATTACTTGCTATTATAATTATTGAAGTAACCAGACCAAAACCTGTTAACTGGAAACCCAGTTATACCTCTGCAGATAAAATTCCGTTTGGTAGTTATATCCTTTACAAAGAACTTACCGAAATCAATAAAAATGTAAATTTAGTTTCTAAAAATCCGTATGAATTCTTAAGCGATTCTACGTACAGTACCAATTCTGCATACCTTTTTATCAATACAAATCTTGATTTTGATAAACGTTCCTACGAAAAATTAATAGCATTTGTAAGACAAGGAAACTCTGTTTTCCTGGCAGGTAGATATTTTGGAGAAATACTAAAAGATTCATTACGTATCGAAACCGATATTGATTATCAAATAACCGAAGAAGAAATTACACCCACATTTTTTTCGTCCTATCTACAACAAGACTCCTTGGCTAAGTTTAAAAAAGGGGTTTACAAATCTGTTTTTAAGAGTTTTGATACTACTAAAACTAAAGTGCTTGGGTATCTAAAAAATGAAGAAGAAAAACTAAGTCAGATAAATTTTATAAAAATTACCGAAGGTAAAGGAGAAATCTATTTAAACACCATCCCCGAAGCTTTTTCTAATTATTATATGCTAAAAGATAATGGCAAATATGCTGCTAACACTCTATCCTTTTTACAAAACAATCCTACTTTATATTGGGATGATTATCTAAAATCTGGTCGTAAAATTATAGATTCGCCTATGCGATTTATATTAAACCAAATCCCCTTGCGATGGGCATATTACCTTTTAATTGTCGGGATATTGATTTTTATTGTTTTTAAAGGAAAAAGACAGCAACGAATTATCCCTGTTGTAGAACCATTACAAAACACCTCTATAGAGTTTGCTAAAACCATAGGTGACCTTTACTTTCAGCATAAAAATTATAGCGATATTATTTCTAAAAAGATCACATACTTTCTAGAAAAACTAAGAAGCCAATACTATCTAAACACCAACGAATTAGATACAACGTTCATCAATAAATTAGCAGTAAAAAGCGGTAATTCTGTTACCGATACTAAAGAATTGGTAGATCATATACACTCCTTAAAAGGAAGAATTGCGCATACCGAAGCTGATCTAATTGCATTAAACAAAAAAATAGAAAAATTTACACTATAGATATAGATTATGGAAGAAACAAATGAAAACCCTATAGAATTTAATACCAGAATAGATCTAAAAAATTTACAAGAAGCAGTACAGCAAATTAAAAATGAGTTAGGTAAAATCATTGTTGGGCAGCAGGATATGATCGAATTATTAATCTTATCGATACTAGCCGATGGCCATTCGCTTATTGAAGGTGTTCCAGGAGTAGCTAAAACAGTAACCGCAAAGCTACTTGCCAAAACAATGAATGTAGGTTTTAACAGAATCCAGTTTACGCCAGATTTAATGCCCAGTGATATTTTAGGAACCTCTATATTTAATATAAAAACCTCAGAATTTGAATTTAAAAAAGGTCCTATTTTTTCTAATATCATATTAATTGATGAAATTAACCGTGCGCCTGCAAAAACACAAGCCGCAATGTTTGAGGTTATGGCAGAACGCCAAATTACAATCGACGGTATTGAAAATAAAATGCAAGCACCATTTTTGGTATTTGCCACACAAAATCCAATCGAGCAAGAAGGTACATATGCCTTACCAGAAGCACAATTAGACCGTTTTTTGTTTAAAATAAATGTTGGATACCCATCTCTGGAAGAAGAAGTTAAAATTCTTGAAGGGCATCACCAAAGAAAAAATGCAGTTGCTACCGATGCAATTCAACCTGTTCTGGATGCAGCCCAAATCGCAGAATATCAAGAAACTATTAAAAGTATTATTATCGAAGATAATCTGTTAAAATATATAGCATCGATTGTAAACAATACTCGTAATAATGGTAATTTATACCTTGGTGCTTCTCCCAGAGCCTCTATAGCAATAATGAATGCTTCTAAAGCACTTGCTGCAATTAACGGGCGAGATTTTGTAACACCAGACGATATTAAAAAAGTAACTCCTGCCGTGCTTAGACATCGTATTATATTAACTCCAGAAAGAGAAATGGAAGGTTTTACTACAGAAAAAGCAGTATTACAAATTATAGAAACTATAGAAATCCCCAGATAGTGAGAACTTTTTTAAAAAGTATATATCTTAAAAAATTATTCTTTATTGCATTCTTTAGCATTGTGATACTGTTTATTATTTCTTACTTTTTCGAGAATATATTTAGTATTGCCCGATTATTCTTTTTTATGCTTATCATAGCATTAGTATTTGATATATTACTGCTATATAAAAATAAATTAGGAACGCAAGCCAATAGGGTTTTACCCGAAAAATTATCTAACGGAGATCCAAACGATATTGAGATTACCATAACCAATCGATATCAGTTTAAAAGTACTATTACAATTATTGATGAGTTACCCGTACAGTTTCAACATAGAAGTTTTCATATAGTATCTGCCTTAAAACCTTCTCAAGAAAGAAAATTTACATATACCGTTCGACCAACGCAGCGAGGAGAATATCATTTTGGAAACCTTAATATTTTTACTTCCTCTCCTATTGGTTTTATATCCAGAAAACAACAGTTTTCTACAGAAGCTATGGTACCTAACTACCCTTCGTTTCTACAACTTAAAAAATATGAATTTGTAGCTTTTACCAATAGATTAAAATTATACGGACTTAAGAAAATAAGAAAGATGGGAAACACTCTGGAGTTTGAACAAATTAAAGAATACGTATCTGGAGATGATATTCGTAACATTAACTGGAAAGCTACTGCAAAGAGAAACCACTTAATGGTAAACCAGTACCAGGACGAAAAATCACAACCTATTTACTCGGTTATCGATACGGGTCGTGTTATGAAAATGCCTTTTAATGAATTAAGTTTACTGGATTATGCTATTAATGCTACTCTGGTGATTTCGAACATTGCAATCAAAAAACAAGATAAGGCAGGTATGTTTACTTTTTCTCGTAAAGTAGAAAATACTGTGGTAGCGCAACGACGAAAAAGTCAAATGAATTTAGTTCTGGAAACTTTATACAATATTACTACCGATTTTGCAGAATCTGATTTTGCACGACTGTATATCGATATAAAAAGGAGTATTACCCATCGTAGCTTATTATTGTTATACACCAATTTTGAGACCTTAGATGCATTACACAGACAACTCCCCTATTTACAAGCAATTGCTAAAACACATTTATTAGTTGTAATTTTCTTTGAGAACACAGAATTAAAATCTCTTTTAGATATTCCTGCAAGTACTACACAACAGATTTTTGAAAAAACAATCGCAGAAAAATTCGTGTATGAAAAGAAAATGATCGTTAATGAATTAAGTAAACACGGTATACATTCTATTCTTACTGCTCCAGAAAACCTAACAATAAATACCATAAACAAATACCTAGAGATTAAAGCCAGAGGTCTTCTATAACCCTTATAAAAAAAGACTAAAAGACTTTATTATTGTAATTTTTTTGACTTTCCGATTGCTTTTGCAGGAATCCCTGCTACAGTAGTATTTGCTTCTACATCTTTGGTTACTACACTACTGGCAGCAATATTAACATTGTCGTTAATTGTTATATTACCCAATATAGTTGCTCCCGCTCCTATAAATACATTATTCTTTATTTTTGGGTGCCTGTCTCCTCCTGCATGCCCTGTTCCTCCTAAGGTTACATTATGAAAAATAAAAGCATTATCCCCTATTTCTGCAGTTTCTCCTATAACCAACCCAATACCGTGATCAATCACTATCCCTTTACCTAATTTAGCATTAGGATGAATATCCATTGCATATACCTCAAAAATTCTATTTTGAAAAAATTTAGAGGTCAGTTTTTGATCCTTCAAATAAAAACTTCTTGCTATTCGATACGCAGATACAGCTTGAAAACCCCTATAAAACAAAAGTACTTCTAAGTAGGAGTTACAAGCAAAATCTCTATCATAATATCCTTGAAGATCTGTAATAATTTGTTTTTGGATCTCCTTATCCTCTTCTAGTATCTGAATAATTATTTTTTCCAATTCCTCTTCAGGTAAATACTCATTAGCTAGTTTTTTACTTAATATAGATGCAATTGAAGCCCAAAAACTATCTTTCCCTGTTATATTATAGCGTATTATCTTTTCTATAACTGGTTCGTTATTAATAAATTTTTCGGATTCGGTTTTTATTTTATCCCAGATGTTTTTCATTCAATTTAAGCTTCTGTGATCCTAAAGTTTAGATCATTTTTTATTTTAGTTCATCATTTTTTAACTTTGATAAAATACTTTACTCTAATTTCATTAAGCATTTTGGTAATCTCATCACTTCCATTATTCATCATAAAAAACAGGTGTTTCATCTACAATTACAATGCTTCAATCCTTTGTTTGTACTCCTCTATTTTTGATTCTAGCCGTGTATTTAAATACTCATTTTTGTTAGCAAGGGTAGATGAAATTAATTTAGCTTCTTCGTAGTATTTCACTATCTTACTTTTAGACCAATGCTTTGGTGGAGCTTGTAGGTTCGTAATTCTATCTGCTATTTTAACTATTCCAACTTCCTTTTGAAGTTTGTTTATACGAGTAAGGCTATCTTTCATTTTTTCTTCTTTAGATGGTAACTTCTCATCTTTGGTTAAAGCTTGTACCGCTTTGGCTATAGGTTCTCCAAACGCCTGTTTAATCTCATCAAAATCTGTAGATGTATCTTCTATCGTATCGTGTAAAATTGCTGCTTGTATCGCAAAATTTATATCAAAGGAATTATCAAAATGATATGCAAGCAATACTTCCATAGCTACATTTGAAATATGTAAAAGATAATTAGCATTTGTTCCAGGAACTTTTTGTTCACTGTGTTTTTCTCCAGCAAATTTGATTGCTTTTTGATACAATTCTTGTGTCATAGTTTATTATCTAAACAATTACACATATTTAAATTCTGCATCCATAAACCACATTATTTTCACTCAGTTTTCATGCTATATCATATAAAATTTTGTATCAAAATAATATAGATACTCCTAGACCATACTCTCTTCCATTATAAAAAGGCATAACGACACCATTTCTATCTTTTTTGCTTTTAAAAATTTTCTTTTTAATAAAAGGATGTATCCAGTAAGCAATTTTTGTGCTTAAAATCCCAATTCCTGCGCCTGCGGCAATATCAGTTAACCAGTGTCTATCATTATACATTCTAAAAAACCCTGTTCCTGCTGCTACCACATACCCAGATATACCATACCAAATAGAAACATCTTTGTATTCTTGATATAAGAATTCTGCCCCCATAAAAGCTGTGGCTGTATGACCAGAAGGAAATGAATTCCTGGAAGATTTATCTGGTCTTTCTACATTTCCAGTTTTTTTTAAAATGTTTACTGTTGCTCCCATGATTAAGTAAGCAGAACCTAAAATAATTGTCCTATCCTTAAAGTCATTATTACCTTTAATGCCAATTGCATTTAATCCATATACAGATAAAAATGGGGTATATTGAGAAAAATCATCTATAGTTATTTTATTATCGATATTTTCATTTATCTCCTCTTTTATACCTGCATTAACAAATTTTAAGGTATGGCTTTCAAGACCTAAAATACCGTATCCAATCAAGGATGTTGGGATAATTAAAGCCTCATATCTAAATCGAACATTTTTTTTCTTCTTCAAAGAGTCTTTTTTTAAACCTTGCCCAAACAAACTAAAAGTCAATAAAAAAAGAAATGTGATTAATTTAAAATTTCTCATTTAACTCTTTCAAATTATATATTAATATAGTTACTTTTTTTATCGTCCTAAAAGTTCCAGAAACTTATTGATATATTCTTTTTATTTACAAATATAATCGATTATTAATCATCCTATAAAACAACAAATATTTAGTTTTTCTCTAATTTAAACTTAAAAAAAAGTAATCCCTAATAACTATCTCTAAACTACATTTCATCCTTAAAAAGCAACAATCCAGTCATTTTCATTCGTATACAGGTAAAGATTTAAAGACATTTGGATCATCAAAAAACAAACAACTAAAACTTTTATCTTATGAAAACTCTTATTTCTTTAGTCACATTTTTAATATTCTCCATTTTTATACAAGCACAAGATAAGAAAGAAGGAATAACAATCACTGTAACTGTTCCTAATATAAGCAGTTCTACTGGCGAAGTTCATTTTGGATTATACAATGAAAATACTTTTATGAAAACTGCTCCTATTAAAGAAGCAAAAAGTATCATAAAAGATGGAACAGCAAAGATCACGTTTACTAATGTTACAGAAGGCACATATGCTATTTCTTGTTTTCATGACAAAAACGAAAATAATAAAATGGATTTTGAACCTAACGGAATGCCTAAAGAAAATTATGGCGTATCTAATAACAATAGGAGTTATGGTCCCCCAACCTGGGACGATGCTAAATTTGAAGTAGAAGTTGAAAATCTAGATATCGAAATAAGAATGTAAAAACTACTATTGTATTGTATCTCTAAACTTTAAGTCTTTCATCAAATGAAAGGCTTATCTTATATAATATTTTAAAAAACAATAGATAAAATAAATTTTTAATGATTTATTAATAAATAATATCAATAGCTTTTATATTTTTGTTCTTCAAAATATAAACTATGACCATTACGCAATTAAAATATGTTTTAGCAGTAGCAGAATATCAAAACTTTACTAAAGCTGCAGAAAAAACTTTTGTTACGCAACCAACTTTAAGTATGCAGATTCAAAAACTAGAAGAAGAGCTCGATATTCTTATTTTTGATCGTAGTAAAAAACCAATTGAACTAACCGAAATTGGTAATAAACTTGTACAACAAGCACGAAATATTGTAAACGAAAGCGAACGTATACAGGATATTGTAGATCAACAAAAAGGATTTATAGGAGGTGAATTTAAATTAGGTGTAATACCAACCGTAATGCCTACTTTACTACCTATGTTTTTAAATAATTTTATAAAAAAATACCCAAAAGTAAAATTAAAGATTGAAGAGTTAAATACAGAAGCAATTATAGAGCGCTTAAACGACGGTCATTTAGATGCTGCTATTGCAGCCACTCCGTTAGAAAATGATTCTATAAAAGAAAGAGTTTTATACTATGAACCATTTGTAGGATACATACCTTCTAATCACAGACTTAATCAAAATAAAAAAATTGATACTACAGATTTAGATATCGATGATATGTTGTTACTTGAAGATGGTCATTGTTTTAGAGATGGGATAATTAATTTATGTAAAACCAAAAAAAGCTATGAAGAAGATCATTTTCAATTAGAAAGTGGCAGCTTCGAAACATTAATTAAACTAGCGAACGAAGGATTAGGGATGACTCTTCTACCATATTTACATACTTTAGATATAAAAGAGAGTGAGATAAGTAACCTACGTTATTTTAACGAACCTTCACCCGCAAGAGAAGTTAGCCTAATTTTTAATAAAAGTGAATTAAAAATGCAGATTATAGAGGCTTTACATTCTACTATAGCTGGTGTGGTAAAAGGAGCAATTACTTTTCAAAATGTACAAATTATTAGTCCTTTAACAAAAATAAAAAGCGACTAAATAGTCGCTTTTATTTTATGATTTTAAATAGATTAAACAAGATTCTAATTCTGGTTGTTTTACTGTTAGAGATTGAATCCAAATTTTCAATTCTTCAATTTCGTGTGGAAGCAGCCTACTTAGTGCTTTTAGGACTTCCTTTGTAAAAAGATTGACATCAAAACTTACTTTATTAAGGACAGTTTTAGTGTAATCAAACATTGCTCTAGCCATAAATTAATAGGGGTTTAAAAACATTATGTTTAAACAAATAATTGTAGGAATAATCTTATAGTTTTTAAATTTTCTATAGCTAATATATGCAAATAAAACTATAAGATAGTATTTTAGCGATTATTTAACATTGTTAAAAATTGTTATCGCCATCTAAAAGGTCTCCTATACCTCCTAGAATACTACCTTCTCCTTTACTTTTGCCTCCTGCTCGTGGAGCTAAAGCTAAAACTCTATTTGCTAATCTACTAAAAGGCAAAGATTGAATGTATACTACTCCCGGTCCTGTTAAGGTAGCAAAGAACAAACCTTCTCCTCCAAAAATAGTATTTTTTATACCTCCTACAAACTCAATATCATAATTTACATCTTTAGAAAAGCCTATAATACAGCCCGTATCTACTTTTAATTTTTCACCTGGTCGTAGTTCTTTTCTGCACGTAGTACCGCCAGCATGAACAAAAGCCATACCATCACCTTCTAGCTTTTGCATAATGAAGCCTTCTCCTCCAAATAATCCTCTACCAAGTTTTCTAGAAAACTCTATTCCTATAGATACCCCTTTTGCAGCACATAAAAATGCATCTTTTTGACAAATAAATTTCTCTCCATAATTAGTTAAATCTATCGGAATAATTTTACCTGGATAGGGAGAAGCAAAACTTACTTTCTTTTTACCACTTACTTGATTATAAAAAGCCGTCATAAACAAACTTTCCCCGGTTAATAATCGTTTACCAGCGCCAAAAATTTTACCCATGACCCCTTTGTCCTTTTCAGAGCCATCTCCAAAAATTGTGTCCATTTTTATACCATCCTCCATCATCATAAAACTACCCGCCTCTGCAATCACTCCCTCTTGCGGATCCAGTTCTATTTCTACATATTGCATTTCTTCTCCTATTATCTCATAATCTATTTCGTGTGCTGTCATTTTTTTTAATGTTTTAAATTATTGTCCTATATCTGTCCATATAGGGTAATGAATAGTATATCTATAAGTAAGCACTTTTTAGAAAATGTTACATTCAGCCCATTACAATAATTAAAATCATTTATTTTTTACTTTAACTGTCCACTCAAAATTAAATGTAGAAACTTCGACACCTTCTTTGTTAGTTCCTACAGCCTTCATCCACACTGTTTGTCCTTCTCCCGTTTCAATTGTTTTTTTAATTGCATCTTCTACCAAGTCCCCATCATTACACACAAAAGTGATTCTACCAGTAGCTTTTTTAGTAAAAGTTGCATTATTATTAGCAACTAACATAGAAATATTTTTACCACTATTTTTAATATAACCAGTCACTAATGCTCCTGTAGTTAATTCTGCAGCCATTCCTTGTACTGCCCAAAACATAGAATTAAAAGGGTTTTGATTTATCCATCGGTGTTTTACACTAACCGTACAACTTGTAGTATCTATCTTTTTTACCCGAACCCCACATAACCATGCAGAAGGTAATTTTATTAATAAGAATGTATTTAATTTTCCTGGAGTAATATTCATTAGTTTAATTTTTAGTTTTCACAATATAAGTAAAAGAAACACCCAATAAAACAATGAAAAATCTTAAATATATGTTAAATTATGGTACTATGTTTTGCATAATACTTTTTTTTAACCATATATTTGCATAAGAAACTATTATATACTTTTAAAAATGTCAATCAAAAATCACAAAAATATCGCAACATTCATGCACTTAGGAGCTTTTTCTAAATATTTTATTCCCTTCGGAAATTATATTGTTCCTATACTTTTATGGTCTTCTAACAAAGATAAATCCAACTTTATAGATGATCATGGTAAAGAAGCTATCAATTTTCAATTAAGTATTTTGTTATATACTGTTATTCTAGGAATATTTTCATTTCCATTTTTTATTTTTAATGTATTTGGAGATGCCAGTGTTTCTGATTTATTTCACTTTAATGATTTTTCTATTAATTTTTCTAATGCAGGAGGGTTTAGAACACTAATAGGAGCTTCATTTATTGGAATTATAGCGCTAATCGGCTTTTTTCTGGAAATAGTTTTTGTGATTTCGGCAGCTTTAAAGGCTAACAAGGGAGAAGATTATAAATATCCATTAACCATAAGATTTATAAAGTAGCGTAACAATTAACAAAAGAGGATACAATATCAAAATATAACTTCATCAATTATATTTTACTTTAGATATATACTTTGTAAACATTCTCTAGTGCATATTTTTTAAAGTAACCATCAAACATCAATCAAAAAATGAACAGTTTAACAATTAAAAATTAGTTTTATGAAGATAGAAAACACAAAAGCGCAAATGCGCAAAGGTGTTCTAGAATATTGCATACTTTCTATCCTAAAGGACGATGATGCTTATGTAGCTGAAATTTTGGAGACCCTTAAAGATGCTAAAATGCTTGTGGTAGAAGGTACTATATATCCTTTATTAACCAGATTAAAGAATGCTGGATTACTTAGCTATCGCTGGGAAGAATCTACATCTGGACCGCCACGTAAATATTATGGACTTACAGAAACAGGAAAACTGTTTCTTAAAGAATTAAACACCACTTGGGACGAATTACAGAATGCTGTAAACCTGGTAACCAAACAAAAAAAGAAGTAAAATGAACAAAACAGTTAATATAAATTTAGCAGGCATATTTTTTCACATCGACGAAAACGCTTATCTAAAACTGCAACGTTATCTTAGTGCTATAAAACGTTCCTTTACCGATTCACAAGGTAGAGATGAAATTATAGCAGATATCGAAGCACGTATTGCAGAGTTGTTTAGTGAAAAAATAAGAGACGAACGACAGGTTATCGGTACTAAAGAAGTAGATGAAATTATTGATGTAATGGGGCAGCCTGAAGATTACAGATTAGATGAAGAAATCTTTGAAGATGAGCCTAAAGCATCTTATCATACCCCAAAAACATCCAGACAGTTGTTTAGAGATACTACCAACTCTTATGTTGGTGGAGTAAGCTCAGGACTAGGACACTACTTAGGGATCGAAGTAATTTGGGTTAGATTAGCATGGGTGTTATTCACTATTTTTTCTAGTGGTGCTTTTGTACTTATTTATATAGCTTTTTGGATTTTTGTTCAAGAAGCAAAAACAACAGCAGATTTTTTAGCAATGAAAGGCGAAGCTGTTAATATAAGTAATATAGAAAAAAAAATTAAGGAAGGTTTTGATGGTGTAGCAGATACTGTAAAAAATGTAGATTATCAAAAATATAGTAAAAAAGTAAAAAGCAGTTCGACAACTTTTTTTGAAGCTCTGGGAGACGTATTACTATTTCTATTAAAGATTTTTGTGAAATTTACAGGGGTACTTCTTATCCTAATAGCAGGAGTTACTTTAATTAGTCTGTTTATTGGTCTGTTTACCTTAGGCACCTTTGGTTTTATGGATACGCCATGGATAGAATATTTTGAAGTAAGTAGCCATCCCGAAGTACCTTTATGGTTAATCTCCTTACTATGCTTTTTTGTTGTTGGAATACCGTTTTTCTTTTTATTCATTGTAGGGTTAAAAATTTTAATAAAGAATTTAAGATCTATAGGAACCCCCGCTAAATTAGGTTTGTTAGGAGTTTGGATACTTTCGATAATAGGATTAGCAATCGTTGGTTTTAGACAAGCAACTCTCGAAGCTTATGATGCCGAAGTAATTACGGAGAAAAAAATGCTTCCTATTTCTAAAAAAGATACACTAACCATAAAAATGGTAGGAAACAATAGGTATGTTAGACATATGCAGCACAAAAATAATTATAAAATTAAAAGAGATGCGCAAGGAAATAAAGTATTAGTATTTCAAGATGTCGAAATATTCTTGAAATCCTCTAAAAGAGATTCGTTAGTAGGAATTAGTATAGAAAAGAAAGCGGAAGGAAGATCCTATGAAGAAGCATCTAAAAGAGTCGAAAATCTTAAATACAATTACGAAGTAGATAATAATACTCTTTTATTAGATAGCTATGCAATAACTGATTTCGCAAATAAATACAGAGGCCAAGAAGTAAAAATTATACTAACATTACCAGAAGGAATAACTGTATTTGCAGATAATAACACCTCTCGATTTAATAATTCCTGGAAGTTTGATGATTATATAACTATCGATGGCAAAGAAGGAGAATACACAAAATTAATACAAGGAAAATTAGAATGTGATACATGTCCTGATAATGAAAATGAATGGGAATATCACGAATCTGAGGATAATGAAGATGGAGTAAACATTAATATAAATTCTGATGGGGAAGATTTTAAACTAAAAATCGATGAAAACGGTGTAGAATTAAATAACGAACCTGTACAATTAAAAATAGACGAGAACGGTATAGAAATTAAAACCGATAACTAAATCAATCAAAAAAACTCTTCTCTCCTTTATCTTTTATTAAGAAAAGGAGAGAAGAAAATAATAGTTCACAATCATAAAACAAACAATCATGACCACACTAGCCAAAATTTTAGTAACCTTTTTCTTAACCTTATTATGTTGCTCCTGCAATCTTGTATTTAATGGAATTAAAGGACAAGGAGAAGTAGTCAAAAAAGAAAGAACAATAAACCAAAAGTTTGATGCAGTAAAAGCAAGTAAAGGCTTAGATGTAATTCTTGTAAACAGCTCTGACAAAAAGATAATTGTAAATGCTAATGAAAACCTACACGATCGCATACAGGTATATGTAGAAGGCACGACCCTATACGTAACATCTGATGAAAATATATTTTCTGCCGATGAAAAAAGTGTATATGTGTCCTATGATAAACTTCAAAAAGTATCTGTAAATAGTGGAGCCAGTATATCCTCTAACGAAGCAGTCATACAAAAAGATCTTAATTTTAGTGCTACCAGTGGTGCAGATGTTAAATTAAATATAAAAGCCGAAACAGTAACTACTTCGGTTACTAGTGGAGCAATGATAAAAATAAAAGGAAAAGTAAACAAACATAATGCAAATGCAACCAGTGGTGCAGATATTCGTGCAGAAGAACTGTTAAGCCTTGTTTCTGAGGCAAAAGCAACTAGTGGTGCCTCAATACGAATTTATGCAAAAAACGAATTTACAGGCAAAGCTACCAGTGGCGCAGATATAGTATATTATGGAGATCCAAAAAAAGTATCTGAAGCTGATAATTCTGGTGGAGATGTAAGAAGACATTAAAAATTTAAATTTCATCAATCAAAAATAACTGCCTGATAAACAAAACTAACCAACCTTTTGTTTATTGGGCAGTTTTTATTTAAAAGAAATCATATATACTCTATATCTATGAAAAAGTTAAACAATGGTGAATATTTTGGCAGTCATAAACAAAAAACACAATACAATGATTTTATTATCACAGATACAGAGTATACTCATAAAAAAGTAGATTGGCATTACCATGAAAACCCGTATTTTACTTACCTGTTAGAAGGTAAGTTGTATGAAAAAAATAAAAAAGAAAGCCAGTACTTAACCCCAGGGAGTTTATTATTTCATAACTGGCAAGATGCACATTATAATATTAAACCTCCAGAATATACCAGAGGATTTCATATAGAATTAAATAAAAAATGGTTTGATAAATACGATATAAGGCCTTTACATTTTGAAGGAAGCATCAACTTACAAAGCCCGCTTATCAAAGAAATCATGAATAAAATTTTCTTCGAAACAAAAATAAATGACCCCGATAGTCAATTAAGTATAGATGTGCTACTATTAGATGTTTTTAATAAAATTAGCCAAGTTGAAAACACAAAAAAGTCCAAGAATCCAACATGGGTAAAAAAACTAACAGAGATTCTAAAAAAAGAACCCGAGCTATGCTCTTCTCTATCCTATATAAGTGAAATCCTGAATATTCATCCCGTACACTTATCAAGAGAGTTCCCTAAATACTTTCATACCACTTTGGGAGATTATATAAGAAAAGTAAAAGTTAATACCGCTATTTTATTAATGACAGATAAAAATCTATCGATGACACAGATTGGTTACGCCAGTGGTTTTTATGATCAAAGTCATTTTATAGCCAGCTTTAAAAGAATGTATAATTGCACTCCTTCAAAATTTAAAAAACAAATCTCTAATGTTAATTCTATACAATTTTAAGAAAAACAAAGGGTGCATCTTTACCTTAAAATAATATATATGAAACTACAAAAAACATACATCCTTTTATTATCTATTTGTTTTATCAATTCGTGCATAGCAGGAAATAAAAATATCCTGCAAGAAATTGAAAACAATACCATTGGCGAAATTACTTTTGTAAAAGATGTTCTACCACCAAAAGATTATTCCAAAAAAGATATTTTGTCCTCTTTTGATTTAAAAGATTGCAAAGACCTTAATATTCGTTTTTTTTTGGATCAACCTTTAGTACATTATCTTCAAAAACTAGACTCTAAGTTACCCGCAGAAGAGCTTTTAGCAAAAGGTAATTTTCAGTTTTCTTTTTATGTAGACAATACTCTTATATATAAAGAAAATTTAAACCAAGGAGCAGGAACTATTGTCGAAAAAAGTACCGCTACTATATTTAGAAAGCCTTTTATAAGTTCTACTAATGAAGACTCCTGGGGTAGATTTTTATGGATGCGATTTATGAAAAGAGGTGGTGGTGAAGAATCTTTAACCGAAGGTAGTCATTCCCTAAAAATTGAAATCCGTCCATATCTCGAAACACAAGGTATTATAATAGGAAATATAATCGCAAAAGGAGAAATAACGGTAAATGTGATAAAACCAAAAGTAACCGAAGAACAAATAAAAGTACAATCCATAGCCCCCGATAGTGGGTGGATTATTTCTGAAAACAAATACGATACACAAAAAATAAAAGAGCTGAATAAAAAAATATTGCAGGAAGATTTTAAAGATATTACCAGTATTGTCGTAATCAAAAATCAAAAATTATTGTTGGAAGAATATTTTAACGGAGCAGATAGAACAACGCTACATGATACCAGATCTGTGGGCAAATCTTTTGCATCCACACTACTTGGGATCGCCATAGAAGATAAATATATTAAAGACGAAAATCAAACATTACATACCTTCTATACTCTTAAAAACTTCAAAAATTATAGCCCAGAAAAGGAAACCATAACTATAAAAGATTTATTGATGATGCGTTCAGGAATAGATGGTGACGATAGTAATCCTGATTCTCCCGGAAATGAAGAAAATATGTACCCTACTCCCAATTGGTTACAATTTGCATTAGACCAGCCTATGAACAATGAAAGTACAAATGATAAAAAATGGTCCTATTATACCGCTGGTGTAATAATCTTAGGAGACATTATAAACAAAAAAGTTCCTGATGGACTCGAAAAATATGCTCATAAAAATTTATTTGCCCCTTTAGGGATTCAAAATTACCAATGGGAATACACTCCCCAAAAAGTAGCGAATACCGCAGGTGGTTTACGAATGTGTTCCTTAGACTATGCCAAATACGGGCAGCTATATAAAAATAACGGGGTATGGAATAAAAATCAAATACTCCCTAAAAAATGGGTGCAAACCAGTCTTGCCCCACAAATAGGATTACCGCATACAAAAGATGAGTTTTACGGGTATTTATTTTGGAATAAAAAATATACCATAAACAATATCTCTTATGAAGTTTCGTATTGTAGCGGGAACGGCGGAAATAAAATTTTTATTTTCAAAGACCTTCCTTTAGTTATCGTTATTACTGCAATAGCTTATAATAAACCAAATGAGGTAGATAAAATAATGAAAGAATATCTTTTACCTGCTATTATTGATTAGATTAGACTAAGTTCTAAAAAGGATAAAGGATATATTTTTAAAACTTCAAGGTTTTGAAAGACCTTGAAGCTTTATGTTGTTTTTTGAAACGGCTCATTATGCGTGAAGGATTGAAGTGAAAATCCCACAGCCTGAGCTTTTTTTTTTTGCGAAGTGCGAGGAATTGCAAGGTAAAGCCTGACCCTTGTGGTCACGCCCAAATAACCCTGAAAAAAGGAGATTTGTTGTACCCCAATTCAATTTAATATCTACCCTTGTCACGTAAACTTTATATATAAGTCTGTTTATATTTGCAGTAAGTTTTAATAAAACTATACTTAAACATAAAAATTTCTGTTTTATAATAATAAATGTTGAGCAAATATGAGAACATCACTGGGATTACTTTTTACACTTCTGATTTTAGGAAATGTATACGGGCAAAAAGAGAAAATTAAAGGCAATAAAATAGTAAGTACAGAACGTATAGACTTAGAAAATTTTCACACTATCGAAATTCATGAAGGTTTTGAGGTAACATTAGATGAAAGTAATGACAATCAAGTTAAGATTGAAGCAGACAGCAATTTACAAGAAGTAATACAAGTAGAAGTAATTGATAGTGTATTAACTATTACAGCAGATAAGGATATACGACGAGCAAAAGCATTGAATATTGATATTTATTACATGTCAAAACTAAAAAAAATAGAATTATATGACAAGGTAAATATAAAGTCATTGTCCCCAATAAACACTTCAGGACTTATAATTAATGCAAATGACAATACCGAAGTTTTTTTTACTGTAGATGCAGATAAAATTAGCTGCATTGCTAATGGCAAATCTGCTATAGGGTTACATGTAACGGCAAACGAAGCAATTTATCAAATTAATGAAAATGCAGAGCTAAAAGGAATAATTACTGCAGATACACTTAAAGTAGACTTATATCAAAAAGCCTCTGCAAAATTAGAAGGAGAAGTAAAAACAATGATGGTAAGAACAGATAGTGATACCGATTTTTATGGTGAAAAATTAAATGCTGCTACTACATCTTTACTAGCAGAAGGAGATAGTGATTGTTATATCCTTACCAATAAAGAAATTAATATAGAGGCAAAAGATAAAGCAGAAATATATTTACTTGGCGAACCTCAAATACATATAAAAAGCTTTACTAATGAAGCTATTTTATATAAAAAAGATATAGACTACTCTCCCAGTCGATTTAAATTAAACTAGGCACTAAGCCACGAAGTGTGTAATTAAAAAATATCGAGGGTTGCAACCCTCGA
>CAYGUC010000048.1:0-37893 GCA_964353005.1 uncultured Flavobacteriaceae bacterium | reverse complement strand
CCAGGACCCTCTCCTTAAAAGGGAGATGCTCTACCAACTGAGCTACCAGGTCATACATTCTTTTTCCTTGAATGCGGGTGCAAATATACTATCATTAATTTATTTTTCAAGAAGAATTTGATATAAATTTACATTTTATTTTAAATCTTCTTTTTTTTTGAAGATATCTAACTAATTTTGATGTTATGAATATAGTTTTAATGGGATACATGGGTAGTGGGAAATCTTTGATTGGCAGGGATTTGGCTCGCAAATTGAAATTTGATTATTTAGATTTAGATAATTTTATTGAAATTCAAGAAAAAAAAAAAATTTCTGAGATTTTTGCTGATAAAGGCGAAATATACTTTAGAAATAAAGAGTCTTTTTATCTAAAAGTGGTTTTAGAAGAGTTTAAAAACACTATTATTTCGCTAGGAGGAGGTACTCCTTGTTTTGCAGGAAATTTAGAAAATATACTAGAAGATAAGAATTCAAAAAGTGTTTATTTGCAAACTTCTCTAGATGAATTAGTGATAAGACTATTTGCAGAGAGAGAAAAACGTCCGTTGATATCTCATATAACATCAAAAGACGAACTAAACGATTTTATTCGTAAACATTTGTTTGAACGATCTTTTTATTATAATCAGGCAGATTATAAAGTGATAACCGATAAAAAAGATCCTAACCAAATAAGCGAAGAGTGTATGTCTCTTTTATTTTAAGATAGCAAGATCCTCTTGCCCGAATTGTACAATAATATGTTCGTGTAAAGAAGTAGATAAAGAAATACCTTTAAAATCAGCTTTAATAGGATATTTTTTATGGTTACGGTTAACTAAAACTGCTGTTTTGAATCTAGCCAGAGGAACATCTAGAAAATGTTTCACACCGTAAATAAGAGCTGTGCCAGAATTTAATACATCATCAGCAAGTATTATAGACTTATTTGTATACTCATCTGCCGCTATAGAAGTCTTTACCGTGTTTTGAGGAGCTTTTTTGTTCATAGTAACTTCGCACAATGTTACTTTGATATCAGAGATGTCTTCTAAGGTACTTTTTAAGCGCTGCGCAAATATGTAGCCATTTTCTGCAATCCCAGCAATTACAACTTCTTTTTCATTAACATTGGTTTCGTAAATTTGATAAGCAATACGTTTTATCTTATGTTGTATTTGCTCATGAGTAAGAATTATGTTTTGATCAGTTTGCATATTTTATAGTATAGATTGCAGATACAATAGTATTTATAAATATTAGTAACACCGTATCTTTTTGAATTTAAATAAAATTTTAATTAAGCGAATGCTTATAATGGTTTTTCAAATATAAAAAAGAGTTCGTTATCCATACGTGGATCTATAGAGTTATAACAATTTTCTAGTGTTTTTATCCTATAATGTTTTGAGAACATAAGTTCGTATTCTTTTTTTGAACCACCAAAAGGAGGTCCATTTTGTGAGAATTCAGAAGAAAATAAAACACCAGCTATTTTTCCTTTAGGATAAAGTATATTATATGATTTAAGGATATAATCATTTCTTAGTTCTATTGGTAATGCACAAAAAAATGTTTGCTCTAAAATTAAATCAAATGCATCGTTGTATTTAAAAAAATCTTCACAGATTAAATTTTCTGAAGGAAATTCAGGAACACGTTCTTTAAAGTTTCTCAATACTTCCTCTACAACATCTAGTATGTAGATGTTTTTAAAACCTTTTTTAAAAAGATATTCAGCTTCATACGCATTACCACAACCTGGTATAAGAATTTTAGTATTACGATTGTGTAATTGATTACAATATTCAATTAAAGCAGGGGATGCATAACCAACATCCCATCCGGTTTGTTTACTTTTATATCGATCTTTCCAATATTTTTTATCTAGAATCATTCTTCACTATCGTTTTCTGTGCTATCTGTGTGCCAATCATCAATATCTCTACGATCTTTTTTAGTAGGTCTTCCCGCGCCTTTCTTTCTGTAATAATCTTTAGAGTATTTTAAAAGATCTAATTTTTGCAACGCTTCTTTAGGAGTCGTGTCTTTACGATAGATATCGACAAGTTTAGCCCCGATTCGACTGTCTGGTGTATCTAATACTAAAAGTTCATAATTGATTTGGTTTTTACGAATAGTAATTTTATCCGTAGCATAAATTTCTCTAGAGGGTTTAATAAGGTCACCATTAACACGTACTTTTCCTTCTTTGCAGGCCTTTGTAGCAATACTTCGTGTTTTAAAGTATCGAATACACCATAAATATTTATCTACTCGCATAAAATAAGATTAAAATGCGTTTTTATATTATATAATTGTGAAATGTGCCATAATAAAAAAACAATGTTAGGTTTTATTATAAACAAATTTCATCTGCTTATTAAAAACAAAAACATAAACAGAGGTAACAAAAGTACAAGAAAATCGTATCTTGCGCCCTCAAAAAAGTAATCAGAATGAATATTAAGACATATATTTTTGTAACTGCTTTAGTGATAATGGTTCTATCGGCATGCAAAAAAGATGATGATATAGGGGTGACTATTGTACCTCCTAGAGATAGGGGGGAACAGCAAGTAAAGGACGATGCATTGCTTCAAGATTATCTAAAAACACATTTTTATACTCCCGAAAATGTAGATATAAATAATGATGGCACTGTAGAGTATAGACTTGTAAATTTTGATACTATAGCCGGTGATAATATTGATAAACCATCTATTATGGATTCGGGATTAGTAAAAACAAAAAAACTTACCAGAGAAGGTGTAGAATATACAATTTACATACTAGGTTTAAGAGAAGGTAGTAGTGAGGAGCAAAAACCGACTTTTGCGGATTCAACTTTAGTAACATACAAGGGACAATTGCCTTATGAAGATGGAGGAAGAGTTTTTGATAGCGCAATTAATCCTGTTTGGTTCGATTTAACATCTGTTGTTGAGGGTTTTAGAGAGTCTTTGGTTGATTTTAGAGGAGCTTCTGGAGTGGTGAATACTAATGCTGATGGAACCGTAACCTATACAGATGATTTTGGAGAGTTGGTGGTTTTTATGCCTTCAGGACTGGCCTATTTTGATAAACCACCCGCAGGATCTTCTATTCCTTCATATTCACCTCTTATTTTTAATATACAATTGTATAAGGTTAATGAGGCAGATCATGATAGAGATGGTATACCATCTTATCTAGAGGATTTGGATGGAGATGGGATACTTGTAGTAGATGTTGATGACAATACAGATGGGGATGGTTTAGCAAATTATGTAGATACCGATGATGATGGGGATGGTACGCAAACCAAAGATGAAATAACGGTAAAGGATCTTAATGGTGATGGTAGGATTACATTAGACGAAATAACCTTTTATGATGATGATGGGGATGGTATAAAAAACCACTTAGATAAAGACGATCGAGATTCAAAAAATGAATAGAAAAAAGACACTATTTCATTAAGTGTGTAACTAAAAAAAAGGAGCTTGAATTTTCAAGCTCCTTTTTTTAGTTTTCTTTGTTTTTAAATAAATTATAAATCTATGGCTAGACTAAAAATAATTTGATTTGGTCTAGAATCTACTCTGATTTTTTCATTTATAGATTCAGCTCGATTTTTACTAAGCCCTTGCTCATATCGAATATCTACATTAAAACGATCAAATTGTAATCCAGCTCCAAATTGTAATCCTATTGTAAATTTGTTTTTTACATCACTTAATTGCACATCTTCTAGGTCGTTTTCTACTATATATTGAAGTGCAGGACCTCCAAAAACGTGTATAGGCCCTAAAATAGAAATTCCAGCAAGAATAGGTAGATCTAATTTTTTAACACTATAGTTTAAGTTTCTTTCTGTAAGCGTGTATTTACTATTGTTTACAGTGTACTGCAATTCTGGTTTTATATAGATATTATCGGTTAGTTTTCCTCTTACAAACATTCCTAGATGATATCCAACACGATCTTCTGCTGCCATCTGAGTAATATCAGAAATTTCAATTTTTCCATTATCTCCATAATTAAGACCAGCTTTAACTCCGAAAGCTATTTTTTTTTCTTGTGCGAATAACGCACAGGAGAAAAATAACATAAAAAAAATAAATCCATTTTTCATTGTAAAATAATTTTTTACTTAAAGTATTAATAAATGATTCGATTGATTTTGGTATAAAGGCTAGTTCTTATAAAACGATTGCAGGTTGCTTTTATTTTTGATAAAAACAAAAAACCTTCTGAAATAAATCAGAAGGTTTTCTTAAATATGTATAAAGTGTTTTATTTTCTTTTTACCACTTTTTGTACAGCTTTATTAATAGATGCTGCATTCAAGCCATATTTCTCCATTAATTGATCAGGAGTTCCGCTTTCTCCAAAAGTATCATTCGTTCCGATAAACTCTTGTGGAACCGGATGATGTTGCGCTAGTACTCTTGCTACACTTTCTCCTAAGCCGCCTAGTATGTTATGTTCTTCGGCAGTAACAATACATCCTGTTTTCTTTACAGAAGCTAAAATAGCTTCATCATCCAATGGTTTAATAGAGTGAATATTGATTACTTCTGCATGAATACCTTGCTCGTATAAAGACTCTGCAGCTTGTAAGGCTTCCCATACCAAGTGTCCGGTTGCAACTATAGTTACATCGTTACCTTCTTGTAGTAAAACAGCTTTTCCTATTTCAAATTTTTGATCTTCAGGAGTGAAATTAGCTACTTTTGGTCTTCCAAAACGTAAATATACTGGTCCTTTGTGATCTGCTATAGCAATCGTTGCAGCTTTGGTTTGATTGTAATCGCAAGTGTTAATTACAGTCATTCCTGGTAGCATTTTCATTAAGCCAATATCTTCTAAAATTTGATGAGTAGCACCGTCCTCTCCTAACGTTAATCCAGCGTGCGAAGCACAAATCTTAACATTTTTATTACTATACGCAATAGATTGTCTAATTTGATCATAAACGCGTCCGGTAGAAAAATTTGCAAATGTTCCTGTAAATGGTATTTTTCCGCCTATGGTTAAACCAGCAGCAATCCCCATCATATTAGCTTCGGCGATTCCTATTTGATAAAAACGTTCTGGGTTATTTGCGATAAACGCATCCATTTTTAAAGAGCCTATCAAATCAGCGCATAATGCTACAACATTTTCATTAGTTTTACCTAATTCTTCTAAACCAGCACCGAAACCTGAACGAGTATCCTTTTTTCCTGTGTCAATATATTTTTTCATTTTCTTTTTTTGAATTTGGTAAATTAATAGTCTCCTAAGGTTTCAGGATTTTGTTCTAATCCTATAGCTAATTGCTCATCGTTAGGAGCTTTACCATGCCAAGCATGAGTATGCATCATAAAATCCACCCCATTACCCATTACGGTATGCATTAAAATACAAACAGGTTTACCTTTACCTGTTCTGCTTTTGGCTTCGTTTAATCCGTCAATTACGGCAGATATATTATTACCTTCTTTGATTTCCATAACATCCCATCCAAAAGCTTCAAATTTTGCTTTTAAATCTCCCATCGGAAGTACATCATCTGTAGCTCCATCAATTTGTTGCCCATTATAATCAATTGTAGAAATAAGATTGTCTACTTTTTTTCCGGCAGCATACATTGCAGCTTCCCAAATTTGACCTTCTTGCAATTCTCCATCTCCATGTAGGCTATATACAAGATGCTCATCGTTGTTTAGCTTTTTTGCAAGTGCTGCACCAATAGCTACAGACATTCCTTGTCCCAGAGATCCAGAAGCAATTCGTATTCCAGGAAGACCCTCATGTGTTGTTGGGTGTCCTTGTAATCTGCTGTTGATTAATCTAAAAGTGTTTAGCTCTTCTACCGGAAAATATCCACTTCGTGCAAGCACGCTGTAATATACGGGTGAAATATGACCATTAGACAGGAAAAAAATATCTTCGCCGATACCATTCATATCAAAATCATTTTTTCGGTCTAAGACCTCTTGATACAGGGCCACAAAAAACTCTGTACATCCTAAAGATCCTCCTGGGTGACCAGAATTAACCTTATGCACTTGTCGTAAAATATCTCTACGAACTTGCGTTGCAAAATCCTCTAATTGTTTTGTTTTTGGCATTATAATGCTGATTTCTTGATATTAAAGCTTCAAAAATACACGTTTTGAATACGGTGGCAAAATGAATAGCCTGCTTTTAATTAAGAAACTACTGTTAATAACAAAAAGTTTTTAAAAACTATGTTTTTTGAAAAAAATAATGAAAAAATAATAAAGAATATTCCTTCTATTTACAATGCTTTTACTTTGAGATAAGGCATATTATCGAACAAAAAAATGCCTATAGAGTTACAACTTAAATTTGTTAGTTATCTTTGCGCTCTACCAAACAGGAATTATGCAATTTGATCTTTTATCCAAAGACCCTTTAAGTAAGGCAAGAGCAGGCAAAATAACAACAGATCACGGGATTATTGAAACTCCAATTTTTATGCCAGTAGGAACTGTAGCTACGGTAAAAGGAGTACACCAGCGTGAATTGAAAAAGGATATCAATCCAGATATTATTTTAGGAAATACATACCATTTATATTTAAGACCAGGAACCTCTATTTTAGAAAAAGCAGGTGGGCTACATAAGTTTATGAATTGGGATCGTAATATTCTTACAGATAGTGGAGGCTATCAAGTATATTCATTATCTTCTAATCGTAAAATTAAGGAAGAAGGAGTAAAGTTTAAATCTCATATAGATGGTTCTTATCATGTGTTTACTCCAGAAAATGTAATGGAAATTCAGCGAACTATTGGGGCAGATATTATAATGGCATTTGACGAATGTACACCGTACCCTTGTGATTATAGATATGCGAAAAGAAGCATGCATATGACACATAGGTGGTTAGACCGTTGTATGCAACATTTAGAAAAAACACCAGTTAAATATGGGTATGATCAAGCTTTTTTTCCAATAGTACAAGGAAGTACTTATAAAGATCTTAGGCAACAGTCTGCAGAGTATATAGCAAATGCAGGAGCAGTTGGTAATGCAATAGGAGGTTTATCTGTAGGAGAGCCGGCAGAAGAAATGTATGCGATGACTGAAGTTGTGACAGCCATTTTACCAGAAGATAAACCAAGATATTTAATGGGAGTAGGTACACCAATTAATATATTAGAAAACATAGCATTGGGAATTGATATGTTTGATTGTGTAATGCCTACACGAAACGCGCGTAATGGAATGCTTTTTACAGCACATGGAACCATTAATATGAAAAATAAAAAGTGGAAAGATGATTTTTCTCCAATAGATGAAATGGGGATAACATTTGTAGATACAGAGTATTCTAAGGCATATTTAAAGCATCTTTTTTCGGTAAATGAATTGTTAGGAAAGCAAATAGCAACGATACATAATTTAGGCTTTTATTTGTGGTTGGTTAGAGAAGCCAGAAAACATATATTAGCAGGGGATTTTAATTCCTGGAAAAATATGATGGTTAAACAAATGGATAAAAGATTATAGAAAGCTAAAAAAATTAATACTAAGAATCAAGGCAAATTGTAAGTGACCATATAAAGTTTTGAATTTAGAGCGATTTTTATGAAAATATTAGATTGGTATATACTTAAAAGATATTTAGGAACATTTTTTATGATGATTCTACTTTTTATTCCTATCGGAATAATAGTGGATGTGTCCGAAAAAATTGATAATATTTTAAAAAATGAAGTTCCTTTTAATGCAATAATATTCTATTACATTGATTTTACAGTATATTTTGCAAATCTGTTGTTTCCTTTGTTTGTTTTTCTATCTGTAATTTGGTTTACTTCTAAATTAGCCAATAAAACAGAAATTATAGCTTTTTTAAGTTCTGGAGTTTCTTTTTGGAGATTTTTAAGACCTTATATGATTGGAGCAGTTATTATTTGTCTTGGAGCTTTGGCTATGGGGTTATTTTTGGCTCCTAAAGCTAGTCAAGGATTTAATGAGTTTAAATACAATTACTTGCATAAAAACAGAAAAGTTCAAGAAACTCAAAATGTATATCGGCAACTTAATGATAGTGTATTCTTATATGCTAATAATTTTAAACCCTTAGAAAAATCGGCTACCAACTTTACATTAGAACATTTTTATAAAAATAAATTAAAAACTAAAATTTCTGCAGGAAGTATTGTTTTTAAAGATAGCATTTATGAATTGAAAGACTATGTAAAACGTATAATTTTAGAAGATAAAGATATTATTGAAAAAGCAGAAACTAAAGATACAATCTTACCATTTAATATAGATGAGTTTACACCGGTTACTTATGTAGCAGAAACTCTTAATTATACCGAGTTGAATGCGTTTATAAAAAAAGAAAGTAAAAGAGGATCTTCAGATATAAATAGATATAAGGTAGTAGCCTATAAGCGATGGAGTATACCTGTATCTGCTTTTATTCTTACCATCATTGGGGTGGCTGTTTCTTCTATGAAAAGACGTGGTGGTATGGGAGTTAATCTTGCTGTCGGTATCTCTTTAGCTTTTCTATTTATCTTTTTTGATAAAGTATTAGGTACTTTGGCAAATCAATCCGATTTTCCACCTATAATCGCAGTATGGTTCCCTAATGTATCTTTTGGAATCTTAGCTATTTATTTATTATATAATGCCAAACGCTAAACTTTTTAACTACCTGCATTTACATTTTATAGTTTTTGTATGGGGATTTACCGCTATTTTAGGAGAGTTAATATCTATAGAAGCTCTACCACTAGTTTGGTATAGAATGCTTCTCGCTTCGGGGTTTATTTATATCTATATTTATATTAAGAAAATACGATTAATAGTTTCTCGAAAGCTATTTTTTACACTCTTTTTTGCAGGAATTGTTATAGCATTACACTGGATCACCTTTTTTGCAGCGATAAAAGTATCTAATATTTCTATAACCTTAGCAATGTTGTCTACAGGAGCCTTTTTTACCTCTATCTTAGAGCCAATTTTTTATAAAAGAAAAATAGTGTGGTATGAGGTTCTTTTTGGATTAATGGTTATTACTGGGTTATACATAATATTTAAAGTAGAAGGAGATTATCTTACAGGTATTATTTATGCATTATGTTCCGCCTTTTTGTCTTCAATATTTTCTTTGATAAACGGAAAAGTGGCACAAAAATATAATCCATCAATGATTTCTTTTTATGAATTATTAAGTGGAGTAGGAGTAGTAACTATTTATCTATTCGGTATGACAATTTTTGGGGATACTACAGAAGGATTTACTGTTTCATTTTTTCAATTATCTACTTCAGATTGGGCTCTTATAGCCATATTAGCATCTATTTGTACGGCATACGCATTTATCGGTTCTGTACAGGTAATGAAATACTTAAGCCCTTATACTGTCATGTTAACCACTAATTTAGAACCAGTGTATGGTATACTATTAGCCTTCTTAATATTTGGAGAAACAGAAAAAATGAATCCTCAGTTTTACTACGGAGCAATTATTATTCTTTGCACGGTTATATTGAATGGAATATTTAAAAATACTAAAAAAAGAAAAAGACAAGCAACTTTAAGCAACATTACGAAGTAAAGTTTTTATATTTGTCGCCTAACCCTAGTTAATATAAACATATTCTTGATATGGAATATTTAGATTTTGAACTCCCCATTAAAGAGCTTGAAGAGCAATTTCATAAAGCTTGTGCCATAGGCCAGGAGAGCGAAGTAGATGTTACGGATACTTGTAAACAAATTGAAAAAAAATTACGAGAAACCAAAAAAGAAATATACAAAAACCTTACACCATGGCAGCGGGTGCAGCTGTCTAGGCATCCATCTAGGCCATATACATTAGATTATATAGATGCGATTTGTGGAGAGTCTTTCTTAGAATTACACGGGGACAGAAATGTTCGCGATGATAAAGCTATGATAGGTGGTTTAGGAAAAATTGGTGATCAAACTTTTATGTTTATTGGTCAACAAAAAGGATATAATACCAAGACAAGGCAGTATCGTAATTTTGGGATGGCTAATCCTGAAGGATATCGTAAAGCATTGCGTTTAATGAAAAGTGCAGAAAAATTCGGGATTCCTGTAGTGAGTTTTATAGATACTCCAGGGGCATATCCAGGTTTAGAAGCAGAAGAAAGAGGGCAGGGAGAAGCAATTGCTCGTAATATTTTAGAAATGACCCGCCTTAAAGTTCCGATTATTGTTCTTATAATAGGAGAAGGAGCTAGTGGAGGAGCATTAGGAATAGGAGTAGGAGATAAAGTATTAATGTTAGAAAATGCTTGGTACTCTGTAATTTCACCAGAAAACTGTTCTTCTATCTTATGGAGAAGCTGGGATCAAAAAGAGCAGGCAGCCGAAGCGTTAAAACTTACAGCAAAAGATAGTTTTAAACTGAAAGTAGTAGATCAAATTGTTGGAGAACCACTTGGTGGAGCACATAGCGATAGAGAAACTACTTTTAAAACAGTACGAGATACAATTTTAGCTTCTTTTGAAGAATTAAAAAACTTATCACCAGAAGAATTGGTAGAAAAGCGTATGGATAAATATGCAAATATGGGAGTCTTTAAAGGATAGACCCCAAGTAATCGCTAATCATCTAAATCTGAAGTGTTGAACTTCAGATTTTTTTATGCTTATTAACAATAAAAAAAACTTATTAACAGTCTATTTGTTGAAGACCGGTGAACATTCGTATCTTTATATGTAGGTACATCTCTTTACAATTTTTTTACATTCGTAGCTATGGAAAAAGTACAGCAAACTAAGCAAATAAATTATGGTCGGGGGAACGTAATTTCGCTTGAGAAAGGAAAAATACCACCTCAAGCAGTTGATTTAGAGGAAGTTGTTCTTGGAGCAATGATGATTGATAAAAAGGGGGTTGATGAAATAATTGATATTCTTAATCCAGATGTTTTTTATCGAGAAGCACATCAATATATCTTCGAAGCAATATTTAAACTCTTCGAAAACTCTGAGCCAATAGACTTATTAACGGTTTCTACCCAACTCAAAAAAGACTCTAAGCTAGAATTAGCAGGAGGGGATTATTATCTAATACAATTAACTCAAAAAGTAGCATCTTCTGCACATATTGAGTTTCATGCGAGGATAATTCTTCAAAAGTATATCCAACGAAGTTTGATTAAAATTTCGAACGAAATTATTGAAGAATCTTATGATGAGACTACCGATGTTTTTGATCTTTTGGATATGGCAGAATCCAGATTATACGAGGTTACACAAGGTAATATAAAACGATCTACCGAAAGTGCCCAAAATCTCGTTATACAAGCAAAGAAAAAAATACAAGAAATATCTAATAAAGAAGGAATGAGTGGCGTTCCTTCTGGTTTTGATAAATTAGATAAACTTACTTCTGGGTGGCAACCTAGTGATTTAATTATTGTAGCAGCTCGTCCTGGTATGGGTAAAACAGCATTAACCTTATCTATGGCACGAAATATGGCTGTAGGAAGCAATATACCTGTTGCCTTTTTCTCTTTAGAGATGTCCTCGGTACAATTAATTACACGTCTAATTTCATCAGAAACAGGACTTTCTTCAGAAAAATTGCGTACCGGTAAATTAGAAAAACACGAATGGGAACAGCTTAATGTAAAAGTTAAAGATCTTGAAAAAGCACCATTGTTTATCGATGATACTCCGTCGTTATCTATTTTTGATCTTAGAGCCAAGGCACGACGTCTTGCATCACAACATGGGATTAAAATGATTGTAATTGATTATCTTCAATTAATGACCGCAGGAGGTTCTGGTAAAAATGGAAACCGTGAACAAGAGATTTCTACTATTTCCCGTAACTTAAAAGCTTTAGCAAAAGAATTAAGTATTCCTGTAATAGCTTTATCACAGCTATCGCGTGCCGTAGAAACTCGTGGAGGAAGTAAAAGACCCTTACTTAGTGATCTGCGTGAATCTGGAGCGATAGAGCAAGATGCCGATATTGTAGCTTTTATATTTAGACCAGAGTATTATAAAATTGATGAATGGGATGATGAAGAAAGATCTCCAACACAAGGACAAGGAGAGTTCATTGTTGCAAAACACCGTAATGGTGGATTAGAAAATATAAGGTTAAAATTTATTGGTCACTTGGGTAAATTTGATAACTTAGATGATTTTAGTACCCCTTTTGAGTTTCATTCTAAAATGAATGATGGCAAAGAAGAAGATGAACCGTTTAGTGCGAAACATCTTCCTAGTGCAGATGAAGCCTTTGGGAGTAGTATAAATGACTCTAGTGATGATGATGAAGTACCTTTTTAAAAACATACAAATAGCAAAACCAAGTATACTGTATAAAAGATCTTTTCAACCTTTTATATGGATGTTGGTTTTGCTATTTACAATACAATCCTTTGCTTCCTATATATTAATACCTATGGATGCCGAAGGGCAACAAAACCATCTAAAAGCGTATGGAATTACCTATTGGACTTTAAGTAAGGATTTAAAAGTTAAATGGTTATTGAATTATAGAGGTGGGTCTTTTTTATTGCCAGATACTGAAGATATTCGAAAAGAATGTACTATTCGTGGAGTGTCTTATGAGGTACTTAGCGATACAGATACCAATCAAATTTTAGAAGATATTAGTAGTCCATCTCAAAATATGGAAGCTGTAGTTCTCGAAAAAGCTCCAAAAATTGCAGTATACTCTCCAAAAGGAAATCAGCCTTGGGATGATGCTGTTACCATGGTATTGACTTTTGCAGAAATTCCTTATGAAACCATTTATGATAAAGAGGTATTAGAAGATAATCTAATTTTATACGATTGGTTGCATCTGCACCATGAGGATTTTACAGGACAATATGGTAAATTTTATGCTACTTATAGAGCTACTCCTTGGTATATAAGAGAAAAATTAGCAGCAGAAAAATTAGCAAAAGAACTTGGATATCAAAAAGTATCCCAAGAAAAACTAGGTGTTGCTTTAAAAATCCGGGATTATGTTGTTGGAGGAGGCTTTATGTTTGCTATGTGCAGCGCTACAGATAGTTTTGAGATAGCATTGTCTGCAGAAGGTGTGGATATTTGCGAATCTATGTTTGATGGCGATCCTAGTGAGCCTGGATATCAGTCTAAAATAGATTATAATAAAACCTTTGCATTTAAAAATTTTACGTTAGAACGTAGTCCAAATGTGTATGAATTTTCTTCTATAGATATGACCAGAAATCGTCGTATCTCTAAAACCACAGATTATTTTACACTTATGGATTTTTCGGCTAAATGGGATCCAATCCCTACCATGCTATGCCAAAACCATACAGCTTTGGTTAAAGGTTTTATGGGGCAAACAACCGCATATAATCCCAACGAAATAAAATCTAATGTATTAATTTTAGGAGAAAACAAAACCAATTCTGAAGCTCGCTATATACATGGGATCAAAGGAAAAGGTTTTTTTACCTTTTATGGAGGACATGATCCAGAAGATTATACACATAGAGTTGGTGATCCAAAAACAGAACTAGAATTGCACCCTAACTCCCCGGGGTATCGTTTAATTTTGAACAATGTCCTTTTTCCTGCAGCCAAAAAGAAAAAGCAAAAAACCTGATAGCAACAAATTATTTCTGTAAGGTTGTACAACAAATTCGACTACTTATGTTTTAAAGTATAAACTTTGTATAACCTTGATTATGAAAAAAAATCTCACACTATTATTTGCAATAGTTTTATTAGCATCTTGTAACTCAAAAATAAATAAAGAGCAACAATCTGCGGAAGAATCTAAAAAAGAATCTAAAGAAGAAACTATACCAGACAGATCTGCTGATTTTCCTGAAGATATAACTGCTATTTTTAAAGCACATGGAGGTATTTTAGCTTTTGATCAAATGAAGACCTTAGTTTTTGAAATGGTTAACCCAGAAGGAAACGAAAAGCATACTACAGATCTTAAAACCCGACATGCCCGTATAGAAACAGATAAATTTGCATTAGGTTTTGATGGCAAAGAAGCTTGGATAGTACAAGATTCTACTTATTTTAAAGGAGACCCTAGATTCTATCATAATTTAATGTTTTATTTTTATGCAATGCCTTTTGTATTAGGAGATCAAGGAATTTCCTTTCAAAAAGCAGAAGATCTAAAAGTCGAAGGAGTTTCGTACCCAGGATATAAAATCTCTTATGGCGATGGAGTAGGAGATTCCCCAAAAGATAATTATTTTCTTTACTATGATATAGATTCTAAAAAAATGAAGTTTCTTGGATATACGGTTACTTTTTTTAGTAAAGAAACCAGTGAGAAAATTAGTTTAGTAGAATATACGGATTGGAATGATGTAAATGGATTGTTATTGCCTAAAACTTTAAAATGGAGAGAATATAAAGATGGTAAAGTAGGAGATATTAAAAGTGAAGTAAATTTTATAAACGCAAAAGTAAGTAAAGAAAAACCTTCTGCTTCGTTGTTTGAAAAGCCGAAAGAAGAAAAAGCTGAAAATTTATAGTGTATTAGGAGTATAAACCTATTTAAGATTAGAAGCGCTATAGAGTTAACTTTATAGCGCTTCTAATTTTTATGAAAGAACTTACTTTTTTTTTCATAAAAATTAGAATGCTTTTTTCTGAATTTAATAATTTCTTTAAAATATTTTACATCCTTAATTAAGTATTGATAGCATAGAGCTAGATTTTATATAAAACTTAATAAAAACCAAAATCATAGGTTAATCAAATTATTTAACTTTATCGAAAACGATATAGTTGATAATCTGCCAAAATTAGTAGTATGTATAGCGAGCTTAAAACCAGTACTAGAATTTTAATGGGACCAGGCCCATCTGATGCACATCCCAGAGTCCTAAAAGCAATGGCTACTCCATTAATAGGTCATTTAGATCCAGAATTTGTGACTATCATGGATGAGGTAAAAAAAATGGTACAAGAAACTTTTATAACTAAAAATCATCTAACTTTTGTAGTATCTGCTCCCGGAAGCGCAGGTATGGAAACATGTTTGGTAAATCTTATAGAACCAGGAGATGAAGTTATTATAGGGGTTAATGGAGTCTTTGGGGGTAGGATGGTAGATATAGCAGAGCGCTGCGGAGCTATAGTACATAAGATAGAAGTAGAGTGGGGAACAGTGATTTCTGCCGATCATGTTAAAAAAGCATTAGAAAAATGCCCAAAACCTAAGTTGTTGGCCTTGGTGCATGCCGAAACTTCTACAGGAGCATTGCAGCCATTAAAAGAAATTAGTGATCTAGTTCATAATGCAGGGGGGTTATTTATGGTAGATGCAGTGACTTCCTATTGTGGAATAGAGTTAAAAGTAGACGAATGGGGTATAGATGCAATATACACAGGAACACAAAAATGTCTTAGTGCTCCTCCTGGGTTATCACCTGTTAGTTTTTCAGATAGAGCAGTACAAGTATTAGAGAACCGAAAAACAAAAGTGCAAAGTTGGTTTTTAGATCTTAGTTTAGTTAAAAATTACTGGGGTGGTGCAAAACGAGCGTATCATCATACCGCACCAGTATCCTCTGTATTTGCGTTAAGAGAATCTTTACGAATTGTTTTGGAAGAAGGATTAGAAAACAGATGGGTCAGACATCAAAAAGTACATCAGGTATTAAAAACAAAATTAGAAACATTAGGGTTTCAATATCTGGTAGAGGAACCATACCGTTTACCAAATTTAAATTCTGTATTCTTACCAAAAGGAAATGATGAAGCTTTACTTAGAACAAAATTATTAAATGACTATAATATCGAAGTAGGAGGAGGGTTAGGTGCTTTTGCTGGAAAAATATGGAGAATAGGTATTATGGGCGAAAGCTGTACAAATAATCATGTAAATATGCTGGTTAGTGCATTAGAGGATATAAAAGAGTTTAAGTACTAAAAAACAGTATTTCTAAAAAATATACCCCACATAAATTATTTAATTTATGTGGGGTACTTTGTTATTATTCTTTCTATTTAGTAGTGTACTTGTTCTTATATCGTTTCCAAAGTTTAGTCTGGTGACTTTCTAAACTAATATCACGTCCTTGGATAAAAGCTTTTTCTAATTGATTTGTTCGCATATCCAAAGCATCTCCAATACTAATAAATAAAGTAGCATCTTTACCAACTTCCAGAGTTCCTGTAAAAGCATCAATGCCAAGTACCTTTGCACTATTACCCGTAATAAGCTGTACTGCTTTTTCTTTATCTAATCCATGTGCTGCAACCGTTCCTGCTTGAAAGGGCAGATTTCTAGCATTAGCACGTTCCATTTGACCAGTGTTTTGCAATGCAACCAGCACACCAGCATCCATAAGTAGCTTTGCATTTTTATACGGTAAATCGTAATCGTCATCTTCTAATTCAGGAGTACTATGTGTTCTTGTGATCAATACCGAAACATTATTTTGTTTTAATTGCGATGCTACCTTATACGCTTGGTACGCACCAACTATTACCGTTTTTTGGATATTGTTTTCTTTTGCAAAAGTGATTACATCCAAAATTTGCTTTTCGGTATCGGCATTTACAAACAAAGTTTTAGATCCATCAAAAATACCATGCATTGCTTGATATGGTAAATTAGTTGTTGTGCTTTTTGATGGATTAGCAGCTTTAGCCTGATGTATAAAATCTATTAATTCTGTAACTTGTTTAGAATAGTCTTTATTGGGTTTGTAACCAGGATCTTCACCTAACCACCAACGACCTCTGGTAAAAGTACTTGGCCAATTTATATGTATCCCATCATCTAATTTTATTACTGCATCCTCCCAGTTCCAGGCATCTAATTGTACGATCGATGAGGTTCCTGAAATCTTACCTCCACGAGGAGTAACTTGTGCGATCAAAATACCATTTGGGCGCATACTTTCTACAATCTTGCTTTCTGCATTATAAGCAATAATACTACGTATATGAGGGTTGTAATTCCCTATTTCGCTATCGTCATCGGTTGCTCGAACCGCACCTATTTCTACAAGACCTAAGGTAGAATTAGGGGCGATAAATCCAGGATATACATGTTTTCCTGTAGCATCGATTATTTTTCCTGCAGCAGGGGAGCTTCCTTTAACTCCAATGGCGGTTATCTTTCCGTTTTCAAAAGTTATACTGCTATTTTCTATAATTTCTCCATTACCAATATGGGCAGTAGCGCCAGTTATGGTAATTATTTCGCTTTGCGCCTTAGCAGGAGTTTGTTGTGCTGTTAGATTTCCGAAGAAAATTAAGAACAGTCCTGTTATGCATAGTATTTTTTTCATGTTTTTTGTTGTATTGGACTTCGACAAGCTCAGTCTGACATAATTTTATTTTTAATCTAAATAATTCCTCGAAGGCTCTGCCTCGGGGTTTCCGATTCACCTCTCCTTGGGAGAGGTCAGAACTGCCATTTTCGGCAGTTCTGGGTGAGGTAAAATACAAAATTTCGGTTTTTGGTCCCAAGACCAAAATGAAACTGGCGAAATACCTCTATGGCTCTGCCTCGAGGATAGTCGGTTTCAAGAAATTTTTTATTTAATAGTTTCTAAAGTTTCACACTCAAAATGCTGCTTTTCTTTTTTCTTTGCAGGTTGTGTTTTAAGACCACTATTTTTGGCTTTTAATAATAATGTAGAAAGTTTGTTTTTTTCTGCAGCAATAGATTTTCGCATTGCCTTATCTTTTTCGAGGTCAAAGTAAACTGCTCCTTCGATTATTGTTTTTTCAGCTTTAGCGTATATGGATAATGGGTGGTCTGTCCATAAAACTACATCTGCATCTTTTCCTACTTTTATACTTCCTACCCGATTATCTATATGTAATAATTTGGCAGGGTTAAGGGTTACAAATTTTAAAGCATCCTCTTCACTAACGCCTCCATATTTTACAGATTTAGCAGCCTCTTGATTAAGACGACGAGCCATTTCTGCATCATCACTATTGATAGCAGTAACTACTCCTTGATTATGCATAATAGAAGCATTATATGGGATAGCATCATTAACTTCATACTTATATGCCCACCAGTCTGAAAAAGTAGATCCTCCAACACCATGAGCCGCCATTTTATCGGCTACTTTATAACCTTCTAAAATATGCGTAAAAGTATTGATCTTAAAGTTGAACTTCTCAGCAACTTTCATAAGCATGTTGATTTCACTTTGTACATAAGAGTGGCAACTTATATAGCGCTCTCCATTAAGGATTTCTACAAGAGTTTCCATCTCGGTATCTTTACGATACGATTTTCCGCTGTTTTTAAGTTTTTCGTATTCTTTTGCACGAGAAAAATAATCCATATACAATTGTTCTACTCCCATTCTGGATTGCGGAAAACGGCTAAAACTTTGCCAGTTGCTTTGCTTTACGTTTTCGCCTAAAGCAAATTTTATAAATTTAGGAGAGTTAGGAAATATAAGGTTATCGGCATCTTGCCCCCATTTTAGTTTTATAATTGCAGATCTACCACCAATAGGGTTTGCAGACCCGTGCAGTATTTGTATAGAAGTAACTCCGCCAGCAAGATTTCTATAGATATTAATATCATCAGGAGACACTACATCTTCGATAGTCACCTCTGCAGAGGAGTTGTGCCCTGCTTCATTAATTGCTGCTGCTGCAATATGAGAGTGTTCATCTATTATTCCTGCAGTAATATGTTTTCCTGTGGCATCTACGGTGGTTGCATTTGCGGCACTAAGATTTTTACCAATAGCAGATATTTTACCATCTTTTATCAATACGTCGGTTTCTGTTAAAATTCCATCAGCTTCATTTGTCCAAACCGTTGCATTTTTAAATAGTATGGTTTCTGATTTTGGTAATTGGGCATTACCATAAGCAATATTTGGATAGGTAACAGGTAATATTTCTGGTTTTTCTTCTGGTTTTTCTTCTGGTTTTTCTTCTGGTTTTTTAACAGAAGCATCTTCTGGTTTCTTTTGTATAGAAAAAGAAGTTTCCAATCCATTTGGCAGAATTGCTTTACCACTCCAAAGCGTAGCAGTGTCGTTAACCCGGGATACAATTCTGGTATATTGAGTCTTTGTGGTATCAGCATCTGTAAAAGTAAGATGTACCCAATCCTCTGTTCGGCTTATTTTTGTTCCTAATTTAGTCTCCCCTAACTTGATTTCGACTTTAGGAGCAGAAGTTTTTCCTGAGATAGAAACATCATAGGTAGTACCTGCAACGGTTAGCTCATAAGCACCATTAATATCGGTAGTAGTCCTATCGTTTATTATATTTTTATGCCCTTGTACCCAGTTTTCATACAGTACATTATCTTTAGAGAACAATTCATCTTTGGTAATCAAAAAGTTGGCGTAGCTTCCCTTTTTAAGACTTCCTAATAGATCACTTTTTCCTAAAATTTGCGCAGGAATAGTAGTAAGAGCGGCAATAGCAGTCTTTTTGTCTAAACCATGCTGAATGGCTTTTTCTATTCTGGAGTTAAGTTCTCCTATCTTTTTTAGTTTGTGTGTAGTTAACGAAAAAGAGATACCGTTTTTGGATAAAACCGATGGGTTTGTGGGAGCTTGGTTCCAGTGGCGCATATCTCCCAAGCTTACTAAATTAGAAGCAAAAGGATCAGATACATCATATGCTTCTGGAAAATCTAAAGGAATAATATATTTAGCATTGGTAGCCTTTACTTTATTAATTTTTGCATACTCATCTCCACCACCAACAATAATATATTGTGTGTTAAACTGATCTCCTATCTTATCTGCTCTAAAACCGTTTATTCTGCTTCCTGCTTCAAAAATTTGCGGCAGATTTTTATTCCGTTGTAATGCTTCTAAGGATAAATCTTTGTTATCTGCATTACCAGTAGCATACCAATTGGCATCGTAGTACATTTGTCTTAGTAATGCTATTGCTCCCATTAAAGAGGTTGGATAGAGTTGTTTGCTTTTATTGCTTTTAGAAAAAGACAAAAACTGTGCAGATCGATCACTTAATAATCGTTCTCCTTCGGTTCCTTCATTATTTAAAGCAACCAGTAGCCCTGTTCCTCTTACAATACCATCGGGCATGTGGGTATGAAGGACTCCAAACCCTTGTTGGATATATTCTGTAGCTTTTTTTGCATCATATTTAAAATGAGTAAGCGCATTGGTTTCTGGTCGAATATGATCGTTCCAATAATATCCTGCTCTGGATGCCTCATATTGCGGGTTGCCTCCAAAGGGGCTTCCTCCTTTAGATTTTGGTTTTTCGATACCAAAATTAGTATAAGGATCGATAAAAGAAGCATAAATATGTTTACCCTTTAAATCAATAATAATGCTATTTGCAGGTATAGTAACAGAGCTTCCAACTTGTACGATTTTACCTTTTTGAATAACCAGCGTTCCGTTTTTAATTTCAGAATCGGGTGTGGTATGAATAGTAGCATTTGTAAATACGGTATAGTTAGAATCTGTAGTATTGACTCCGTCATTTTTTGGAAAATAATCCTGAGAATACGAATTTAAAATCCCGCATACCACCGTAAGTGATAATAGAAGTTTTTTCATAGAAATAGTGTAAAGTAAATTGAATAGGTTTTAAAGATAGCAGTTGCACTAAGAAGATACTGTTAATTAATAATTATTTAACAAGCATACAACTGTTTTTCTCGTACAATTCAGTCAATTTAGAAAATTATATAATTTTAGTAGTTATGAAAACAAATCTTTTATTTTTTAGTGTGTTTTTTCATTTAATAGTTAGTGGTCAAGAAATTCAAATGGATGTACAGTCTAACTTAGATGCCACTTCCAGAGTATTAAGTGCATATATGAAGCCTAGAATAGAGAGTTTTTCTGAAAAAAATATAAAAGGAAACAAGTATTATAAAGAAGAATATAAAATTGCTGAAATTTATGTAAATAATAAAAAAATTCATGAATATGCGGTTCGATATGATGCGTATTCTGATGAGATAGAAGTAGCTGCAAATAATAAAACATTTGCTCTTTCTAAAGGAAAGAATATTCGGGTACTATTAAAAGATTCTGAATATAAACTATTAGATACAGAAGATAAAAAAGGATATTTTATAATCCTTAATAAGAATAAAGAGACTTCTTTGGTTTTAAAAGCTAAAAAGAAAATAAAGAAAGCGGTACAAGCAAAGTCTGGATACGGATCTGAAGTACCTCCTAGTTTTATTAAAGAATACACCTACTTTATACAAGAAAAAGAAGGGGGATTAAAAGAAATAAAACTAAAAAAGAAAGATATCATAGCAGTTTTAAAAGATAAAAAAGATCAAATAGAAGAGTTTGTATCTTCAAAAAAAATAAATTTTAAAAAGGAAGAAGATGTAATAACAGTTATCGATTACTACAATACTCTTTAGTCTGCTACAAAGAGATTATTTTTCAGGAATTACTTAGAATACAAAATATAATATAGAAAACACAACCCCTTACTAGCTTTTGGGGTTGTTGATTTATAAAACCCGATCAGTTTTATAATAATTAACCAGCAAAGCCACAACATAACTATAGGTTTCCATACCATCGGGTTGGTTGTTAATTTTTAGGTATTTGTCGTAAGTGCTTTCAAAAATAAACTCTAACGGATTTTCATAAGACTCCCAAAACTCATTTACTTCGCGATAATTTGCTCGTATACCAGGTCTTAACTCCTCTGCCATACAAATTGCCTTTTCTTCGTTACGCAGGTATAAATCATTAAGACAAAATTTTAGAGCAAAAGTGGTTCCGCTATACTTAAAATAAAGATCGTTATAATTCATGGTAGTTAATGCTGCAATAAAATTAGCTTCATTTTCTTTAGCAAAACCTAATTGGTGTGCCTCTTCGTGGCAACTCGTTGTAGGTGCTTTATAATTAAGAATCAAACCATTTACCTGTGCCTCGTTGGTAAGAGGGTTTAGGTATCCACTAAATCCCATATAGGTAAGAGGGAGACTTAATATAGATTTTTTAATACTTTTTGGGTGGTATTTTAAATCGGGGAATATAGTATGTAATTGCTCGTATGCAGGAATGGTTTTTTCAAATATTTCATCCTTATTATATGGTATTTGTATAGATAAAGAATCGTCGGGCTCTAAAGTAGCGTGCAAAGAATTAGCATGAGCGATTAGTTTTTCAGAAACAGTAATTAACTCTTTTTCAGTATAGGTATCTTCTATATTTAATATTTCATGTAGTGGTAATCTGTAATAATTTATTCCCCATAGTATATGAAAACTAGCATAAATAATAGATAATGTAGCGCCAATATCGAGTAGAACTTCTTTTTTAAATAAAGTTTTAGAACGTATTTTTTTAATAAAAAAACGAATAAGTAAAACGATACATACCCCATATAAAATATCCCCAAACGAAAACGGTAACCACCCAAATACATATCGCAAAATTTTAGAGGTATATATAAACAAACCATTACTATAAAATCGTTCTACGGCTTCAGGAAAAAAAGAGATTCCCTTAATAATAAGGATTTGAACCGGTAATAATAAAGTAAGGTATAGTTTTGTCTTCGATTGCATTGCGTAAATATATGTACAATTTCAAAGTTAAATTGATATAGGAATCAACAATTAAGAGTTTTTTAGTACAGATTAAAAGTAATTTATAAACTTAGCTATTTTACGCTCCTTAAACTTTGATACTTAATTTAAAATATAGAATTTCGCAGTTCTAAAAATAACAGATCTATGAATTCAGAAATAAGAGCTTTAGAACCCCAAAACCTTTGGAATAAATTTGCAGACCTTAATGCGGTACCGCGCCCTTCAAAAAAAGAAGAACGAGTAATTGCATTTATGAAAAACTTTGGAGAATCCTTAGGGTTATCTGTGCATATCGATACCGTAGGTAATGTTATTATCAAAAAACCAGCTACGGCAGGTATGGAGGATCGCAAAACGATAGTGATGCAATCGCATTTGGATATGGTACATCAAAAAAATGCAGATACCGATTTTGATTTTGATGCTCAGGGAATAGAAATGCGTATCGATGGAGATTGGGTTAGAGCGAATGGCACTACTCTGGGAGCAGATAACGGATTGGGAGTAGCAACTATTATGGCAATTCTAGAATCTACAGATATACCACACCCTGCAATCGAAGCATTGTTTACTATCGATGAAGAAACGGGGATGACAGGTGCAATGGGGCTAGAAGGAGGTCTGTTAGACGGAGAGATATTACTAAATCTGGATACCGAAGAGGATGATGAAATAGGAGTAGGGTGTGCTGGTGGTGTAGATGTTACTGCAACAAGAAGCTATAAGCAAGAAACGGTAGCAGAAGGAAAAACTGGATATACTATTGCCATACGAGGTCTTAATGGTGGGCACTCGGGCATGGATATACATAAAGGTTTAGGTAATGCTAATAAAATAATGAACCGTCTTTTATATGATGGATTTGAAAACTTTGGATTACAAATAAGTAATATAAAAGGAGGAAGCCTTCGTAATGCCATCCCAAGAGAAAGTTTTGCTACTGTAGTAGTAGATACAATACAGGCAGAAGCTTTTGAATTTGAAACAGGAGAGTTATCTAAAATTATTAAGCAAGAACTAGCGATAACAGAACCTAATTTGGTTATAGAAGTTACTGCAACAGATACTCCAGAAAATGTAATGGAGTTAGGGGTGCAAGAAGGGATTGTAAAAGCATTGTATGCAGCACATAACGGGGTGTATACCATGAGTGCATCGATACCTGATTTGGTAGAAACCTCTAATAATATAGCAAAAGTAACTATTGCAAATGGAGAAATTTCTGTAAAGTGTTTAACTCGTAGTAGTGTAGAAACCTCTAAACAAGATTTGGTAAACAAACTAAGAGCTACTTTTGAGCTTACAGGATGCGAGGTAACTACAGGTGGAGATTACCCTGGATGGGCACCAAATATGGATTCGCCCATATTAAAAGTATTAGACACGTTATATGCAAAATTAAATGGAGAAAAAGCACATGTAGCTGCTTGCCATGCTGGTTTAGAATGTGGTATCCTTGGGCAAAATTACCCAGATATGGATATGATTTCCTTTGGACCAACAATTTTGGGAGCACACTCTCCAGACGAAAGAGCAAGCATATCATCGGTGCAGAAATACTGGAAATTTGTAAAAGAGATTTTAAAAGAAATCCCTAAGCGATAAGTAAAAAAATAGTGTATTAAAAAATCCCTCGATAGTATCTAACTGTCGAGGGATTTTTTTTTGTAGAACTATATACTAGTTTTGGATACCTATGAGATAAAAATTTATAAGATATAACAGTGACTTGATATGTCATTCCGTTGCAAAACGGAATCCACGACTAATACTACTTAAGTGAAAGTTTAAGTATAGTACAACAATTTACAGGACACACACATAATTCGATTTGTCATTCTTTAGTGAATACTACTTGTCATTCCGTTGCAAAACGGAATCCATAGGTTATACTAAGTCCCAAACAGAATAGATTCTGATATTTTCATGTCGTTACGTTAAGATTATTAATTGTCTGTCTTAGTCTTTTGCAGGTAGAGCTTCGAGAGCCTCAGCTCCCTACTATTTCGAATCCTGAGGTTACTCGAAGGGTGAAGAATGCGATTGTAGCAGGTAGGAACGCAACATTAGGGTTGAGGAATGAAACATCAGGGTGTAGGAATGAAACATTAGGGTGGAGGAACGTAACATTAGGGTGGAGGAATGCAACATTAGGGTGGAGGAATGCATAATTATCGAACCCTGAGGCTACTCGAAGGGTAAAATACCAGAAGGTTGGACTTCGAGAACCTCAGTCCACAAAAATTCTGATACTCCTGAAGGGTAAATCTATAGAAATCCTCAGCTATCACGAGGAAATCGTTAGCTATGTTGTCGAAATCCTCAGCTATCACGGGGAAATTGTTAGCTATGTTGTCGAAATCCTCAGCTATCACGGGGAAATTGTTAGCTATGTTGTCGAAAGAGTCAGCTAACACGGGGAAATTGTTAACTATGTTGTCGAAAGAGTTAGCTAACACGGGGAAATTGTTAGCTATGTTGTCGAAAGAGTCAGCTAACACGAGGAAATTGTCAGCTATGTTGTCCAAATCCTCAACTATCGTGGGGAAATCGTTAGCTATGTTGTCGAAATGTGTCACAGGGAGCTGTCACAGGGAGCTTGTCGAAGTGTTGTCGAAGTGCTGTTGAAATTGTTAGCTATAAGTAGTGTTGGTAGTATTCACTAAAGGGTGTCTATTCTTTTTTATAAAAACAACCCCTGTATACGGATATCCGTAATCCTATTTCTAAAAAGTAATTTACTTTAGAGCTGTAAAAATTTAGAGGTACTTATATTTTTAATAAGTAAGGGATATGGGTATCTTGGTAACTATATATTTGTTTTCTAAGTTGTTATAGAAACTAAATTAAAAACGATGGCTAACTTTTAAAACCTGAAAATTAACCAATGATTAAAGCCAAATTATTCGTTTTAGGAACAGAACGAGAATTATTATGGACAGATTTACAATATTATAGATTTTTAAATCATAAAACAGGGCGCTGTGGTGAAATTCCAATGGGAGGGCTTATTACTCTTGCTTTTATATCAGGTTATGATGATGACAGACTACTACGTTGGATGACCCATAGCCAAAAAGGCGAACTCTGTACATTAACAAAAGGTAAAATTGTATTTTATCTAGGGGATTTTGATGGTATCATCCTTTTTGAATATAAATTTAATGATACAGCTTTAATCTATTGGAAAGAAAAATTTACTGCTGTAGGAGAAGAACCAATGACAATAACAATGACTATCTCTGCTGCCATACAAGAAGTAAAAGGAATAATTTTGGTAAAACCTTGGCAAGAAAGTTGGGTTAAACCAAGTGAACAAATACCTTATCAATCCACCGAAACATTAGATAATGAACCCAAAGTAATTGATTATTACATTACAGATTTAAATAATGAGCGGACTAACAAAATTTTGGCAGGTGACAAAATATTACTTAATATTCATAGTAAAAATATGATTGATGAATTGTTTAGTATTAAATTAAATAATCAAACAATAGATTTTAAATACAAAGGAGAAGTTTTAATAGATGATACCCTTAACAATTATAAAATAGGCAGTAATAATGAAAAAATAGAACTAGAAGCCATTAAACAGGAAGTATAAGATATGGGTAAAAATATTTTTAGACTAGAAATTGCTGGTATTACAAAAACTGCTGAATTAGAGGTTTTAGACGACTACCCTATTATTAGAATAACTAAACAAAAAACAGGAGAAACTGTAAAACAAAAAATTATAGGTTCTTATAGCGGAGGACTTCAATATGTTGATGTTGATTTGTATAAAGTTTTAGTTACGGATAATGAAGACGCTAGTTTCAAAATGGAATTTTCGGTTGCCCGTGATGCTGCTGCTGTAATACCAGGTAATGATAAAGGAAAAACAATGATCCTATCTAATATGTCTTTTGAACCCAAAAACGGTAAAATAAATCATTATTCAGGAAAGTATATGAGTGCATATCCAAAAAAGAATGATACACCCGCAATAGAATTAATGCAAAGCGGTTCTGAACAAATCCATGCCCAAGCTAGACCAGATGCATTACTTTTGGATTATAGATTTAAGGAAGATATTGCAAGAGGTGTTATGATTCATGTAGGTGGTAGTTATGATAATGAAAACTATGGTCATTCTATTTCAGCTTCTGAGGGATGTTTTGGTATTGTTAATGACAACAATTCACCAACAAACACTTCTGACCAATTAACCAAAAAAGTTATAAAGACTATCTGGGAGCGAGCTAAAAAAAGTAAGGCAAATCCTAATCATGTTAGAATAATAATAGAAAAGAGAGATGAAAATACTATCCCAAATAATGTCGTTTTTACCAAGAAATAGTATTCTATTTATTTTATTAATTATTACATCTTGTAGTGAGCAACTTGATTTTAATGAAGTGGCTTCTGGTAAATTAATTCCTAAAGGAGAGAATATTGTCTATAATAGAGAATCAATTAAAAAAATTGATAACAATACCATCTTTATAAAAAAGATTGAACGATATAATGAAGATTTGGATTTATTCGAAGTTGATATTTCAAAAGCAGAAAGCATGTTAACGTATTCAAGAAAAGAGCTAGAGAATGATAGTGTCTTAATAGATTCTTATAAAATATCCAGAGATAGAACAAAAACAACTCTAGAGGATGGTTTTGTCATTGATAATGATGAAAAATATAAAATAATTTACAAAGTAAAAGATACTGTATTATGCTTAAAAGGACAGGATGTATTACTTCTAATAAAATCTTAAAATTAAAAGCAATAAATTACTGTGCAAAAAAAGAGGTAGTATTCACTAAAGGGTGTCTATTCTTTTTTATAAAAATAACCCCTCGATACGGATATCCGTAATCCTATTTCTAAAAAGTAATTTACTTTAGAGCTTTAAAAATTTATAGGTACTTATATTTTTAATAAGTAAGGGATATGGGTATCTTGGTAACTATATAATGGTGTTGTATGCCATGCTGAAAAAGCCGACCGCACAAATAGCACATTTGGTTTTTGCCGACACACAGGCAAACGTTGAAAACCCAAAAGAGCTATTTTATTGCCAACGCACTGAAGAAACTTAGTATTGATTGATGAATAAGAAAAATATAGTAGAGAACTTATTTGAAAGGCGTTCAGATTATAAAGATCCCGATCAAGCTGAGACAGCTTCAAATTTACTTGACACCATTTCAAGTGACATTTACTCAGAAAGTCAGAGATTTGTATTTGAATTAATTCAAAATGCGGATGATGCCGCTATAGACGATCAAAATGAAGTAAATTTTTCATTTTTTGATGGCAGCTTAATAATCTCACATAATGGACATCCCTTTTCCGAAGAAGATATAAAATCTCTTACAAGTGCTGGCTCAAGTACCAAAAAAAATGATGCAACAAAGACAGGTTACAAAGGAATTGGGTTCAAGTCTGTTTTTGGAAAATCTGAACGTGTAACCATATTCTCAGACGGATATCAATTTCGATTTGATAAAAAAGAATTTGATAAAATTCTTCCATGGCAAATAATCCCAATTTGGACTGAACTAAAGGATTTGCCACTCGAAATCCAAGAAACAGTATCACAATTAAGCTACAGTGTTTCAACCATCATAGAGATTGAAAATGCAGAGTCCTTACAAAAAGATTTAACCGACCTACTTAGTAATGGTCAGATTTTACTATTTCTTAGAAAAGTTTCAAAGGTATCTGTTTCAAAGAACAAAAAATTAATCTATTCCATTGAGAAAAAGACCATAAGTGAAGAAGATATCTTCAATGAAGTAACGTTATTCAAAAATAAAAGTAAAATCAGTTCTTGGATTACAAAAACATTTGATGATATTTCTGTACCAGAGGAAACAAAAGAGGAATTAAAAAAGGACGAAAAAACTCCAAAAAAACTTAGGGATGCTGTTTTTACGGAGTTATCATTCGCTGCAAAAATTGAGGGAAATAAACTCCGGGCATTGAAAGATGGATCAAGTTTAATCTTTACATACCTTCCAACAAAGGTGGGTGATTTCAATTTCCCTTTCTTAGTAAATGGAAGTTTTCTCACAAATGCTGCGAGAGAGGGAATTCATGAGGATAAAGTTTGGAATCAATGGCTATTTTCACTCATTGGGGAAAAAATATTTGATTGGTTGGCATCATTGGCAACAAGTAAATATAGATTCCAACTACTTCAATTACTGCCACATAAATTTGGTAGCACCCAAAATGAACTCAAACAGTCTTTTGATAAAAGTTTTTCCTCTCATTCTAAGTCAAAAGCTTACATCATTACTGAACAAAATCAAATAAGAAAGCCCTCTGAAGTGGTTTTAGATAAAACTGGACTTTCTGTTCAGAGTTTCATTGATCCAACTTCGATTACTGAATTTCTATCTACAGTAAAAAAACTCGAATTTGATGGGGACTGTTTTGTAAGTACTCAGGTTGAAGAATCAAATAAATTGAAACAAGTTGGAGTCGAAGTATTTGAGCTTGAAAACTTTGAAACATTTTTCTGTTCTAAATCTTTTACAACCAGACATAATGTTTCTGATAATTTTGATTTGATAAGGTATTTCAAGGAAAGGTCAGAAAATGACAAAAAGGGTCTATGGTTTCAGACATTAAAAACACTTCCCTTTATCTATGACGATAAGGAGTTACTGTATAACCCTTCTAATGGAATTTGTTTTCCGACTGGAATTGCCAGTACCGAATTGGGAGAAATTCCAATAATTCACCCCGATGTATTTGATAAAATCCAAAATCATAAAGAGATATTTAATTGGTTAAAGAAACTTGGTGTTAAAGAACCTTCTCAAGTAGCATATGTAACCAACGTTCTAATTCCAAACCTTCACGAAGACAACTTTATAAATTCTTCAAACTTTCTTCAGATTACTCATTACCTCTTCCGCTTATTCAGAGAAAATCTTCTGGATGAAGAAATGCTTGAATCATTAAGAGAACTTAAAATTAAAACAAAGGAAAAGACGCTAACTTTTATAGAGGCTCAGAATTGCTTTCTTTCAAACAAATATCAACCTCATTTAAAAATCGAAGGGGTCATTAATGGCGTATTTTATGTATCTGAAGAGTATTTATTTTCAGACAGCAATGAATTGGAATGGAATTTATTCTTCAAGGCAATAAAGGTTAAGGACAGAGTAGAAGTTGAAACAATAAACGAAAATAATTCACTAAGTACTCTAAGAACGTTGACAGATGAAGGGTGGGTTAGCGAGTGTGAAACTGAGGCACGAAGTAAGGGGGGATTTGGATTTGGCGAACATAATGTCATTCGATCGGTAAAACTACCGTCATTCCTAAATACCGTTCCAACCAATATTAAGTACGCGAAAATGTTTTGGGAAAATATAATATCCAATCCGAATAGTTTATCAGAATTATCTACTACGGCAAATTATAAATATGGCGTAGGCTATGGACACAATAGCTATGCACATTCGGTAGGAAATTATTTCGCTTGGTTTCTAAAAAACAAAAAATGTATTCCAACCACAACTAAGGAAATCCTAAAATCAGAAAATGTATTTATTAACGAAACTGAAATAAAGCAAATAGCAGGAGGCTATCTTCCCGTTTTTGATTTCGAAAACCCTGTTTCTGACGATTGGAAATCAGCTTTTCAATTTAAAACCAAATTGGAATTAAAGGACTTACTATTAATTCTAACAAAAATTACAGAACACTCAGAAACGGAAGATGAAGAGAAAAAAATCAAAGTCTCACTTAAGCGTATAGGCCAAATTTATAACAAACTTGCCTCTTTGCTTACTGATATGACTATTGAAAGCAAGCAAGTTATTTCTGATTGGTCATTGCAAAACAAGCTTATCTCAATAAATGGAGAGTTTGAGTCTGCTACTGAACTTAAATGGGTTACGATAGAAGGATTCTCCACTGAATCAGAAAAGCTGAAAATCATTCAAATTCCAGAGTTGTGTAACAAAAACTCTACATCATTTAAGGAGCTAATAACTCTTTTCGGGGTTCAAACAATCGAAGAATTTATTCCGACATTTGATCGTCCAATTACAAAGCGTTCATTAAAAAACAGGCTTGAGGAAATCCTACCATTGTACGTTGCTCTACTTGAGAAAATAAATTTAGAAAACGGTGATGCAGAATTTGATAGATTATATCATTTACTAAACGAAACTGAATTTTTCACTACTTCTGAAATAAAGTTATCTTTCAACTATCAATCCGAGACATTTGAAGGTCCATCGTTAACTGTTTACAAAGAAGAAGGTAAGTTTTACTTCAAGGGAAAATGGAGAAGTGAAAGAACTTTATTGAGCCTGATAAAGGAACTTTCGACTTTGTTGAATGTGTTTGGACTAAACGAGGAATTGCGCTTTCTACTTCTTGAGGCAGATGAAGCGGAAATTCAAGAATGGTTAATCGAACAAGGCATTAACATTAGAAATATTAAACCAGCAAGAAGGTTTTCAAGACAAATTTTGACTGCCCAAGAGAATATTTCGGAAGATAATTTTACCGAAGTAGAACATGCGGCTGAACCTAATGAAACTTACTCTTCAGAAGAAGAACCCTCCATTCCAGAAGTATTCAAACCAGTAAATACGCCTAATAGTATTGACATTTCTAAAGTTTCTGCAAAGACAAAAAGTTTTACAAATGCAAATGCAAAAGCAGAAACAAACTATTCAAAAATTCAAAGTCAAGAAGTTCGAGAGGATGTTGGAAGATGGTGTGAAGAGTTTGTCTATGAATACCTGACAAATCAAGAAAAAAATGCAGAAATTATTTGGGTAAATAAGGATGGAGAAAGCAATAAACCTTATGATTTTGAAATCATCGAAAATGGCAAGAAAAAATTCATTGATGTAAAAGGAACTCCATCTGGAAGTAAAGACCTTGTTTATCTTTCACCTAATGAATGGGTGTTTATGTTTGACAAGGGGGCTAATTATTCCATTTATAGAGTATATAATGCGGGTAATCAAGCACGTATTGAGATAATAGAAAATCCAGGGGAATTATTACAACAGGGGAAGATTTTTCCAAATCCAATTACATTACAAGTATGAGCCATCGCAAAGTGCATACACATTGGCAAGTCGCTCAAAGCCTACCCGCAAGACAAAACTTGCCAAAGAGTATGGCTGCCCCATCGCACGGACGAAAAGAAAGCACGGGCATACAATAACTAAGCGTATGGCGTGCCGATAGGCTAACGCTATATGTCTTGTTAACTAATCTGGAATTTGCAAATAAGGGGGGAATTGAGAAGTTGGCAAGAACCGTAAAAAAGAAGAGCCACGTTTTTAGAACACTTTACCTCTTTTGCGATCTTTTAAATTATCGTTTTTAAGTATTCTGAAGTCAGGAGACTTTGCGAAGTTGGATTATAAACTTTACAAATGGATGAAAGGAAAAGGAAGGAAAGCGCATCGGGTGCTGCACCAGTATCCCTAGGAGACTTTAGGTACATGTTATAAACTACGGGTACGGGACAGAGCTATCAGGCTCTACTGAACCATTAAATGCATTTAAAAAGTGATTATTGCAACTTAATTACGGACAAGTAGTCTTTCATTAAAGTATATAGTAATCTAAACTTTAAATGAAAAAAAAAGAATTTTTAATTTTTACCCTTTGCATACTATTTTTCTCAAATTCGTATTCTCAAACTTCTCCTTCAAAAAATACATTTGACTTCTCAATAGGTTATAATTTTGGTGCATTAAAAAACCTTGAAATTGCTCCAGTTTCTCGTTATGATTATAATGGTCCAGTTTACAAACTGAATTATCAACGCCTAACTAAAAAGAAAAAAATATTTGAAGTACAATTAGATTATATACAATCAGAATTAAAAGCAGATTTAACTCCTCTCCTAAATTTAGAATATACTAAAATAGGATTAAGCTTTTCTTCTTTAAAACAGATTTATAACAAAAATAAATTTTCGATTCATTTGGGTTTACAATCCCACAGCGATTTGTCTTTATATAATATAAGACCCAATGATCAGCTTATATTTGATCAAACCCTAAGAGTAGAGAGTAAATTTTCTTATCAAATTAATGAAAAGCAAGGCCTGTTTTCTAAGCTAACAATTCCAGTTTTATTATTTAGAATAACAAATTCTGATGCTAATGTATATTCGATAAATCGTTATCAAAGTCTGCAATGGAACATAGGATACAAATATTCACTTTGTAATCAGCTAGATATGAGATTTAGTTATGACTTTAATTATAGTAGATTACAAATTCCGAATGCTTTTCGGGAGGTTCAATATCAATTAAACTTAGGTGTTAATTACAAATTTTAAGTAAGCCATGAGACATATAAATACGATTTTCTTTATACTTTTTATACTACTCATTTCTTGCACTGACACCTTAATTGGTGACGAAGGAAAATCGGATGAAGACATCTATTTAGACTACCAAACAAAAACAGATTTAGAACTACCTTTTGAAGAAGAATGGTATGTGTTTGTTGGAGGGAGAACACACTTAGAAGGAGGTCACCATTTTATTACCCGAGGTACTGGTCAAAGATATGCTTATGATATAGCAATAGTAATTGACGGGAGTAGTTTTTTTGGTGATAGTAGTAAGAATGAAAATCACTTTTGTTTTGGAAAACGAATAAATGCTCCTGGAAATGGTAAAGTAATAGCGATGGAAAATAACATTGATGATAATTATGTTTCAGGTACTGTAAATAGTAATATTGATAATAGTAGTCTTGCTGGCAACTACATCATAATAGACCACTTTAATGGGGAATACTCTATGTTAGCACATTTCAAAAAAGGTACTATAATAGTTTCTGTTGGGGATATGGTTACTAGGGGACAAGAAGTAGGCAAAGCTGGAAATAGTGGGAATTCTACAGGCCCACACTTACATTATCATTTACAAAATACACCTAATTATCTTGACGGAATTGGACTACCAGCTCAGTTTCGAAATTATTACAAAGATGATAGACCTATTGAACGAGGTGAGCCTGTTAAAAATCAATTTGTTAGAAAAAATTAAGGAACGCACTACAATAACTAAGAAGCATATAGCGTGCCGATAGGCCAACGCTATATGCCTGGTTGAGGAATCTGGGATTTGTAAATTAGGGGGGAAATCGAGAAGTTGGCAGGACATTTAGAGAGTCGCTTGCCTAGTTACAAAAAACCACAAGTAGTATCATCACTTATTCAAATAGGAAGTTCAGGAGAATTTTTAAGATTCGAGTATCAGCAAACTTCCAAATGTTTAAAATTTTGGATAAACTTTCCATGTAAAAAGTCTGATGTAATCATAGAAAATAATGAAGATTTAAATATCGAATTGGTGGAAATAAAATAATAACATTGTGAAAGTACCACTGCTATATAAAAAACAAAGTTGCCTTTCAGGACAACAACGTTTATTATATTTACTGTTAGTTATAAATTGACAAAATGATTATTAAGTATCTTACCTATAGTATTTCTATAACTTTTATCTCTTGGATGGTTGGAATGATTGTTAATGCTTTTCTAAGTAAAAAAGAAAGCTATAAAAAATTATCAAATCTAAATTTAATAAAAAGCCAGACTATAAATAAAAGAATAGGACTTAAAGCTTTTAAATGGATTGTAAAAAATACATTTTTTAAATACTTCAATCCAAAACTTAAATTTAAAAAGAAAGTTGAAATAACAGATTTGAATGAAATACGAAAAGAAATGACATTTGCCGAAATAAGTCATTTCATCGGATTTGGTTTCGTAACTTTTTTTGTAATAGCAAAATTAATGAAAGGCAATATTGTATTTGGATTGATTTTTATGATAGTAAATGTTTTAATGAATTTATATCCTTCGCTGTTGCAGCAAGAAAATAAAAGACGAATAGATAGATTAATTAAAAACTATAGATAACACCAATAGCAATTGCATAAGCTCATTATTTAGTATAAAACAACCGATAGTTTTAAAAGATTACTATTTTTATCAGAGATTAATAACAGGGCTGTCAGGCTCTACTTGCTAGCGAATTAAAAAATACACACAAAATTATTGGAAAACAAAATAGAAATTATTGAAACTATCGGAAAGATTGTTGTTTTTATAATGCTACTTCTTTCTGTTTTTCTTTTTACGGTTAAAACAAAAAATAAACTGCCTAATAGAGTTTTTGGTATCTATTTACTGGTCATCGCATTTGACTTAATTGGTTTTTTTACCAACAAAACTTTAGATTATCCTTACCTGCATATTTTAAAAGTCTCGTCTAGTTTATTACAATTACCCTTGTTTTATCTCTATGTATTATCCGCTTGCTATTCTAATTTTAAGATTAAAAAAACACACATTCTTCATTTTCTGTTATTCCTGTTATTTCTTGCTATTTTTTACATAACAAACTTCTCAAAGCAAAGTTTAGTGCTTTTTGAAATAGTGGGAGAACTACAATACATTATTTACATCGTTGCAGTTTTTATAATCCTAAAAAAATATAAAACTGTATTTCTTGAAAATTATTCTAATGCCAATAATACTATGTATAAGTGGTTGTTTCAGATTACAGTATTTTCTTGTATTGCGCATTCATTTGTGATTTTAAGATGGTATTTGTCGTATTCTGTATTTCAAGAATATGTTCTAAATATTAATATTCTGATAAGTTTATTGGTTTTAGCAATAACTATATTTTTTGTTCTCAAAGCATTATATCAACCAGAACTTTTTACAGGGATAAACATACATTTAAGCCCGGTTAATTCATTTTTTGAAAAGAAAACAAACAGAAACAGGATTCCAAAAAATGAGGTAGAAAATAAATATCTGGAAGAACTTACTTTGGTAATGAAAAACGAAAAGCCTTATTTGGATTTTGGATTAACATTACCAAAATTGGCTATTCAAACAGATATTCCAGAAAAAGAATTATCGCTGTTAATCAACCATCATTTAAACAAACATTTTTTTGACTTCATTAATGAATATAGAATAAATGATGCAAAAAAACTATTACAAGATCCCAAACAAAAAGAACTTACAGTATTAGAAATCTTGTATATGGTTGGTTTTAATTCTAAATCTTCTTTTTATACCGCTTTTAAGAAAGTAACCAATCAAACGCCTACAGCATACAGAAAATCCAATATGTAGTGGTAGTCCGACTTTAATTCGAACTCATTATGTAGTCTAAAATCCGTCCGACTTTCTTTAGTCGGACTTTTATATCGTTTCAATAATTCAAATTTGTATCCAATTAAAAATCATACACTAATGAACTATATTTTAAAGACAGTAAGAGTTATAACGATATTACTTTTATCTCCATCTATTTTTGGGCAAAGTGAAACCCTGGATAAAGAAACAATTAAAAAAATAGATTCGGTATTTAATACATATCATCCACAAAATGAAACAGGATCTATTATATCCATTATTAAAAACGAAAAAACAGTTTACAGCAATAAAAAAGGCTTAGCAAATATAGAACACCAGGTTCTAATAACCGATTCTACTGTTTTTAACATCGCTTCTGTTTCTAAGCAGTTTACAATTTTTCTGGCTTTGATTTTAGAACAAGAAGGAAAGCTCTCATTAAACGATGATATTAGACAATACCTTACAGAACTTAAAGATCTACCTAAAAAAATAACAATTAAACAACTTGCTAATCATACGCACGGTTTGCCTAATCCTGATGAATTAGCGCAACTAAAAGGTATAAAAACTATGTACCATAAACAGGTGCTAAAAATGTTATTAAAGATAAAGGAAGTAAATTTTGAAACCGGAGAAAAACTGGAATACAATAACACAGGATTTATATTATTGTCAGAAATTATAGAGCGAGTAGGAAAAAAACCATTTAAAGAGCAATTACAAGAAAAAATATTTTTACCCTTAGGAATGCATCACACGCAAGCTGTTGGTTATAAGGATGAGGTTATTAAAAATAAAGCGTACTCCTATAAACAATGGGGGGACACGTATATTAATTATCCGGTAAGACTTGCAACTATGGGTTCTTCAGGTATCTACACTACCATAAATGATTTAGGGTTATGGGCAAAAAATTACCAAAATACAGCTATTGGTAACCGTGAGTTTTATAAAAAAATGCAAGGTATCACTACGCTTAATTCTGGAAAAAAGACAAACTATGGTTTAGGAGTACAGGTGGATACCTACAAAGGTATTGATATTGTTTTTCATGGAGGTGGAACGGAAAGTTATCGTTCGTACATATTACACGCTCCTAAGTACCAATTATCGTTACTTTTTTTATCTAATAAAGGAGGCATGTTAGGGTTGGATGTTTTGTATAAATCACTAGAAATCATATTGAAAAAATATATACAAGAAAAGAAAGCAGATATAACTCTAAACAATGCAGAGTTAAAAAAGCTTGAGGGAACTTATGAAGTATTCCCAGGAACCTACTATACATTTATTGCAGAAAAAGGAAACTTATATTTTCAGGAATTTGGAACAACAGATAAAACGTTACTTCCGATACTGGATAAAAACGCATTTGATTGTCCGTTTATCCCACATTCTAAGTTTGTTTTTTACAATAATAGTCTTGATTTTCATATTGCTGATATGACTTACCATGCTGAGAGAGTAGACATAGATATACCAAAATCAGAGGAGGTACACTTGAATGACTTTACAGGAACATTTAAAAATGCAGAACATAATATTAGTTATGACTTAGAAATAAAAAACAATAGGTTAACTGCGATTCACAATAGTATAGATTATGATATACTGCTAAATCCTATTTCAAAAAATAGCTTCTACTCAAAAGAATCATTCTTTGGAAAAATTGATTTTATCTTTAATTCCAAAAATCATATTATTGGGTTTAAATTATCAGGGCAAAACTTAAAAAATATAGTTTTTAAAAAAATTAGATAAAGAAGATTTTTGCAACCAACTTTTTATTGATATGCAGTTTGAATTCTAAACTTGATAATGATACAGGATAGGGGATTATTAGGAACGGTTATAAGATAGGATATGGATTTATTTTTTCTATGCTATATTTGGCATCGCCAGTAATTAGAAATAATACCTAACTAAACATGCAAATAACATTAGAATATTGGAACACCTTAGCAAATCAAACTATTCTGATTAGTTCTTTACTAAGTGGATTTTCTATAACAGTAGTAGCTAATTTGTTAGTTTCTGATAAAAACGATAAACTAACCAATAAAATTTTAAAATCTGCAAGTGTATCTGCTGGATGCTTTCTTGTAGCCGTATTTGCAATGACACAAATCTATATGATGACTACACCAGGAGGGTATTTAAAAAATGTGGTAGCAAACCCGTTGTGCATTTTAAATAATGCTAATTTTAATATTGTTGATGTTTCTGTTG
>CAYGUC010000047.1:0-39298 GCA_964353005.1 uncultured Flavobacteriaceae bacterium | reverse complement strand
TCGAGGGTTGCAACCCTCGATATTTTTTAATTACACACTTCGTGGCTTAGTGCCTGTAATTATATGTATATTTAATTCTAGTAGAATTTAGATCTTCTATCTTCTATTTCTGCAGCTTCTTTAAGCGCTTCGAAAACTTTTGTGCTTACCTCTCCTGTTTTTGCTTTAGATAACTGTGATGCATAACTCATATAATTATCCAAACCACTTGCTGGTGTTTTCTTAGTTACTTCTACAACATACACTCCGTTATTACCAACAATAGGTGTAGATATTTTTCCTGGCTCTAAAGCAAAAGCTGTACCTACTACTCTTGGCTCTGTCCCAGCTCCACTAATAGTTGGTGTTTTCATATTTAAGGCAGAAGCTACTTTAACTGTCTGTCCTTGACTTTGAGCAATTGCATCTAATGAAGATCCAGAAATCTTATTTTTCAACATTTCTGCTTTCTTTTCTTTTAATAAGATTGGCTTAACTAAAGGGCTTGCATCTGCAACTGACATTTCTCCTTTATCTGCCTTTGCTGTTAATTGAACTACTGCATATCCTTCAGGAATATCAAAACGTTTTATATCTCCTACTTTAGAATCCTCATTAAAAGCCCACTGTACTATTGTTCGTTTAGCTCCTAATCCTGGGATATTTTCATCTAACTCTTTTATATTATTTACTGGTCTTACTGTTAATTCACTTCCTTTAGCTACTTCTTCAAAATCTTTATCTTTTGCTGAAATTTGAAATTTAGTGGTTTCTGTAAATATATTATTTATTGTTTTTTCACTTGGCTCAATTTTTTGGGCAACAGTAGCTACTTGTATAGCTTTCTGTTCATTTTTTTGATCTTCAATATGAATAACATGATATCCAAATTGTGTTTCTACAATCCCCTGGTCCCCCACTTTATTTTCAAAGCAATATGTATTAAAAGCAGGAACCATTCTACCAGGTGTAAAATACCCCAGATCCCCTCCTTTATCTTTACTAGAATTATCTGCAGAGAACTCCTTTGCCAACTCAGTAAATTTAGCTTTATCTGCCTTTGTTACCTTAAGTATACTATCTGCTAAAACTTTTGCCTCTTCTTTAGTTCTTTTGGTTTCTCCAGCAGTACCTAATCCTTGCCAAGAAACTAAAATATGACTTGCCTGCACAGAATCTGGCATTTGTTTTTGAGCTACTACTTTAGATATTTTTATATAATCGCCATCTTTATAAGGCCCATATACACCACCTATACCTAAATTATAAAGGGTGTCTGCCACTATAGAAGGTAAATCTTTTTTAAATTTAAAACTGTCATCAAATTTTAAAGCAGAATGCTGGTTTACAAACTCTTTTGCATTATCTATATTTTTGAATCCAAAAACTGAATCTGTTCCTTTGGTTGTAGCGTTAAATTCTACTTTATCTTCTAATAAAGAAGCTATTTCTGATTTTACTTGATTTTCATCGTCTACACTAGCAACCTCATTAAATAATACATAATGAATACTCCTAGAAGGCTCTGCCTTATATTGACTTGCATGTTTATTTATATAAGATTTGATTTCTGCATCAGAAACTTCAACCTTCGCATCTTCGATACCAGAAAATGGTAATTGCACATATTTAATATCTACATTATCATTTTCCATTTTATATTCTAGCTCTCCTTCTTTCAATGTAGATCCAACACCAGCTTTTATCATAGTAAGATATGTCTGCTCTTTTGCACCTTTACTTACATTAACCTCAAAATCCAACCATTGTTGGTATGCTTCTTTTGAAGTTGCTTTTACATTTGCAACATATTCCTGCATTTTAGCTTTATCAAAAACTCCAGCTTCGTTTTGAAAGGTAGGGTTAGTTGCCAAAGACTCTTCTAAAAGTAAGTTTACCTGATCTTCTCCTGCTATAATTCCTAACTCTTCGAATTGTTCTTCAAAAACTGTTTCCTTGACTTCTTGGTTCCAAACATAATTTACTGCTTGAATACTAGATGCACCTCCTCCAAAACTTCTTGAAGCTAATTCTACTTTTTTAGCAAATTCTGTTCTATCAATATCTTTTCCATTTATCGTAGCTATTGCGTTTTCTGCCTTTTGTGAAATTGCACCACCATTACGGAACAAATCTGCTAATACAAAAGAGAAAAGAGCTAATGCTATGATTATGATTAGAAAAACCGAACGTTGTCTGATTTTATTTAAAACTGCCATGATATTTTATAATTTATTCAAAATATAGTGGGCGAAAATACCATTTTATTGTAATAATACCAATTAAAAAATCTGAAAGTGTTAAGAAGTTTTTTTACAAGTCATTTTTAATATAAAAATATATGGCTATCCCTTACTTATCTTATTGCAAAAACCCGCCATTTTTCTGTTTCAAAACCCCATAAACTATTAAAATTTGTGCAGCTGCATACGTGGTCATGATCCACATATTACCAAAAACTAATGGCTTATAAAACATGGTAAACGCTAAAATACTATCAGATAACATAAAAAATATAGATCCTAAAAAAACTAATAAATAACTTTGCTTAGAAACCTTACCTTCTCTTAGATATGCTGTATTAGACATCCCTAAAATCACGAACATATAAACAATTACAGGAACTAACATATTCCCTAAGCCTGGGTATAATAAATAGAACAACCCTACTCCGTAAAAAATAGTCAACAAAAGAAATCCCCAATTTTTCTTTTTTTTATTCCGATTTTTAAGAAAAACTAAAATATACATCATATGAGCTAGTAAAAACATAACCAAACCTGTTATAAAAAAAAGCTGAGATCTTACTACAAATAAAAGCAGAACATCTCCTGCTAGAGAAAACAACAATGCTCCTAGCATTAATCTAGAAACAGATACACTTACTTCTTTTCTTTGTGTCATAAAAAAAAGAATCAATGCTATAAGAATTGATGGTTTTGTATAATATCGAAGAACATGATAGGAATCATCACTACTACAGATCAGGTCTAACAATACAATAAAAGCATACAGTATTATAAATAAAAATGCCTTTGGATATGTTTTATTTTTAGTCATCAAAATAATTTTAATCCCTTATATAATGTTAGCTACCTATATTGGAGCCATGATTTAATCGTCAGAAATCACTTGTAATTCTACAATTTCAATTTTAGTATTAGATGTTTCTATAACCTTTATTTTAAAGTTATTTATCTTTACTTCGTCTCCTTGCTTTGGTATTTCTTCGGTATGATTTACAATCATTCCTCCCAATGTTTCATAATTTTCATCTTCAGGAAGGTCTAATTTATAGGATTCGTTAATATAATCGACTTCTATCCTAGCAGAAAATCGATATCGATCTGCAGATAATTGTTCCTCGATAAGCTCTATAGAATCGTGTTCGTCTTCAATTTCTCCAAAAAGCTCCTCGACAATATCTTCTACAGTAATAATACCACTAGTGCCTCCATATTCATCTATAACCACTGCTATGCTCTTATGCTTTTTTGTTAAAAGATTAAGCACATCTTTCACAAACATAGTTTCTGGAACAAAAATAACTGGAAGCAGAATTGCTTTTAACGACTTAGGTTTTTTAAATAGTTCAAAAGAATGTACATATCCAATGATATCGTCTACCGTTTCGTTGTACACTATTATTTTTGACAATCCTGTGTCTATAAATATTTTACTTACTTCTTCTATAGATTGCAATTTTTCAACACCAACTATCTCTGTTCTAGGAATCATAACCTCACGAGATTTTACCTCTGAAAAATCTAATGCATTTTGAAAAATCTGAATTTCGCTATCTACTATATCATGCTCTTCTACAGTCTCCATTTGCTCATTAATATAATCCCCTAATTCGGTTTTACTAAATGCTAATTGCACTTGATCCCCATCTGTTTTAAATATCTTTTTTAAAATAAAATCTGAAACCCAAATTACAAATGAAGAAATAGGAGAAAATATAACGTAAAAAACATACGCTGGAAACGAAAATGCTTTAAGTAAAGTATTAGAATAAATCTGAAAAAATACTTTAGGCAAAAATTCTGCAGTAATCAATATAATCAAAGTAGAAGCAACTGTTTGCAGTAATAAATTAACTGTAGAAGCCATTTCTGGAAGATACCCTTCTATTACAGTCATTAAAACTTCTCCCATATAAAACCCATACACTACTAAAGCAACATTGTTACCAACAAGCATTGTTGCAATAAATTTAGAAGGTTTTTTTGTTAATCGAGTAAGAATATTTGAAATAAAGCCTGCTTGTTTTTTCTCTATCTCGATATGTATTTTATTAGAGGACACATACGCTATTTCCATTCCAGAAAAAAAAGCAGATAAAACAAGAGAAAGTACAATAACTATAATCTGTAATTCCATGAATTAATTTTTGTTATTGGCTTCAAATCGTTTTCTAAAATTTCTTTTAAAGAAAAACATAAAAACAGCCGCCGCTGCAAACAAAAGATAGAGCACACTTTTTCCACCTTCATCACCCCATTCTATATATGCCTGATATACAAAAAAGCACATAATAGCCAAATAGGCATATTCAAAAAATCTAAATACTTTCATCATATTCTATTAGATTACTCCTTTATAAACATTACTCCATCATTAATTCTTGAATTCAAGATAGTGAAATCTTGATTAGCATCAAAACCATCTGCCTCATTAATTGTACCATCTGGAAGGTAACTTTTATATGGTTGATCTGTAAATACCCAATTAATATTTTGATCCCAATATAACTGTTTTGCTTGTAGATGAGTACTATCTGCAGTTTTTATATCTACATTCCCTCTCATGTCAATCAAACCAGTTTGCTTATATGAAATTGCATAGTCTGATGTAACGACACTTACTTTTCCTTCTTTATCGATTATATCCAACACGATACCATCTGGGAATTCAAAATAAGCAAAATCTTTGTTAGAGAAATCTAATACTTTTGGTGTTTTTAATATTGCAGTAAGTCTGCCTGAATCCGTGTATTTAAGATTAACCTCAAAAGCCTCTGCTATTGGGGTTTCTTCAGAAATTAAAGAAATCTGTTTTTTCTTTTTAACTGATTGGCATGAAAAAAACATTGTCACAGCAAACGCTATGACAATGTTAAATATACTGTATATGTTTTTGTTCTGCATTATAGCTTTGGAACTCTAACCGTTTCTCCAATCCAACATCCTACACTTACAGATTTCACTCCTGGATTATTAAAAATATCTGTTTTTGAAGGAGCTTTTGCATTATAATTTGCCGCAAATTTAGATGCCGTAGACTGTAAACTAGGATCTACTTTTCCTGCTTTTCTTGCATAGTTTTCTGCCAACCAATACACCGCTCTTTTACTAAAAACATCGTTTCCACAACTATTCGCACTATCACTAATCATATCTGCTATTCTTAGATAACAAACTCCCATAGATGGTCTTTGTGAAAGAGCTTTTTTATAATACGACCTTGCTTTTCCTAAACTACCTTGCTTTTTCATCACTTCACCAATCTTAAAATAAACTTTAGCTTTATCACTTGCCTTAGTTTCTAATTCTGCAGATTGATTAAAATATTTTAATGCTGTAGTCGTATTTTTATCCTTTAATGCCAATATCCCTAAATAATATGCTGATTTTGCAGAAGGTTCAACTTTATGTAAAGCTTCTACTAATTTAAAGAATAATGGATCATCTGTACACTCTTTAGCAGACATTCTTCCTGCTGCTGCTTTTAACCAATTAGCATCTGCTTTCTTTCCTTCAAACTGCCCATTATACAATGGAATTAAGTTTTTACAGTCTGCCAGCTCTCCTAGTTTTTGATTGATCCCAGCTTTTACCTTACTGTAATTAGATAAGATTTTATCAGATCTGTTAAGTTTCTTTTTCTCTTTACCAGATAATGCAGTTCCTGATTCTTCTTTTTCCGTAAGCTCTGCTATAGTCTTTGCTTTATCACTTTCTTCATCTTCTATTTTTTCGATTACTTCATCATAAAGGTCAAAAACCTCTTGAAGTTCTTTTTTATTTTCGCCATGAAGATCTACTAATAATGAAAAATACGTATATACATTTTTAGGGTTACTAACGTTTTCTTTATCTTCTGTCCATGCTTTATGAAATTCTGCAAATTGGCTTTCTGTGGTACCCATTTTATTATCATACATTAACTGACCTATATCAGAATGCATATCTCCTATTTTAGTTTTTGCAGGAAAGTACTGAAGGCGTTCTTTCCATAATTTGATCATCTCATTTACCAGCCCTACTTTATCTGCATCAGCGGCTTTATCATATTTATCTTCTAACAATTTTTGTCCGAATTGAAATGTAGCCACACTATATGTAGGACATTCTTTTCTCACTTTCCATAAAGGCTCCTCTGCAGATGCATAATTCTTTACCTTAGCATGCTCATAGGCAATAGAAGCAGTGGTCGCACAGTCTGTAGCTTGAGCACTTACTCTTGCAGTGCTTAAAACCAATCCTGTTGCTATCACAAATAAAACTTTAGTATTCATAGCTGTAGTAATTATTGTATTTAATTAAATTTTATTTCTCTAAACCATTTATCATTTAATGATAAACTAATAGACATGCTAAAGAACTCTTCTTTAACCAAGCCAAAATTTGTTGTTCCCCGCTGACCATACTCAAATCCTATATTAGCATTAGAAAACAATCGGCCAACTGGTAGTCCTACTCCAAAAGATATGCCAAACTCATCTATAGAACTATTATTAATATTTAAACCTGTCTCTTCATAACGAAATCCAGCACGGTATACAACTCTGCTTAAATAACTTGTTAATGAGTTATATTTGGGTATATAATACCCTCCCGCTTTGAATTTTTTGGCATTTTGATATTCAATATTATCTTGATTAGAGACAATATTACTAAATTTTCCAGAATCTGAATATGCATATTCCACACCTGCAAACCATTTTCTGGGCTCTCCTATCCCTCCTCCTAATTTAAATTCTGAAGGAAGGTCGATTTCTTTATTTTCTACTTGCACATCTTGTCTTTCTATTACTCTTTCTTGACCATTTGTGCTTATTATAACGGTAGCCAGCTCTCTGCTATTATCTGTTTTCAACCCAAAAGAAGGTGTTGACACAGCAGATCCTACTATTTCTAATTTTTCAGAAATCATGGTTTTATAATTCAATCCAAAAGACAAACTAAAAGAAGATAAATCTGTGCTTGTTATTTCTCTGGTATCAAACTGAACACCTGGTCGTCTCAAAATTGTTTTGTTTTCGATGTTCCCAAAGTTATAATTTAAATCCAAACCTATATTAAGGCTTTTATTTACTTTATATCCTGTTGCTATAAAAACTTTATTTAGCCCTCCCTTTCCTTTAAAGTCAATGTCTGTACCATCTGTTTCTGTTTTATCTAGCTCATATCCTACAGAAGAAACAGGAATCAGTCCAAAGCCAAAACCGAATTTACCTGCAGGAATACCTATTGCCAAATAATCTAAAGATGCATTGTCCCCAGAAGAGGATTCCGTTGCATTGCTAAATTTAAAATTACGGTATGAAGTCCCTACTGTATAAGTTGTAAGTGCTAATTCTCCAAAAGATGCAGGGTTTTGGAGATTTAAATGAATACTATCTGCAAGTACACTCAATCCCCCCATCGATCTATTTTCAACTGTTCCTTTAAACTTCGGAATCCCTATTCCATAAAAAGAATATGGAGACGAAGTGCCTTCCTGAGCGTTAGATACTATGGCAACATGTACCAAGATAATCACTAAAATCTTTTTTATCATTTATTATTATTAAAAGCTAAAATGTGGTTTAAACCCTCCAACAAAAAATTGGAAGTGGCAAATATGCTATTTTTTAATCTTTTAGACAAAAAATGTGCATCCCCACCAGTTAAAATAACTGTTAAATCAGGATAAATGTTGCAATATTCTGTAATTACGCCATCTATTTCATGCAAAATTCCAAAAACCACACCTGAATGTATTGCCTCTTCTGTGCTTTTTCCTATATGATTTTTGGGGGCAGTAAGTTGCAATAACGGCAATTTTGCTGTAAAACTATGTAGACTACTATATCTTAATTGTATTCCTGGGGCGATAGCTCCTCCAAAATACTCTTCCTTTTTATTTTTAAAATCATATGTTATGCATGTTCCTGCATCTATTACTAAAACATCTTTACCCGGGAATTGATCAACAGCGGCAGCTACCAAAGCTAGCCGATCAATACCAAGTGTATTTGGAGTATCGTACAAGTTTTTAAATGGCATTTTTATTAGGTGATCTAACACCAAAGTATCAAACAGTGATTTTACATACGCAATATAACTTTGTTGTAAATTTGACACAGAAGAAATTGTTGCATTTGTAATCCCTGGGTATTCTTCTTTAATTTTTTTTACCGTTTCTTTAAAGCTTTCTTGCCTAATTATTTTTTTATATACAATTTCTGACCCCTCAAAAACTCCAAGTTTCGTAAAAGTATTCCCTACATCAATAACAAGATTCATATCTTAATTTATAAGTTGTAAAAATACAAAACGATTTTTTTAAAGTTTTCTTTTGTGTATTAAAAAAAGGTTTATATATTTGCATCCGCTTACAACAAGGTGCCTTAGCTCAGTTGGTAGAGCAAAGGACTGAAAATCCTTGTGTCCCTGGTTCGATTCCTGGAGGCACCACATCTTGAAAGTGAAACCCTTGATAATAAATTATCAAGGGTTTTTTTTATTTTACCTTACTACGAAAAACCAATAACCAATTACAAATCCAATAGTTAGATATTCAAATTATGCTAAATTATATTTTTCAACTTTTTACTAATTCCTAAGCAATAGTTGAAATTGAATAAACGAATTATTAATATATGCTTTTACCAAAACTCCTTTTTTATACAAATACTGATTTTTTTTTCCGTTATGCAATGTGAGCTCGTAATAATTCTCTCCTATTCTTGATACTGCCCCATATTGTGTTGAATGCTCAGAAAATACTTTTTTAATAGTATTTGGCTCTTCAAAAAAAAGTTTAACACCACTATACGTAATTTTGCTTTCTATATTATGGTTTTTATTTTTCGAATTAACCAGATAGTATGTCTCTTTCCATTGAATATTAGACGAATGATGTTGCTTATCATTTACCGTATTATTCACATTTGCGTACAACAATTGTTCTTCATTATAGGTTGCTTTTAAATCATATTTTAGATGTATGCTAACTAGTAGTTTTACTTGTGCATCGAGATGGTAGCTATATAGAATCTTATTATCTTTTATATTTTTTGATACTTTTAAAATTCCAATAGTGTCTTTTTTAAAAACGATATCATAAATATTGGTTTGCGCATAGGATGAATAAAAAAAAGTTGTCAAAAAAACACAAATAATAAACTTTAACGCTTTATTTTGTCTACACCTCATCATTATTTTATTATAATATTTTTCAATAAAAATAGTATATATCTAACTAAAAAAAAAGCACTTGCAAAACCGCAAGCACTTTTGATTATTTGCACTATTTGGAGCATTTTAAATAGTAAAACCCATTTAAAAGACTACTACTTTATTCTTTTTTTAATCTACCAGCTCCAAAGCAACAATAGTCCTTATAATATATTCCTGTTCATCCCCATCTTCATCAATTTCAGTTTCAACTTCAGAAACATAGGTAATATTACACGTTTTCCCAACATACATATCTCCTGTTAAATCTTCTTTTTCACTAACTTCTGAACTAATTTTAGGAAAAACAATTACATCGTCTTCTCCATCTTCATTCGTATATTTAAAACTAAAGACATCTCCGTCATACCCTTCAAAAATACCTGTTATAACTTCGGTTTCTTGATTATTTTCTGCTTTTTCTATAACAGGTATGTAGCTACAAAAAAACAATACAAATACTACTGGGATTAAAATTTTTATATATTTCATTTTATGTATAATTAAAATTATAATGCTATTTTTTTTCCAGAAATTTATCACCTCAAGTCTGGTTCTTTTAGCAAGTATTCTCTAAGAAGCTTGCGTGTGATATATTACTAGTATTTTATCCCTGATTTAGAATTTATAACTTAAAATTTATTTGTTATTCATAAAACATAACTAACATCTATGCTAGTTCTAATTTTTCGATCTTATAAAAAATAAAATCTTCATCTTTATCTTCTTGATATTCAGAATATGTTATTACAAAACTTTTCCCTTTAAATTTATTTGTTTTAAGATCAAATTTTCTAATTGCAGTTAACGAAATCCCTTCAAACACTAATATGTCTCCATTATCCATTATAAACTGATAATAGCCATTATAGTATTTTTTAAACATCCCGTACTCGACATTTTGATTAACGATCGTGCCTTTCATCACTTTTCACATTAATAGTCAATATTGCAAAGTTTAAAAAGCTGTTTTGCTACCTTTTTATCTGATTTACCAAGAGATTTCACTACTTGCTCCCAATGCACCCACATAATGCTTTTAAATTTATGTGGTTCTGCCAATCCAAATGGCTTGTATGGGTCACGACAAAAGAAATAATGTTTAGTCAATCTTAGTTTCTCGCTCTGTTCGATAGTAACAGAACAATGATATATTAGATCTTCTTCAGAAAGCTTTACTCCTGTTTCTTCAAAAGTTTCTCTAATAAGAGCAGTTTCTGGAGATTCTCCAGACTCTAAAAAACCTCCTACGAATCCATATTGTGTTTCGTTAGTTAGCTTTTGCAAAACCAGAATATTTTCTCCCTGAAACACAATCAATCTTGATTTTTCTTTATGTTTCTTTATTTTCATACCAAATAATTTATTACTCGAATTTGATATTTTAAACTAATTCAGGGCATTAAATTTACTCTTTGAGCCCATGATAATTGGTCAATATGGATTCCATTTCTCTCTCTCCGTTTTCAATCTCTGCAACTTGTTGCCATAAATCTTCATTTAAAAGTTCTCGCAAAGGTTGGTTTACTTTTGAAATATACTTAAAGGCTTTTACTAATTTTTTATCCCAAGTCTTATAATATCTGGGCAAATCATCTGGGTATACAATTTTTCTTCGGGTACCTTCATTGATTCCTCTAAAAGGTTTATCTATATTTAAATACCCATAATCATCTGTTAATTGTTCTCCGGGATGAATATCCCTTATGGCTATCTCAAAATTGTATGCCGTAGTAAGACAATTAGAGTTAAAACTATGGTTTACAAACCTCCCGTTATCCCAACAAAGTACTAGATTACCTTTATTGTTTTTATATGCATAGGTTTCTAAAATATCTTTATATATAGGTTCTAAGGAGTTATATTCATTTACCGTAAACTCACGATCAAATTTATCTAACACCCAAGTAATAGTGCCCATTGGAATAAACTCTTTGGCTACAACACCATAACCCACCTCAGGGCTTATGTGTTTGATTTCGGTGTATGGATGTATCATTTTTTATTTCAAATCATATTTTAAATTTCAGTTTTTTCTCAATAGCTTCAATCATTATGTTAGCGATATCTAATCCAGTTGCATTTTCAATTCCTTCTAAACCAGGTGAAGAATTAACTTCTAACAATAATGGTCCTTTATTAGATCGAATAATATCTACTCCTGCTACCGGAAGATTTAATATTTTGGCAGCCTTAATAGCTAGTTTGCGCTCTTCCCCAGTTATTTTGATTTTAGAAGCAGTACCGCCTTGGTGTATATTTGCTCTAAATTCACCTTTAGCAGCTTGTCTTTGCATAGACGCTACTACTTTTCCATTAACTACGAAACATCTTATATCCTGACCATTTGCTTCTTTAATAAACTCCTGAACAAGAATATTGGTTTGCACACTTTTAAAGGCATTAATAACACTTTCTGCTGCTTTATTTGTTTCTGCAAGAACTACTCCTTTACCTTGTGTGCTTTCTAAAAGCTTAATGATTAATGGTGCTCCATTAACCATTTTAATTAAATCTTTGGTATCTAAAGGAGATTTTGCAAATCCTGTTATTGGTATGTGTATATCATGTTTAGCAAACAATTGTGTGGCAAACAATTTGTCTCTGGATTGTGTTATCGCTTCTGAAGAGTTTAAACAATATGCCCCCATAGAATCGAATTGACGGATCAATGCACACGCATAAAATGTAACCGAAGGTTTAATTCTCGGTATAATTGCATCAAACTCATCTATAATATTACCTCCCCGGTATCGTATTTCTGGATTTATTGCATCTAATTTCATGTAGGCTTGTTCTACATTTAAAAAAACCATTTCGTGTCCTCTAGCAATACTTGCTTCAACAAGTCTTTTATTACTATATAGCTCAGGATTACTTGCCAATAAAGCGATCTTAAGGCCTGATTTTTCTTTAATAAAAGGAGCGTATTTTTTAGAAACTTCCTCTTGTGTAAAACCAGTTTCTATATATGTTGCAGACGGGTTTACTATGTAACGATTCATTAGCGCTTCACGACCTAGCAGCATTCTAAACTCCATCGCATCCCGATTAGCTAGTGTTAACTCAATTTCGAAGGTTTGGGATCCAATAGTTACAGGGGATTTAATTACATATCGTTGTTCTGAAATACCTGAAGAACTTTTTACCAAACGCTTATCATGAAGTCTTGTTTCGCAAGTAATAAAAATACTACGGTTATCCTGAACTGGGTTTACTTCAAAACGCACCCATTCTTCGGTTCCTCTATGAATAATTTTAATATTGTTGGCTTGTATTGAAGATGTTTTTGCCCCAGAATCTACTCTTGCTTTAATTGCTGGTATACCAAACTCTTCGAATGTGCACCATTCTTCACTGCCTATTACTTTTAAATTTTCTATTTCCAATCTATTTTATTTTATACTAATTTTAATATGAACATATCCACAACTTCTACTAAGATAAGGATAATGATAATCCATTCTAACTTACTACTTTCTTTGTGAAACATAATATCTTTAAACAGTTCCAGGTTTTCCTTAATAACCTCTACCTGATCCTGAATACTTCTGTATCTATCTTTAAGATCAAAAGCTTTTTTTAGATCCTGATCAAATTTATTTAATACCTCATCATCCCAAGTTACATCATGAGAATCGAATATATATAAATTTTCAGATATTTTGTTTTTAATATTTAAAACTTTACCTATATATTTTTTAAGTTTTTTACCACTAATATCCAATTTACCTTTTTCTTCAAGATATAGGGTATGCGTATTGGTTTCTTCTAAAATGGATTCTGTTATACCAGCATAGTTATCTAAGGCTATAGATTGAGATACGTTAAGCATAATTAAACGTAATTTATCTACGCAAAAAGTTGTTATATTAATATAACCTGGAGTTATTTCGCTATTTCCTTTTCCTATAAAAACTTCAATTTGATCAGAGAGTTTATCTTGGATAGGGTTTTTACTAAACTGTAAAATTTGGTCGATAATTTGTTTAATTTCGTTTTCTTCTACATTATAAAAACAGATTACTCCATATTTGAAGATATAGATATATTGTTCTTTATCTTTTTCATAAAATAACTCATCGGTATCCGAAAACAATAATGTTCCTTTGAAATCTAGTTTACAGTTTTTTATCGAAATTGCATCTGCAACCTGAATAGCATACGCTTCCTTTTTCATCACTCAAGGAGTAAATATCTCCTCCTGATTTTTAAAACTTTTAAACTCTACCATATATCCATTAGGATCTTTTACAAAGAAAGAAAGATGTTCTCCTACTTTATTTTCAAAAAAAGTAGTTTCTGTGGTTACTTCTAAATCCATTGAAAAAAGTCGAGAATACAATTTTCCCCAAACTTCTACATCTATAATTACCCCAAAATGAAATGAAGGCAAAATTTGCTCTCCCAAACGATAATTTTTAAAGTCAAAATTAAAATCTCCTGCTTTGGTAAAAGTAATTTGATTACCATAAAGATCTATATCTGCCCATGTATCTGTATTACGTCCTAATCTCGCGCCTAGTTTATATGTATAAAAATCTATGGTGTCTTGTATATCTTCGCAAGGAAGTGCTAAATGGAATTGTGCTTTCTTCATTTTTTATCTGTTATAATTTTAAACATTTGCTAAATATCTAAGATCAAAAGTAATTCTATCTAGTAAACTAGGTATAGTATCGGTTTTTGAAGTCAGCCTTAGAATTCGGCACCTTATCCATAAGGCCACTTTTGGAGTAGACTTCTTTATTCTCCTAAGCCCGAATTTGAAAAAAGATTTCATTTATTTCGGTAATACATTCTTACAACAGAATGTATTATTGATATATCAAAAGTAATAAAAAAGTAATATCAATTTTTTATTTTCTAAAAAAAAACACATGCTTATCTTATAAATCACAAAACTCACTGTTTTTTTACAAATTTATATCACAATTACTCTAAAACAAACCCACTGATTTTTAGTTCTAAAAAAAATGAAACCTAAAACAAAGAATTAAAACTGCAACCAATATTTTTGATTTCTTTATTTGTAAATTTGATTATAATTATAATCAAAAATATCTGATGAAAAAAGTTTTGATTCCTATTGATTTTTCCACCAATGCTTCTAATGCATTAGAGTATGCCAGAATGCTTTTTGCTTCTAAAAATTGTACCTTTTTTTTATTACATGCATACACTGGTAGTACACTTACTAATTTAAACAACGATATAAGACCAGATTCTACCTCTGGAGAACCTAAGGATAAACTTAATCATTTATTAATTCAAGTTATTGAAAGTAATGATAACACAAAGCATAGTTTTGAAGCTGTTACAAAAACCGATTCTCTTGTTAAAGCAATAAACACCACTATACTATCTAAAAATATAGATTTTATAGTAATGGGGACTAAGGGTGCTAAAGGTGCTAAAGAAATTTTTTTAGGCAGTAATGCTGTACGGGTTATTAATGGAGTACATAATTGCCCTATCGTTTTAGTTCCTCAAAATTATAAAGCAAAAGCTCCTTCTCTAATTGCTTTTTCTACCAATTTTAAAAGAGCTTTTAATAAGGAAGAACTAAAAGCTCTAATCTCTATTGCTTTATCCTGCAATGCAAAAATAAATATTGCCAGAGTTATGGAAGAAGAATACTTAACAGAAACTCAAACAGAAAACAAAGAAAATCTAAAAAACATATTTAATAGTTTAGATTATATTTTTTGCAAAATAGATGTAGAGACTTCAGAAACCAATGCTTTAAGGGATTTTGCTACACAAACAGAAAGTGATTTGATTTCTTTAGTACATCACAAACACAACTTTTTTCAAAAAATAACTGAAGAAGATGTAGTTGATAAGATAAGTTTTAACAGCCCTGTACCTCTTTTAATATTACCCGAATTAAAATAAAAAATTTGTTTTTACTCAGGGCATTTACCCCCTTTAAAGCATAGTTTTATTTTTGTTCGTTGTATTTCAATAAACGTAAAGCATTAATAACTACAATTAGTGTAGAGCCTTCGTGAATCGCTACTGCCATACCTATATTGGCTATTCCCAGCAAGGTTACAGGAATTAAAAAAACTACAATCCCTAAACTTATCCATAAGTTTTGTTTAATTATAGATTTAGATTTTCTGCTTAACCCTATTACAAAAGGTAAATTTTCGATCTTGTCAGACATTAAAGCTACATCTGCGGTTTCGAGTGCTACATCGCTTCCTGCAGCTCCCATTGCAATACCAATAGTACTATTTGCCATTGCAGGAGCATCATTTACTCCATCACCAACCATCGCTATTTTAGAATATCGTTGTTTTAACTCTTCTATAACTGCTACTTTGTCTTCTGGTAACAAGTTCCCTCTTACCTCTGTTAACCCTATTTGTTTTGCTATAGAATTTCCTACGTTTTGATGGTCTCCTGTAAGCATTATCATTTTTTTAATACCTATTGCTTTTAATCGGCTTAATGTATTTTTTGCATTTTCTCTTGGTACATCCATAACACTTAACAAACCTATTAACTTGTTATTAAATGCTACTAGTATTGTTGTATGACCATTTTGTAATAGCTCCTCCTGTCTTTTTTCTGCTTCTACAGAGATTGATATATTTTGGTCTGCCATCAATGCTTTGTTACCAATATACACCTCTTGTTCCCTATAAATTGCTTTCAGTCCTTTTCCTTGAATCGCTAGTGTATCAGTTACTTTATTTTTTACGTCTACCCCGTATTTTGCTTTTATATCTTTTACTATTGCCTTTGCCAAAGGATGATTACTTAAGCTTTCTACATCTACTACTATATCTAAAAAGGTATTTTTATTAAATCCATTAAAAACAATAAGATTAGTCAATTTAGGTTTTCCTTCGGTTAAGGTTCCTGTTTTATCAAAGGCAATTGTGGTAAGACTACCTAAATCTTCTAAAGCACGACCTCCTTTTATAAGAACCCCTCCTTTTGCTGCTCTGGCTATTGCACTTAGCACAGCACTTGGTGTAGAAATAGCTAATGCACAAGGACTGGCAGATACCAATACACTAATAGCTCTATAGAGACTTTCTTTTACTGTCTCGTCGATTACCAAATATGCAAAACATAAAACAACCACTAACACAATTACTGCTGGCACAAACCATTTTTCAAATTTTTTAGTTAGTAATTGGGTTGGTGATTTTTTTGTTTCTACTTCGCTAATCATTTTGATTAATCTAGAAATTGTAGAGTTTTTACTAAGCTTTAATACTTGTATCTCTATACTACTATCCCCATTAATGGTTCCTGTAAAAACAACATTGTTTTTGTGAATATCCTCAAATTCTGGCAGGTTTTCTGGGTTAGCGTATGCTGTTTTATCTACCGGCATACTCTCTCCTGTTATAGGGGCTTGATTAATACTACTACTTCCTTTTATAATAACCCCATCTGCAGAGATTTTAGCATTTGGTTTTACAACAATAACATCGTTAAGTTGCAACTCTTCTACCGCTACTTCTAGTATAGTATTTCCTTTTTTGACTAAAGCTGTTTTTGGCGATAAGTTTCCCAAAGCTTCCATAGATTTTTTTGCTTTATTCATTGCAAAATGTTCTAAAGCATGCCCTATACTAAATAAAAAGAGTAAAAGTGATCCTTCGTGCCAGCTACCAATATACGCTGCTCCTATAGCCGCAACAATCATTAAAAAATCTATTTCAAATTCTCCTTTTTTGATTTTACCAACAGCTTCTAAAACGGTGTAATACCCTCCAAACAAATAGGACAAAACAAAGCTTGTTAACACTCCCCAATCTGGTGCATTTATGAACTTGGATAGAATTATTCCTATAAAAAAGAAGACCCCACTTAATATCGCAAAATACAACTCTGTTTTTTCTCCAAAAACACCTCTGTGATTATGATCGTGTTCGTGTTTTTCTGAATGTTTATGTCCCATCTTTTAGCTTATAATTTTGATACTATAAAGATACCTTGAGTAGTACTGCATTGTATGTGCATTATAGGTTACACTTGTCGCAAACTCCTTTTACCAGCATATTTATATCTTCTGGAATAAATTTATTTGGCAAACTTATCTGCGGTATTTGATGATTTGTTAAGCAAACAGTTTCTCCACAACTGTTACAATGAAAATGCAAATGTAAATCCCTATGTTTTTCCGATCTATTTTCATGATTACATAATGCGTATTTAGGAATACCCGTTCCATCATCAATTTGATGTACAACTCCTTTTTCTTCAAACGTTTTAAGGGTTCTGTATAGTGTTGTTCTATCTGATTTTTCAAAATTATTTTCTACAATCGACAGACTTACTGCGGCAGTTTTAGATTCTATAAATTGGTAAACCAACATTCGCATAGCAGTAGGTCTAATGCCATATTGTTGTAATATTTTTTCTATTTTTTTCATTCTGTTTAGTGTGAATGTTCTGCTTCACTTTTTTTCATTTCTGCCACTAAATAATACGTTCCGCTTTTTACTACCAATACCTTTTTATCGGTTTTATCTTTAAAATCAAAAGCAGTAAATCCATTACTTGCAGATGTAACGATAATTTCTTTGGGTACAAATCCCCAAGTGCCATTGTCTTCCTTTTTGGCAGTAAACACATAGTACATGCCTCCTTCCTCAAAAATAGCATCTTCTGGCAAAGATTGCTCCATTTTATTTTCTGTAATTATTCTTGCGTTTACATACATTCCTGGGATTAGGTTGTTATTTTTATTTTCTATTTCTGCATGAACATGTAATGCTTTTGGCTCTTCTTCAAAAGATTTTCCTACAGAATAAATATTTGCAGTCATTTCCTGATTATCTAATGCCTCTATCCTAAAAGTAACTAATTGCCCGTTTTTCACCTTACTAATATCTTTTTCAAAAACCATTAAGTCTGCATGTATATGCTCTGTGTTTACAATTTCGAACATTGGGGTTTGTGGCTGTACGTATTGTCCTGATTTGATTTGCACTTTTTCTACAAACCCATCTATAGGACTTGTAACAGGTGCTGCCTGTACTATACTTCCTTCTCTTACCTTTTGCGAAGAGATTCCTAATAATTGTAATTGACTTTCGTATCCTTTGGCTACTCCTTTACTGCTTGAAAACTCGGATCTTGCCTGTTGATAATCCCTGCCAGAACCTACTCCTGCATCGTACATTTTTTTTTGACGATTATAATCCTGCTTCAAAAATGTAAGCCTATTATAAGCCTCTATATATTTGGTTTGCATCGTAATTATATCTGGATGACTAATATATGCCAGGACTTGTCCTTTGCGAACCTCATCTCCTTCTATAACATTGATACCGCTAATATTTGCTCCCAAAATACTGGTTACAACTGCTTCATTTTGCGGTGGCACACCTAGTTTACCATTTACCTGTATAAAATCCCCCATATTACGTTTAGAAACAGTATCTATTTTAATATGTAATGCCTCTATTTGTTCCTGGGTTAAGGTTAGCTCTTCTTCATGCTCCTCTTTTGTTTCTTTACTTTTTGTTTGGTTTGCTTCTATATCCTCTTTATCCTGTGTTTTACTAAGAGTCCCGTTACAGCTTACTAACATTATCGTGCTAATAAGAGTTATAAGTATATATAAATGGATGTTTTTCATCGGTATGTTTTTATTGTTTTGAAGTTAAAAAATATTCTAACTGTATTTTACTATCTAAGTATTGTTGAAGCACCACCCATGTATGGATCTCTAATTGAATAGCATCTTTCATGTTTTGAAGAAAAGCAATGTATCCCATAGCTCCTTCTTTATAAGATAAGGTAGTACCATTACGCTGTTCTATAGCTAATGGCAACGCTTCGTTTTTATAATATTCCCAACTTTTTTGCAATTGCTCAAACTGGGCAATCCTGGTATTAAATTCTCTTTTTAATTGGGTTTCTTTTATTTTATTTTCTTGTTCCACAATTTGTGCGTTTATCTTTAGTGCTTTTGCTTCTGCCTTGGTTTTATTAAAAATCAAAGGTATTTGCACCCCTATCTGATAGCTGTTAAATCCAGATTGATCCCCAATGGTTTGAAATCCATATTGTGCAAACAGCTTTGGCAAAAATTGGGTATTGGCAACTTTATATTTGGCTTTGGCAACTTCCTGCTGGGTTCGCCAATACACCATTAAGGGATGATTTTTCATGGTCGTTTCTATTGCCAAAAAATCGATCTCTAATTTATCTATAGGGACAGCCGTAACATCATACGATTTCTCTGTAAACAACCATTGATTTAGTTCTTGTAATGCTATTTGATAAGACGTGTATGCCTGTTGTTTTTGCAAAGTGATCAATTTTCCCTGATTGGCTGTTGCATTGTATTCTAATCTTGAAATTGCTTCTGTTTCGAACCGCAAATCGATTGCTTTATCTAAGTTTGAAAATACGGTTTCTATTTCTGCATAAGATATATAGATTTGTTTTGCTGTATATGCTTTAACCCATGCTAATTGCACACTTTTTTTAACTTCTGAAACTGTAATCTCTACATTTGTTTCGGCTAATCTTATGTTTTCTTTAGCTAATCTGCTTTTTGACGCTATCCCAAAAACATCTATATTATTTTGTCCTATCCCCAGCATTGTATAGGTTGCATCGTTACTATTATTGCCTATTTCTTCTCCTGAAGTAAAGATCTGAGTGTTCCCAAAATCCCATGCCGTGGTTTTTAGCGTTTTTTCCTTCTCTACAGATAATTTTGCAGATTCTATAGCTGGATAATTTTGTAATGCTACAGTAACGGCTTCTTTCATAGATACAGATGGTTGTTGTGCTGTAGTTACCCCAAAGGAAAATAGTATTAAAACAAGTATTGCTATAGGGCTTGATGTTATCTTTTTCATTTTTTGTTGTTCTTTAGATTCGATCCATTTATATAGAATCGGAATAACAAAAAGGGTTAGTAAAGTAGCGGTTAATAGTCCGCCTATAACCACAGTGGCAAGAGGTCTTTGTACTTCGGCTCCAGAGGAGGAGGATAATGCCATTGGCAAAAAACCAAGCATATCTGTTAGCGCTGTTAATAATATAGGGCGAATACGTCTTCGTGTTCCTATCTTAATACGATCATTAATATCTGTAACTCCTTCTTCCTTGAGTTCATTAAAACCACTAATCAATACCAAGCCGTTTAATACCGCTACTCCAAATAATACAATAAATCCTACTCCTGCCGAGATACTAAAAGGCATATCCCTAAGTATTAATGAAAAAATCCCTCCTATGGTAGCCAAAGGAATTGCCATATAAATCATTATGGTTTGTTTAAAAGATTTTAACGCAAAAAAGATGAGGATAAAAATTAATCCCAGAGCTATGGGTACTACGATTTTTAGTTTGCTTGTAGCTCGTTCCAGATTTTCAAAAGCACCTCCATAGCGAATATAATATCCAGATGGCAGAGATATATTTGCTTCCATTTTTTGTTGAATTTCTTCTACCAAGGATTTAATATCCCGACCTCGTACATTAATCCCAACATAAATACGACGATTCGTATTATCCCTGCTAATTTGCATTGGTCCTGGTTGGTAGCTTATTGTTGCTACCTCTTTTAATGGGATTTGCGCTCCACTGGGTAAGGTAACAAATACGTTTTTAACGCTATTTAAATCTTTGCGAAATCCTTCCTTTAAACGCACTACCAAGTCAAACCGTTTTTCTCCTTCAAAAATGGTTCCTGCTACCCCACCGGCAAAAGCGGTTTCGATAAGCGTATTTAGATCTTTAATCTGTAAGCCATATTGTGCTATTTTGTTTCGGTTATATACGATTGTAATTTGTGGTTGCCCAGCAGTAGCTTCTACTTTCATATCTGCTACCCCATCTACCGTAGCAATTATTTTACCCATTTCTTCTGCTTTTTGAGCTAAAACGTCTAAATCGTCTCCATAAAGCTTTACTGCTATATCTTCACGAACCCCTGTAATAAGCTCATTAAATCGCATTTCTATGGGTTGTGTGAATTCATAATTTACCCCGGGGATTTGTTCTATTTTTTCTTTTATTTTTTGGATAAGTTCTTCTTTTGATGTAGCATTTGTCCATTCTGAAATGGGTTTTAGAATTACAAAAACATCGGCAATATCCATTGGCATTGGATCTGTTGGCACGTCTGCAACTCCTATTCTACTTATAACCTCTATAGCTTCAGGAAAGTTTTTCTTTATCATACTTTCTATCCTTGTAGTAGTCGAAATTGTTTCAGACAGGGAACTACCTGGTTTTAAGATAGCATGAAACGCCAAATCCCCTTCATCTAACTGGGGTATAAATTCTCCTCCCATTCTTGTAAACACAAGGGTGGATATTGCTAACAGCACCACTGCAGAAAAGATAATCAGCTTTCCTTTTTTTAAGGCTTTTAACAAGCTGTTTTCATATATATCCTCTAGCCAGTGTACAATTTTGTCTCCCCAATATTGCTTTTCGGTTTTTGGTACTTTTAAAAACACTGCGGTGATCATTGGTACATAGGTTAGACAAAGCACCATTGCCCCTATCATTGCAAAACCAAAGGTTAATGCCATTGGCTTGAACATTTTTCCTTCTACTCCTTCTAAAGCTAAAATTGGCAAGAATACTATAAGGATTATAAATTGCCCAAAGAAAGCCGTATTCATCATTTTTGAAGAAGCTACCTTGGTTACTTCGTCTCTTATTTTGGTAGTTATTTGTTCTCCTTTTTTTATTCGCTGGGACAAATAGAAAACGGTACTTTCTACAATAATAACTGCTCCATCTACAATAATCCCAAAATCTATAGCTCCTAAACTCATTAGGTTTGCCCATACATCAAAAATATTCATTAATATAAAAGCAAAAAGCAGGGATAATGGTATGGTAGATGCAACGATCAAACCACCTCGCCAATTACCCAGAAAAAATACCAGAATAAAGATTACGATCAATGCCCCTTCTAATAAATTATTTTTAACAGTAGAGGTGGTACTGGCTATTAACTTACTGCGGTCTAAAAATGGTTTTATGGTTATACCTTCTGGTAACGCTTTTTGAATTTCAGCTATTCTGGCGGTTACATTTTTAATAACATCATTGGTACTGGCTCCCTTCAACATTAAAATCATTCCTCCAACAGCTTCGCCTTCACCGTTTTTTGTTAAGGCTCCATAACGTGTGGCGTTTCCAAACTGTACGGTTGCGATATCTTTAATCGTAATCGGGATTCCTTGTACATTGGTTACTACAATTTTTTTAATATCCTCTAATGTTCGAACTAGGCCTTCTCCTCGAATAAAATTAGCTTGATGGTTTTTTTCTATATAGGCACCACCTGTATTTTGATTGTTGTTTTCTAAAGCTTTATATACATCATTAATAGTAATACCTATCGCTTTAAGGTCGTTTGGATCGATACTAACTTCGTATTGTTTTGCGCTACCCCCAAAAGCATTTACTTCAACAACCCCTGGTACCATTGCCATTTGCCTGCGAATAATCCAATCCTGAATCGTACGGAGTTCTGTAGCATCATAGGTATTTTTAAATTCTGGTGCTATTTCTAATGTATATTGATAGATTTCGCCCAGACCTGTAGAAATTGGACCCATAAAAGGCTCTCCAAAACCCTCTGGAATATTAGACTTAATTTCATTTAGCTTTTCGGCCACTAATTGTCTGGGCAAATAGGTATCTAAATCGTCGCTAAAAACTATGGTCACCACAGATAACCCAAAGCGGGATATAGATCTAATTTCGGTAACTTCTGGCAGGTTCGCTACTGCAACCTCTATAGGATAGGTAACAAATTGTTCGATATCTTCTGTACCCAGATTGGGTGCTTGCGTAATTATTTGTACCTGATTATTGGTTATATCGGGAACTGCATCTACAGGTACTTTTGTAATGCTATAGATTCCGCCTGCAATTAATGCAAACGTAAACAATGCAATAACAAACTTGTTATAGATTGAAAAATCAATCAGTTTATTAATCATAGAATAAAATTTAATTCAGTTAAAATAATTTGCCATCAGGCAAAACGAAAAGGACATAGGTATCCCTGTAAAATCTGAATTAAACCCTTGGCGGTTGTAGAATAGAATAGTTTACCTCTTGTTTAGAAGTAACTAAACGGGTATTTACTATCTTGGATATTTGTGGTGTGATAATTTTATAAGGATATACCCCAATTTCTGCCACATTTACATGGCAACATTGGCAAGAACAAAAAGGGGAGCATAAATCTGTAGAATGGTTATCTGTATCCTGATCCTGATAATGAGCCAACTCCTCTTCTAGAGAGTTATTTTCTATAACAGCATCTTCACAAGGGATAAAAGACAGCCCTAAGAAATAAACAGATAATATGATTACAAAAATTTTCACTATACAAAGATAAAGAAATATTGGTGCAATGGGATTGCAAAACTCCCGTTGCCAAAAAGCAACCTCTTTTTACCGTTTTTTTTTGGTATTCCTCTTAGGATTTGGTTTAAAGAGTTATGAATTCTTGAATCCCGCAACCATAATCCCTTTTCCCGTAGCTCTTTTTGCGCTCCTGGATCTGCAGAACCTTTTCCCGGCGATAAAAAATGCTTCCCGGCAGGGTATACACCTCTCCCGCAGGTATACAAACTCATCCCGGCAGTTAGGATTGCTCTCCCAGCACTATAAAAACCTTTCCCGGCAGGTTAATACCCTGTCCCGGCACTTCAAAGCACCTTCCTTGCCGCCGGGATCAAGTATATTACAGGCAGTAAGATGTTTAGTACTACCATAAAGGTTGTTTTTGGTGTTTAAAAAGTCTGATATTCTTAAAAAACAATATACTCATAGTAAAAAACAGTGTTTCTGCAATATCCTACTACCTCTACATAAATTTAACTCTTAACAAAATAACACTATCTGTATAAGTTAGTATTTTTGCATCGCAAATTTTTATTACAATGCATACCAACCCCACTATTATTTTTATTTTATTATTGGTTTTCGTTTCCTTTACTGTATACTCTCAAAACTCTGAAGATGGTATAGATTCTTTAGACACACAAACTCCAGAATCTGTATGGCAACTACTTAAATATGATGGAGCATCTATATTTGGAGGGATAAAACATACCTATACGCAACCTTTTAAATGGAAAGGTAAAGATTGGGCTACTTTTGGAGGTGTAATAGCAGGAACGGCTGCTTTATTAACTTTAGACAAACCTGCTAATACCTATTTTACAGATCAAGGTAAAGATATTCCTAATAGCATACGTAAAATTGGTTTTCGTTTTGGTAAACCTGTTCTTAATTATGGATTAACAGCCAGTGTTTATGCAATAGGGGTATTGACAAAAAATGAAAAAATCAGAAAAACGGGGGTACTTCTTATTGCTTCTGCTACTGCAGGTGGTCTGATCCAAACGGTAAGTAAAACTTTAGCAGGTCGTGCAAGACCTACTATGGAAGAAGGAAACTTAAGTTTTCATTTTTGGTCTAATGAAGCTGGTTACCATTCTTTTCCTTCTGGCCATACTATTCTTTCGTTTACTACTGCCTATGCAATAGGTAAACAATTTAATAACCCTTATCTAAAAGCAGGTATCTATGCGGTAGGGCTCGTATCTCCTGTATCCCGTTTATGGGAAGGAGCGCATTGGCTTACCGATGTGGCTTTAGGGGTTGCTATAAGCATCATTATTGTTGATGGGATAGATAATTATTTAAAGAAAACAGAGCGTTATACTTATCATAATAAAAAGAATGCAATACGTTGGAATCTAAAATTAGGAGCGGGTCAAATAGGGGTTGTAGGTCGTTTTTAACCCAGATTATGCAATAGAACTTCGTTATGAAGCTTTGAGATACAATGAACACTGTTGTTTTCTTACTTTTAGCATAGCATCGCTATGGTTAAAGTGAAAAACAAAGCAAGGCGACAGTGTTTGCAGTAGATCACAGATGAAATAGATTTTCTATTACATAATCTGGGTTTAATCTATTTCCTTTTGGTAATATGTAGTAGCGTCCTTAATTAGGAGATCCATATAATCGTTTTCAGATTGCAAACGCGTTTTGTCCCAACCCAAATACGCTACCAGATCTTTTTGCACTAAAGCCCTATATCTACATACACTTTGTATATCAAAATATAATCTCCCCGTTCTTCTTACAAAAAAATCGGCAATACCATTGGCCATTTCATAATACACACAATACCATAGTTCTGCCCTAATTAATCGGTCTGTGATTTCTGTATCTAAAAAACTGTTCATTTTATGAATAATAATATCTGTCTGTTTACCATAAGTGGAGGTTAAATACCAACCACAATACGGATCTTCAATCCCTAGTTCTTTAAGTGTTTTGGTTATTTGATCTAAATATGTTTTTACGGCTTTGGTATCTTGTAACGGTGCAGTGGTTAATGGTATTTTTTCGGTATAGGGTTTAGAAAATGTATCTTTTCTTTTATCACTCATTGTTTTAATTACCGCATCTAATGTTCTTTGTGCCATTTTACGATACCCCGTAAGTTTACCTCCTGCAATAGAAATGAGTCCTGATTTTGACACAAAAATTTCATCTTTTCTAGATAGTTCTGATGGGTTTTTACCATCTTCATGAATAAGAGGGCGCAATCCTGCCCAATTAGACTCTATATCTTTTTGCGTAAGGTTTAACCCCGTAAACATGTGATTTACCGCAGTAAGCAAATACTCTGCATCTTTTTGCAAAGCTACTACCCTGTTTAAATTAGCATTATAATCTGTATCTGTAGTTCCCACATAGGTTGCTCTGCCTCTGGGTATTGCGAAAATCATTCTTCCGTCAGGAACATCAAAATAAACAGATTGGGTGAGTGGAAACCGTTCTCTGGAAAAAACGAGATGCACGCCTTTGGTTAAGCGCAAATGTTTGTTGTTAACAGAATGATCTTTTTTTCTTAAAAGATCCACCCATGGTCCTGTTGCCGAAACATAATTTCTGGCCCTAATAGTAAAACTTTTGTTGGTGTTATGATCTAGGCATTTCAAGCTTTTGATTTTACCATCTGGATCGTAATTAAAAGAAATCATTTCGCAATAATTAATACTATTTGCACCAAAAGAAGCTGCTTTTTTTAATAATTCTATAGTAAGTCTAGCATCGTCTGTTCTATACTCTGCATAATAGCCTCCTCCTGTAAGTCCTTGTTTGTTAAGCAAAGGCTCTTTATCTATAGTTTCTTGCGCAGAAAGCATTTTTCTTTTATCCTCTCCTTCTACATTAGCCAAAAAATCATAGACTTTTAAACCAATAGATGCCATGATTTTACCGTATGTTCCACCTTCAATTAAGGGTAATAACATTTTTTCTGGGACTACAAGATGTGGTGCTAGTTTATGAACCAAAGCTCTTTCGGTTCCAGATTCTTTTACCAAACCTATTTCCATTTGTTTAAGATATCGAAGCCCGCCATGAATAAGTTTTGTAGATTTATTACTGGTTCCTGATGCAAAATCATTTTTTTCTATAAGGCAAACTTTTAATCCTCTCGAAGATGCATCTAAAGCAATTCCCGCACCAGTAACTCCTCCTCCTATAACTACCAAATCGAATTTTTTTTCGACAGCTTTATCCAATTGAATATCCCGATCCAAAACCGAAAAACGCATACTATCCTTTTTCGTAGTAGCAAGCTCATTTTTATTCATATAACAGGTATTAGGTAGTTGTAATTTTCTCGATATTTTATACAACGAAACCCAAATAGCAACAAGGATAGTTGTAGTGTATCACTTAAAAGTATGTATAGGATATATAATTTATCTGGAACAAAACATGTGTTAATTAGTAGACTCTCTTATAATTAAAGATGTTTTTACAACCTCTGTTTTTGCTTTATAATTTTCGTCTGGATTATCTAATTGGTTTACCAAAATCTGAACTGTCTTTGCTCCTAAATCCTCTGCATGTTGGGAGACTGTAGTAAGCTTTGGGTAAGTATGTCGTGATAATAATCCATCTGTAAACCCTACTACAGAAATATCTTCAGGAATCTTGTATCCTAACTTATGCGACATATTTATACTTATAGCCGCAGCGGTTTCGTCTAAACCAAGAACTCCATCTATATCATTATTTTTAATAAACTTTTCTATTTCTGCTTCAAAGTTATCCGAATCTTTAACCGATAGTTCTATTTTTGAAACTTGATTGTTTTTTGCTGCAGCCTCTCTCGCTCCTTCAAACCTTAGTTTTGCTACACTTAAGTTACTAATCGTGGTAATTATTGCTATTTTTTTACATCCTGTTTGCACCAGATACTCAAATGCATTTTTAGAGGCTTCTTTATCATCTACAATAACTTTATCACAATCAATCTCATCACTAACCCTGTCAAACAAAACAATAGGTACGTGATCTCTTTTTAAGATTTGAAAATGATCCAGTTTATTAATCATCTGGGTTTCTCTACTTAAAGCTACAATAAAGCCATCTACACTGCTGTAGTTTAGCATCTCTACATATCCTACCTCTTTATCATAAGATTCGTTGGTTATACAAGTCACAATTTTATATCCGCTTTTTGAAGCTTCTTTTTCTATTCCAAACAATACTTTTGCAAAAAAGTGATTTAAAATTTCGGGCAGGATAATCCCTATAGTCTTGGTCTTATTATTTTTTAAGCTTACTGCCAGGGCGTTTGGTTTATAATTATAAAAAGCTGCTAGTTCGTGTACACGGGTAATTGTTTTTTGACTAATCTCTGAATCGTTTTTTAAGGATTTAGAAACTGTAGAGATAGATAAGTTTAATTCTTTTGCAAGTTGTTTAAGCGTGACTTTTTTCCTCATATAACCTTAATTTTTGCAAATCCTTATATGTTTTTAAGGATTTTGAGCCTAATTTAAGCTTTTTTCTTAATGTAGTATTAGTTTATAACATCATCCCTCTATTTTTAGTAAAAAAATAATTCGTTTATTAATTCGGGTTTTTTATCTTACCTATCTTTAAATTTTTAATTCTTTTATTAAGGAATAAATAATTTATAATGTAAGTATTTGTATAATATACACGACATATATAGAATATGTCTGTAACTCAAAAAAAAAATATGTCAAAAACATACTATGACCCTGCCGACTTAAGAAAATTTGGAAAAATAACAGAATGGAGCGAAGAATTAGGCACTAAATTCTTTGACTATTATGGTAAAGTTTTTGAAGAAGGTGCTTTAAGTGCCAGAGAAAAATCATTAATCGCCTTAGCCGTTTCGCATGTAGTAAAATGCCCTTACTGTATTGATGCTTATACCAAAGACGGGCTGCAAAAAGGAATCACAAAAGAAGAAATGATGGAAGCTGTGCATGTCGGTGCTGCTATAGAAAGTGGTGCTACGTTAGTACATGGTGTACAAATGATGAATAAATACGAAAAACTTTCGATGTAATCGTACAACGTAGTTTTTTGTACATAAAGTCGCTCACATTTCTCGTCCTAAAATAAACTAAAATGTATCGAAAAGAAAGAGTTTAATTTCTTTTCAAATTAATTAGATAACCCAAGAAAAGAAGATGCCAGAAACAAAACAATCTTTACATAAACGAAACGACCAATTAGCAAATGTAAACAGGCAGTTAGAAATTTTAAATAATGGAATCTTTGCTAATGGCGAGCTTCCTAGATTTGCAGATAAAATTGCAGAAATAGGACACTCTCCTTTACGTCCTAATACATTAGAAATCCTTCAAATCAATGTTGGATATATGTGCAATCAAGTTTGTGAGCATTGCCATGTCGATGCTGGTCCCGATCGTAAAGAGATTATGACAAAAGAAACTATGTTACAATGTCTGGAGGTTATTAAAAAAACAGGAGCACACACTCTGGATTTAACAGGTGGAGCGCCAGAAATGAACCCGAATTTTAGATGGTTTGTAGAAGAGGCTAGTAAAGCCGGAATCAAAGATTTTATCGTTCGTAGTAATCTAACTATAATAAGAGCGAACAAAAAGTATTACGACCTTCCTGATTTCTTTAAAAAACATAATGTACATGTGGTTTCTTCTATGCCACACTGGACCAGAGGAAAAACAGATAAACAAAGGGGTGATGGTGTTTTTGATGCATCTATAAAAGCACTACAAGAACTTAATGATCGAGGATATGGTATGCCTGATAGTGATTTAAGACTCGATTTAGTATATAACCCTTCTGGAGCATTTTTACCGGGTGACCAAATGGCTATGGAAAAAGATTTTAAAAAAGCACTACTCGAAGATTTTAATATTCAATTTCATCATCTTTTTGCTATTACCAACTTGCCTATTAGTCGATTTTTAGATTACTTAATTGCTTCCGAAAATTATGAAGATTATATGTATGCCCTTGTAGAGGCATACAATCCATCGGCAGTAGCAAATGTAATGTGTACCAATACCATATCTGTAAGCTGGGATGGTTGGTTGTATGATTGTGATTTTAACCAAATGCTAGATCTCAAAGTAGCCAGTAAAGTAAAGCACATAAGCGAGTATAACGAAGAGTTGCTTCAAAACCGAGACATTATTATCTCGCAACATTGTTATGGTTGTACTGCTGGTGCAGGAAGTAGTTGCCAAGGAACCGTTGCTTAACTAATTATAGAATCTGGATGAAAATTTTTACCCTTCTCATTACATTACTTTATATTACTACTGCAAGTGGTCAAAATTCATTAGAGAATCTTTTAAAAAAGTATAATACTCATAGTATACCATACATTTCTGTTTCAGAATTACAAAAAATTAAGGATACTGTACTTGTTTTAGATGCCAGAGAAAAAAAAGAATACCAAATAAGTCATTTACAAGATGCTATTCATGTTGGGTATATGAATTTTAAGATCGATTCTGTTTTAAAACAAAACATTCCCAAAGATTCTACTATTGTTGTGTATTGTAGTTTAGGAATTCGGTCTGAAGATGTTTCAGAAAAACTTAAAAAAGCTGGATATACCAAAGTTTATAACTTATACGGTGGTATTTTTGAATGGAAAAACCAAAATTATTCTGTAATAAACCCTAAAAACGAAGTAACCGAAGAAGTACATGCATACTCCAAAGAATGGAGCATTTGGTTGCATAAAGGAATAAAAACATATACGAATTGAAAGAAAAAAATCTACTCTTAATATTTACCCGAAATCCAGAACTTGGTAAATGTAAAACTCGATTAGCAGCTACTATTGGGGAAGAAGCTGCATTAAAAATTTATACATTTTTATTACAACACACGGTTGCGATAACCAAGGATTTAGATGTTAAAAAGGAAGTCCATTATTCTGTAAAAATTAGAGATAATGACTTATGGAATCCCCAGATTTACTCTAAAAAACAACAATACGGAGATGATTTAGGACAAAGAATGGAATATGCTTTTGCAAAAGGGTTTGAACAAGGATATGAAAATATCATTATTATAGGCAGTGATATGTATGACCTTAGCCAAAAAGATATTGAAAATGCATTTCTTGCTTTAGATACCCATGAGTATGTTATTGGTCCTGCAGAAGACGGAGGATACTATTTATTTGGAATGAAATCCTTAAATTCACAAGTATTTAAAAATAAAGCCTGGGGAACAGAAACTGTTCTTAAAGACACCTTAAAAGATATTAAAGAAAAAAACCTAAAAGTATTAGAAGAGCGCAATGATATTGATTATTACGAAGATATTAAAGACATTGCTGTTTTTCAGAAATTTATAGACCAATACCATAAATCATGACCAAATTTATCGAAGAAACTACCGAATTCCTTCAAAAAAGAGGATTCGAAAACCCTGAAGTAGGAATCATACTAGGAACAGGATTAGGACAATTGATTGATGAAATCGAAATTATTAACGAAGTAAGCTATAATCACATTCCTAATTTTCCGACCGCAACAGTAGAGTTTCATAAAGGGAAATTAATATACGGAAAACTAGAAGGTAAAAATGTTATTATTATGCAAGGGCGTTTTCATTTGTATGAAGGATATACCCTGCAAGATGTAACCTACCCTGTTCGAATCATGGAAAAACTGGGCATTAAAACATTATTGGTTTCTAATGCATCTGGAGCAATTAACTTAAATTTTAAAAAAGGAGAGTTAATGCTTATCGATGATCATATTAATTTACAAGGAGGCTCTCCTTTGGCTTTTAAAGGTGTAGAAAAACTAGGAAGCCGTTTTACAGATATGAGCGCACCTTATCATCCAGGTATTAACTCTACGCTCGAGTCCATTGCAAAAAATAATAATATCACCCTTCATAAAGGAGTATATGCCTCTGTAGTAGGACCACAATTAGAAACCCGTGCAGAATATCGATATCTTAAAATCATAGGAGCTGATGCTGTAGGAATGAGCACAGTGCCAGAGGTAATTGTAGCTAACCATTTAGAGTTACCCGTTGCTGCTGTATCTGTACTAACCGATGAGTGTGATCCAGATAATCTAAAACCTGTTAATATTAGTGAGATCATAGCAATGGCAGAAAAAGCAGAACCAAACATGATTTTATTATTTAAAGAATTGATTAAATCCTTATAATTTATGAGCTATTTAGATACCACTCACGACGTGTATAAAGAAGCTGCATTAACACCAGATGTGGGTTTGTGTTGTACTACAAATCCTATTTGGGAGCTACCTGGTCTTAAAATACCTAAAATCATGCAAGAAATGAATTATGGGTGCGGTAGTACAGTTAATGCTCGTGATTTAACCAATACTCCTAAAATTTTATATGTAGGTGTTGGTGGCGGAATGGAATTACTACAATTCGCTTATTTTTCTCGTCAAAAAAGCGGTGTTATTGGGGTTGATGTAGTTAAAGAAATGTTAGAAGCTTCTCGCAAAAATTTTAAAGAAGCCGAAGAACAAAATGACTGGTTTAAAAGTGAATTTGTGGATCTAAGATATGGAGACGCCCTACATCTGCCTGTAGACGATAATAGTATAGACGTAGCAGCGCAAAACTGTTTATTCAATATTTTTAAAGCAGAAGACCTGCGAAAAGCAATTGAAGAAATGTATCGGGTACTAAAACCGCATGGCAGATTAGTAATGAGCGACCCCACCTGTGAGCAACCAATGAACGATAATTTACGTAACGACGAGCGCTTAAGAGCACTCTGCCTAAGCGGTAGTTTACCAATCGCCGAATATGTAAAAGCACTAACCGATGTTGGTTTTGGAACCATAGAAATAAGAGCCCGAAAACCATATAGAATTCTGGATCCTAATAATTATGATACCAACGAGCTTATTTATATAGAATCTATAGAAGTTGCTGCAATTAAAGACCCTATGCCCGCAGATGGCCCTTGTATATTTACTGGTAAAGCAGCTATATACTATGGGGATCAGGATTATTTTGATGATAAAAAAGGACATGTCCTACTTAAAAACCAACCAATCGCAGTATGTGATAAAACTGCTGGAGCATTAGCAAGCTTGGGCAGAAATGATATATTTATTAGCGAATCTACCTACCATTATGATGGAGGCGGATGCTGTTAAAAAAAAGGGTGGCTAACTATTTATAAACCCAGGAAGTCAAAAACTGATTTTTGTTTTTGGCTTCTTTTTTGCTTTTATTTATAATAGTATAAAATCCATTTAATTAACCCAGGTTCGGTTCATCTGAAATGCGTCGGTTTGAGTGTAATTCTGCCAAGAATTTTATATCGAAAACCAGCATTTCAAAATGAATCAAAACCAGATATTTATATTCTGCCTTATATGATACTATTTGTAAACTTAAAAAGAATAGTTTTCATCTTATCTTTAATGTTATTTTTCGCCTGTGGCGGAAGTAAAAAAACGGTTCAGAAAACAAATAGTACTACAGATACTACAACAGAAAAAGATTCCACCAAAATAGACCAACCTATAGAAGAGAAAAGCACGAACCTGTCGGTTGAAACAACAGAACCCACAGAAGAGAAACTCGCTGAACCAAAAACCCCACCTGTTATCCCCCCAGAAGCTTTTGATCATAAAATATGGAGTACATTACTACAAAAACATGTTTCTCAAAACGGAACCGTAAACTACAAAGGCTTTAAAAACGACCAATCCAAATTAAAAATATACTTAAATACCTTAGCAAAACATATCCCTACAGAACAATGGAGCAGATATGATACATTAGCATATTGGATAAATGTATATAATGCCTTTACTGTTGCATTAATACTAGACAATTATCCTGTAAACAGTATTAAAGACATCAAAAATCCTTGGGATTTACGTTTTATTAAACTTGGTGCAAAATGGTATACACTAAACGATATAGAACATACCATCTTAAGAAAAATGGAAGATCCCAGAATTCATTTCGGAATCAACTGTGCTTCTATATCCTGCCCTAAGCTACTAAACAAAGCTTTTACAGCTCAAAATGTAGACAAAGAACTAGAAAACTTAACTATTGATTTTATTAATAATCCCGAAAAAAATACCATCTCTGCTAATAAAATTGAAATTTCTAAACTATTTACCTGGTTTGCCAAAGATTTTAAAACCAAAGGTACTTTAATAGATTTTCTAAACACATATTCAAAAATCAGTATCCTTAATAACGCTCAAAAAAGCTTTAAAAAATATAATTGGCAACTTAATGAATAACTTTTGGTATCTATTTTTAAATATATGAGTATTACTTAGACAATCTGATTTCGATTCATTTAGAAATTCTGGTTTGGATTAAAAACAAGTATCCTATTACCTTTCAAAAAAAGTTAAAGTTACCTTAAAGCATACCTCTACACCTCTTTCTATTTTTTAATCGAACTCAGGCACTTAAAATCTAAACAAAATATTGTTAATCAATTTATTACACACAAATAAGGGTTGTATCGCAATGCAAATACAGTATGTATTATTTTAAACTATCTTATCCTTTATACTTATAAAAAGTATGTTTTACTTGTAAGTTCATTGGTTAATTTGCTACTAAAAATGAAAATAAAATAATGGTTACTAGTAATAAAAAACTATGTAACGATTCACAAAAAAAGTATAACAACGATTTAAAGAATTATAAAATATGAAAGCTCCAAAATTTATAGCAATAGCATGGATTGCCTTGTTTTTTAACCCCATAATAGCACAAAACAATTTTAATCATAACGTATGGGATCAAGCCCTTTTATTAAACGTATCTGAGGATGGAAAAGTAAATTATAATGGTTTTATGAGAGACAGCTCGCAATTGTATATCTATTTTACACAACTTTCTGAAAATACCCCAAAAGAAAACTGGACCCGAGAAGAAAAATTGGCCTACTGGATCAATGCATATAATGCATATACCATTAAACTTGTTATTGATAGTTATCCTATTAAAAGTATTAAAGATCTGGAGGATCCTTGGGACAAAAAATTCTTTAAGATAGATGGAGAATGGTATAGCCTGGGAGAATTAGAGCACAAAATCCTAAGAAAATTTGGAGATCCAAGAATTCACTTTGCTATTAACTGTGCTTCTTTTTCTTGTCCTGTAGTTTGGAACCGAGCCTATACCGCAGATAACCTTAATAATGCATTAGATACACAAACCAAAAAGTTTATCAACGATCCTACCAGAAATACCATTACCAAAGATGAGGTAAATGTCTCTAAAATATTTACCTGGTATAAAAAAGATTTTAAAGTAAATGGTGGGGATGTTAAGGATTTTATTAATCGATATGCTACTGTAAAAATAGCCGACCAATCAAAAAAAGGATATAAAGAATATGATTGGAGCCTAAATGAGTAAATTTATACCAAGTATAGATGTCTAATAGAATTTTATATAGTATTGAAAATATCCATCGTTATCCCAATTTTAAATGAAGCAGAAACTATTAACACCCTGATTTCTCATCTGATTACATCGCTTCATTATACAAAAAATATAGAAGAAATTATTGTCGTGGATGGTGGTAGCACAGATGGTTCTGTAGATATAGTTACTGCTTTTTCAAAGGATAAAAAAATTCCGATTCGTATTATTTCTTCTAATAAAGGTCGCGCCAAGCAGTTAAATGCTGGCGCGGCTGTTGCTATAGGAGACATCTTATATTTTTTGCATGCAGATTCTTTTCCGCCGCAAAGTTTTGATGCCTATATCATCGATGAAGTAGTAAAAGGTAATGAAGCTGGTTGTTTTAGAATGAGATTTGATTCTAATCACTGGTGGTTGCGTTTTTTAGGTTGGTTAACCCAATTTAAAAGTAAACGATGCCGCGGTGGAGATCAAAGTCAATTTATTACGACCTCTCTTTTTAAAAAAATCGACGGTTATGACGAGTCGTATATTGTTTATGAAGATAATGATCTGGTAGATCGCCTTTTTGCAATAAATACATTTGTTATCATTCCTAAAAATGTAATTACCTCTGCACGGCGTTATAACGAGGTTGGCGTGTGGCGCTTACAATATCATTTTTTAAATATTCATATGCGCAGATGGATGGGGGCTTCTTCGCAAGAGTTATATCAATATTATAAAGATAAAGTTGCTTCTTGATTTTTTTTGAAAAAAGCTTTTGGCTGTTTTTATACAATTATCAACAACATGGAGCTTCGAGTAGCCTCAGCCCACTATGCAAGCATTACGAACCCTGAGGTTCATCGAAGGGTGGACTTCGAGAGCCTCTACCCACCATAACCTTAAGTCCTGAAAGGTCGTTGCTTCTTTTTTTTAGAAAATAATCCCTGTATACGGATATCCGTAATCCTATTTCTAAAAAGTAATTTACTTTAGAGCTTTAAAACATAGAGGTAACTATATTTTTAATAATTAAGGATATGAGTACCTTGGTAACTATATAACGTTGTTGGCATTCATTTTGACCGAGAACTAACATTTAAACACAAAACTAAAATATGGCAATATCAATTGACTCAATAGAAACATTACAACGATACTTAAATGGAGTTCTGGACAGAGCAGACCATCACGCAGGAAATGTAGAAGGAGTTTCCCTTGCTTTATTGGGAGCAATAGTATGGAAATCTGACCGTGAAATTGAAGTTAGAGAATATAATGGAAGTCCCGCAAATATGATTTGGTTTTGGGTTGATGGAAATAGATATGCAATGTCCTATAATCATTCAACTGAACAAATTGAACTTAAAGAAAGAACACATAAAGGTGGAGTTTTGCATTCATTCGACAACTCAACAACATATCAAGAAATAATTACGATTTTCAACGACTTGTAAATTATGAGCACTTGGAATTTACAGACTGTTGAAAAGGATTTAAAAAAAGCTTTTAGCGAGAATTCAGAAACTCAACTTTTAGAAATACTAAAAAATAATTCTTTTTTATTCTATGAGTTGTATTCCAGAAAATATGGTATTTCACCCAACTTTGCCGAAATCTCTTTTGGTGGAAAATTTAGATGTGACTTTACTTGGTTAAATGACAATTCAGGCGGTCCTGAATGGGTTTTAGTTGAAGTTGAAAAACCCGAAATGAAATTGTTTACGAAAAAAAATGAACCAAGTTCTGAATTAAATCACTCAATTGAACAAGTTAAATCTTGGGACAGATATTTTAAGGAAAATCCACTTGAAAAGAAACGGATTTTTGGTGCAGTATCGAAATTTAGATTTATACTGGTTGCTGGAAAAAAAGAAGATTGGCAAACTGAAAATGCAATAAAATGGAGAGCATATCACAATGACACAAGTACAATCGAAGTTAGAAGTTCAGAAGTATTTTTAAGACCATTAAAAGTTGCGAAAGAAAAGTTTGGAGAATTATGGAGTTTTGAAGAAAATCCAAAATCATTAAAACACTCGGAATTAGAAAAATTTTGGACTGAATATGGTTATATGGATTTGTGGAGAAAAGTACTCTGAAAAAAAACGAAATGCCAACAACGTATATAAAACATAGCTATCACAGGCTTTCCGAGAGGTTTGTGTGTATTTGCGAAGACCGCCAAATTTTTAAATTTGGCTTTTTGAGAAAATTAAGATAAAACGAAAAATTTAAAAATTCGGCTCGTGCATAATCCGAAAAGTTAGCGTCTTTTTACACGCTACGTTTCATATACAAGACCGTTGTCTGCAATTCCAAATTCGGATCGGACACTTTTTTCTAATTTTTATGGAGAGCTGTATGGAGTTCTTTTTCTTTATTAGGGACGGCAAATCTCTGACTTTAGGAAGAAGATTGCCCAAGTATTTAGCTTGGCAGCGTAGAAAGTGTACTTTCTAAACGTTGACACGTTAAAAATACTTGAACAAGGACGGTAAAATTTTTGAAAAAGTCAAGGGTTTACTGAAATTCTGGATCTAATAAAGAAAAAAAAACGGAGTTTTATGCTCCCATAGCGGACGAACCTTATTAAATATAAAATTCATACGCTATGGGGAAGCTTAGAAAAAAATGACTGAATATTGTTCCGGATTTGAAACTGTTCCTTTGTTTTTTATTCTTAATTTTAAAAAAAGTAAAAATTAAAATAAAACAGCAGACAACATGCTGTATGTTCCATTGTACAAATAGTTGATCTTCGCTTTCGCTACGCAAACGATTTGTACAACGACGCTAAGCTTAACATACAGCTATTCATTGTATGCAATATAAAACTACTCTAAATATAAAATGACTACAAAATTTTCTGATAAATTCAAGACGAAAACAGATTCTGATTTGTTACAAATTATTGAAAATACTAGCTCATATCAAAGAGAGGCAGTTTTGACGGCAATTTCAGAATTGGAATCAAGAGGAATCGTAAACGAGGATATTATTAGTTGTAAAAATAAAATTCAGTCTCAAATTCAGCTTGAAAATCAAAATCAACAACTAACAGTTGAAAGTAAAATTCCTACTGATTTACCTAATACCATTTCAAATTCAGCAAAAGCTATTTATTTGTCAGCTGCTATTGGAATAATAAATCTAATACTTGTCAATTTACTTACTGAAATTGATAATTTTTCAAATCCAACAAACCTTGTAATAATTTTAGTAAGCACTGGAATTTTAGCATTTTTGGGATACGATATAAGTCTAGGAAAAAACTGGGCGAGAATTGTCTTCACAATTTTATGCGGACTTGGTTTTTTGATGGTTCCATTCATCATTCCAGATACTTTTCGTTTGAATCCCATAATTGGAGTTTTATCATTGTTTCAAGCTATCCTTCAGGGATTTGCAATATTTTTACTATTCAAATCTGAATCAAGAAATTGGTATAAAAAACAGAAAGAAAAACCGAATAAAAACACTGCTCACAATCGTGTAGATGGCTCCGCCATCATTAGATAGCGGAGTGCACCTCACACACCACCTGCCATACGGGTCTCGTAACAGGCGGTTCACCTAATCGAAGTTTGCTCTTTATGTAAGTAGTCCATCAGGAAACTGTTAGTCATGTTGTCGAATTCCAGGCTTTCGAGTAGCCTCAGCCACCATAACCTTAAGTTCTGTCATTTCTTTTTTAAAAAAAATACCCCTGTATACGGATATCCCTAATCCTATTTCTAAAAAGTAATTTACTTTAGAGCTTTAAAAATGTAGAGATAACATATCTCTAATAACAAAGAGATACGAGTACCTTGGTAATTATATAACGTTGATTGTACTTCATCTGAAAATAGCACTCTGAAAATCAATAAATAAAAAGGAAAGATACGCTTCATAGTATTACTTCCTAAATCAATTATTTTTATGTCCAGTTTTTTAACTAATAAACTGGACATTTTTATTATATTTGACTAAACGAAAAAACTTGAAAGTAACTGATTACATAAGAAATACGATAGATAGATTACCAAAAGGATACATTTTCACCTATGAAGACTTTGATGTCGATGTGAATAAAAAAGAAGCAATCATCAAAGCCTTAAATCGTATGGTAAATTCAGGCAAAATTGAAAAACTATCAAAAG
>CAYGUC010000046.1:3050-40152 GCA_964353005.1 uncultured Flavobacteriaceae bacterium | reverse complement strand
AGGTGAATCGGAAACCCCGAGGCAGAGCCTTCGAGGAATTATTTAGATTAAAAAATATAACATGAAATCATTACTCTTTTTATATTGATGTATTCAAGTATCTATACCTTATTAAGCAAAGCTATTTCTAATGTTTTAGCTCTTTGAATTTTGCCATTATCTGTTCCTATAAACTGTGGAAGAAAATAAATTGCTTTAGGAATTTCATATTTATTAAGAGTTTTTAGATTTTGTATTCCCTCTTCTAAAGTACGGCAAGATATTTCATCATAATCTCTTTCAACAACTAATACTACTTTATCTCCTAAAATATCATCAGGAATACTGGAGATAAAAAAACGATGCCCAATTAATAGTTGTAATTTAATCTCTATCTCTTCAGGAAATAATTTCACTCCTCCACTATTAATTACATTATCATATCTACCTTTCCAAATAAACTTTTTATAGGTTTTTAGTTCTACAACATCATTCGTAATTATTGTTTCTTCGTTTAATTGTGGCGCTTTTATAAGCAAACAATTTCTATCATCTATACTTAAGGTAATATTTGGTAATGCTTTAAAAAAGCTAGCATCTTTTTTATCTTTTTTCTTTGGATTTATTCTTCTGGCCGCAATATGAGAAACTGTCTCCGTCATACCATATGTCTCATATATCTTAGTTTTAAAACCTTGAACCAAGCTTCTTAAATTTTCAGAAACAGGACCTCCTCCGACAATTAATTTTTTAACCAAATGGAGCCTGTTAATGGAATTATCGAGCTGTAATGGAACCATTGCGCAAAAATCATATTGTTTATATACCGTATCCAGTGCATTTGTTTTTGGTGGTACCAAATCGATTTTCCAGCCAAGAACCATTGCTCTAATAAGCATCATTTTACCAGCGATATAATTTGCAGAAAGACATAATAAAGCTGTGGTTCCTTCTTCTAGTTTAAAAAATTTTCCGGTAGCTAAAGCGCTGTTGATCATGTGCTGCTTAAACACCTTTATTTTTTTTGGTTTCCCTGTAGAACCAGAAGTTTGTACTACAATGTGATCTTTATCACTTAACCAATCTAACAAAAAACATCCTGCTTCTTGCTCATAAAGTTCTCCTTCTTTAATAAAATTATGGGCAAAATATTTCAATCCTTCCTTATCCAAAGAATTCTTATTAATGGAGAATCCTTGGTGTATTTCGGGGATAGAAAATGTATTTTTTGTTTGCATGTTCAAATTTCAATTTTCTACCATATTCATGAGTTATGTATATGTAAAGAGTGTATCATTTTTATGTTATCTCTTGTGCGATTGTATCTGTTTCTATTTTACCAAAAAGCTTATCTTTCCAACCTGTCCACTTATATTTTTTAGAAAGGATTATCAAAAAGATTGGAAACACTATAAATACAGGCATAAGTATTTCATATCCTGTACCAGGATCTGAAGCATCAATAAAAATAGAATCTGTTTGAAGCGCTGTCCAATCTGCTGTTACCAAAAGTACCGTAATCAAGTTATTGGCTGCATGAAAACCAAGTGCTAGTTCTAATCCATCATCCATTAAAGTAATGATACCCAGAAATAAACCAGTACCTATATAGTATACCATAAGTATAGGTCCTAGTTTTTCTACCTCAGGATTAGCTGCATGCATTATTCCAAAAAGTACCGATGTAATTATTAAAGGAAACCATTTGTTCTTTACTGCCAAACCTAATCCCTGCATTAAATATCCTCTAAACAGATACTCTTCAAAACTAGTTTGTATAGGGATTAATAGTATTGCAATAATAGCTAGTATTAAAAACGGTATTGGTTGAAAATTTATTTGGAAGTTTTCTGGAGTTATAAAATAAGCAGCTAGTGTAGTTATTATTATAAAAGAAGCCATCAATCCAAAAACAAAAAATATACGACCCCAGTCTATTTTTTTTCTACTCGTAGTAAGAGACAGAAGGCTTTGTTGGTGTACATATCGTACCCAAAAAAGTAATCCGGCTAAAAAGATTACAAAAGGAATCAAAAGTTGAAGAAATAGCATGTTTTTACCAATAGATTCAATCTGCTGTTTCATTACAGCTTCGGTATCCATATTAAGCATTTTTACGGCTAAATAATTTAGCCCCATTAATAACATGAAACCTATTGGTATTGGAAGATATTTCCACATTCCTAACTTTCCTTTTCTTCCTTGAGTGATATACATATAATAGTAATATTATTTTAAATAGTTTATTTTCCAATCTTTTTGAGTATCATACATCAAATTACCATGAACTACCTTTAATGGGCAATCAAAATTATTAGTGTATAAACCTCCTGTTCCCAATCCTTGTGGCATTTTATTATCTAATGTATAAGTATACTGCGCAATAGCATTAAGTCCTACATTACTTTCAAGGGCACTGGTAATCCACCAATGTATACCAAAAGATTCTGCCAAATCAATCCACTCTTTAGTTCCTTTAAAACCTCCTATTAAACTTGGTTTTAAAATAATATATTGTGGTTGAATAGTTTCTAGCATTTTTATCTTATCTGCTTTATAAAAAACACCTATTAACTCTTCATCTAATGCAATAGGTAATGGCGTTTCTTTACACAATCTTGCCATTTCTTTATGTTGCCCTTGCCGTATTGGTTGTTCTATACTATGCAGATCATATTCAGAAAGATATTTTAATTTACCCAAGGCATCTTTTGGAGTAAAGGCTCCATTGGCATCTACTCTTAACTCTACAGTACTTGATGAAAATTGAGATCGAATATAGGATAATAAACTTAGTTCTGTTTCAAAATCAATGGCCCCTATTTTCATTTTTATGCACGTAAAACCTTCTTTTAATTTATCCTCTATTTGTTTGTGCATAAAATCCTTATCTCCCATCCATATTAATCCATTAATCAAAATATGGCTTTGTCTTTCTGTAAATGCAGAAGGATATAATATAAAAGGAGAAGTGCTTTCTAAAGATTTAAAAGCCATTTCTACTCCAAATTGAATACTAGGGAACTCTATTAGACTTTCCCAAATTGCCGTAACTCCTAAATGAATATTATCGCATACCCACTTTAATTTATCTTCATAATCAGGACGGTCATCTATACTCAATGTCCTTAAAATCCCGCACTCTCCTATCCCTTTTTTTAATCCATCAAAAATCACTATAAACCAAGTTTCTTTGGTTTTTAATACTCCTCGGGATGTACCACTCGGCCTTTTAAACTGCAGGACGTGTTTATAATATTTGGCATTCATTATAGTTCTATACTACCCCCAATATCTAATAACATAAGATCTTTATTTTTTTTAAAAAACTTTCGTTTGGCTTCGTCATGATCAATCTCAATATATCCAAAAGTATCATAATGTACACCTAATACTTTATCACATTCTACAAAATCACTTGCGATAATTGCATCATCAATACCCATTGTAAAATTATCTCCAATAGGTAAAATTGCTAAATCCAGCTTATATCGTAAAGGAATTAATTTCATATCCATGGTTAAAGCAGTATCTCCTGCAATATAAATAGTTTTGCGCTCTCCTTCTATAATAAATCCCCCAGGTTGCCCTCCATAAGTTCCATCTGCAAAACTACTAGTATGTATCGCATTTACATATTTTACATTTCCAAATTCAAAACTCCATTCCCCTCCATGATTCATAGGGTGTACTTCAATTCCTAAATTTTGATAATACATTGCTATTTCATAATTTGAAACGATGGTAGCATTAGTTTTTTTTGCTATTGCTTCAGCATCTAAAACATGATCCTGATGCGCATGTGTTAACAAAATATAATCTGCTTTAATTGTACCTATATCCACTTTATCCTTAGACAAAGGATTACCAGAAATAAATGGATCTACTAATACATGAATATCATTGATCTTTATTAATAATGTATTTTGCCCGTAAAACGTGATTTTCATAAGTGATATAATTAAAATAAGTTTACCGTAACGTATGTTTTTTTTTACTGTATTTAAAAAAACAGATTTTCACTAAATTATAAAATCTGCCCTAAACTAAATAAAATAGAAAGTAAAAATGTTGTTAAAGCTACTTTTTTAAGTTCAGGATCTAATAATTCTGTAGTATTAGTTTTAAAAACTTTTATAAAATGAAATAATATCGGTATAAATGACAATAAAAATAATAAATGCATAGGTTTTTTGTATGTATAAAAAAGATATACTAACATACATAACATAGATATAATAAGTAATGTAAAATGATACATTTTAGCTCGTTGGATTCCTAATTTTACAACTAATGTATTTTTACCAGACTTTTTATCATTAGCATAGTCTCGCATATTATTAAGGTTTAGTACAGCTGCACTTAATACGCCAATTGTGGTAGCTGGAAGAAAAACAACTAATTCTACATTTTTAGTATAGAGAAAAAAACATCCTACCACACTAACTAAACCAAAAAAAAGAAACACAAAAACATCGCCCAAACCTCTATATCCATATGCCGAAGACCCCATTGTATATTTTATTGCAGCTGCTATTGATGCCAAGCCAAGTACAAAAAAGAATAAGGAATATAAAAAATTATCTTTCCCAAAAGACACATATATTAAAGATATTGCTAACCCTAATGCTAGTATGGCAGTACATACTATTGCTTTAAACATCTGTTGTTTAGAAATCACTCCACTCTGTAAAGCACGCATTGGTCCTACTCTATCTTTATTATCCGTTCCTTTTACCCCATCGCCATAATCATTAGCAAAATTAGATAATATTTGTAATCCTAAAGTGGTGGCAATTGCTAACCAAAAAATATTTGTTTTTAAGAATAAATTATTTCCTAAAGAAGAACCAACAATAATACCTGAAATGGATAATGGTAATGTTCTTAAACGCGCCGCAGAAATCCAGGCTTTAAATTTGGTCATTTTTATGATTTTGACCCCAAAGGAACAGTATTTTTATAAAAAAATAAAAATTAATTACATCAATTCTTTATGGTACCTAATACAATGTATTGTAAATTACATTAAAAATATTTTTATCTTTTTATAGTTTATAAAAACTAACGTATTAAAATACTTTTATAGTTTAGCAGTTTTAAACCCCATAGAAACTCATGAATATACCTTTTAGATGTATTGTCTTTTCTCTTTTATTTATCATACTGTCATGTAAAAATATCTCTAACAAAGATACCCAGTTAGAAAACACCAAAAATAAAAATTTGGATATAAAGACTCCCATTCCTTTTATCTGGGAAGGAGCTAATATTTATTTTTTACTAACAGACAGGTTTAATAATGGGGATATTACTAACGACAAGATAATAGACAGAACTAAAAAAACGGGGAAATTAAGAGGATTTGAAGGAGGTGATATAAAAGGTATCACTCAAAAAATAGAGGAAGGATATTTTAGTAACCTAGGAATAAATGTTATTTGGTTTACTCCTGTTGTAGAACAAATATATGGTAGTGTAAATGAAGGAACGGGAAATACATATGCATACCACGGATATTGGGCTAAAGATTGGACAAAAATAGATCCTAATTTTGGAACCTTCGAAGATCTTGAACAATTAGTAAAAACTGCTCATAAAAATGGTATACGAATTCTTATGGATGTAGTAATAAACCATACAGGCCCTGTAACAGATCAAGATCCTGTATGGCCAGACACATGGGTAAGAACCACACCACAATGTGATTATAAAAATTATGAAAATACTGTATCCTGCACATTGGTCAAAAACTTACCCGATATTAAAACTGAAAGTGATAAAAATGTAGAATTACCTGAAATCCTCACACAAAAATGGAAAGCAGAAGGGCGGCTAGAAAAAGAACTTTTAGAAATAGAAACCTTTTTTAATAAAACAGGATTAAAAAAATCTCCAAAAAATTACATCATAAAATGGTTAACAGATTATGTTAGAAAATTAGGAATTGATGGGTATAGAGTAGATACTACTAAACACGTAGAAGAAAATACTTGGAAAACACTTGCTGAACAAGCAAAACTTGCATTTATAGAATGGAAATCTAAAAACCCTAACTTGGTTCTGGATACTAATGAATTTTATATGTTAGGAGAACTATATGGTTATAATATCCATAACAAAAGAAATTATGAATTTACAGATCGTAAAATAGATTATTATGCATACGGGTTTGATAATTTAATTAATTTTCAATTCAAATATGATGCAGAGAATATTAATTATGAAAAATTATTTAGTGTATATAGTAAGATCTTATATACTAACCTAATTGGTAAAGGGGTAACCAATTACATAAGCTCTCACGATGACAACTCTCCTTTTGATAAAAGCAGAACTAAGACTTATGAATCTGCAACTAAACTGTTGCTAAGTCCTGGTATATCTCAAATTTATTATGGAGATGAAATAGCTAGACCTCTAACAATTATAGATACCAAAGGAGATGCTAATTTGAGATCTAACATGAATTGGAAAGATATTAATAACGAGGACACTAAAAACTTGCTTAAACACTGGCAAAAATTAGGCGTTTTTAGAAAAAATCACCCTGCTGTCGGTGCTGGAAAACATCGAATAATTTCAGAAAAACCATATGTTTTTTCTAGAGTATACAATAAAAACGAAGTTTTAGATAAAGTAGTTATTGGTTTAAACCTTAATAAAGGAAAGAAAATAATTAAAATTAACTCTCTATTTGCAGAAGGAGAAATTCTTATAGATCAATATTCTGGTGTAGAAACAAAAGTAAACAACGATGCTGTAACTATTATTTCTAATCAAGAAATCGTGTTATTAGAATTAAAAAAATAAATATTTACTTAAAAAACACAAACCCCCATGAAGAACTTACCTCCTTAGAAAAAGGAGGTAAGTGTTGGGGAAAACAAAAAAAGTAAGGGAAAAATTGTAATTGGAATACTTTTCAAAGATAAAGAGGTTTGTTGTATATACGGTTACGGTTTTACCTCAAACTTTAGCTGGAATAGTCTTATTGACTATTAAAAAAAATCATAAGTAATTAAAAAACAGGTTGTTATTTCACAAAAACCATGTTTTGTTAAAATATCCTAAACAAAAAAATAATTAATAATATAAATAAATACTCGTAATTGATTTCTAATAATGAAGGAAAAATATAAATTTGCAATTATTAGTATTTAATCATCTATATAACCTTACCCTTTTGGAAAATAAAAAAGCAATTAAATTAATCGATAAAATTCTGGAGGATCTTGATAAAACAGGGATCAATACAGATACATTAATTGAGGATATTAAAGAACTAAGAACTTACGCTTTAGAGGAGCAAGTTCCTTTAGTCGTTAAAGTTCTTAGGTTTACTTATGAGCATATCGAAAAAAACAACTCATTTCTTATACCTATTCCAGATGATGAACCTATAGACGATGAAGATTCTACTGAAGAAAAAGAAGCTATAAATCCTATAGAGAGCCTTAAATATTTAATATCTCTTACAAAAAGTCTAAAGAACAGAATGAACATATCTGATCTAAAAGAATATAGAGATGCTTTAATGGAATATTAATTTAGTTCTTAAACAATTTATAAAATAAAAAATCCTGCAATATGCAGGATTTTTTATTTTATAATATTTGTGTCGTAGTATTATCTTCGAGCGTCATAAATTCTAAATCGTACTCCTACTCTTGCATAAACATCAAAAAACTTACTACCTGTATTGGTTAAATTATCTACAAAATCGTTCATTACTCCAACTTCTGCCATAATATCAAACATTTCTCCTATCATCTGCGAAAACCCAACTCCATATACGCCACCAATAATAAGCTGTTCATATTCTTCATCTTCTAATTTCTGTCCATCAATTTTAAAGCTTGTATTTACTCTAAAAGATGGTCCTACATTTATAAATCCTCGAAACCTATCTTTACCATCTCCCGTTAAGTATCTGAATTTTGGATTAAACCCTACTTGAAGTGTTTCTGCATCACCCAGACCTTCTATTTCACTAGTACGCTGTAATAAGTCTAACGAAAAAACAATGCTTGTTCTTGCTCTAACTCCCATTAAATATCCATATCCAGCATTTACATAAAACCCAGCTCCTGCAGTTGTTTCACTTGTTTCAAGATCTAACTTAGAAAAAGTTGCTCCGCCTGAAACTTCCCAACGATATTGTCCATAAGTAGCAATAGAAATCGCTGTAAAGAACATAAATAATACTATTTTTTTCATTATTTTATATTTAAAATTGTGCTTGTATTAAAGCGAAAGTACTAAAATTTAAAAAATGACCATAAAAAAACCTATCATACGACAGGTATTTTTATTATCTATATAATAAGGTTTTCATTATTTGTGCATAAAAGACTGTTTTTGTAATAAAAACTCTTCTGTTTCTACAACATCCTCGTCAGGAACACAGCAATCTACAGGGCACACTGCGGCACATTGTGGTTCTTCATGAAAACCTTTACATTCAGTACATTTTTCGGGTACGATATAATAAATTTCATCACTTATCGGCTCTTGTGCTTCTTCAGCATTTATAGATTTACCACCAGGAAGCACCAAGTCTCCTTCTAAATCTGTACCATCAGAATATCTCCAATCATCAGCTCCTTCATAAATTGCAGTATTTGGACATTCTGGCTCACAAGCGCCACAATTTATACATTCATCTGTTATTATAATTGCCATAGCTCTTTTTTATTCTAAATTTGCAGCACAAAAATAGCTCGTAAACTAGTGATAAACAAATAAGAAATGTTATTAAATGATCGTGTAAAAGCTTTTTCTGAATTAGGGAAGTTCCTTAATCAATTCAAAACAACTGGTTATGAGAAAGTTAGTTGTATTTTATCTAATGAAGATTTTTTTGATAAAATGTCTCAAAAAATTGATGCTGCCATACATCATAACGGATGGTTTACAAAAGAAAATATACTTTTTTCTATTAAACAATGGAGTAATGCACTTACTAAAGAGAATCTTGATAATTGGCTATCCGCTTATTCTTTTACAGAAAGTGAATCGAAAACTATAGGCACCATAATGGCTGGAAACATACCTTTGGTAGGATTTCATGATTTCCTTTCTGTGCTAATTTCGGGAAACAAAATTTTAGTAAAACAATCTTCTAATGATAACCAATTACTACCTTTTTTATCTTCCTATTTAATTGCAATTGAACCTCGCTTTAAAGAACGGATATCTTTTACCTTTGACAAACTAAAAAGTTTTGATGCTATTATTGCTACAGGAAGTGATAATACGTCTAGATATTTTGAGTACTATTTTAGTAAAGTACCTAATGTTATTCGAAAAAACCGAAACTCTGTAGCTGTTTTAACAGGAAACGAAACTAAAGAACAACTTCAAGCATTAGGTGAAGATATTTTTAGGTACTATGGGCTAGGATGCAGGAGTGTCTCTAAATTAATGATTCCGAAAGACTATAAATTTGATTTGTTTTTTGAAGCAATGTATGACTATCATGATATTATGAATAGTGCAAAATACGCCAATAACTACGACTACAACAAAGCCGTATATTTAATGAGCAATTATAAGTTATTTGAAAATGGTTTTTTAATGCTGAAAGAAGATGAGAGTTATGCCTCTCCAATTGCAACTTTGTTCTATGAAAAATATGAATCTATGGATCTGTTAACTAAAAAAATAGAACAGGATAAAGAAAAGATTCAATGTGTTGTTGGTTCTGGTTTCTTACCAGAATGTGTAGAATTTGGACAAACACAAAACCCTGAACTTTCGGATTATGCAGATGGTATAGATATTATTCAATTTTTAACAACAATTAATTAGATATTTTATCAATTTGACAACACTTTTCTTTCAGATTATTAGCACCTTTGTGGTGTTTTTCTTATTTATTACAATAAGAAAAGAACAGATAAAGCTTTGTAACTATTTAACAATAATAAACCACTAAAAAACCGTTCTATTTAATTTAATCATAAAGGTTTTTATGTGATTATAAAAAACAATAAATATTCGCACATGAAAAAGCATAATTTTAGCGCTGGGCCCTGTATCTTACCGCAAGAAGTATTTAAAGAAGCATCACAAGCAGTATTGAACTTTAACAACTCTGGTCTTTCTATCTTAGAGATATCACATCGTAGTAAAGATTTTGTAGATGTTATGGAAGAAGCTCGTAGTTTAGCTTTAGAATTGTTAGGTTTAGAGGGCAAGGGTTATAAAGCATTATTTCTTCAAGGAGGAGCAAGTACTCAATTTTTAATGACTGCTTACAACCTACTAAAAACAAAGGCGGGATATATTAATACAGGTACCTGGAGTGATAAAGCTATAAAAGAAGCTAAGCTTTTTGGCGAAGTAATTGAAATAGCCTCTTCAAAAGACAGCAATTTTAATTATATCCCTAAAGGTTACAATATTCCTAAAAATCTGGATTATGTACACTGTACAAGTAATAATACAATTTTTGGAACTCAAATAAAGGAGTTTCCAGTTACAGATTCCCCTTTAATCTGTGATATGAGCAGTGATATCTTTTCTAAACAATTAGATTTTTCAAAATTTAGTTTAATATATGCTGGAGCTCAAAAAAATATGGGCCCTGCAGGAACAACTCTAGTAGTTGTAAAAGAAGATATTTTAGGCAAAATAGAAAGAAAAATTCCTTCTATGTTAGATTATCAGGTTCATATAAACAAAGCAAGTATGTACAACACCCCTCCTGTATATCCTGTATATGTTTCTATGCTCACTTTAAGATGGCTTAAAAAACTTGGAGGAATATCTGCCATAGAAGAACTAAACGATAAAAAAGCTAATCTTCTTTATTCTGAAATTGATTTAAATCCATTATTTAAAGGATTTGCTGCAAAAGAAGATCGTTCTAATATGAACGCTACTTTTACTTTAGCTAATGAAGATCTTAAAGAAACTTTTGACGCTATGTGGACAGAGGCTGGGATCAATGGTCTTAATGGACACAGAAGTGTTGGAGGATATAGAGCTAGTATGTATAATGCCTTATCTATGGAAAGCGTAGCAATACTTGTAGATATAATGAGCGACTTGGAACGTAAAGCATAAATCAGATAATATATTCTAATTGCAATTATTTAGAGCACGTTAATTAAAACATAAAACTTAATAATGAAAGTATTAGCAAACGATGGGGTTTCACAAAGTGGAATTGAAGCTTTAGAAAAAAAAGGATTTGAAGTTTTAACCACCACAGTTGCCCAAGATCAATTGGTAGATTACATTAATAGTAATGAAATTTCTGTACTACTTGTACGTAGTGCTACCAAAGTAAGAACAGATATCATAGATAATTGTCCATCTCTTAAAATCATTGGTCGTGGTGGTGTAGGAATGGATAATATAGATGTAGCATACGCTCGTGAAAAAGGACTACATGTAATCAATACTCCTGCAGCATCCTCTGGATCTGTTGCAGAGTTAGTTTTTGCGCACCTATACGGTAGTGTTCGATTTTTACATGATTCTAATCGTAATATGCCTTTAGAAGGAGATAGTAAATTCAAAAACCTAAAAAAAGCATATGGTAGTGGTATTGAATTAAGAGGAAAAACACTTGGCGTAATTGGGATTGGGCGTATAGGACAAGCTACTGCTAAAATTGCTATAGGAGTTGGTATGAAAGTAATTGCATACGATCCTTTTATAGAAGAAATAGAAATTCCTTTAGATTTTTTTGATGGTCAATCCCTAAAATTTAAAATTAAAACTGTTTCTAAAGAAGAAGTTCTGAAAAACTCTGATTTCTTTACACTACATGTTCCTGCACAAAAAGAATATGTTATAGGTAAACATGAAATTGAGCAAATGAAAGATGGAGCTGGAATTATTAATGCAGCTCGAGGTGGAGTTATAGATGAAGTTGCGCTGGTAGAAGCCTTAGAAAATGGAAAATTAGGGTTTGCAGGGTTAGATGTTTTTGAAAACGAACCCAATCCTGCTATAAAAGTGTTAATGAACTCAAAAATATCATTAACACCTCATATTGGTGCTGCTACAGGAGAAGCACAAGATCGTATTGGCCAGGAACTGGCAGAACAAATCATAGAAATACTTAATTAGTATTCAAACACCTAAGTGTTAATAATAAAGCGTCATTTTAAAATTAAAATGACGCTTTATGCTTTTTATCCCATAAAATTGCTTTTTATCTTTTTTTTACCAAAATAAAATATCAAATTATGAATAATTTTAACATTAAAAATGTAAATTTAGATTCATTAAAAAAACTTTATTAACTATGTCAGGAATTTTAGATCTTTTAAATAGCCCAATGGGTAAACAAATTATCAGTGGTGTTAGTTCGCAAACCGGGCAATCCGCAGATAAGACAGGTGACCTACTAACTATGGCAATGCCTGTGTTAATGGGCGCAATGCAACGTAATGCTTCTACTCCTGAAGGTGCTTCTGGATTATTAGGAGCGATAACTGGTAAACATTCGGGTAGTATTTTAGACAATCTTGGTGGCTTATTTGAAGGTGGTGTTGATGAAAGTGTAACCAATGACGGAGCTGGTATTCTAGGTCATATTCTTGGAGGTAAACAACCAGCAGTAGAAAATGCTTTAAGTCAAAAATCAGGAATTGATGCTGGTTCTGTTGCTCAGATCCTTAAAGTTGCTGCACCAATTCTTTTAGGAGTTTTGGGGAAACAAGCGAAACAAAATAATGTAAATGATTCTAATGGACTTTCTAGCTTACTAGGCAGTTTATCAGGAGGCGGTAATGGATCCCAACAACAATCTTTGATTGAATCTTTCTTAGATGCAGATGGTGATGGAAGTATCCTTGATGATGTTGCTGGAATGTTATTAAGTGGTGGTGGAAAGAAAAAAGGAGGATTAGGAGGACTCTTAGGAGGTCTTTTTGGTAAATAGTCCAACTTTTATTAATTTACATATCTAACAAAGGGGTTTTCTGAAGTTTAATAGCTTTAGAAAACCCTTATTTATAAAAATTACCCCTATGATGAAAAAACTACTATTCGTGGTATTACTTCTGTATGCCCAAAACTTTCTTGCTCAGATCGATGCAAATTCACTAATGGGACTTCCCCAAGCAACAACACTAGAAATTAATAATATTACTACTGCAACAATACAACAAGGCTCATTAGTATTTAATACAGAAAGAAAATATATCAATTTAATGGTACAGAATGGAAAGAATTACTCGAATCTCCGTCTGTTTTTTTAAAAACAGTAAACTATACTCTTTTAGACACGGACAATCACAACATATTAACTTTTAATAGCGCAACAGACATCACATTAACAGTTCCGACTGGGCTTCCTACTGGATATAATGTTAGTATCTATCAAATAGGAGACGGAAAAATATTTATATCGGGAGTTTCAGGTGTAACAATAAAAAATAGATTACTTAGGTTTAAAACAGCGGGAAAAGATGCTGGAGCGGGCATTATATCTACTAATACAAATGTATTTCATCTTACAGGGGATTTAAAGAGAAATTAATCATGAAAAAACTATTATACATTATCTTATTTTTTTCATATTTAAGTTTTGGACAAATAAGCCAATACAATAATTTTCCAACTATAAGACCTTCTCATATTCTTGATGAAAAATTAACCGATATAAGTTTTGCTTTTTCATTAAGAGTTTTAGAATCTGATTACAACGGTCCTATTGTACGATTAAGAAGAGCAAACGATAATGCACAACAGGACTTTGGATGGTCAGATAATGATATTGTTGATATAACTGCAATAAATACTTGGAGGGGTGCTGCCAATGTTTTTGTAGTAATTTGGTATGATCAAAGTGGTTTAGGCAGAAATGCAGTTCAAAACACGAATGCTTTTCAACCACGTTTTATAACAGATCCAACAAGACCATATTTTTTTGGTGATGGTATAGATGATAGATTAGATATAAACACTAGTATACAAATTCTTACAAATTCTGGAGTAAATGGTTCTGTATTTACGGTTATATACTCTACTTCTAATAACCAATTCTCATTTGGTACACGACAGCCTGGTGTGAATACAAATAGATGGTCCATTCATGTAAACTGGACAAATAATAACCTCTATTTTGATTCAGGTATTTGTTGTAGTAGTCCTGTAAGATCTGCTTCTAATCCTAATAATCAATGGCAACAACTTTCCTTTATACGAGCAAATGTTATACAAACAATTAGAAGAACTGGTACAGTAATTCGAACCGGAAATTATACTTTAGGCCGTTGTACTGCAACTAATGGTGCTGGTATTTTATATTCCAATGGATTCAATCAAGAGTTTGCAACTAATCGGTTTACAGAGTTAATTATGTATCGCATGGATATTAATCTTACAGATATTCAAGAAATTGAACAAAATCAAATTGATTTTTGGAATTTATAATTTTCACAACACTATAGTGTTCTTTTTTTAAATATATTTAAAGAAAATGAAAAGCACCATTTACATATTAATCTTAGGGATGTTTATTTATAGTTGTGCTACAACTAATAACAAAAACACAACTATATCCAGTTCTAATACAAATTCGGATACTCTTAGAATTGCCAATGATAGTCTCGAATATGAGATAATGATTATTGAACCTGGGTTTAATTCTTGGATTGTAACTCAAAGACCTAGAGGATTTTACACAGAATCATTTTTAGAAAACAGAAATCGTATATATGTTACAGAGTACAACCAACGTGTTTTACAACCCCAACGTTTTGATCCTCTTTTATATGAGCAACAAATCAATTACGACCCTGTAATTCATTATGGTTATGAGGTTAACTATCTTTTGTATAATTACTTTATTTACTTTGAGCAACAATTTAATCAACGGTTTATTGCTACCAGAGGTAGACGATATTGATTTTAATTCTTTTTAATTGTACTTTTGCATTATGCAAAAATTCAAAGATCGCTGGGAGATTAAACATAATTGGCAATTATTATTTCCGATATTAGGCATATTGAGTGTCTTATTCTCTTCTTACCTAATTGCTAGATATATTGTAAACCTAATAAATATACAACAAACAGATACCTCTTATTTTGGTATGTTATCTGCTCTAATTATTTTTTTCTGCTCTATATTTATTTTTATCACCTTAAAGTTATTTAATATTCTTGAACCCAGATGGAAAGTTAACTATAGATGGGAACTTATTGCAATATTTATAGCTTTTGCAATAACGGGATCTACTGCTGCTCGTATATCTGATCCAATACTTTCATTTTTAAGCTTGGATAAAGCCTCTACAAATGGTTGGATTTATTGGCCAATACGAATATTAATAGTTTTTCCTGTATATCAAATTCTGCTTCTTATGGTAGGGTGGCTTTTTGGACAATTTAAATTTTTCTGGGGTTTTGAAAAAAAGATGCTTAGTAGGATGGGGCTAGCCCGTTTTTTAAAAGATTAAGAAATATCCAAATCGATAATATCTTTTACTTTTTCTTTTTTTATTACATAAGTATATACCCACATTATAGTAAATGTTGGAATAATATCAAAACCTGGTAATGCTTCCTCTATCAATGTAAATACTCCTGCTGCTTTACCGACATTGCCCTTATACATTCTGGTCATTAACCATCCTGCTATTGGTGCCCATACAATATCTGTAAACTCTAAAACACCAGGGACTATATAAGATATCATTCCTACCCCATCAAAAAGTAAACTTAGTCCTAGTTTTTTATATTTATCGTTTGCCATATTTTTTAAAATAATTAAAGTTTAATATACCAAAAGTAAAGCAAAGAGTATTCCAAAAAAATATTATCCTAAATCAGCAGTAATTAATCTTAAAAACTCTGATCGAGTCTCAATTTTTTCAAATTGTCCTCTAAATCCTGATGTAGTTGTTACAGAATTCTGCTTTTGTACACCACGCATCATCATACACATATGCGATGCTTCTATAACAACAGCAACTCCTTTTGGCTTTAAAGTAGTATTAATACACTCTAAAATATCATGAGTAAGTCTTTCCTGGACTTGTAATCGTCTTGCAAACACATCTACTATTCGAGGTAACTTACTTAACCCAACAATGTAGCCATTAGGAATATAAGCTATGTGAGCCTTCCCAAAAAATGGTAGCATATGGTGCTCACATAAAGAATACAATTCGATATCCTTTACAATAACCATGTCATCGTAACCTTCCTTAAACATAGCACTTTTTAGAATTTCTGCTGGATCCTGATGGTACCCTTGTGTTAGAAATTGCATAGCTTTTGCTGCTCTCTCTGGAGTTTTAACAATACCCTCTCTCTCTACATCTTCGCCAAGGTTTTTAATAATAGATTCAAAATTTTCTTTTACTTCTTCAGTTACTTGTATATTATATTCTTCAAAATTTTTATACGGCATAGTAATTACTTCAGGTTTTCTTTTTTTAATTTATCTTTAAAGATAGTACTTAATTTATTAAGCTTTGGGTTTATTACAAATTCGCAATAGCTCTGTCTACTATTTTGATTATAATAATCTTGGTGGTATTCTTCTGCATTATAAAAAGTATCTAGTTCTGTTACTTCTGTTACAATAGCGTCTTCAAAAACAGTATTAGTCGTTAGCTCTTCAATAGTCTGCTCTGCTATTTGTTTTTGCTCTTTACTTGTATAAAAAATGGCACTTCTATATTGTGTTCCCTGATCGTTACCTTGGCGATTTAGAGAAGTAGGATCATGTGTAGCAAAAAATATATTTAATAATTCTTTATAGCTAATGATTTCAGGGTTATATATAATTTCAATCGCTTCAGCATGACCTGTTGTTCCTGTTGTAATTTCACGATATGCGGGATTTTTTATAGTTCCGCCAGTATACCCTGAAATCACTTTATCAACTCCTTCTAACCGTTGAAAAACAGCCTCCGTACACCAAAAACAGCCTCCTGCAAGCACTGCAACTTCATTTTTATTTTCTTTCATGATCTTAAAAGTATTTTTTTTAATGAAACACATACAAAGTAATCACTTTATTACTTTCCATTTAGGGTACAATTTATAATTTTAATTCTATAAAAAAAACAATGTAAAAAACAATAATCACATCTTTAAAAACTATATTTAAAACCTAGGCTTTGGGGATTCTAAGGATATTGATTACTTTCACTGCTTCAAGTTTAAAAAACAAATGATCAAAGCGAATAACATTCATAAAAATTATGGAGATCTTCATGTCCTTAAGGGTGTAAATCTTCATATTACCAAAGGAGAAATTGTATCTATTGTTGGAGCTTCGGGGGCGGGAAAAACTACATTATTACAAATTTTGGGTACTTTGGACCATGTAAGTGAAGAAAAAGAGAGTCAACTATTGATTAATGAAATTGATATCAATACTCTATCTCAAAAACAACTTTCAAAATTTAGAAATGAGCAATTAGGTTTTATTTTTCAGTTTCATCAATTATTACCAGAATTTTCAGCTCTGGAAAATGTTTGTATTCCTGCTTTTATAAAAAAAACTCCAAAATTAGAGGTAGAGAAACGAGCTAAAGAACTTTTAGATTTTCTTGGTCTATCTCATCGATATAACCATAGACCAAAAGAATTATCTGGAGGCGAGCAACAGCGAGTGGCTGTAGCAAGAGCTTTAATTAATAATCCTAAAGTAATTTTTGCAGACGAGCCCTCTGGAAATTTAGATAGCGAAGCTGCAGAGAATCTACACAAGTTATTTTTTAAACTAAGGGATCAATTTGGACAAACTTTTGTTATAGTAACTCATAATAAAGAGTTAGCAGATATGGCAGATAGAAAACTAGTAATGGTTGATGGTAAAATTTTAGAATAGCTATATTCTATTTTTATATAAATTTTCTTGTTTTGTTGCCCCGTTTAATACAATCTTATATAAATAAAAAAGACTGCCTTTTCAGACAGCCTCTTTCTTATAATTTCAAAGTTCTTAAAATAAGTGTTTTTAATATATATAACGTAATGCAGTTACATCATCGTTACTAAAACGACCACTAGATCCAAATGCTGCACATGAAATCATGTAAGATGATCTATCTACGCCTGTAGTAGTACCAGGAATATGGATAGCACCTTCAGAACTTTGTCCTTCGTTACTACCATCGCATGATCTAGCAAACCAATCTGTATGACGTAAACCAATACAATGACCCATTTCGTGTAATATTACATGTTTAGAATATGTTGTCCCGTTTCTACTTACACTTTCTCCTATTCTAGCCCATTTGTAAGCTCTTCCACCAGAAGGGAATCCAGCTTGTCCTCCTGAACCTAAACCTCTTTGAACATATACTACGATATCTGCTGCTTGATAATTAGTACCAAAACTAAGATTCATTCTAATCGTTAGTCCTAAACTGTTATAGCTGTCTACTGCTTGTCTTAAACCTTGTTGTGCAGTTTGGTCTAATCCATTACCACCGCCACCAGTATATCCTAATACTGTAATTGTACGGGAAGAAACAAGGTTTCGAGTTCTATACTGTTTGTTTCCATTTTCTGCTGCACCTAAATTTTCTTGATCAAAAAGTCCTTTTACAGGCACTTCAACACCTTTACCATTAACAAGATACTCCTCGGTATTACCGTCTAAGTTTTTGATTTTATCGATAGTAACATCGTGTGTACTTACTCCCATATCAGTTAATTTAAGGAGTTGTTCTTTTGTTGGAGTGTTACTTACTTCACTTACCTCTGTAGTAACCTCTTCTTTTTGGCAAGAAGTAATACATCCAGCAACGATTGCGCTAAGCGCTAATAATTTGATAGTTTTCATATTGTTGTAGTTAAATTTGTGTAAAAAATAGAAGCCCAAAGGCTAATATTATAGTTTCAATAAAAAATGCATTAAGAACTTTGAAACTGTATTAAATTTTTATGCAGTCTCGGGTATAAAATAATTTTAAATAGAGAAAAGTAATAATGCAAAGCATAAACCGGATCGAAAACTTAAAGACCCCTCTTAATCAAAATGTGAAAGCATTTTTTGATTTCAATTTTCGATAGCCTATGATTTAAAATTCAATTTCTAAATACTATTAAAGAAATTAAACTTATATAATAACATACCGGTTTATCACTTTGCAATCAATCAAGAAAGTTTTTTGTTGTATTAACATTTAAAAGATTCTCTTCTTTAAGAATTGGAATCTGAGTAGTATTAAAGAATATTTTCATGACAGTATAAGTTTGTGTAATTAGTTGATGCTAAATTGAACAAAAAAAACACTGAAATCAACTTTTTGGTGTCTCTAATCATGATTCGAGACATCTTAAATCATGATATTAAACATTACAATATAAAGAAACATCAATCTCAAAAAACCATAAAAAAATAACAATCAGGTAATTAAATATTTATTATTACGTATTTAAAAACTGTAATATTAAAATCCAGTAAACTTTATTTATTTAAACTAGCTTCAATAGTGTTCAAGGTATTCTAATAGTAAAACCACCAATATAACTTCTTAGAATTATTTTTAATATAAAGTAGAAATAATACATATTTTGTTATTCCAACAGAACAAAATCATAATCTGTATGATAAAATAGAATTTGTACAATATATTATAAATAACAAACATCTCTTAAATAAGAGATGTTTGTTATTTATAATGAAATAGAATTTATTTTTAATATTAGGCTCCCTCTCCCACTTAACCTTTTAATTTAATTGTGTTTAAGAAATTTTGTACATTAAAAAACCCTATATACTACCAATCAAACTTTTTCTTTTTTAGCATATATAGAAGGAGAAACACCTACAATTTCTTTAAAGTTTTTATAAAATGAGGCTCTGGAATTAAAACCTACCTCATTAGCAATAGCAGAAATACTAAATTTTTTATGTCTATCCATAGACAAAAGCTCTTTAAACTCTTCAATTCTATAATAATTTATATAATTATTAAAATTTTTATGTTCTATTTTATTAATTGCCTTAGAAATTAATCTTTCTGGAAGCTTTATATCATTAGCAAAAGTTTTTAAACTTATAGTTGGATTTAAATATGCTTTTGTTTCTAACATGTATGCTTCAATTTTTTTTATAACATCTTCTAACTCTGCCTTAGCTATCTTATTTTCTTCTGGTGAAATTATATTAATGATATTAATCTGCACTAAACTTGCTATAGTAATATAATAAAGGGATAATAAATACATAGAAGCAGAGACTACCAATAAATATTTTTCTTCAGGAAATATTCGTACAACATTCGTAAATAAATTAAAACAAATACATATTACACAAAATATGGTTAACCAGTTAAGCGATTTAAATTTTGTTATTTCATAAAACTCTGGCAGCTGCTTCCTATGCTTTATATTAATTTTAATAATTAAAAAAGACAAAATCACAATATACAACGATGCAAAAGCACGAATAATAGTAAAAAAATAGTTGTTTTTTAGAGTAGTATGCAAATCAGGATTTTGAAGTACTGCAATAAAAAATACAGAAGAAAGTAAAAATTCTAAGATTGCAGGTATATAATAATAAAATTTGTTTTCTATACGAATTCCAGAAGTTTCAGCTGCATAAAAAAACAAGAAGTTCATGCTTAAAAAATCAAATCGAAGAGGAACATAATAAATTGCAGGATGTTCTACTACATTAGATCCATATAATAAAACAAACTCCACTAATAGTGTTACAAAAAACAGCCCTAGGTATCTATTAATTCTAACTTTTTTTGATTTAAAAAAAAGTAAAATAACAGAGATAACTAACGTTTGTAAGCCACTTATTAAAAATAAACTATCTAAAATTTTCATTTCATAAATCTTTAAGTAGCAAAAAATCACTGACTGCTATTTTTATCTAGATATTATAGAAACGATTTCGTTACAAATACAAAATATAAATTTAATTTCGGATACCCATAAAAGTATTAAACTTTTTAACAGATTGTTTTATTGTGTTTAAAATTTAAAAAAACCTTTTTTATAAATTCATTGTATTTTTATAAAACCTTAAGAATTATTGGGATCTTTACTTTTTTCTATAAAACGATATTATATAATTACTTGTGAAAAAACTTAAAAAAATAGAGCTCAAAGAATTTTTAGACGAAAAAGCTTTTTTTTATGAGCAACCAAAATTTATTGAAACAGATCCAATACAAATTCCACATTTATTTACTCAAAAAGAAGATATTGAAATTTCTGGATTTCTTACTGCCACCATTTCATGGGGAAATAGAAAAAGTATTCTAAAAAACGCACATAAATTAATGAATTTATTAGGCAACAGTCCTTACGATTTTATAATGAACCATACCAAAACAGATATTCACAATCTAGAAGGTTTTGTACACAGAACCTTTAATAAAACTGACCTAACCTACTTTATTACTGCTTTACAACACCTATATAATACATTTGGTGATATGGAAAGTTTTTTTGAACGATACAAACAAGAGAACAACTTACAGAGTGCAATACATGATTTTAAAAAGTTTTTTTTTAGTTTACCACATCCTTTAAGAACCGAAAAACACATTAGTGATCCTTATAAAAATTCTGCTGCAAAAAGAATCCATATGTTTTTACGATGGATGGTTAGAGATGACAGTGCTGGTGTAGATTTAGGAATATGGAATAGCCTATCCCCTTCTCAATTATCATGCCCTTTAGATGTTCACTCTGGAAATGTAGCCCGTAAATTGGGGTTGCTTCAACGTAAACAAAATGATGGAAAAGCATTATTAGAATTGGATACCAAATTAAGAAAATTAGATGCTACAGACCCCGTTAAATATGATTATGCATTATTTGGGTTAGGGGTTTTTGAGAAATTTTAAAACTCCAAACCTATCACATAATTAATATTTGGAGTTTTAAAACTTCTACCCTATTTGTTTTTATTTAAAAGTTATACAATTATCATTTATAGGAATCTATTATCTTATCATCCGATAACGTTTTAACATAGGCAACTAATGCTTGTAATTCTGTATCTGTTAATTTTAATTCATCAAAAGGCAAGGTTTGATGTGGTAAATCAAATCCAAGACCTGCGCCACCTCCCAAATTGTAAAACTCCATTACTTGGTCTAATGTGTTATACACACCATTGTGCATATAAGGTGCTGTAAGGTCTGCATTTCTAATGGTTGGTGTTTTAAACATCCCTCGATGCAGCTCTTCTTTGAATTTCCAATAAAAGCCTAAATCATCATCTATCATTTTATTTTCTGTTGTCTCAGGAACACCTATTACCTCTTTTTCTGTTTCTGCAAAAAAAGGTGGGACTGTACCATTAGTTAATGGTACAAAATGACAAGTTGCACAAAGTGCCTTACCCATAAATAAATTAAATCCAAGTTTTTCTTCTTTAGTAAATGTATCTTCTTCTCCTCGTATATTTTTATCAAATTTAGAGTTAAAACCATTTAACGTAGAGATATAAGAAGAAATAGCTTTTATAACTTCAATATTTTTAGTAGAAATTCCCCCATATGCTTCATTAAATAACTTAATGTATGTAGTATCTTTAAGAATTGCATCAGAAAATTGATGTACTGTAGAGTCAAACTCTAGATCATTAGTAAATACTGAAGATATTTGATCTAATAATGTTTCTGATCTTCCATCCCAAAAAAAACTTTGTTGAAAAACAGCATTAATTAATGTTGGAGTATTTCGTTTCAGGGGGTTACCTGTATTACTTAAATTTGTTACCATACCATCTGCATATGCTTTTTCAGGAACATGACAAGTAGCACAAGACATATTTCCTTTTTTTGAAAGGTTGGCATCAAAAAATAATTTTTCTCCTAGCATAATTTGCTTTTTGGTAGGATTGCGGTTCACTGCTGGAGTAAAATAGGTAAGATTAAAACTATTGTTCTCAAAAAAAGTAGGTGCGTCAAAATTAAATGGTTGGGTATCTACTCCTTCCCAAAGACCACTTTCTTTTCTTATTGCTACCCAATTCCTAGTAATCGGATTCATAAAATCACGAATAAAAGTGAATCTGTCAAATGTTTCGAAGTTGGTATTACTTTCTATAAAACGAATAGACTTTGTAATGTTATTTAAAAATTCTGTATCCAAAGATGGATTCTTTTTTTGTATTAAAAATTGAATACTATTTTCGTACACAAACTTTAAACTTTCTAAAGAAATAGCTGTCTCTTGTATTCCTAAATGACTTACTGGTGTATCAAAACCAGAGATTGCTAAACTAATGACTCTAAAAAGTTGTTGATGTGTTGCTATAAAAAATCGCTGAGGATTTAACTTTCTTTTTTCTATACCTTTTTGAAGATTTAACAATAAACCTCTAGTTATATCTATTTCTCTAATAAAATCATCATTACTCTCCGTTCCTTCATAGATACTTTCTTCAATTTTTTGAAAACCTACAGGTTTCATTATTTTCCCATTATCCTCTTTATAAATAGGTAATGCAGGACCATTTACTCTATGCCCTACAGAAGGATTTAGATAAGATGCATATGGTTCTGATTTTTTAAAAGAAGAACGTGCTTTTATAAAAAAATCTTTTGCTTTTTCTCCTTTTAATCCTTCTTTTTTTAGCTCTTCAATATAGGATATAGAGTTTTTAATATTCTCTAAATAGAAGTTTTGCACTCTTGCCCAATCTGGAGTTGTTTTATCTAAGTAAACTTCTTGTTTTTTACAGGAAATCCCTAAAATGAAAAAACAAAAAACTCCTATTATTTTAGGAACCATTTGCATAGTTTTAATGTTATTAAAAAGACCTGCCTAAAAAGTAATGATAGATATCAAACTTATCATATATTAACCAATTGTATTTTTATAAACTGGTTTACAAAAAGATAAGAGAGATGATTTATACTATTTTTAACCTTTTAGACAGGTCTCTTTTTAAATTTTAAATTATAAAAAATCTATCTAGGAAGCCCTTGTAGAATAACTATTTGTGATGCTTGATCGTCTTCACTACTAGAATTTGTATGACCATCTAAATTCATAAAATCAGGACTTTCCCAATAATGAGGTTGTACTGCTAAAATAAATGTACCTGGTATACCTACTTTATCTGAAACATCGATTAGAGATCCAAATTCACCACTAATACCAGTACTATTATTAGGATCTAAATCCTGGCGCACCACTAGTTCTAATACTTTACTTGGGTTCTTACCATTAATATCTGTTTGGTATATATAAGCAGAATGTCCTCTACTAAATGAGTTCGGATCTTCTTGTATATATACAAAGTTTTCTGTTACGCATATATTATCTGGACTTTGAAGCATTCCTAAATTACCATCCATATTATTGGTATCTGTATTACCACTAACAATCTGTGTTAATTTACCTGTTAGAGGAGAAGCTTCATCTAGTTCTAATTTATATACCGTTCCCCAATCATTATAAGTACCTCGTCCTGGTCCTCGTCCTGTAACTGCAAAAAACACATTTCTTCCATTGGCATCACTTCCTTTTTGGTAATCTACATCTTCTACTCTCATAAATTGTGATGCAAAAACATTGGTACAAGCAGTTTCCATTTCATTTTTAGTCATATCCTTACCATTTGGTATCTCTACAAACTCTACTTCATATTCTTTATCAAAATCAAGTTGCCCCTCATTATAAGTAGTATTTGCAACAACGTTTTGTACTCCTCCTGCTCCATCAGAAACTTGTTTAAATCTTAATACATATATTTTTCCATTATCTAAATCTGCATCTCCGTTTTCTGAATAATATAATGTAACTTGTCCTTCTGATCCGCTAGAATCATCATCTCCACCAATAATTACTGTTTTGCCCGCATATGTGTTTTTAGGCAATGGTACTGCGTTTTCCCAAGAAAATTCACCTAAAGCATCTAATCCAAAATCAGCAGTAGGGGTCGGTGTGTCAACTCTAGGATCTATTCCTTTTACATCATAATTAATACTTTCTGATGCAGATAAAAAGATATCTTTAGATCCTCCGTGAATTTCTGCTTCCCACATTGTTCCTGAACATTGGCGCGCAAAATCTGCTACACCTGAATTTAATAAATAATCACCTGATACAGGAATTAAATTTTTATCCAAACGAATTCTTGCTACAGCATAACTGTCTTCACAATTAACAACATAAATATATCCATCGTCTCCGTCTTTTAAAAACCCTGCTCCATCTGCAGATCCTGCTATTTGAAAACTACCATCGATAACATCTGGTGTACTAATTAGAGAATACGCCTGAACATAATTAAACTGGGGTGCAATTGAAACTAAAGGATCATAAGGAGATTTGTTTGAAAAAATAGTTGGTGCCGGAACAAAATCTTCTCCATCTTCTCCATCAGTTCCGTCCTCTCCGTTTATTCCATCAATTCCGTTAATACCGTCTTTACCATCTTCACATCCTATAAAGGATATTAAAGCAATAGAAACCATAAAAATTCGTAAAATAACTTTGTGTAAAGTAATCATCTTTTTCTAAATTTAATTTGTTATTGTTTTACCGTAAAAGTATTCTGCTCTTGTAACAAATGGATTAATTAATAAATGTTATTAGGTAAACCTAACTTTAAGTTTTAGTTAAAATAGTTACTTAAACGTTACTATTTAGAATCATTCCGTATTGTTTAAAAACGGAACTTGTATTACTGTTATAACATTAACAACTAACACAAAAATGGGCTGTATATCCTTTTTATAAACTCATAGGATAAAGGAAGGTTTTTTTGAATACTCTCTTATTAGTAAAACAAGAAAGATATCGATAGTAACATTTTTCTAAAATTCAATTTTTATTTTCAAATATGCATCTGTAAAAACGAAATTACGGTTATACCACAAAATCAATATATAATCTTAATAATTTCGTGATATCTGGCTTATTTTTGTTAATTTTATTAAGAATTGTATTTTGAGTATCAATTCATAAATCAGAATGATTTCAACTACCATACCCATAAATGAGAATTTTAGGCTTGAGGCCTTAAGATCATTAGATATTCTGGATACTGAATCTGAGAAAGAATTTGATGAAATTACAGCTTTAGCAAATTTTATATGTGATACTGAAATCGCATTAATATCTCTGGTTGATATAGACAGGCAATGGTTTAAATCAAAAAATGGTATACATATCTGTGAAACCCCACGTAATAACTCACTATGTTCCTATGCCATTTTACAACCAAATCAACCATTAATAATTAAAGATACTCGGGAAGACGATCGTTTTAATAAAAGTCCTATCTTTCTAGAAGAAAAACCTATTATTTTTTATGCAGGAATACCTCTTGTGGATAAAAATGGATTTGCATTAGGTACCTTATGTGTAATGGATAGTAAACCCAGAGAACTTTCAGAAAAACAACTAGAATCTCTTAATGCTCTAACAAAACAAGTCGTTATTCTTTTTGAGCTAAACAAAAAAAATAATGATCTCGAAAAAATACAACAAAAGCTAAAAAAAAGAAACGAATCTCTTAGAGAATTTGCAAGAGTAATTTCTCATGATCTTAAGATGCCTTTGGCTAATATAATCACCTCGACAGATCTATTAAAACTTATATTAGGAGATAAATTAGATAAAGAAAGTTTAGAATATTTTGAATATATCAAAACTTCTTCTTTTTCTATGAGTAATTATATAAATGATGTTTTGGATCATTATGAAAGTGAAAGCCTAATCAATAATAGTCCTGAAGAGTTTTATCTAAATCATCTGTTAAAAGAAATTGTTGATTTACTTAGTATCAAACCTAATTTCAACATCCATTTCCCTGAAGATGACCCGATGATAAAATCTAATAAACTTGCATTAAAACAGGTTTTTTTCAACCTTATTGGTAATAGTATAAAGTATAATGATAAAGAACAAATAATTATATCTATTGAATCCAGCCAGGATAAAAAATTCTATTTTTTTAGAGTAACAGATAATGGGATGGGCATTCCTGAAGATAAATTAAGTACCATTTTTGATCTTTTTACCACAGCAAATGTTACTGATCGAAGTGGAAATAAAGGTAATGGTATTGGTTTATCTACAGTAAAAAAACTAATTCAAAATCTTGGCGGATCTATAAAAGTGATTTCTGAAGAAAAAGTACAAACTACTTTCGAATTTTCTATAAAAAAAGTATACACTAAATAGTGTTCGGTTTAATCGTAGCTATGCAAGCTTCTGCACACTTTTCTCCATCAATTGCAGCAGAGATTATACCACCAGCATACCCTGCTCCCTCCCCACAAGGGTATAAACCTTTAATTTGTACATGCTCTAATGTTTTCCAATCTCTTGGAATACGAACAGGTGACGATGTTCTGGATTCTGGAGCATGAACCACAGCGTCATTAGTAAGATATCCTTTCATACTTTTATCAAAAGCTTTAAAACCACTTTGTAAAGTATGATGAATAAATTCTGGAAAAACAGTTGTCATATCTACAGAGGTAAGACCTGGTTTATAAGATGTTACAGGAAGATCTACCGATGTTTTCCCTGCTACCATATCTACCAGTCTTTGTGCAGGTACACGTTGTGTTTCTCCTCCTATTTGCCAAGCACGCTGCTCTATGCTTTTCTGAAAATACATTCCTGATAAGGGGCCATACTTAGAAAATTCCTTGAAATCTTCTAACCGTAATTCTATAACAATGCCACTATTAGCTGTAGGTTGATCTCTTTTAGAAGGAGACCAGCCATTAGTAACTACTTCTCCCGGGCTTGTTGCACATGGTGCAATCACACCTCCTGGGCACATACAAAAAGAATACATTCCTCTTCCTCCTACTTGTTTTACGATACTATAAGGTGATGGTGGTAAATATGCTCCTCTAACTTCACATTTATACTGAATCTGATCTATAAGTTGTTGGGGATGTTCTACCCGCACTCCTAACGCAAAAGGTTTTGCTTCTATTTCTATCTTTTTATGATACAAAAGTTCAAATATATCTCTGGCCGAGTGACCAGTAGCCAAAATAACCTTATTAGCCACAATAGTATCTCCATTTAAAAGGGTGATTCCGTTTATTTCAGAATTTTTAATTTCAAAATCTGTAACTCTCGTATTAAAATAAATCTTACCTCCTCTTTCTATTATTTTTTCGCGTATTGCAGCTATAATTCCTGGCAACTTATTAGTACCTATATGAGGATGTGCTTCTACCAAAATCTGATCTGTTGCTCCAAATCCTACCAAAAGCTCTAAAATTCGATATACATCTCCTCTTTTTTTAGATCTTGTATATAATTTACCGTCACTATAAGTCCCTGCGCCTCCTTCTCCAAAACAATAATTAGAATCTTCGTTTACAATATGATCTCTATTAATTGCTTTAAGATCCCTGCGGCGGGATTTTACATCTTTTCCTCGTTCTAATACTATTGGCTTACAACCCAACTCAATACATCGCAAAGCAGCGAACAAACCAGCGGGACCTGCCCCGATTATAACCACCTCAGGAGCATAAGAAACATCTGGGTACTCTGGTAAAACAATAGTTTCTTCTATAAAATCTTCTTTAATATAAACTCTAACTTTTAGGTTTATTTTAATTACACGTTGTCTTGCATCTATAGAACGTTTAAGGATTTGCACATATCTTATTTCTTGTAAAGGTATTCCGTTTTTATGTGCTACATAGCCTTTTAACCGATCTAAATCTGCTGCTATATCTGGCGAAACTTGTATGGTAAACTCGTGCTGCAATACTATTGTTTTTCGATTTTTGGCGAAGATACAATATTCTTTACTTCAAAATAATGGATTTAAATAAACCCAATGTTTTTAAGTTTAACCTTTTATTAAGGTTTTTGTTCCTATCTTTGAATTTAAATAAACCTTAAATTTACAATTATGAAAAAGCTTTTTTTAGTAGCAATTGCGATAATCGGTTTTTCAATTTCATCAAACGCACAAGACATCAAATTCGGTTTTAAAGGAGGGGTAAACTTTTCTACCATAAATGGTGATAACTTAGATAATATAGATGGAAGAACTGGATATCATTTAGGTGCTGTAGCACAAGTTAGCTTAATGGATATGCTTGCTTTGCAGCCAGAACTTATCTATTCTGCGCAAGGTATTAAAGATCTTGATATAGATTATATTAATGTTCCTATTTTATTTAAACTTAAATTTGCTAAACTTTTTAGCGTAGAGGCTGGTCCTCAATTTGGTTTTGTAGTTAATGATGAATATACTATAGTTGAACCAGAAAGTTTTGATTTTAGTGGAGCAGTAGGTGCAGGAGTAGAATTTGGTTCTTTTTTCGGTCAATTACGCTATAACATAGGATTTACAGATATAATTAAAGATGTAGATTCAAAAAACTCTAATTTTCAAGTTTCAGTAGGATATTACCTATTCTAAATATATAGAAAATTTTAAATAATAAAAGCGGAAGTTTTACTTCCGCTTTTATTATTTAAAACTATATCTACTTAAAAAATAGACAAGACTATTCTATATACACTATACGTATTATTTTTTGGCTCTTCTATCGTAATTTCTAGTATTACTTTTTGGCCTTGATCTTCTTTGATTCTTGTTTTTTGAAGTTGTGGTTTCCACCTTAAAGCTAATAGCTGGTTCAAATCCTTCTAAAGTCTCATTTGGTAACCTCTCTCCCAATAGTTTTTCTATTCCTTTTATATAATCTACTTCTTCTTGACACACTAAAGAAATTGCTTGACCACTAGCTCCTGCTCTACCAGTACGACCAATCCTATGCACATAATCTTCAGAAATATTAGGTAATTCAAAATTTATTACGTGCGGTAATAAAGGGATATCTAATCCTCTGGCTGCAATATCCGTCGCCACTAAAACTCTAACCGTACCTTTTTTAAATCCATCTAATGCTTTTATTCTGGCACCTTGACTTTTATTACCATGTATGGCTGCAGCTGTAATACCCTTTTCACTCATTTTTTTACTTAGCCGGTTAGCTCCATGCTTTGTTCTGGTAAAAACTAATACTTGTTTCCAGTTTCCATCAGAAATAAGTTTTATAATGAGTTCTGATTTTCGTTTTTGATCAACCAAATATATTTTTTGCTCTACCTTTTCTGCGGTAGTATTTTCTGGTGCTGCTTCTACCCAAACAGGATTATGTAAAATCCCACTGGCTAGTTTTTTTATCTCTTTAGAAAAAGTGGCAGAAAACAATAAATTTTGTCGCTTGGCAGGTAGTAAATTAAGAATTTTATTAATATCTCTTTGAAACCCCATGTCTAGCATTCGATCTGCTTCATCCAAAACTAATATCTCTACAGAGTTCAAAGAAAGTGCCTTTTGGTTATGTAAATCTAGTAATCGTCCGGGGGTAGCAACTAATATATCTACTCCGTTTCTTAATGCTCGAATTTGTGGGTTGGCATTTACTCCTCCAAATATTACCATAGACCTTAAATCTAAGAACTCGCTGTACTCTCTTACATTTTCTAATACTTGAGCGGCTAGTTCTCTTGTTGGTGTTAATATTAAAGCTCTTACTGGTCTTTTTCTTAAATTTTGACCTTGAGATAATATCTGTAATAATGGCAAAGTAAATCCTGCTGTTTTTCCTGTTCCTGTTTGTGCAGATGCTAATACATCTTTTCTTTCTAAAATAGGTGGAATTGCTTTTTGCTGAATTGGGGAAGGAATGGTATATCCTTTTTTTTCGATGGCGTTTAATAGCGCATCAGATAATCCTAATGTGTTAAATGACATATAAATTGTTTAAGAAATAACAATCTATGGGAAATGCCATTTCTGAGTATAACCGCAAATGTACATCTAATTTTTAGGATAAACCTTAAAATGATAACAAGAGTGTTATTCTCTCATAAATAGCTTATAAATACTATTTTAAAAAGAGGTATATGCATTTCGATAATTTTTACTTCATAAAAAATATCTTTTCAAAATCTTTATTCTCAAATCTTATAGTATATTTGACAAATGTTACTAAGGAATGCAGTTTAAACACCCAGAATTTCTTTACGCTCTTCTTGCGCTAATAATTCCGATTCTAGTTCATTTATTTCAATTAAGGCGTTTCCAAAAAGTTGATTTTACAAATGTTCAGTTTCTTAAGGCTGTTATTATACAGACTCGCAAAAGTTCGCAGATCAAAAAATGGCTTACCTTATTAAGTCGAATCCTTGCTTTTGCTGCAATTATTATAGCATTTGCACAACCATTTTTTGCAAATAAAGAAATTGTAGGCAAACAAAATAAAACGGCTATCTATCTGGATAACTCATTTAGTATGCAAGCAAAAGGGGCTAAAGGGGCTCTTTTAAAACGTGCTGTACAAGAAATTCTTAGTGGTATTCCTGAGGAAGAAAAATTTTCATTATTTACCAATACAGAGACTTTTGTGGATGTTTCTAAAAAAGATATCCAAAACGATTTATTGCAACTAGAGTATTCTTCCAACCAGATTTCCTATAGTGCCGCTTATCTTAAAGCTAAACAATTAACAGGTAATTCCCCAGAGACTATTAATCGTTTGATTATGGTTTCGGATTTTCAACAAAAAGAAAATGTTTTTTCTATTCCAAACAGAGGTAATACCAAAGTACATTTAGTACAATTACAACCCGTTACCAGACAAAATATTGCTATTGACAGTTTATATGTAGAACGTAATTCTGAAAACAACTTAATACTTAACGTATTGCTTAGCAATATAGAGACCAATGTAGAGAACACCTCTATAGCGTTGTATAATGATGATATTTTACTTGCTAAAACTGCTGTTTCGATTCCTAAAAACGGAACTTCTAAAACCGAGTTTCGTTTAGATGAAAACACTAAAATAAATGGGCGAGTTAGTTTAGAGGATCCTGTAATAACGTTTGATAATTCTCGATATTTCACCATCAATACCCCACAAAAAATAAAAGTCATTGCTGTTAATGGCGCAAAAGATAATTTTATTAAAAATATATTTACTCCAGACGAGTTTGATTTAATAAGTACTTCTATAGATAACTTAAATTATAATGATATTACTAATGCAAATCTGTTACTTATTAATGAGATAAAACAAATTCCAGTATCTCTTATTAATGTTTTAGAGCCTTTTATTAATCAAGGAGGAAGTGTATGTTTTATACCATCCATGGATGGAGATTTGCAATCCTATGAACAGTTTATTCGTAAGTATTCTGGTCTTGGGTTCACAGATAAAATTATACAAGAAAAAAAGATTACCTCTATACACTTTTCAAATCCATTATATCAAGGTGTATTCGATAAAAAGATTACTAATTTTCAATACCCTAAGGTAAATAGTTACTACCAAAGTAATGCTTCTAATGTCATTTTATCTTTTGAAGATACTAGCCCTTTTTTATATAAAACGAATAATATTTATGCGTTTACTGCAGCAATAAATGACGAGAATTCTAATTTTAAAAACTCTCCTCTAATTGTTCCTACCCTTTATAATATGGGAAAACAAAGTATGCAACTTACCGATATTTCTTATACTATTGGGCAAATCAACTCGTATGATGTTACTATATCGCTTGGGCAAGATCGCATACTATCTCTGGTTTCTGATCAAGAAAATATAATTCCTTTACAGCAAAGTTTTTCTACCAAAGTACGTATTACTACAGACGAAGTACCTACCAAAGCAGGAATTTATAGTATACAAGATAAAAGTAATACTATACAAAATGTAAGCTATAATTATAATAGTGCAGAAAGTAATTTACAATATTATAATTTAAATACTACAGATACTTATCAAGTAAGCAAATCTATATCTGAGCTTTTGGATCAGGTAAAAGAAGAGAAAAGTGTTAATGAACTTTGGAAATGGTTTATTATTTTTGCTTTGATATTCTTATTAATCGAAATATTACTATTAAAATACCTAAAATGAACTTCTTACTAAAGGCTGCTACTGTAATCGATCCAAAGTCTCCTTTTCATCAGCAAACAGTAGACATTTTGATTAAAAACGGAACTATTACAGATATAGATAGTAGCATTAAAGCCTCTGAGGATACTGAAGAAATAAAATTACAAAATTTACATATTTCTCAAGGCTGGTTTGATAGTAGTGTTAGTTTGGGAGAACCAGGATACGAAGAGCGCGAAACTATACATCATGGGCTGCAAGTAGCTGCAAAAAGTGGGTTTACAGGCATTGCACTGCACCCTAACACCTTTCCTGTAGCAGATAATAGTACCTCTATAAGTTCTATAAAATCTAAAACTTTTAATAATGCCGTTTCTGTATACCCAATAGGGTCTTTAACCATGCAATCTACAGGAGTCGATCTTGCTGAGTTGTATGATATGCAACAGGCAGGCGCCATAGCATTTGGAGATTATAAAAAAGCAATCAACAATCCTAATCTATTAAAAATAGCATTACTTTATACTCAAAATTTTAACGGATTAGTCCTATCCTATCCACAAGAAAATGATATTGCAGGAAAAGGAATGGTAAATGAAGAAGAACAAAGTACTTTACTAGGTTTAAAAGGAATTCCTGCTCTTGCTGAAGAATTACAAATTTCGCGAGACTTATTTTTGTTAGAATATACTGGTGGGGCTTTACATATCCCTACAATTTCGACAGCAAAATCAGTAGATTTAATTCGCGAAGCAAAGAAAAAAGGATTACAGGTTAGTTGCTCTACTACAGTACATAATATTACACTTACCGATAAGGAATTGGTAACCTTTGATACTTGTTACAAAGTACAACCCCCACTAAGAACACAAAAGGATATCGATGCACTGTTAAAAGGTATTGCAGACGGAACCATTGATATGATTACCAGCGATCACAGACCAATGGATATCGAAAATAAAAAAGTAGAATTTGATAATGCAAAATATGGAACTATAGGTTTAGAAAGTGCTTTTGGAACTCTTAATAATCTATTAGGTATTCAAAAAACAGTAGAAATGCTTACCAAAGGTAAATCTGTTTTTGCAATAAAAGAACAAACTATCGATAAAGGAAATATAGCGGATTTATCTTTGTTTAATCCCGAAGGAAATACAACTTTTACCGAAAAAGACATTTCATCTACCTCAAAAAATAGTGCTTTTATAGGAAAAACCCTAAAAGGCATATCTTATGGTATCCTTGCTAATGGTAAAATCGTACTGAAATAATTATATTGTATAACAATTTTACTATTTATTAAAGTAAATCGATATTTGGACTAAAAACTAAATACTATTCAATCATGCAATCAGACTACGCAAAACAAGGAAAAACAGCTGCTATAGTTGCTTATATAACTATTATAGGAACAATCATAGCATATTTTATGAATAATGACAGTAAAAACAAATTTGCTAATTTTCATATCAGACAAGCATTAGGGTGTTGGGTTAGTTTTTATGTATTAATTGCTTTTGCAAATATTTTTAATTCTACTATGATACTCATTGCTTTTTATATATTTAATATTGTATTAATTGTTTTTGGTCTTATTTTAGCCATTAGAGAAGAACAAAAAACAGTGCCAATTCTTGGGTCATATTTTCAAGATTGGTTTAATTTTATTAAATAAAAAATTTCTTGAAACCGACTATCCTCGAGGCAGAGCCATAGAGGTATTTCGCCAGTTTCATTTTGGTCTTGGGACCAAAAACCGAAATTTTGTATTTTACCTCACCCAGAACTGCCGAAAATGGCAGTTCTGACCTCTCCCAAGGAGAGGTGAATTGGAAACCCCGAGGCAGAGCCTTCGAGGAATTATTTAGATTAATTTTATAATCCAGAGATATTAGATTATTTTAACGATAGATTTTTTTATTTATGTTACGTAAACTTTTTAAAATTCTATCCAAATTTTTCTTATTCTGCTTACTAACTTTAATAACTCAAATCGGTGGTATTGTATATTTAATTACTGAATTTACTATTAAAAACAATACGCAAAAGTACCTTATAAAAAAAATAGCAGTGTTTATCATTATTTACTGCTTTGCTACATTTCTTATTATTCCATATTTAGCTCCTGTATTTGGAAGAGAAAAAATACAAGATACAGCACAAATACAAGGTCATAATTTTTTTACCAAACTTTTCAATAGAAATTATGTAAACCCCAAATTGCATATTGCTTTAAAAGAAATAGCAAGCTCTCTTAAATCCTATAACCCAAAGATAAAACTAGTATATCTCGATGCTAATTTTCCTTTTATAGATGGGTTTCCTTTAGCGCCGCATGTAAGCCATAAGGATGGTAAAAAAATAGATATTTCTTTTGTGTACGAAGATAAAAACCAAAACATAACCAATCAAAAATTATCTAATAGTGGATATGGTGTATTTGAAGAACCCATAAATCAAGAGTATAATCAAAGTATGGTTTGTAAAGAAAGAGGGTATTGGCAATATAATTTTACTCGCTATTTTACATTTGGAAGAATAAACAAACATCTTTTTTTTTCTGAAAAAGCTACAAAAAAATTACTTTTAACCATTATAAATCAAAAACAAGTACATAAAATCTTTATAGAACCTCATCTTAAAAACAGACTACATTTACAAAGTTCGAAAATACGATTTCACGGATGCAGTGCTGTTAGACATGATGATCATATACATTTTCAAATAAATTAAAACTATGCAAACCAAAACCTTATCCTTACATCATATTATTAAAGAACCAACTATAAAAAAAGAAAAAACTCCTGCTTTATTTTTATTTCATGGATATGGTAGTGATGAGAATGATCTTTTTTCTTTCGCAGCAGAGTTACCCGAAGAATTATTCATTATCTCGGTAAGAGCTCCTTATCCTTTGCAACCCCAAGGTAATGCTTGGTATGCTATATATTTTGATGCAGCACAAGGAAAATTTAGTGATGATGAACAAGCGATAGAATCCAGAGATAAAATTGCCAATTTTATAGATGAGGCTGTAAAGACCTATAATCTTGATCCAAACAATGTTTCGATCTTAGGGTTTAGCCAAGGTACTATCCTTAGCTATGCGGTAGCGCTCTCCTACCCTCAAAAGATTAAAAACGTAGTAGCACTAAGCGGATATCTAAACGAAGATATTTTAGCAGAAAATCATGCATCCAATGATTTTTCGAATCTTAATATATACTGTTCTCATGGTAGTGTAGATCAAGTAATCCCTGTATCTTGGGCTCGTAAAGCCCCTACTCTATTGGCTAAAATAGGTATCCAAACTTCTTTAAACGAATTTGCTGTTGGCCATGGTGTGGCACCACAAAATTTTTATCAGTTTAAAGATTGGTTAGGTTCTAAAATTTAATCCACATCGTGGATTAAAAAATCGTATTATAAAAGCAAATGGAAACCAAAAATTATTTTTTAAAAGAAATCGAATCCTCTGATATTGAAAATATTCATAAAGGATTATCCAACCCGGATATAACAAAGTTTTATGATGTGCATTTTCCTACTATTGAAGATACCAAAGAACAAATGGATTGGTATCGTGATTTAAAGAAAAATGGAACAGGAATTTGGTGGGGAATTTATGACAAAAATGATCATCAATTTTGCGGAGCCGGTGGGTTTAATAATTTAGAAAAGGATCATAAAAAAGCAGAAATTGGATTATGGTTACTAAAAGAATATTGGGGAAAAGGTATCCTAAAAGAAATAATGCCCAAACTTTTTGAAGAAGGCTTTAATAAACTCGACTTAAACAGAATTGAAGGGTTTGTAGTAAGTGATAATTTAAAATGTAAAAATGGTTTAGAGAAAATTAATTTTACTTACGAAGGGACAATGAGGGAGTGTGAAATTAAAAATGGAAAAAAAATAGATGTGGATTTTTATTCGATCTTAAAAAGCGAATGGATACAAAAATAAGCTCTGATTAGCAATAGCTACTGTTTTAATTTTTTATAAAACCATAGCTATTAAAAACCTATCCCCGATCTCTTTCTTTAAAGAAAGTTGGCTTGTCAAAGTATCATTTGACGGCTTTTTCAAATCAATTTCTGGTACAGAATTAAGCTAATAGTATATTTATGTAAACCCTCAGGTTTTTAACTCTTTTACCCCATATCGATAAGGGGGTAGCCCTTATCGATATGGGGTCGAGCCCACTCAGAGGTGGTTCGAGCTGATAATGTATCGGTTCGAAGTGATATTTTGACCCTTCGAGCTGATAAATTATCACGTATATGTGATATTAAATCGGT
>CAYGUC010000046.1:0-2950 GCA_964353005.1 uncultured Flavobacteriaceae bacterium | reverse complement strand
TTTGACCCTTCGAGCTGATAAATTATCACGTATATGTGATATTAAATCGGTTCGAAGTGATAACGGATCAGTTCGAAGTGATATTTTGACCTTTCGAACTGATAAATTATCACGTATATGTGATATTAAATCGGTTCGAGCCAATAATGTATCGATTCGAAGTGATAACGGATCGGTTCGAAGTGATATTTTGACCCTTTGAGCTGATAAATTATCAATTCGAACCACCTCAGTCACCCTTCGAAGGATCTCGATGATCCTTATATGGGTATAAACAAGGGGGGCTTCTTATGTGTATTTGGTAGTGTTCAATAAAGTGTGTCATTCCTGTCCTTCAACAAGTTCAGGATAAACTATAGGCTGGAATCCATTTTGGTATAGTGCTATCAATGAGCGGATTCCGTTCTTCAACGGAATAACAAATCTACTCATCGCATATATCACGTAAATTTTTGTCCTGTACAAAAAACACTTAATTTGTTTTGGCTTTTTCATTTAATAACGAAAAAACCAAAGAAGCGGTTAATGGTCTTCCTTTTGCTTTTTCCCGAACAGTATCGAATGGGTATCTAAAGTCGCAACCATTTTTGTATGCACTGCATCCATAAGCAGTTTTGCCTTTTACAACCGTTCCTGTATTACAAACAGGACAAGGCATAGGATTAGGAATCTTATCCAGAGTAGAAACACTTGTGATTTTTTTTTCTTCTAAAAGTATTTTAAATTGATCGTCAAAACGAATCAATCCCTCTTTATCGCCTTCAGTAGTTTTAAAACCTTTAAGATTAACGGTACATCCTTTTTGAAGTAATCTAATATATTGCTTGTTAGATATTTTCTTACCTTCAAAATAAAAAGGAAGCACAAAATCGCATCCATTTTTATAAGCACTACAGCCATAAGCAGTTTTACCTTTCAAAAGTTTTCCTTGTTTGCATTTGGGACAAGCCTCATCATTAATCGTTTTTTCTTTCTTTACCTTTTTAGAGTCAGAAACCTTAGTTATTGCTGCATGTGAGATATTGGCATGTGTTTTTTCTGTACGAACTTCATATACCAAATCATCCACCATTTTTTTCATATTTTTAATGAATGTACCTGCATGAAAGGTTCCTTTTTCTATCTCTTGTAACTGTTTTTCCCATTGCCCGGTAAGCTCAGCAGAAGTAAGCAATTTATTTTGTATAGTATCTATAAGTTGTATTCCTGTTAAAGTTGGCAGGATTTGCTTTTTATTTCGTTTCATATACTTTCGCTTAAAAAGTGTTTCGATAATATTAGCTCTTGTAGAAGGTCTGCCAATGCCATTTTCTTTCATTAACTCACGCATTTCATCATCGTCTACTTGTTTTCCTGCTGTTTCCATAGCACGTAATAAGGTAGCTTCGGTATATTGATTTGGTGGTTTGGTTTCTTTTTCTAAAAAAGAAGGCTCATGGGCTCCTTTTTCTCCTTTTACAAAAGAAGGAAGTATATCTTTTTCTTTTTTTTCTTTAGAATTTGCCGTTTCAAACACTACTCTCCAACCTTTTTCTAAAATTTCTTTCCCTGTAGTTTTAAATGTTACCGTATCTGCTTTTCCTATTACTGTGGTATTTGCTACCGAGCAATCCCCATAAAATACTGCAATAAATCGTTTTGTAATAATATCATACACTTGTTGTTGATTGTACTGTAAATTGATCTCAACACCTGTAGGGATAATAGCATGGTGATCTGTTACTTTTTTATCATTAAAAACTTTGGCTGACTTTTTAATTTTTTTACTTAATATGGTTTGTGTAAGGTTTTGATAGTGATTTAATTTTTTTAATATTCCGGATACTTTGGGATAAATATCATTAGGTAAAAAAGTAGTATCTACTCTGGGATAGGTAATTACCTTTTGTTCGTATAATTTTTGCGCTATTTTTAAGGTTTCATCTGCAGAAAATCCAAATTTAGTATTACAATACACCTGTAATCCTGTAAGATCGAAAAGCTTGGGAGCGTATTCTTTTCCTTTTTTTTTGGTTATAGATACAATCTCAAAATCACTTTCTTTTACCACTTTGGCAAAGGCTTCTCCTTCTTCTTTTTTTAAAAACCTACCTTCTTCACAATTAAAAAGAGTATCTCTGTATACTGTTTGTAGCTCCCAATACGGCTGTGGTCTAAAATCCTGAATCTCTTTAAATCGGGTAACCAGCATAGCTAGTGTAGGCGTTTGTACCCTACCAATAGATAATACTTGCTTATATCCCCCATGTTTAACTGTATATAACCGTGTAGCGTTCATACCCAATAACCAATCTCCTATTGCTCTTGAAAATCCTGCATAATACAGATTATCATACTTTCCAGAAGGTTGTAGTTTTTCAAAACCTTCTTTAATAGCCTCGGTAGTTAATGAGGAGATCCATAAGCGTTGTACTTCTCCTTTATAATTTGCCTGATCTATAACCCATCGTTGTATTAACTCTCCTTCTTGACCCGCATCCCCACAATTAATAACTACGGTTGCTTTGTCAAACAATTTTTTTATAATACCAAACTGTTTCTTAATCCCAGAATTATCTACTACCTTGGTTTTAAACTTATCGGGCAACATAGGCAGATTATTAAGATCCCAGCTTTTCCAGTACGGTTTATAATCATTAGGCTCTAATAGTGTGCATAAGTGTCCAAAAGTGTAGGTTACGGCATACCCATTACCCTCATAATACCCATCGCATCTGGTATTAGCCCCTAATACAGAGGCAATTTCGCGGGCAACGCTTGGTTTTTCGGCAATACAGACTTTCATAACTAAAAGCAAAAATAGCTAAAATATGGTAAGAATATAGTTCTTACAAAATAACCCGTGTTATCTCTCAAAAATTCAAGATCGATATTTTTTGAAGAAACAAAAGTTTACAATAAAAAATTTCTTGAAACCGACTATCCTCGAGGCAGAGCCATAGAGGTATTT
>CAYGUC010000045.1:31430-40379 GCA_964353005.1 uncultured Flavobacteriaceae bacterium | reverse complement strand
TGTAACTCTCGTACCTGACCAAAAATAGTAAGTTTAGCTAGTATGCCCATTGTAGGTATGTATCTTGTTATTATCGAATTATTTTAGTGTAAATTCAGCTAACAAAACAGGTTTTGGGTACGCAAAGTAACGCAAAATAATTAGCATCTTATTGGCTGCGTAACAAGTTTGCGGTTTTGCCATAGCCCTTGATTTTATTAGCTTTTTTAGGTATACTATTACATATTAATCGGGGTCGATTTGGTCTAATAACTCTAAGAGCAGTAAACGACCCGTTACAGAGTTCTTGCTTTTTGGGGAATGTTTTTTAAAAAAATCAAGAACTATAGCTTCCAGATGGGATTCTGCAAAGGTTATTTGCAGGTTATCTTTGGTATAGTCCAGTAGCCGTAATTGCCAAGGCGTAATAAAATAGATTTCTTCTCCACCCATAAAATTAGGCAATAAGGTTTTGATCTTGTATATTTTGATATACTGGCAATGGTCATGCAGATAACAATATCCATAACTATCTACTGCGCTTATATTTGTTTTTCTGGAGGTGTTTTCTATCTGCTTTTTAATTTCCTCATACTGGATAGGGCTTTTAAAATCTCGTAGCATAGTTTCGATTTTTAGAAGCATATCATACACCTCTATTTTTTCTAAACCGTTTAATTGTTTAAAAACGTTCTGGATGATTTGATCTTCGTGTGTTATCATTATTGCTGGTTAATAGTTATTATTTTATTTAAAGGCGCAAAGATGCAAAGACGCAGAGAATCAGAGAATCAAAGACAACCGACAACCTCGGACTTCAAAAAACATCTCGATACAATTTTTTTACGCTACGCTTCAAAAAATCACTTGATGAGACAGGAAATCCAGCACCCAACCTCGGACTTCTGACAACACCCTACCCCCCACTGCATAACACAAAGACATCTGGGTACTTTGGTAACCCGATGAGAATGAGTGGCACTTTGCTTATAAAAAGAAAAACACTTCCCCAAGCGTACTCTATTTTATAAAATAAGGCACTCACGAATTACCGCCCATACCCGACACCTTTGTTAGGAAATAGTACATACACTCTACTGGTATGTAACTCCCATCTATTGCTTGATTTTGGTATTCCAATAGATTTTTGTTTTTAATAGTAAAAGGCTGCGGGAGCAATCCTTAAGCACGGGGCTTTGATTACACAAACTCAACTTAACTAAAGTAGCAGATTACCCCCGCGATTCCTTTTACCCCACCTATTTTGACAATTTTTAATCTTTTTAATTAAAGCTTTAACCGATAGTATATTCCATTTAACTAAAAAGACCTTCTGCAACGTCTTTTTAACCCTCTCACGCGTCTTTTTGACGAAGTGTTTCACTAATCTCATCTTATTTTTAAGCTACCCTTTTAAAATTTTAAGAAGAAGAGTTGAAATTTTTACTTTGAAGGTTAAAATTTTAGCTAAGGCAATTAAAATCTTCGTCTTTTGTGTTAAACGGAACGTCTTTTTGACGCACAGGAAGGTCTTTTGGGTTAAATACATTTATTTTTCATTCTGGACTTGATCCAGAATCTATAGTTGGAGTACTCTTGGTACGAGCAAAAAACTGTTTTAATTCGGCTACTTTTTCTGTAAACCCTGCTTTTCCTGCTCCTTTACTATATTGTGAATATGCATAATCATTTAAGGAATCTTGATAATTATCATAATCATGTAGTATTTTGGTGCTTTCCAAGCGATAAGCTATACTTTCTATACGACCCAAAAGGCTTTCAGCAAATCCTCTGGCTTTATAATCTTTTTCAAATTCTACCCAATCTACATCAGGAGAACTTAAACTGCCACTGTGCTGGCGATAATCCCAAACTTTATTTACAAATAATTTATTCTTTTCATTAATAGCTTTGTAATCTCTTCTTTCTTTTTCGGTTAATGCAGATAGTTTGCTAGAAAATATAGTTTCTAATTCGGTAACTAGTTGTACTGCTTTTTCTTTCTCCTCTTGAGTCAATAAATCTTGGATAATGTCTCTCATAAAATGTTTTAAAAATGATTTATAAATAGTTTTTGATTTTCTTTTGTATAGTGCTCCATGAATAATCAAACAGGGCTATATTTTTTTCTGTAATCTTTACGGGTGGATTTAATTGGAGTAATAATTCTTTTACTATCCCCTCAGAAACCCTTATTTTTAATGCAATTTTGTAAGTCGCAAAATCTTTTTCTTCCTTGGTTAATTGGGTATACATTTTCATGATATTAGATGGGAGCTTTTTTAAAATTAATTACAGAGTATCACAAAATTTCTGGTTACTATGTAGTAAAAGAATGTTTCGGGCTTTGTAAATAAGTTGGATGGCTTCTTCTATAGATTTCTTTTTTCTATAGAGTTTGTAAATCCAAACATACAATAGCATTTCATAAGGATTATGATGCGATAAATTGTACATAAAAGTGTCTGCTTTCATATGCAGAGCTTCAATTATATCGGTAAAGAATTCGTTTTGATTATAGTTTGAGTAAGGTTCCATGCGATACATTTTGTTGGTTCAAATGTAAAGGCATAATGAGGGTAATAACAAAGGGTAGTAGTTACAATTCGGTAAAAGCGAAGTTCGTTTTCCGTGAAAACGTATTAGTATAATATTTAAAATTTAGGAATCCAACTCTTTGATATATTCTGATGGATACATTCCTGTTTTTTTAAAGAAAGCTCTGGAAAAAGCATTAGGAGTATTAAAACCTATTTCTGTGGCAATTGCTTGAATAGTATAGTTTTTGAATGTTTTATCTGTATTTAATTTTTCAATTAGATACTCTATTCTAAGATCGTTAATATATTGGGTAAAGGTCTTTTTTTTGTAAATATTAATCGTTTTTGAAAGATATTTACTGTTAGTTTTTAAATCTGATGCAAGAGAATACAAATTAATATTAGTATTCAAAAAGCTTTTATTCATTTCAAAACCCTGTAGGTTTTTTAAATTCTTTTCTAAAGTACTTTTAGGTATAAGAAAAATTCTTTTTTTTTGTTTTTCTTCAATAGTTACATTACCATAATCTTTTTCATAGATTTCTATAAACTCATTAGGAAAAAAACCAGACTCGCGTAGTTTTTTTAGATTATCCTTCTTGCTCATTTTCTACCGCCTTATTGGTTAACTCTAATCTAATTTTTCTAAAATCCAAGCTCTTTTCTGGATGAATCAATTGTTTTTCCTCTGCATCTTTGTACATAAAAGTAAAAAACCCGCGAATGGTATTTTTAAGGTGCTCTATTTGTGATGAATTAAGAGTTAATTTTAAATAAAATGCATGAAATATTTTTGATACTAAAATGAAGAATTCGTTTGAAAAAATAACTGTCATAGACATTATTAATGCAACACTCCAGCCTATTAACTCAGAATAGAATCCTTCATCAATCTTATCAACTGGAGCTATGATAAATATAAGTTGATAACAATAAATTAAAAGTGATGGAAATAAAAAATGTTTAATAGTCAATTTTCTTTTAAACAAAGTTATTGGTTTTGGTTGCAAAAAAAATACCGAAATAAATAAGATGGGAGCTATTTTAGAAAGAAAAGCAAATAGAAAAGAATAAGATGATGTAAAACCATTAAAATCCCATTGATAGCCCATTAACGAAACGCTCTCTACTTTTGGAAGAAAACGATAGCTATACAAAACTATAGGCAGTATAGCTATCAAGGTATAACATAAAATACTTTTTGTTCTTTCACCCCTTTGGTCCTGGTTCAACTTCTTCTTTGTCAATAAGTTTTTGTGGTGGGTTTTGTAAATTTTCGATTCCTGTTTCATCTTTTAATTCTTGATTTTCACAATTACTTTATACAGATTAAAAGTAGCATACTTAGCAAAATAATAGAATTTTTCATTTTTAATATATTTTAAGGTTTGTTACCCTAAAATACTATTAAATAAGAAGACTATCCTTTACCAAATGATAATTGATTTTATTGTGTTAGAGGGATTTGGGGTGGTACTATGTATTAATAGTATAATCCGTCTAATTATATTTTAATATTTATTTTTAAAAACAATCAAATATAGTAAAGAAGATAGCTTTTCTAAATACGGTTTACCCGTAAACAACTGATTTTGTGGCAACAAAACAATAGTATTGTGTTGATAGTAAGAGTTTTGTAAAGCACCAAAATTTCAAAAAAAATGATATTTTTTTTTGAAACACTACTTTCTTACGGGATCCCATAAACCAAGCTATAGCTCAGTTACAATTTTGGTGTATCCCCACTTGTTTTACCATTTGTTTGGTTGCCCATCTGTATATAATGGTGCAAGCCCTGTATGCTGTTTGCCAAACTGTTTATACAAAATGTGCTGTATTTGCTTGCTACAATCCTATTGTTTGTAAAATCTACCTACTTAAAATAATACTTTTTTCTTAAAAAAACACAAGTGTCGAAAAATGAAACTTTTATACAGTATACTTGTACCATAATTTTAAAAAAACAAGACATCTAAGGCGCTCGAAGGGTGAGGAACACGATTATAGATGGTAGGAACGCAAATGTAGGCAGTAGGGACATGATTGCAGACGGTAGGAATGCAAATATAGGCAGTAGGAACACGATTGTAGACGGTAGGAATGCAAATATAGGCAGTAGGAACACGATTATAGATGGTAGGAGTGTAAATATAGGCAGTAGAAACACGATTATAGACAGTAGGAACGCAAATATAGGCAGTAGAAACACGATTGCAGACGGTAGGAACGCAAATATAGGCAGTAGGAGTACACAATCCCCAAACCCTGAGGCGACTCGAAGGGTTGAGGAATGCAACAATAAAATATAAACTTTTAATTTAAATATATATTTATGGCAAATTCAAAAAAATCAGAAGCCGCTTTACTAGAGCAATATCGAGTAGCTTTAGAAAACACCAAAAACCAACCACAGATTGCCGCAGAAATGGCAGAACTTAGTTATGATGCTAATAAAATCACAGAAGGGCAAGAACTATTGTCGCAAACGCGGGCAATGTATGATTTTAACAAACAAGAAGATGGAGAAACAGTAGAGGCATCTGCCCTATTTAAAAAAGAAAAAGAAACTCTGGATAAGCAATTTAAAAAGCATCGTAAAAAGGCAAAAGCAATATTTCTTAAAAATCCAGAAATCCTTAAAAAAATGGATATCGATAGTATGGTACCCCATGTATATACCAGATGGATAGAAAATGCTCGCCAATTTTATACACAAATAGATCCGGATATACTACAACAATTAGCTCCGCTTAAAATTACACAACAAGACATAACCGATAGTCTGGCGCAGATAGAAATTGTAGAAAAAGCACGTGCAGAATACTTGCGCGAGGTAGGAGAATCACAAGATGCTACCAAGCAAAAAGATGCTGCTATTGCAAAAATGAGCGATTGGATGCAAAAATTTTATGCCATTGCAAACATTGCCCTAGAGGAGCATCCACAACTTATAGAAGCTCTGGGCAAAAAACGAAAAAGCTAAAACCTTTTGGCATAATCTGGGCTATACCTATAAAGCACAGAATGTTTTATATCCTTAAAAGTGCTTTTAGCACAAATTGTATCAAAGTCAGACTAATTTTGTCTGGCTTTTTTGCTGGTTATTGTTACTTTTATGTTTGAGGAATAATAGCAATTGCTATTATGGCATTGTTGTGGTGCATTTAAAAATCGAGATTCAAAACAAACCGAAAGGTATAATTTAATACCTTTGCAAACAATATGAAATACCCATTAGAAAACTTAACAGATACTGAATTTGAAATTTTAGTAGCATTAATTTGTAGCGAAATTTTAGGAACTGGTACTATCGTTTTTTCTGATGGTAAAGATGGCGGAAGAGATGCTGAATTTAGAGGAACAGCTAATAACTTTCCTAGCAATTCAAAACCTTGGAATGGTAAAATTATTATTCAAGCAAAACATACCCAAAGAAACAATGCAAGCTGTTCAGAAAGCGACTTTCAATCAATTCTAAAAACAAGTGTTATTCCTGCTATCCAAAAATTAAAAAAGAAAAATGAAATAAATTATTACTTACTTTTTACAAACAGAAAACTAAGTGGTGTTCAACATCCTAAAATTGAGGATATTTTTGACACAAAAACTGGAATTGAAAATAGAGTGATTGGTTTAGAGCAAATTGAATTATGGATAAATCTACATCCTTCAATTGCAAAAAAACTAAGCCTTAATAAACTACTATTACCTTTAAGTTTTGATGAAAATGACATAAGACTTATAGTCAATTCTTTCAGTAAATTAGATAAGAAAAAAGGAGAGTTATCAAAAATTCCAGAAAATCGTGATATTGAGAATAAGAACAAATTAAACGTACTAAGCAAAGAATATTTTGACAATGTAATCAAAAAGAATCTAATTTATTTTGGACAGATAAGAGCATTTTTAACAGATTCGATTAATAAAGAATATTTAGATAAGTATGAAAATACTATCGATGATATAAATGCCAAAATCATTGTGCATAGAACTGATTTCGAAAAGTTTGAAATGATATTAGAGTTCTTATATGATTTCATAATTGAAAATAATACAGAGTTAAAAAATAAACGTAGATTGGTTCGTTTATTTCTACATTATATGTATTATAACTGTGATATTGGAATTAATGAATAAATTATGCTAACACCAACAAAACATACGAACATTAAATATTCTGTAATTTATATTGCAGGCAAAGCTTTAGGTTTCCTAAAAAAAGAAACTCTAATAAAATATGAAGATTTAAAAGAAATGTTAGTAAGTGAAATTGGAGTAAATGCAAAAAACAATATTGATTATTCTCTAACATTTTTATTTTCTATTGGCAAAATAGAATACTTGAAAAATATTGACGCAATTACGCTAATCAACGACAATAATGAAGATTAGTAAAATATATTCTAATAAAAATTTCAAGAATATTGAATTTAAAGAAAAATTCAATGCTGTTGTTGCGTTCATAGAAAGTGATAAGAAAGATGACACACATAATTTAGGTAAAACTTCCTTAATTAGAGTTATTGATTTTTTACTCTTATCAAGTTATAATAAGAATACCGATAAATTATTAGGCAACAATCTTTTTATTGGTCAAGATTTTTACGGCGAATTAAAATTAAATAATGGAAAGTATTTAATTATTAAACGTTCCATAAATTCAGCTACCAAAATATTTTTCAAATTAAACGATTCTAAACTAGATGGTTTTAAATTCGATATTGACTGGGATGAAGAATTAACATTCAAAAAAGCAAGAGCAAAACTAAATGAACACTTAGAGTTCAGTATTTTACCAAATTTTGATTACAGAAAATCTATAACCTACTTTTTAAGAAGCCAACAGGATTATTTAGATGTTTTTAAATTAAATAAATTTAAGGGTAAGCATAAAGATTGGAAACCTTTTGTTTTTGATTTACTTGGATTCAATGGAAATTTAATTTTAGAAAAATTAGAAATTGAAGAGGAAATAAGCAATCTAAAAGAGAAAACGAAAACTTTAAGATTAGAAGCACAAATAGACACTTCTGAAAAAGATAGATTAGAAGGACTTTTAGAAATAAAGAAAAGTGAACTTTCAGAAGTTAAAAACCAAATAGATAAGTTCAATTTTTTTAAAGAAGATGTTCTAACGAACAAGCAACTTGTTGAAGAAATAGATATAAAACTTCAAGCATTCAATACTGAAAGATATAGAATTTCATATGAAATTAATAAAATAGAATCTTCATTATCTGACATAAATGATGATGTTGATGATAAAGAAATTAATAGTCTGTTTGAAGATGTCAACTTGTACTATCCAAAGCAATTAAAAAAGGAATATGACGATTTAATTAATTTTCAAAAATCCCTAACAACAGAACGTAAAGAGTACCTTTCTGAAACTTTAAGTCTTTTAAAACTTGATTATACCAAATTAAACAAAAGTATTAAAGAAATTGAATCTCAAAAAAGTGATTTGTTATCTTTTTTAACAGAAAAAGACAGTTATTTTAAATTTAAGGAGTATCAGAAAAAAACAATTGGTATTGAAGTTGAAATCGAACGTATTAAAGATAAATTAAAAGCTATAGATAGCACTTTAATTATAGAAAACGATATAAAAGATAAGCGAGAAATAATAAGTGATAAAATTTCAGAATTAAAGAAGTCTTTAACTGAAAGAAAGCACTCAAATATTAATAAAGTTTTTAACTCTATAATAAAAGAAATATTAGATACAAATGCATTAATTTCATTGAAGTTGAATAATCAAGGTAATGTTGAGTTTAACGCTGATTACCAAAATAAAACAGATTTATTAAAAACTTCTGAATCACAAGGAACAACATATAAAAAATTACTTTGCGTTGCTTTTGACTTATCACTATTAGTCAATTATTCGGATAAATCATTCTATAAATTTGTTTATCACGATGGAGTTTTAGAAGGTTTGGACGATAGAATTAAAATTAGATATATAAATCTAATAAAAGAGCTTTGTGAAGAATATAACATACAGTATATAGTAACTTTAATAGACTCTGATTTACCAAAAGATACCCCTGATTTAATTGAAGATAAAGATATTTGTCTGAAACTAAACGATAAGGACAACTCTGGAAAGTTATTTTTGAACAGTTTCTAAAAAAAACGACACCACAATCGTGTAGATGGCTCCACCATCATTAGATAGCGGAGTGCACCTCACCCACCACCTGCCATACGGGTCTCGTAACAGGCGGTTCACCAAATCGAAGTTTGCTCCTTATTTAAGTAGTCAATTATAGGAACGTATCCTTTTCTTTTACCTCTTACTGTACAAAATCTCCCGACTTAGAGTGATGTATGTTATTCTCTTCTTTTTTAAATCTGGGCAAAATATAAAACGTAGAATATTTTATATCCTTAAAAATACTTTTAGTACAAATTTTATCAAAGTCAG
>CAYGUC010000045.1:10886-31330 GCA_964353005.1 uncultured Flavobacteriaceae bacterium | reverse complement strand
ACAAATTTTGTCTGGCTTTTTTGCTGGGTATTGTTACTTTTATATCTAAGAAATAATGGCAATTGTTATAAGCCATTTAAAACCAACAAATAAGTCGAAAGATAATTACATTTATGATTTTATCCTCAATGTTAAGTTTTTTTGGATATAAAAAACAATTTGAAAAACCTAAAGAAGAAACTGAAATGGATAAGATTTTAGATGACTGGAATAATAGAAAAATTTATAAAGTTCTTACTCCTGAGATTATTGAAAGTATATCTGATGATGATCTTGAACAAGCTGTTTTTGACAACATTTATGAGAACATAAAAAATGATTTTGATAACGAATTTCAGAATATAAAAAAACTATCTGAAGGACAACAATCATTTTGGTCTACTTGGATACTAGAAGGAGAAGTTAATAATGGAGGATTTAATCAATTTTATTATAATTCAAGTGGTCAATTCGCGAAAATGGCGGAAATCGGATTTAAAACAATTGGGGCAGAAAAATATGCAGAATTGACTTATCACGCAAATAAAATTTTCGTTGAAAACAAAAACAGATTAGAGAAATTCGATGATGGAAGTTTAGAGAGTTTTAGTGAGTCCTATAAGGACAACCCATTAAACAAACTTGATGATGAGTTTTATGAATTAGGAAGTAAAGAAAACATAAGTGAATTAAGAATTAAATATATTAGAAAAAATGCACCTCAATTCGTGAATAACTAAAGTAAAGTGTCTAACACCCTTGCTGCTCAAAATATCCCGACTTAGAGTGATGTATGTTATTCTCTTCTTTTTTAAATATGGGTTATACTATAAAGCACAGGATATTTTGTATCCTTAAAAAGTGCTTTTAGTACAAATTTTATCAAAGTCAGACAAAATTGACTGGCTTTTTTGTTTGAGGAATAATGGCTATTGCTATTATGACATTGATTATCTATAATTTTTAGATGATTCGAATTTGGTGTATATTTACATCAAACAATAAAATTATGGCAAGACAAAGTATATCCTTAACAAAGCCGAACGATGAATGGTTAAAAACTCAAGTGGATAATAATGAATATTCCAGCAAGAGTGAATTAGTAAACGACTTAATTAGACAAGCCCGAAAACAACAAATTGAAATTAACTGGGTTCGTGCTAAATTAGAGAAAGCCGAAAATAGCGGATTTACAACTGAAAGTAAAAATGAAATTTTAGCGCAATCAAAGTCTTTGCTTAATGACTAAATACAGGTTAAGCAATGAAGCAAAAAATGACTTGATATGGATTCATCATTACGGTGTTAAAAAATTTGGAATGACTCAAGCAGACAAATACTTTGAATCATTTTTTGAATATTTCAACATTATTGCTCAAAGACCTTTTTCATTCGAGTCGGTTGATTACATTAAACAAGACTATAGACGGTGTGTATGTGGAGTAGATAGTATTTACTTCAAAATAAATAAGAATGTAGTAGAAATAATGGCAATCGTTGGAAGACAAGATTTAAATGACAAACTGTAACCTAAATTAATAAAAACTGTTTCCAATTGTGTAGGAAAGGGAGACTTTCATCCCTAATCCTCCCCTTTCTGCTCAAAATCTCCCGACTTAGAATGATGTATGTTATCCTCTTCTTTTTTAAATCTGGGCAAAATATAAAACGCAGGATGTTTCATATTCTTAAAAGTGCTTTTAGCATAAATTGTATCAAAGCCAGAGATACTACAGGTGTCGAATTGTAAAATGATCCTTTTTTACAACATATAACACTTAGTATCAAGGATCTTAATAGAACCATGTAGAAAGTTCATGGTTTTACCATAAAACAAAAACATATAATTTCATTAGCTTAGATCCTGCACATAGAGTCAACACAAAATGAACTTACTTTTAATCGCCGCAGCTAAAAAACTGGGTCAGGATACCGATATCATGGATTCCTATTGGAAGTATCAGCAACGGGAACAAAATTGGTTTTTTTCTCCAAATCTCAATCTGGATCAGGCAACCAGAAAACCCTCTTCTTTACATAACTGGAATGGCTGGGATAGATTATCCGTTAAACAAAAAATGACCTTATCTACCTTAGCTGGTTTTAAAAACGATGCTACAGATATCATTCGTAATACTTCGCATTTATCTAAATTAAAGGATGCACTTAACAGTAAATGGAGAAACGATTTATACAGTGTTTTTTGGGCAAATAAAGGAAATGGGAAATTATGGCTCTGTAATGTTTTTATAGGAGATGCCATATACCTATACAATGGTAGTAATTTTACTTCGGGAAACAACCACTACTTTGATCCATATCAAATATATAGTAGTCAATCTTTTTTAAGAAAAAGAAATAGTTATAAAGAAGTGAAAGCTGGAGATATTGTGATATTCAAATATGGAGGAAGCCCTAAACATGTAGAAATTATAACAAAAGTTGAAAAAAATCGTTTTGCAGATGATGGGTTTTGTTCTATAGGTGCAGGAAGAGGGCAAAAGAAGAAAGATCTGGGAGTGGTTAAATGTGATAGCCATAACTGGTACATAGGGGGACGACGAGAATTAGATGATAAAGGAAATACCTATTTTTATATTTGATGAAAGCTATTATTAAGTTTCATATTGCCAGTAGTATTTTAAACGCTTCTATTATAGGTGTGCTTATGTCTGTGCATAGCTTAATTGCGGAGGATCTCGACTACTTATTTTTTATTAGAATTCCTGTATATTTTAATTTTATCTACCTTCTTTCTGCTTTTATTATTTCGTGGATAGCTCCCTTTATGATTCATAAAATAAAAAACTACAAAAAACATTTCCTTATACTCTTAACCTTTTACGGGATACTGATTCTATCCTTTTTAGCATTCGAATACGTTCATAATCTGGAATATACAGATGCATATCATGGTAACTTAGGATATATAAAACACTGTATTACAACAGTTTTAACAGGAGATCATACAGTTCTTATTTCTATCTTACTATCTGCTGTGATTTATGGGGTACAGTTACTCGTTGGTAAAGTTTTTACCCCTGAATTATATGGTGGTAAGACTATAAAGTAATAGTTGTTATAAAATACAGCATAACGTAACTTTATTTATTTGCTTAGGATGCTTATTTATAGTGCCTTTTAAAACATTTTTAAACGAACCATTTATTTTTGTGATATGATCCTCTAAATAATATTGGGCTTTTTTCTTTATATATGGTTCCTCCATCATTTTAAGTACCCTAGCTACGCAAAGTCTATCGACTTTGAGGGATTTATGCTATACTCTGCTTTTTTAAATCTGGGCAAAATATAAAACGTAGGATATTTTGTATCCTTAAAAGTGCTTTTAGCACAAATTGTATCAAAGTCAGACAAATTTTGTCTGGCTTTTTTGCTGGGTATTGTTACTTTTATATCTAAGAAATATACCTGTTTGGGTGTATAATTTTTGTTAGCGGAAATTTTGACACAAAACAGTTCCTAAATAGAAATAATTAGTATGAATTTAAAAGAAAAGACAATTATAAAATTAGTTGGTATTTTTATTCTAATATTTGGTTTATCAATAATTTTCTTTGACATTAAAAGTGGTTATAAATCATTAGGGGTATATTTAATTCCTTTAATCTTTGTTTTCGTTGGATTATTTTGTCTTTTTAAAGAAAGTATTGTAAAATGGTTTAAAGCTATAATTATAAAAGAAAAAATTGAAAAAAAAGACAAATTTATTTCTTTTAGTTTACCATTGTCAATTATTTCGCTAATTGGCTTTGTTGCATTTTTCTTTGCAATTAGATTTCCTGAAAACATTCCTGTATATGGTTGGATAATTATCGCATTATTTATTTTTTTACCCTTAATAATGATCTATGGTTTGGCTTTTGGATTTTCAATTTCCGAAAAAAGACGGAACCAAATAGAGGAAAGACGAAAAACAATGTTTTCTGACAATAAAGGAATTACAATTGAAATGCCCTTATTTGATAAAAATTGTTTTATAAGCTGGGAATCTATTGATGCAATTATTTACTACAATTATATTGTAAATAGTGATTTTATTGAACATCATGAAGGATATAAGCTTTATTTAAACACTATTCCTATTTATACAAAATACGAAAAAAAATGGTGGCTAAATAAATTATTTCCAAAGGACTCTAATCGTAAAATAATTGACGTTGATAAGGAAACAAAACACTTTTTCGAAATACCGAAAATAATTGAGAAATATTTGAAATTAAATGTAGATATAAATTTTAAAGATCCTACAAAAAGTGCATTGATTTCAAGTAAAACTCATAAAAACAACAATAAAATTACAACCATCAAAAAATGGAAATCAAATAAGACTACAGAGGATCAAATTGTTTATGATAAATTCAATAGAAGTTTAGATGAAATTAAAAAAAGCTATCGCTAGTTGTGTAGATGGCTCCGCCATCCTTAGATTGCAGAGTACACCTCATACAGCTCTACTGAGTTTACCGAGGTACCTTACTGCACATTCTATGTTAAAAACCAAGTAAGAATTGTATCAAAGTTAGACAAATTTTGCGTGGCTTTTTTGTTGGATATTAGTACCTTTATGTTTGAGAAATATGCCTGATTGGGTATAGTATATATAATTGTTAGTAGTAATTGAAAAGAACATTAATAATTAAGGCGTAATACTGAAAAGCCTGATTACAAACAGAGTAAGTAATTTAATTAAAAAAAGATGGTTAACAACATTAATGGAATTTCAAGCTTAAGCCATAATACAATAGCAGAATATCCATCGGGGTTAAATGGTCAAACATTTAGCATTAATGGAGGTTTTCAATTCACTCTTACCTTTACTACTTCAGAAGCTGATGATAATGGTCGTTATTGTTTAATACAGTTAGTTACTGCTTCACAAAGAGTTTTAACAAATGCTAATTATAAGCAAACAAGTAATTTTGCTAATTTACCCGTTCTGGATGGAGATGTAATGGAATCTCAAGAGCTTTGGTACTCTAACGGAACTATCATAGAAGTTAATGGACCTGGTAATCATGAAATTATATTACCAGATGATCCACAAACCTCACCTGTTAATGGGTTTTATGGACCTCCTACTGCTCTAACTGTAGATGAGCAATTCGTAATTATTTTTGCACGATATTTAGGCGATGTCAATTATGAACAAATTGAAAAATGGACGTGGGGATATAGGGATGATTCTAATAAGGAGGAAGGAGTATGGAAAGAAGGTAATTTCAATATTAATTTTCAACAAACTGAAATAGAGATTGATTTAAAAAAATTTAATGGTGAGAATAGAGCCAATAATCAAGTACAAACTCATGTAGAACAGTTGTAATAAAACTATAGACAATCAAATAGGATTATTATAGCACATTGGACCAAATCCAAAAACGAATGCATAAAATTATAGCGCTATCCTTACTGTTGACAATTACATTGATATCCTGCAAAACTTCTGTAAGAGGAAAAATTAAAGAAACTAACAAACTTGAAATCGCAAAACAATATTATAAGGCTCTTGATAATTCTGATGTTTCTAAAATGCCAACTTTGCTTGGCGATAGTCTTGTAGTTAGAGAAAATGCAGATAATTACGAAGAGCGTTTTTCTCAAAGCGGATATAATGTATGGCTAGAATGGGATTCTGTATTTAAACCAACCTATAAAATCCTTGAAATTAAGGAAGAAAACGAAGTTGTTAAAGTAAAAATTTCAAAAATTGATAAAAGAATCTTTTTCCTTACCAAAGAGCCAATGGTTTGGTATGAAATTATACGGTTTGACAATAACAAAATAGTTAAAGTTGAAAGAATTGAATACGAGGTTTTTAATGTTGAGACATTTATTAAAAACAGAGAGGAACTTGTAAGCTGGGTTGACGAAAATCACTCTGAATTAAGTGGATTTCTATATCCACAAACAAAGTCTGTTGGAATAAAATACTTGAAAGCAATTGAATTATACAATAAGAAAAAATAACTTGCTACACCACTTACAATCGTTGCACAAGTCTCTGATTTCTTATAAAACAGCTTTCTTTTAAGCTTTTAAAATCGAAGCACAAAACCTTATTTGCTATGTTTAGAATACTATAGCATTAAGAGTTTTACTTTGTTAAAATATTTATATAAATAAACTATATTTATTCTTAAAAGTGGAAATTATAAAAAATAAAATTTAAATCCTTGCAAAATAATATATGTCTAAATATCTGTTTTATATTCTATTACTTATAATTGTTTCTTGTGATTATCAAAAATCACAAAAAGACAAATATCCTGAAATGCCAACTTTTTCTCAAGAAATTTCAAACCCAGAAAAATTAAATTTAAAATTATTTAGTGAAGAAGAGGAAGACATACAAGCGGTTTTTATTAAAGAAAATAAATGTATTATAGTAAGTTATGTTCGTAAAGATAATTCTGCTGTATCTTCAGACTCTATTATGATTTCAGATTGTACCAGTTTTATAAATTGCAAAAAATATTATTTTAAGGTCGATAAATCTAAAAGTCATTCAACAGAAAATGAAGTCGATCAACAATCAGAACCCAATATTAGTTTACATACTACTTTATACTTGACAAATGATACAATTTATACACAAAATCACAAGTTTTCGCCACCAAATTACACTCCAGAATTATTGGATTCGCTATTCTGGGAAAATAGAGGGGATAAAAAACTGGTAGATAATATTACAAGTTTATATAATGATGATGATGTTTTAGAACCATTTGAAAAAATTGTAATTGGACACACGTCACTTTGTGGTGGCGGAAGATTAGGAGGTCCATTAATATGTCCTGTTTATTTAGATTATTTTAAAATTTCTTCGCTAAAAAAGACTATTTATTTTAAAGAATTACATCATCATAATCAGTTTAAAATTTTAAATTTATTTAATAAAAAATGTCTGTTATACCTGCCTGGATTACATAAAAATTCGAGATTATTTATAATCGACGAATAATTATTATGTTGAAGAATAATCAGGAATTGACATTATTTAATTCCATAAATAGAAGAGGATAAATTTATTTCTTAATTATTTTTTTCAACTAAATATTGATATGTTTCAAAGTCAACGTCTCCACTAAAAATTTTAATCGATTTTTGAATAACTTCTTTCGCTTTTTCTTCAGAACATCCTAATAATAAAGCATATTTAAAAATTAGCTTTCTTTCTTCCTCATCTATATCGTGATCTACAAATATCATTTTAAAAAGATCATATAAGTGCAACAAACGTTCTTCTTTGGAAGTAACAGGAGCTATCGAAAACTTTTTAGGTTTTTTTACAACCTCGTTAAATTGCTCTTCACTAATATTTAATTTTCTTGCAAATTTAGAAAGTAAGTTTTGTTCTTCTGCATTAAGTTTACCATCTATAGCTGCTATATTAACAATAGCTGCAAAATGTGCTAAATTATTTTTTTGAGTACCAGACTCATATAATTCTACGATAGACATATTTAATAATATTTTAAATTATAGCTTTTGGACACCATTATAATAGTAAGGTCACATTTTTAATTAAATTTGTCATCTAAATAAACCTATACTATAAACTTAGATTATTTTGACTCTTTTAAAAAGATTATTTTTTGTACTTATAAATAAAAAACCTGGCTCTATTTTAAAGGATTCTAAAACAATGACCGATGAAGAGTTGGTCGATAAAATTAGTTCTTCTCAAAACTCTCTATTGTTTAGTACTCTTTATGACAGATACAGCAAAAAAGTATACAACAAATGCTATAGTTTTACTAAAAATGAAGAAGAAGCAAAAGACGTAACACAAGATATCTTTTTAAAGCTTTTTATTAAACTACATACTTTTAAAGGAGATTCTAAATTCTCTACTTGGCTATACGCTTTTACTTATAATTTTTGTATAAATTATTTAAAAAGAGATTCTGGTAAAAAAATGGAAAATCTATCAGATACTATGGAAAATCATGAATATCATTTATTTGAGGAGGATGAGATTAACGACCAACAACTTTTTGAAATAAAAGTATCTAAATTAGAAAAAATATTAAATACGATCGACCCAGAGGACAAAGCTATTCTTTTATTAAAATATCAAGATGAAGTTTCTGTAAAAGACTTACAGGTTATACTTAACGTTGGAGAAAGTGCTGTAAAAATGAGGTTAAAAAGAGCTAAAATAAAAGTTGTTCAGGCACATAATAAAATGAAACTATGAAAAAAAATCCATTTAAAGATCTTGAAACTAACGAAGAAGCACCTAAAGAAATTAAAGAAAATATGATGAAAGAGATTGCATCTATTAAATTAATTATGGAGTTTGGGGATTTATTTTTCATAAAATATCCTTCGGTAATAAAAAGTTACTTTAAAAATAAAAAATAACTTGTCTGTTCGTTTAAAGGTTTAATCTATCTATGTTTCTTTAGTTTTTTCATAAAGTAATTCTCTCTAAGTGACTTTTTTAAACAATTAGTGTCTTAAAATATAAGAAACTAATATGTAATCAAAATTGAAAAATAATATCCAGTTCCAAAAACTAACAGACGAGGAACTTGTAGAAAAAATTGTGATACAAAATAACACTATTCTTTTTGGAGAAATATATGATCGATATGCTCAAAAAATTTATAACAAGTGTTTTGGGTTTGTTAATTCAAAAGAAGAAGCTAAGGATCTTACACAAGATGTGTTTTTAAAATTATTCACCAAACTATCTAGTTATAAAAAGCAAGCTAAATTTTCTACCTGGTTATATGCATTTACATATAATCTATGTGTAAATTTTGTAAATAGAGATAAAGAAAATAAAATTAATAAGTTGTCTGATCCTATTGAAGATGATGAAATCTATTTACATATTGAAGTTAATGAGGATAGTTTGTTTCAAATGCAGGTGAATAAATTACAAAAGGCTTTAGAACTTATCGACCCAAACGATAAATCTATTTTGTTGTTAAAATACCAAGATGATGTTTCTATAAAGGAATTAGTAATATTATTAAATATTAGTGAAAGTGCTGTAAAAATGAGATTAAAAAGAGCTAAATCAAGAATCACTGAAATATATAATTCTATATAATAACATATGGAAAGAGAAAATCCTTTTAAAAAAATAGGCAATCCAAACAGAGAAGTTCCTAAAGAACTTAAAGAAAAAGTTATGTCTGAGATTGCATCTTTAAAATTAGTTACAGATATAGCGGCTCTATTTACCAGTAACTATCAATCTACAATGACCTCTTTTTTTAAAGCCAAAAAAAAATTATAAAAATTACTATTAACAAATCAAAAAATTATGGAAACAGTAACGCAATGGAAAGAACTTACTTTTAAATCTCTATCTGCAATGGGTGAAAAGATTATGACTGCATTGCCAAATATAGTAGGGGCAATTCTTATTTTATTATTAGGATGGATAATTACCAAACTCATAATATTTCTATTAAAAAGAGTGCTAAAATTTGTAAAAATAGATCAACTTACTGCAAAAATAAACCACATGAAATTGTTTGGAAAAACCGATATCAAATTCGGAATAACCAATGCAATCATAATATTTGTAAAGTGGATATTATTCTTGGTATTCTTAATTATTGCTTCAGATATTATGAATTGGACCATTGTTTCTGAGGAAATAGGTAATTTATTAAGATATCTACCTAAATTATTTAGTGCAATCGCCTTATTTATGATAGGTATTTACATTGCAAAATTTGTAAAAAAGGCAATACAAGGTTTTTATGAGTCTTTTGATTTAGCAGGCTCTAAAATCATAAGTACTTTAGTGTTTTATATAATAGCAGTAATTATAACCATCACCGCTTTAAACCAAGCTGGCATAGACACTACTGTAGTAACAAATAATGTTACCGTTATTTTAGGAGCTTTTTTACTAGCTATATCTATAGGATTTGGATTAGGATCAAAAGAAGTAATCGGAGATCTTCTTAGAACATTTTATTCTCGAAAAAATTATGAAATAGGAGATCATGTAAAAATAAAAGATATAGAAGGTAGTATCGAATCTATAGATAATATTTGCATGACTCTTAACACAAAAAACGGTAAAATAATAATACCTATTAAAGATGTTGTAGAAAATCAGGTAGAAATAAAAAAGTAAATAGCCCGTTTAGATACAACAAAAAGCAGACATAGTAGGTTAACTACCTAGAAATGTTTATAAAAGAAGTATGATTTTAAAGAGTAGTATTACTTATAAAATCATGCTTCTTCTTATTTTTATTAAAACCCTAAATAGTAGATAATCAATCATACTCTTCTGCATCTTCAACCTCTATCTTATCCAGAATTTCTATTCCTTTTTGCATAATCAATGATGTAGGAATCGTAATGTTTTTTCCATCATCTGTCTTCATAAAAAGATAAAAACCAGTTATATCTGCAACCTCTCCTGTCCAATCAAAATCTTTATCCAAAACACGTATCCTATCCCCTATTCTTAATGGATGACTAAAAAATAAAATCACACTAGCTGTTAAATTAGATAAGATTGACCATTGTGCAAAGAATCCTACTCCTAACACGGCTAAGACCGAAGATATAAAAACTGTAAATTGTTTTAAATCTACTCCCCATATTATAGCTAATGCAGATCCTGAAAGAATATAAATGATTAGATAACTCAAATAAAAGATGAGTTTTCTTCTGTTTACTTCAATCGACCTTACAAAACCAAATTTTCTTATAGCTCTTTTTGTTATGACAATAACCAAAAGAGCAACAATAACCAATATAGCAGTGTGTAATAACTCCTCTTTATAAATAACCATAAATATCGAATGCTTTGTTACAAAAATATTTCATATTATAATATAAACGAGCAAAAAAATGATAAATGTGACTTTTTTAAAAAACAGGTGTCTCAATATATAAAACAATCCTATTTTAAAATGAAAAAAACGATACTAGTTGTACTTTTACTCTCTTTTAGCGTATTCACTTTTGCTCAAAAAAAACCAAAAATAAAAGGAAACAGAATAGTTACAGAAATAACAAAAGACGTTCTTGAATCCTTTAATATTATAGAAATTGATGATGCTTTAAAAGTAGAATTAAATCAAAGTAATGAGAATACATATTTTCTAAAAACAGACGAGAATCTAATAGATATTATTCAATTTAATGTTAAAGATAGTATTCTAAAGATTTATACAACAAATAAAATCGTTAAAAGCAAAAAATTAAAAATTGTATTGAATGTAAAAGATTTGGAATATCTTATCCTTAAAAATAATGCCCTAATTAAGACAAAAGGAAAACTCTCTTCAGATAAATTAAATATTAGTGCTTACAACTCTAGTTATTTTGACTTAGATATTAAAGCAGATGATGTTAATTTATCCTTATATAACAATGCTGGTGGTAAAATTAAGACCAAATCTAAAAACACCACTATAATAATGAATGACAGAACAAATCTTAAAGGATATATTATATCTAATAAAACTAATGTAACTCTCACCAAATATGCCGAGTTAAAACTAGATGGAGATTCTGATAATGCAATATTTAATACAGAAGATTCTTCTAGGCTGGATGCAAAAAAAATGAAAATATCTTCTGTTAGTCTTAACTCTTCCAACAAAACAGATGTATATGTTTATGCCAGTAAAAATTTAGAATTATATGCAAAAGGAAAAAGTAAAGTTTATGTATACGGAAATGCAAATATGGATGTTAAAGGGCTTGCTGATAAATCAAAAATTATTAAAAAATAAAATTCCTTCTTTAAATAATAATCGTCTAAAGCTTTAGAAGTAACTTTACTTCCAATTACATGAAATCAAATATTATTTTACTTGCAATAATAAATAAAAGTATTTCTATACATTTAAAAGAATCTTTATACAAAGAACAAGAAATGTACTAATTACAAAACAAATAAATATTTATAAACTGTAAAACCAGACGCTTATATATAGCTTAATATAATTTAAGATTATTCTAAGAGCCATTTTAAGGCTCTTTTTATTTATTTTGATTAGATTTAAAATCGTTTCCAAAAAAATGAATAGAAGTAAATTTTATAATAATACGTATCTAAACAAAAGAGTAGTTCAGAACTGAAAACCATTGAAATGAATACAAATCCAATTGAAAAGCTTGAAGTAACTACGTTATCTCCTTTAAAAATGCTTATTAATCAAATTGAAAACTACAGCGTACTGTTAAAAAATTCTAACTCTGGAAACCATCTTACACAAGTAATTTTATCGGATTTCATTAGTTTATCAAATCAATATATAACCATAGGAGATCAAGAAATAACAAAATTACAAGAAGGAAAAGCAGTAGATATTCTTGAAATTGAATTTTTGCATTATGTTTTTCCAGAATTATTTAAAGATATCGTGATACTTCATCGAGATGTTCTTTTACAACTCCATATAGCTCAAAACAAAAAATACGAAAAAGTAATCTCTGACGATATCCTTTATAGTCATTTTGAAAAATCAAGAGATATATTGCATCAAGCGATCACCTCTCTTGTTATATCTATAAATGAATTTCAGAATACCTTAAGAACTAAAAAAAACACTAACAAAACTGCTTTAAAGATCAAACACCAACAAAACCCTTGGTATATATATAAAGAGCAGTTTTTTACAGGGTTAAAACAATTAGAGGAAATAAAAGATGCCAACCAAAATTTTGATAAAACTCTAGAGATTTTTAATACTATAAAAAATATTACTATTCATATCTGTGTAGAAGCTAGAAAAGAAATAGAAGCATCTAATGATATATTACAACAAACTATTGCAAAAATTAAAAGCATAAACTCTATAGATCAAATAAATGAGGTTAACTCTTGGATAGATAAAATAATTTCTAAAGCAGATTTAAGTAACTTACAACAAGAAAATTATAGTAGAACTATAGAAACCGAAATATCTAATTTAAAAGAGATTAATCTACCTGTAGCCACTAATGAAGGGGTATTACAAAAAAGAAAAACAGATTTTAATAAGTCTGTAAAAAAATGGTTAGATTATGAATCGCTGCCTTTTTTAATTGAAATTTGGGACACTAAAACAACCATGATTTCTTTTTTAAATCATAGCCTTTTAAACTTAAAAAGCAGCTTAGTTTTATCTAAAAACAATGATACACTAGATGCTATACCATCTCAATTACAAACACTTAAGGAAATACAAGATACTTTATCAAAAAACTCGGTAACACAAGAAACATCTATAGCTTTCGTTCAAGATAAAATCAACAAAGAGTTTCTTGCTACAAATATATATAACAAAGAAGAGTTTTTAGAAGTATCATTACAATCCTCTATTACACAATACGCCTCTATAAAAGGTGGTGCTTTTATTCGTTTAAAAAATAAAGTAAAACATTTGTTTAGTGATTTTAGTTCTAAATACGAACCCTATAGCTATTCTGAAAATCATAGCAGATTAGAAGCCACAATAAAATGTATTAACCATAGAATGTATAAAGAATCTAATGCACATTATGATACATTATTTTTAAATAAAAATTTTATTGGAGACTTATTTTTAGTTCCTCGTTTAGAAGCAGAAGAAACACTTAGTAATAATGTCTCTCTATGGAAAGAAGGATTTAATCAATCTACATTAATTTTAGGAAACCCCCTTAGCGGAAAATCTACTTTCATGGAGTATATTGCTAAGAAATACTTTGGTAAACATATTATATTTTTATCTGTAAATACTACTATAACAATAGAAGGAAGAAAGTTTAAAACATCGTATGACTTAAAAGAAGCTCTTCAATATATAAAAAACAATTTATACAATATTAAGCCTCTTATCCTTATTGATGACATAGAGTTGTGGAGAGATGAAAAATCATCCTTATTAAATAATATAAGAGCTACTATTCAGTTTATGGAATCCGAATCTGATAATGCATATCTTATAGTCTCGACTTCGCAAGCAATGCAGGCTCATTTAGATAAAAGATTATTATTCTCAAATGCTTTTACTTCTGTCATCAATTTAAGTAAATCAAGTACTAAAGAAATACATGATGCCGTCTTGTTACGTCATGGTGCAGCTCATAAAACCATAGTTCACCCAGATGGGCAATCAATGCCATCAAAACAAATAAAGAAAGAAGTTTTAAAGTTAAGTAAAGAGTTAAACTACAATATTGGCGAAGTATTACAAGCATGGACCTATAGTACTACTGTAATAGATAATAATAATGTAGTTTATGAAGAAAAAGATTTTAAGTTTAAAGACTTTTTTACTTCTGAAGAAATTATAATACTTAAATATGTTTTTCTATACAAATACATTCACGAAACCTTACTAAAAAAGTTTATAGGTAAACAATATATCATCTATCAATCTGCTTTAAAACGATTGATAAATACCAAAGTACTATTGCGTAACAATGCTGGTATATTAAAATTAAATACTGTAGTAAGTAATGATATTTATGAATCTCTTAAATACCGAGATATAACTAACTAAAACAAAGATGATTTCAACATTAAATACATGGAACGAGCTCTGGTCACTATTTATTTTAATAGTTGCTTGTTATTGGGCTTTACGACTAATCATTTATCTATTAGATCGATTTGCAAAAAGAAATATCGGGAATAAAAATTTTATCATAATACTTAAAAAAGTAGTCTTGTTTTACAATCCCGTCGCTGTATTGATTATAATATTAGGATTTATATCCATCAACTACATTACACATACTATCGTATTAGTTATAGTAAGTGTTTTTGGTTATTCTTATATTAAGAATTATATCAATGGTATCTTTTTTCAGATTAACCCTTTATTTAGAGAAGAAGCCTCTGTTAAGATAGGCGATTTTCGAGGAGAAATTGAAAAAGTGATGCCATTTGGTATTACTATTAGTACAGAAGATGGGGAGCACTATTTAAATTATTCATACGTAGAAAAAACAGGTTTTACTATCCAGTCTGATAAAGACAGCGTACTAAGAAAAACGTTGTATCTAAAATCGGATCTCACTGCAGAGCAAATATTAGATTTACTTTTTGACAATCCAATTCTTAGTTATAGTGATGCACCAACAATTACACAAAGTGAAGAATCCGAAAAATTAAAATTACAATACACTCTAGAACATGGAAGCTCTACAGACGATTTAATTGCTTTTTTAAAAGATCAAAACATACAAACAGGTTTAACTTATAATATATTATAAAATGGAAATTTTAAATTCCTACTATTTAATTATCGAAGTATCCGTAATTATTATTTTATCTTTCTTATTTAATGGAATATCTAAAAAAACAAATATTCCCGCAGTATTAATGCTTATCATTTTAGGTGTTATATTACAATATGTATTAAAATATTTTAATGCAGACTCCTTAAATTTTTTCCCCATTTTAGAAGTTTTGGGTATTGTCGGATTAATTATGATTGTATTAGAAGCTGCTCTGGAATTAGAACTTAAGAGAGAAAAACTAATACCTATTCTTAAATCTATGGCCATTGCATTAATAGGCTTAGTATTATCTGCATGGATCGCTGCTCTTATTTTATATAATTTTATACCCGAAATGACTATGCAATCTGCATGGTTATATGCAACGCCTTTATCTATCTTATCTAGTGCGATAATTATCCCAAGTGTATCTGGTTTGCACAAAGACAAAAAAGAATTTCATATCTACGAAAGTACTTTTTCTGACATACTCGGTATTATGATGTTTTACTTTTTAACCGGAAAATTAAATCCAAATCAAGATAGTGGGGTCGCAAGTTTTACTGGGAATTTAGCATTAACAATTATAATATCTTTAGTAGCCAGTTATGCCATTATCCTAATTTTTCAACGTATTAAAAGTCAAGTCAAATTATTTCTTTTAATAGCAGTTCTTTTACTACTATATGCGCTAGGTAAGCAAATGCATTTATCATCCCTTATTATCATTCTAATTTTTGGGTTGGTTATCGCAAATATGAAACTATTTTTTAAAGGGAAACTCTCCAGGTTTCTTCACTATGAAAAAGCACATCATATTTATCATGAATTACATACCATAACCGCAGAAACTGCTTTTGTAGTTCGAACTTTTTTCTTTGTTATCTTTGGTCTTACTATAGCTATAACCTCTTTATTAGACTTAAAAGTAGCAGGTATAAGTAGTCTTATAATTATTTCTATCTATATTATACGCTTTATACTATTGCGCCTTTTTGTGGGTAAAGATATCTTACCTCAATTATTTATAGCACCCAGAGGTTTAATAACCGTATTATTGTTTTATGCTATTCCGCAAGAAGCACAGATTGCTACTTTTGAACCAGGAATACTCTTATTTGTAATTATTGGTACAAGTTTGATAATGACAGGGGCAATGATTTATGACAAAAGAAGAGCTTCAAATGCTATGAAGATAGCTAATGAACGAAAAATAGGAACTGTTAAATGGAAAGCTCCTACCATTGAGGATTCTGGTACTATTTAAGAGATATATAATTCTCTCCACTTCCTTTATTAATAAAGAAGTGGAGAGAGCTTATTCTGATAAAAAAATCTTTTTAAGTTTTATACTTTCCCTATTAATAAACAATACAAAACTAAACTATTACACACATTTCTAGTTCTCTAAAAACATCTCTTTTAACCCATCTACATTATTTCTATAAACATCTAAAAAAATAGAGATAAAAAAAGTGACTTTCTACGTATTTAGTGTCCAAAAAGGTATAATTTCAAACAATAAAACCTAGAGTATTAAATACCTAAAGAATGATATTAAGAGATGGCGTAAAAACAGCTGAAAATAAAGTTTCCTCAGAAGCGAGAAAACTAAGTGAATTCGTAAAAGATAAAAGTAAATCATTAGTAGACAGATTAGAGAGCTATGAGGATATCATTAATCTTGAAGTTGGCGATACCAGTCTTAACCGAGCAAAAACACTAGAACGGGAATTTGATATACGGCAGCTATACATTAAATATGAAGGAGATAATCCAACGGGCACACAAAAAGATCGAATTGCTTTTGCTCAGGTATATGATGCCATAAGAAGAGAATACGACGTAGTTTCTCTGGCTACCTGTGGTAATTATGGTGTTGCCGTAGCACTAGCTGCAAACTTAGCTGGTATACATTGTAAAATATATATCCCCGAATCTTTTCATACAGAACGTATAAAAGAGATGGAAGTACTTAATGCAGAAATAATACGCTTGCAAGGAAACTATGAAGATGTTGTTAAACATAGTAGCATACTAGCAGAACAAAACAATTGGTATGATGCAAACCCAGGAGGTGCAAACACCCCTTTACAAATAAGTGCATATTCGCAAATAGCTCATGAAATTGTTGAAGAACTTGGGGATGCACCCAAGTACTGCGCTGCCCCGGTATCTAATGGAACTTTATTTGCTGGTATTTACAGAGGATTTGTAAGTTTATACAAACGTGGAAAAACATCGAGAATTCCTAAAATGATTGCCGCATCTTCTACCAAAAAAAACCCGATAATTCAATCTCATAAACAAGGATTAGATTACTGTAAAGATTTAAACCCCGAAACTATAAAAGAAACCAAATACAATGAACCATTAATTAACTGGCATAGTTTTGACGGAGAAGAAGCTCTTTACGCAATTCAAAATTCAAATGGAGACGCTTACAATATTAGTGATAAAAAAATGAAAGAAATGAGTTCCTTTTTATTAAAAAAAGAAGGACTTCGCATTCTTCCAGCTTCCACATCTGGATTAATTGCTTTACTAGAATTAGATGAAAAAATGAATCTGGAACCCGATCGATTTGTTGCGGTTCTAACAGCAAAATATTAAAACATAAAAAATGAAAAAATCAATAGACGGAAAAGCATTAGTGTACTGCGAAGATGCATTTAATACCCCAAACGGAAAAACAGCTCACGGGCTCGTAAGATTTACAGAAAGATATCATATAGTAGGCGTGATTGATAGCAATTACGCAGGAAAAGATGCAGGAAAAGTACTAGATGGTAAAAAAAATGGAATTCCAATATTTAAAAATATAGAATCTGCCGTAAAAGAATTAACTGATACAGGTATGATTCCTAAAACTTTGGTTATCGGACTCGCTCCAGACGGAGGAAGACTGCCAGAACAAGCAAAAGGTACTTTAAAAAAAGCTCTCGAAATGGGCTGGAACCTTGATAGTGGATTACATGATTTTTTATCCAACGACAAGGCTTTGGTCAATCTTGCTGCGCAAAACAATTGCCGTATTAGAGATGTTAGAAAAACACCTAACCGGGATGATTTGCATTTTTTTTCTGGAGAAATCGAAAAAGTAAACTGCCTGAAATTAGCTGTTTTAGGAACAGACTCTGCAATAGGAAAACGTACCACTGCATGGCTAATAGTACATGAATTTATAAAAAGAGGTCGCAAAGCAGAAATGATCGGAACCGGACAAACAGCATGGATGCAAGGCGCAAAATATAGTATGGTTATGGATAGCTGTATTAATGATTTTGTTTCTGGAGAAATCGAACATGCCGTTGTTAGTGCTTATGCCAACGAAAAACCAGATGTTATTGTTATAGAAGGACAAGGTAGCTTAATGAACCCTGCATACCCTGGTGGTTTTGAGATTCTGGCTGCAGGAAGACCCGATTATGTTATTTTACAACACGCTCCTAAACGAGTAGAGTATGATGGTTTTCCAGGATATAAACTACACTCGCTTAAAGAGCAAATTAATGCTATCGAGGTTATCTCTGGAAAAGAAGTAATAGCTATTACAGTAAATCACGAAGGAATGACGCCAGAAGAAATTTTACCTGCATGTAAAGAGATCACAAGAGAAACCGGTTTACCTGCTTTTGACGTTTTAGCACATGGTGCCAGCGATTTAATAGATATATTAATAGACGAAATACGATGAGTAACATTAGATCCCTGGTAGTATTTCCTTTACTAAAAATACATCAAATCATTATAGAACCAAAACGAGTAAAAGCTACCTATTCTATTCAAAAAAAAGATGGAACCCTTGTTAGCAATGATCTTATTTACACCTATAATCAAGTTTATTTTAGTAAAAAAAATGCTCAGGATGTTAACCTTGCCAGTATGATGCTTTCGCAAGTAGCACTTAACTATGGGTTGTTTTTTGAAACTATAGAGTTTGATGGTCTTTTTGAAGAGGTAGATAAACGTTTTTTAAAGGATATGACAGAAAATACATCGAGAGAGATTCTGGTAAATAAATTCTTTACTAAAAACGAATTTTTAAAACCTCCATTTGATTCTATTCAACCAGAAAAACTATCCAAGTATACAGCAGCAAACCTAGTCTTTAACAACACTCAATTTAAAGATCTAAAAGTTGAAAAAACCTCTTGCAGTACCAATAAAAATGCATACGCTATTTTAAGCAGTGGCGGAAAAGATAGTTTATTAACCTACGGGATAATTAAAGAAATAGGAGAAGCACATCCTGTCTTTATAAACGAATCCGGAAGACATTGGTTTACAGCAGTAAATGCCCATAACTATTTCCGTGAAAACGAACCTAATACAGTTAAACCTTGGTGTAATAGTGATCGTATATTTAATTGGATGGTAAAACAAATGCCATTCATTAAAGAAAAATTTCAAAATATACGTGCCGATATCTATCCAATTAGACTTTGGACAGTACCAGTATTCTTATTTGGTGTACTTCCTGTAGCACGCAAACGTGGTATTGGTAATATCTTAATTGGTAACGAATATGATACAACGGTAAAAGGAAATCACAATGGTATCTCTCATTATAATGCTTTGTATGACCAAAGCAAATATTTTGATAATGCTTTAACACGATACTATCAAAAAAAAGGATGGGATATATACCAATATTCTCTTTTAAGAAGTCTGTCTGAATTACTCATTTTAAAAATACTGGTAAAACGCTATCCCGATTTACAAAAACTGCAAGTATCCTGTCATGCTGCACATGAAAAAGATGGTACCATGCTACCTTGCGGTAATTGCGAAAAGTGCAGGAGAATAGTTGGTATGCTTAAAGCACTTGAAGAAGACCCTAAACGTTGTGGATACACTGATGCGCAAATAGCCAAAGGATTAGAAACACTTGCTAAACGTAGTGTAAAACAAATAGGAAGCGATGCTGCTCATCTATACCATTTATTAATAAGCAAATCTCTTATAGAAAAAAATGAACACACCACTAAATTAGCAAAAGAACACAATGAAATTGTAAAATTACGATTTGATAATGAGCGAAGTATGCTCTCTGATTTACCAAATCGCATACGTAAACCACTACTCGATATTTTTACAAAATATAGTGATGGTATAGTGCAATTAAGAGAACGAAAATGGCATACATTTACCATAGAAAAAGAGGAATTAGAAACCTCTTATTTCCTAAACAAAGAAAATGAAACAAAGCCATAACAAAATTTTTGATACGCACAGAAAATGATTATTTGGCG
>CAYGUC010000045.1:0-10786 GCA_964353005.1 uncultured Flavobacteriaceae bacterium | reverse complement strand
ATGAAACAAAGCCATAACAAAATTTTTGATACGCACAGAAAATGATTATTTGGCGAGTTCCATGTGACCTCTAAAACAATAATATAAACACATGAAAGAACAACATAAAAAACCAAGTTTCCTATGGGAACTTAAAACCTGGCCAGAGCTAGAAGAGTATTTAAAAACAATGGATACCGTTATTTTACCATGCGGCGCTATTGAACAACATGGTCCTCATTTACCTGTAGATATTGATTATTTTGATGCAAAATACATGGCATATAAAGTAGCCGAGGCATGCCCAGACCCAAAACCATTAGTGCTCCCTCCTATTCCTTTTGGTGTTTCATATCATCATGAAGATTTTAAAGGAACATTAAGTGTTACCAATGAAGCTTTATCTAAGTTTGTGTATGATTTGGGAATGAATCTTGCCAGAAATGGGATCAAAAAAATCATTATCCTTAATGGTCATGGGGATAATGCTCCAACCCTAAGCTATGCTGCACAAATGATTAACCGAGATGCAAAAATTTTTGTTTGTGTGGATACTGGCGAAACTAGTGATGTAGATTTACTTAGTCTTATCGATACCCCAAATGATGCCCATGCCGGAGAGATCGAAACTAGTACAACTCTTGCTGTCAGACCCGATATGGTGCAAATGGACAAAGCTGAAAATGAAACATTGCAATTTGGAAGTACTTTTTTGGATTTTGATGATGATCGTAGTGTAAGCTGGTATGTACGTACCAATAAAATTTCAGAAAGTGGAATAATGGGAGACGCAACTAAAGCAACCGCAGAAAAAGGAAAAGAGATGTGGAAAATAATGATTCAAAATATGGTAAGTTTTGTAGAATCTATTAAAAATACTCCTCTTGAAGATCTATATCAAAAACGATATTAGAAATAGCTTAAAAACGCTTAAAATAAAAAAACAACAATCTTTAAAAAAACTATGAAAATAACTAAAGTATCCTACGAGCGTTTAGAGCTTTCTCTTTCCTCACCGTATACTATCGCATACGAAACAGTATCGGGAGCTACTAATTTTATCTTAAAAGTAGAAACAGACAAGGGACTTGTGGGATATGGTTGTGCGGCTCCAGAGCCTACAGTAACAAGAGAGACACCAGATGAGGTGGAACAAAATATAAAATCCAGCATCATTCCTTTTTTATTAGGACGAAATCCCTTTATGCTATCTGAAACATTAGAAGGTCTTAAAACACTTCTTTCTGTTAAATCCTCTGCCTTGGCAATGGTAGATATGGCACTTTTGGATATCGTTTCTAAAAAAATGGAGGTTCCTTTATATCAATTTTTAGGAGGGTACAGAAATAGCATCCCTACCAGTATTACTATTGGTATACTACCATTAGAGGAAACATTAAAAATTGCATCAGAATATATTGCTCAAGGTTTTTTCATTTTAAAAATTAAAGGAGGACTTTCTCTCGAAAAGGATATTGAAAAAATGGTATGCCTTCGTGAAAAATTCCCAAATATAAAATTACGATTTGATGGCAACCAAGGATACTCTGTAGAAGATGCAATAGCGTTTTTTACTTCTACAAAAGATATAGGTATCGAAATTTTTGAGCAACCTACTAAAGTAGGAAATGGTGAAAAACTAGGTTTGGTTAGCCAAAAAGTAGGTATCCCGGTAATGGCAGACGAAGGGATTAAAAGTTTACAAGATGTTTTTAGATTAGCACAAAATAATTTTGTAGATATGGTTAATATAAAATTAATGAAAGTTGGTGGTATTATAGAAGGAATGCACATAAACTCGGTAGCCAAATCTGCAAATATAGATGTAATGGTAGGCTGCATTGATGAGTGTAGATTAGGTATATCTGCGGGATTGCATTTTGCCTTATCCAGACCTAATATTAAGTATGCAGATCTGGATGGACATTTAGATATGACAAATGACCCTTTTAAAAATTTATTTAAGCTTGAAAAAGGAATATTATATCCTACTGAAAACCCAGGGCTGGGTAAGCTTAGCTTTTAAAACTTATAAATCTATCCAATTTTTTTACACTAGTGTAAATAGTCGATCCATTTACAACATCTTCAATATATACTAGTGTAAAGGGTAGATTAATAAAGACCTTCGCCCTGTATTCTTTCTTTACCCCATTAGAATTAAAACAAAAATCCCTGCTACATATCCAGAAAATGCAAGAAATGAAATATTTTTTAAGTACCAAAGAAAATCTATTTTTAAGATTCCCATAACTGCTACACCTGCAGCAGAGCCTATAATTAAAATACTTCCTCCTGTCCCTGCACAATATGCCAGTAACTCCCAAAAAGTATGATCCACAGGATAAACCTCTATAGAATACATACCCATTGCTCCTGCTACTAATGGCACATTATCTACTATAGAAGATAAAACGCCGATTACAGCATTTACCGCATAAATATTATTAAGATTTGCATCTAATAGATGTGCCATATCAGTTAAATGTCCTGCAGATTGCAAACTTCCAACCGCTATTAGAATGCCTAAAAAAAATAAAATGCTGGGAGTATCTATTTTTTGCAACACCCCAACTATAGACAAGCTCTTTTTGTGATCTGCAAGTTTATTTTTATGTAATATCTCTGTCACAATCCAGATAACACTTAATCCAAATAACACTCCCATAAATGGAGGCAAATGCGTAATGGTTTTAAAAACAGGAACAAAAAGTAAGGCCGAGATCCCTAATCCAAAAACTACTTTTTTTTCAAAATCATTAACCTTAACAATATGATTTTCTGTTTCTTTTAATTCTGGTTTTTTTATTTCCCCTTTAAATCGAAAAGAAACAATTATAAGTGGTACTAATAAACAAACAATACTTGGTACTATAATTTCTAAGATAATATTTGCTGCTGTAATTTGCCCGCCAATCCATAACATTATAGTCGTAACATCTCCTATTGGTGACCATGCTCCTCCTGCATTAGCTGCTATAATTACCATCCCTGCAAATAACCAAAGATCTTTTTTTTCTGTCATTAATTTTTTAAGTAATGCAGACATAACAATCGCAGTAGTTAGGTTATCTAAAACCGATGAAAGAATAAAAGTAATAATAGATAATATCCATATCAACTTTATTCTATTATTGGTTTTTATTTTATCTGTAATCACAGAAAACCCCTCATGAGCATCTATAATCTCAACAATGGTCATCGCTCCTAATAGAAAAAATAAGATTTCTGAAATCTCTCCTATATGCTCTCTCAGACTTTCTGGTATAAAATGCAAAATTTTTTCTGCATTAACTGTGGGCAATAGCGTTTCTCCACCATAGATAAATAAAACCCAACAACATGTACCAGTAAAAAGTGCAATTGCTGCTTTATCAATTTTTATAACATGCTCCAGAGCAATTAAAAGATATCCAAGTATAAAAACAATAAGGATTGTAGTGTACATTTGTTTACTTGTAAAAGGTTATAATTTTATTTTAAAAATAGTATTCTAAATCGATACTTTAATAAGTAATGCTTGTTTTTTTATTCTAATTATTTTATTAATACAGGTGACTTTTTAAACAATATGTGTCAGAATATCTAATAAATAAAAAAATAGATGCAATACATTATTTTTTATGTAGGTTTTATTATAACAGCGTATGCTGTTATCGCCAATGATGTTATTCAAACTTTAGGGACTTTTTTAGCATCTAATAAGAAAAAACATTGGTCTTTACTGTGGTTATTTGCTGGCAGTATTCTTACTATAACTTTATTTTATGGATGGTATACTCATAATGGCGATGTATCTTATAGTAGGTTAGACAAAATACCATTACCAAACGAATTACAATGGTGGTATCTATTAGCTCCTCTGTCTCTTTTGGTTATTACCAGATTTGGGATTCCTGTAAGTACTACCTTTATGATACTTAGTGTATTTTCTACAAGTCAAATCATAGAAAAAATGATTCTAAAATCTGTTTTAGGATATGCTCTTGCCTTTATAGCATCTTTACTTATCTATTTAGCAATTTCTAAAATATTTGAGTCTACTGCTTCTTTACGATTAATGAAAATTAAAAAGCAGAAAAAATATTGGCTTCTGGCACAATGGTTTTCCACAGGTTTTTTATGGTCACAATGGTTAATTCAGGATTTTGCCAATATATATGTGTTCTTACCAAGAAGGCTTCAATTATATGAATTAATAATCTCGTTAGGAATTATTTTAATCATCACCATATATATATTTAAAAGTCGTGGAGGAAAAATCCAACAGATCGTAAATCAAAAGTCTAATGTTGAAAATATACGTTCTGCAACAATAATAGATTTATGTTATGGCGTTTTATTATATATTTTAGGAACTATAAGTTCTATCCCTATGAGTACAACGTGGACTTTTATCGGTATTTTAGCAGGTCGAGAGATAGCTATTAACTACCTGCTTCAAAAAGAAAAACTAAAACATACTTATAAGATAATATTTAAAGACCTTGCAAAGGTTAATATAGGGCTTATTGTTAGCATACTAGTAGCATTTGCTATTCAACTACTAAAATCCTAAAAAATGAGAGTTCTACTTTTTAAAACAATGCTATTATTTCTTGTTGGTTATGGTTTTGCTTTGACTGCACAAGAACTTCCTGTTAGTGTACCTATAGACTCTACCATTCCATTAAGGGAATTATTAGATAATAATTTACAACAAAAACTAGAAAAAACTCTTAATAACAACAAGCAATGGAAGTCTTTAATCTCTCAAAAAAGAATGGCGGTTGGTATTGTAGATCTAAAAAACATAGAGCATATTAGATTTGCAAGAGTTAACGGTAATGAAATGATGTATGCTGCCAGCCTTCCAAAAATTGCAGTGTTATTGGCTTCTATAGATGCTATAGATAAAGGTGAACTTAAAGAAACTCCCACTATAAAGCATGATATGCTAATGATGATTAGTAGATCTAATAATCAAGCAACAACTCGTATGATCGACAGGATAGGCTATGATAAAATTGAAACGGTACTAACCAGTGATCGCTATAATTTATATGATAAAGAATCTGGCGGCGGGCTTTGGGTAGGCAAAAGATATGCTGCAGGAGGTGCTACCAATAGAGAACCTTTAAAAAACCTAAGTCATGCTGCTACGGTTACTCAGGTTTGCAGGTTTTATTATATGCTTTTTCAAGGTAAATTAGTTAACAAAAAACGATCTGCCCAAATGCTGGAGATCATGACAAACCCATCATTACACCATAAATTTGTTAGTACTTTAGATAAAATTGCTCCTGGTGCTCGTTTATTTCGTAAATCAGGTTCCTGGAGCACCTACCATTCTGATTCTATTTTGGTTTGGGGTTCTCCATCCAGACGGTATATTCTAGTGGCCCTTGTAAATGATAAAAATGGGGAGCAAATTATAAGAAACCTAGTAATTCCTATAGAAAAAGTACTAAATGAATAGTATTAAAAGAAAATAATGAGTATTTGATACTGCCGTATATTTTAACCTTTTTTATAATATTTCCTAAAATCAGGCTTTAGCTAAATGATAAAAAACACTTTCAAAAAGATTTTTGATATTAAAAACGAAGAAATTAAAACTGCTTTGCTAATGCAAGGCTATATCTTTTTGGTTATTGCAACCTTACTGGTAATAAAACCAACTATTAACTCTCTCTTCATTTCTGATTTGGGAGCGGATAGTTTACCTGTAGGATACTTATTAATTGCAATTAGTGCTATCATAACTTCTTATTTTTACGCTAAAGCTACAGAGCGGTTTTCGTTAAAACGCATTATTAAATTTACGCTTACCTTTTCTATCCTCTCTTTAATTATCTTAGGGTTACTTTTACATTTTCAATTAATAAAAGGCTGGGTTTTATATGCTTTTTATGCCGGGGTTGCGATATATGCTGTACTTGTTACGTCTCAGTTCTGGGTACTTGCTAATTTAGTTTTTAATGTTAGAGAAGCCAAACGATTATTTGGTTTTATAGGAGCCGGAGCAATTACAGGAGGCATTTTTGGAGGATATCTTACTACTATATTAGCCCCATATATAGGTAATGCTAATCTAATATTTGTAGCTGCACTTTTTTTAGTTTGCTGTTTTCCTATTCTATCTATTTTATGGAAAGAAAAAGTAGAAAAACTAAATACATTTAAACAGAAAAAAAGACTGGATGCCTCTCAAGAACGTCCCTTTAAACTAATCAGAAGCTCTAAACACCTGTCCTATCTTTCTGTAATTATAGGGATTGGAGTGATTACCGCCAGATTAGTAGATTTTCAATTTAGCGATATTGCTTCCAAAAAAATAACAGATAGTGAAGAGTTAACTTCATTTTTTGGATTCTGGCTATCTACTTTTAATCTAATTTCATTATTAATACAACTTTTTTTAACTCGAAAAATCGTTGGTGTTTGGGGAGTTGGTTTTTCATTACTTCTTTTACCATTATTTGTCCTGTTAGGAGCCCTGTTATTTTTAGTTTTTCCCGAGCTATGGGTCGTTATTTTATTAAAAGCCACAGATGGTAGTTTAAAACAATCTGTAAATAAATCTGCAATGGAGCTACTGGCACTACCCTTACCATATACTCTAAAAAAGAAAACCAAATCCTTTATCGATGTAGTAGTAGATAGTATAGCAACAGGAATTGCTGGTTGTATCCTTATTTTTCTTGTTAAAGGTCTTGATGTGCCCGAACACTATATAATGGTAATTATCCTTTTGTTAACTCTGGTATGGGTATACTTTGTTTTTAAAGTACGAAAAGAATATTTTCTGTCTTTTAGAAAAAATCTGGAGAACCTACTTCCCATATCTCAAAAAAGAATTAAAAAAGCAACGAAGGATTCTTTCCTAAAAGGAATGAAAAATGTATTTGAAAATGGTACCGAAAAAGAAATACTATTTATGTTGGGCAAAACCAAAGAGCTTAACGACAAACGTTTTGCTGAAACAGTTAGAAAAATACTAAATCATCCATCTAATAGCGTAAAAGCGGAAGCATTGCGAAATCTGTATTACCTTAATAATGATAATAGTATTATTCTTGAAATACAAGATATGCTTAAAATTGAAAATGATGAAGTCGTATTAGCAGCCTTAGAATATATACTGCTTCATGCAGATCTTAACGAATCTATTGTGTTTGATACCTACCTAAATCATCCTAACGAATATATTTCTCGAGCTGCCTTACTTTCTTTAGCCAAAGAAGCCAGAGACAATCCATCTTTACAGTATAAATATGAATTCTCTACACATATAAAAACTAAAATATCTCAAATTAAAAACCTAAAAAATGATGAGCTTAAGGATAAAGAAGAGATAGAACTCATTAAAGTTATAGGTCTTGCAGATTATAAAGAAGGATACTCTTATATTTTAGAAGGGTTAAAATCTTCTGACATCATAATGAAAAAAAATGCCATTTTAGCTGCAGGTAACACAATGAGTCCTTTTTTTGTGGATAATCTGCTAGAATTTCTAGAGGATAAATTGTATCGGGAGGATGTAAAACTCGCATTATTGCACTATGATAAAGGAATGGTAGAAGTTTTACATCACAAAGCACTACATAATCAACACTCTTTGTCTATACGAAGATTTATTCCACAGGTAATCTCTGTTTTTAAAAATCAGGAATCGGTTAATGCACTTCTTGATATTTTTAAAACTGTAGAAGATTTAACCATTCGCTTAGAATGTGTCAGAGCTTTATCTGCCTTAAAAATAGAAACTTCTGATCTCTATTTTGATAAAAACAAAATAGCTAACTTAATTCTAGAAGAATGTAAACTATATAATTATACTCTTTATGCAATGCATACTCAGGTGATTATACAGTACATGAAACGAAAAAAAATTAAAAAACAATTCTTTGATGCAGAAATGGATGCCAGAGAAAGCTTGATGGAGCTTCTAGAACGTCGATTAGATGCAGGTCTAGAACGAATATTTAAACTTTTAGAGCTACAATATACTCCTAAAGATGTACAAATAGCATACAAAGGTATTTTAAGTGAAGAGCAAGAAAAAAGAACCGATGCTATAGAATTTTTGGATATTCTGCTAAATCAAAATTTAAAAAATACATTAATACCCATAATCGAAGCTACCATTCTGGATACCTCTTCTGAAGAAGTAATTGAAATGATAAGTAAAAACAAGTTTACCGAATATCAATGTTTTGAAACTATCCTAAAAGGAAAAGACCTTAGATTAAAACTTGCGGTATTATATCTTATTGAACAAAAAGGAGAACATAAATATTTGCCTTTAATCACTCCTTTTATGCAAAATGAAGATAAAAAGATCGAAGATTTTGCTAAAAAAGCATACAATAACATAATGACTAAAAATACTAGTAAAGAATGAATTATAAATCCATTATAGCAAAAATAAAACCAAAAGCTTTACAAATTTGGTCGTTCCTAAAAAAGCATCCTTTTAAATCGTTAGGTTATGCATCTGCTCTGGTAATTTCTTTTGTGGTATTATTATTCATAATGACTTATTTAGGTGTTTTTGGTCGTATCCCAAAGGAAAATGAACTTAAAAATCTAAAAAACCCACTAACCTCAACTATCTACGGTAGCGATGGGCAAGCTATTGGTAATTATTTTTTACAAAACAGGTCTAATATAGATAGTACACAACTAAACAATTACTTAATAAATGCATTAGTATCTACAGAAGATGTACGGTTTTATTCGCACCACGGGATAGACTACAAAAGTTACGCAAGGGTAATAATTAAATCTATTTTATTACAAAAAAGTACTGGTGGCGGCAGTACCATAACACAACAGATTGCAAAAAATCTATTCGGAAGAAAAAAACAATATATACTCTCTACTCCTATTAACAAAATGCGAGAGGTTATAATTGCTAACAGATTAGAAAACATTTACAGCAAAGAAGATCTTATCTTATTATATTTTAATACGGTTTCTTTTGGCGAAAATATCTACGGAATAGAAAAAGCTGCCATGCGTTTTTTTAGTAAAACCCCTAAAGAACTAACCTTGGCAGAAAGTGCTACTTTAATAGGTCTTTTAAAAGCTCCCACCTACTACAACCCAAGAAAAAATAAAGATCGTGCAGAACAGCGTCGTAATACGGTTATGCAACAAATGCTAAAATATAATTACATTACTAAAACAGATTATGAAACTGCAAAAACCCCTTTGGTTATAAAATATCAACCTCCTGAAAAAACTTCTTCTTTAACTTCTTATTATAAAGAGTATGTAAAAACAGAATTTGACAAATGGGCAATTGCCAATCCTGCAAAAGGCGGATATGTTTATGATCTGGATAAAGATGGGGTAAAAGTATATACCTCTATAAACCCGTATGTTCAAAAATATATAGAAAAAGCAATGATCCGACAAATAGAACGATTACAGGATATGATGGATAAAAACTGGAATAGTGTAACTACAACAGGTGGTAAAGACTCTCTTGTTAAAAAATTAGTAGAAAGTCACAGACAAGTAAAAACATTCCTAAAACAAGGAAAAACCAAACAAGAAATTGCGCAATTTATTCATCAAAAAAAACCAAAAAAATACTGGGAAATAGACAAAGGGTATATTTTAACATCTCAATCCTTACAAGATTCAATAGTAAATGCAATTACCAGATTACATACAGGTATAATTGTTATGAATAGCCATAATGGTAAAGTTATGGGATACCTTGGCGGTATTGACTATGGGTTTTCTCAAACCGATAATACACAAACCCCAAAACAGGTAGGGTCTACTTTTAAACCTATTACCTATCTGGCTGCTCTCGAAAATGGATCAGACCCCTGTGATTATTATGATAATGTTTTAAGAACGTATACTGAATTTGAAAACTGGAAACCTAAAAATGCTAATAACAAATATGGAGGAAGTTATAGCTTACAAGGAGCTTTAACACATTCTATAAATACCGTATCTGTTAGCGTACAACTTAAAACAGGAATAAATAGAGTAATAAATCTGGCAAGAAAAATGGGGATTATTTCAGATATCCCAGAAGTTCCTTCGATAGTATTGGGAACCGCAGATATAAGCCTTATAGAAATGGCTACTGCCTATGCTAGTATATCTAATGGTGGAACTGCTGTTACCTCATATACGATAGAAAAAATTGAAAATCATGATGGAACCATCTTGTATGAGGCAAAACCTACCTATAAAGGAAGAGTTGCTTCTAAACAAAACGTAACAAAACTTCAAAAAATGATGGAAGGAGTCTTAACAGAAGGTACAGGAGCTGGATTTAAAAATTATGAAATCCCTTTTAATATTATTGGTAAAACAGGAACCACTCAAAACAATGGAGATGGCTGGTTTATTGGGTGTTCTCCAGAAATTGTAGTTGCCGCATGGGTTGGGACACAAGATAAGAGAGTTCATTTTGCAAATACGTATATGGGATCTGGTGCAAATACCGCAATGCCCATTGTTGCTTCTGTTTTTAAAAGTTTAAGTAGTTGGAAAAAACCAATACTGTCTAATTTTGAATATGATATTCCATATTTTCCTTGTCCTGCATTTAGTGACCTTCCTGCACAAGAATCATACACATTTTATAAAAATGACACTACTTATATACAGCAATTAAAAATTAAAGATTCTCTATTATCTATAAAAAATGTAGAGATGGATTCTATAGTAATTGATAGTATAAAAACCATAAAAGACTCTATCGTTTCCGTCCTTAATAACTAATACTATTTATGTTATGATCTGCTGCACCCTGCAGGAAATAACTACAATACCTATATCGATCTGCTGCACC
>CAYGUC010000044.1:0-40507 GCA_964353005.1 uncultured Flavobacteriaceae bacterium | reverse complement strand
GGTGCCAGAGTGGTAATGGAGCAGATTGCTAATCTGTCAACGCGTAAGTGTTGCCAGGGTTCGAATCCCTGTCTCTCCGCATTTTTTTATTTCGGGGTGTAGCGTAGCCCGGTTATCGCGCCGCGTTTGGGACGCGGAGGTCGCAGGTTCGAATCCTGCCACCCCGACTAAGTTAAACCGTTCATTTTCAGTAGATAATGAACGGTTTTTTAGTTCTACACATCAGGGGTCGGCAGTAAAATCAAAAGCTGCAAAAGGCAACTACATCAATCTCAAATATTCAAAACGTCTAGGTAACCAGCTGGTAAACACTACTTATTTTGATAGAATCACTAAAGATTTTACAGGTTTTTTAACCCAAAGTAATGATATCACCCGAAGTGGACAGGGATATACCATTGCACTTGGAGCCGACTATTATTTTAATAATCTACAATAGAAACAAGACAGGTTTAGTTTCAATTGAAGCTAAACCTGTCCCAAACATTTTAAAAAAATGTGGATATTGGCTAATCACTAAGACTCTTCCATTATAACTAATAAAGATGATAAAAAATGATCTGCATTTTTATCAGCATCTACACTTGCAGACTTTATAGATGCATCTTTATTATCTTTTCGATGTTTTGCTTTTTCAGCATCGCCTAGCTTTTTGGTAGCATCATCTTCAATTTTCTTTGCTCTGTCAGTAATTTTGTCCGCGATAATTTTACCCACTTTTCCAGCATCTTTTGCCGTTTTCGCAGGACCTTGAATAGTGATGTTTTCATCTTCTGAATTTAATTCTTCCAAAGTAGCTTCTACTATCTTAGTTATAACTTCTTTAAAAAGTTCAGGATTTACGGATGATGGGCCAATGAAGTTTTTAGCACCATCTGTTTCTGGTAAATCAGAATTCCCCAATATAGGATCATTATTTTCCATAAAAATATATTTAACTTAGTTAATATTACTCAACTAAGTTAAATATTTTATTAGGCTTTCTGTAATATTTACTTTTGAATATTTTTCAAACCAAGAATATCCAGGACTTGTATTAATTTCAAAACAATACCAATCACCAGTAGAGCTTTCTTGAAAAAGATCAATTCCTGATAAACCAAGCCCTAAATTTTTACTAAGCTGCACACAAGCTTTTTCAATATTCTTAGGTAATGAATATTTAACAAGTTTTAATGTCTCATTATAATCTGGTGCATATCGATAATCCAAATAATTGGTGTCAGCATATACACTATGTACATCCATTCCGACAACGTGTACTCTTATATTTTTACCTTTTAATTTTTTTTGGTATTGATGAAAATGTGAGTAACCTTTGTGGGGTATTGTATTAGATGAGTTAACCTGCTTAACTTTAGAACGATAGGAGCTTATAGATTTTACGATACCTAGATATGGTTCAACAGTTTTTGGATCTCTAAATTTAAAATTACCCAAGTAACTATTAGGTAATTTTAGACCTACTTCCAAAATACTTTTATACTGGATAGCTTTAGCATAATTAGTATGGCAATTTTTAGGTTTATTAAAAACAGGTTTTTCAAAATTATCAAGTAGAAAATTTAGTTGCTGAATATAGGGTATAGCTTTAGGGGATATTTTATCTAACATACCTGTTCTATTATAGACACCTGTTATTTTAGACAAGTCTACCTGCCAATGTATATAATCAATAACTCCTTGTAACCTTCCGTTAGTGTAAGTGTATTTAAAAAAAACACTTTTCCCTAGTTCTCTTTCATCTATTAGCGTAAAATCAATATTCCATTTAACTAAATGAGCTATAAACCATTCGCAACCTGTTTCATCACAACAACCACAAACTAAAATCATAATCGTATATTTAGTTTTTGTTTAAAAAAGGATTTTAATGAATTCTCAATATTCAATTTACTGGAAGTTAGAAAAGGTACGTCTGATATTTGAAGTAAAGTGTTGTCATCTAGAAGAAAAAGAATTTCAATAAAATTCTTTTTTAATAAGGAACTTATATAAACTATTTTATTAAATATATCATTATTAACTGGAATCGAAACAAACTCATTTGAGGTTATTTTATATTGTATCGCTTTACCATAAAAAAAAACGAAGAAACCAAGTTCACGTTGCTTTAATATGTCCTTATCAACAAAAAATGTACTGGTATCTGTCCTAAATTGAATGTGTTCCCAGCCAATTCTTAAGTTGTTATCTTCTGTATAATATTCTAAAGTATTAAAAGGTAATTTAAGTAAGTTATTGATTGCAGCAATTCTGTGAATACCATTTAAATATCTAAATGGGTCATTTAACGTTAAAAAATTTACTTTATTAGCAGGTGTATTATATAGAAAGGATACAACTAATGCATAAAGTTCTTCTTGTTGATAGAATAAGTAATTATTCTCATCATCTGATTTAACTTTGTGCTGATAAGGAATATCCGTTAACAACCACAAAAAGTCATCTTCAGAAAATCTTATACAATCTGTAGTTGTTTTGATAAATGTAATTATTGTATCATCTTCTATATGAACTTCTGGGTAATGAGTCTTACCCCAACAAGTATTCTTTATAGTCAAGACATTATACATTGAGCAATGTTCTAGAATTGTTTCTTTGACATCTGTAGTACGCTCATCATAAACTAATAAAAAGGTTTTTCTATTCACAGTAAATTCTTTATGACTCAATTCAAGTGATTGTTGACATGCTTTTTAAATTATATCAATCTAACTTTCTATGTGTACTTAAATATATTGGAAATTACAGAACTAAATAATATTTATCTTGTTTTTCTAGACCCAGCTATAAATTTTTTCTTACTTTATAATAATTAAAAGTTCAATAAACCGATTAAAATATACTATAAAATGACATTTGATATTGGCAATTTAATATTAGGATTATCTGCAGGTGTTCTTGCATGGGTTACTTGGAATTCCAATAACAAAAACTCTAAAAGAGATCGACTTGTCCATATTGCAAATAAGCGTCAAGAATGGATAAACGATTTACGTGACTGCGTTTCAGAACTCTTAGGGATTTGTTCAACTGTAATAGAGGAAGATGTTAAAGATGAAGAAGTTTTTTTTTATAAGTATTACTTTTTGATATCAAAGATTCGTTTACTGTTAAATCCACATGAACAAAAAACAAAGCTATTAGAAGAAGAACTTAATAAGTTAATAGATGTTGAAAATAGGGAAGTAGATTTTCAGTTTTATGAGCAAATGGAAAATGTTCGAAAAATAGTTAATGAAATTTTAAAGGAGGAATGGGACCGAATTAAGGTTGAACTTGGTGGAAAAGAATATTCTAAATTGAAAAAAGCTAATTATAACTAAACCACCCTGCACTTAAAGTGCAGGGTGGTTTACTTTGTAATTAAGGAACTCACTACTGTACGCAAATCGAAAAAAAACGAATTGAAAGCAGAGAACTTTTAGCCTAATTAAACGCTCAATTTATTAACTAAATTGTATGACTACGCTAATAAGTATATACAATATTGATTCATTAAACATGTGAATTTTCATAAATAATTATCTGTATATATATTCAATTTTCTTCTATAGGACACCCAACAGCATCGACTTCAACACCTTTTGGTGTTTGAGCGCATTTATCAATGACATTTATTACACCATCTCCATCATCATCATTTCTTTCAACAATATTGTTGTCATCATCACCAAGACTACATGAGCTAAATGCAAAAAACACAGTAAAAACCATAACAGATAAATAAAAATTTTTTGTTTTCATTATTATAAAATTTAAAAATTTGCGAATAAACTATTTCATATCGCTTCAAAATTCAGGCAAAGATGTGCCTATTTTAAATCTCAAAAGACCAAGTGCGCAAGGAGAATAAAAACAGAAGTACGTGCCTATAAGTATAAACCAACAACCTCTTTGTTAATAAGGTTTTTCAATGAATTATAATTACTAACGAAAGTGGTCTCACTTTACAGGCAGAAGTAAATTATTTAAAAAAAGAAAGCTAAGAATTGAAAAAAGAAGTAGGTGTTTTTCCTGTTTGCAATTTAAAATGTTTGTTGAATGTAGATTTTGTACTAAAACCGCAATCATAAGCTAGAGAAATCATGGTGTGTTTTTTATTTTCTGGAATAGATGCCATTTTGATAAACTCTTTTATACGTAGTGAATTGATGTAATTGTAAAAATTCTTTCCTTCTATCTCATTAATAACTTGTGATAAATGATTAGGGTGTACTTTTAAAACTTTGGATAGCTCTGCTAATGTGATTTCCTGGTTTTTATAGTATGAACTGTCCTCCATTAATTTTTTTAGGTTGTTATAAATTTTCGAAGCCTTCTCTTCATTTAATCCAGATTTAACATATTTTTCGTTTGAAACATTTATTTTAGAAAACTCTTTCCTATTTGTTTTTTTATTTTCAATACTAAATTCTTCATCTAATCTTTCAACTACGTCGTTATTATAATAAAAAATATTTAATTGGTTGATTCCAAAAAAACCTATAAAGATGACTAAAATAGCTATTGCAGCGTAGGTAACATTGTTCTCAAAAAAAAGAGATAACATGAATATAAGTCCATTACCAATTGATAAGCATTTTAACCACTGTAACTCCTTTTTATCTGTATTTGAAAACTTATTTTTTATGCTTTTTTGGTATCTGTTTATAACTATTAAAGACCAAATAGAATAAGTTAATCCAGATATTATTATTACTAATGATAGTAACAATACATACCATTCAAAACCTTCTCCATTATTTTGATAAACAATTATTTTTTTTTCTCCAGTTATTTGATAAAAAGGAAGAGATAATAAAACTAAAATAATAGATGGAAGAAAATGTAAAAATGCAATACTGTTTTTTTTAATACTATTTCCTGTAATTTCTATAACATAAAAATATAACAAAAGCCCATGTATTACTGGTAAAACTAGCTCTACACCAAGCCAATTTGGATGCTCAAAAAAATAACCAGATTTTAAAAAATATTGAAATATTTGAAGGGTAGAAATAATAATGAGCCAGACAACAAGAATTTTATCAGCACGTGATTTATTCTTTTTTATTAATAAAAGAAGTGAAAGAAATGCAGCAATAAAAATCCCAAATATGAAAAACATATAATAAATTAGTTCTATGAACAAAAATAATTAAATTATAGTCATGGTTGTAAAATTACAAACCACAAAAAATACAGTTTTTTTAATGATAAGCAAATTTTAAGACTGCCTTATACCAACACAGTAATTTACGATATGTTTCATCAGGGGTCGGCATTTATTCTATACAATAAGCTATACTACTTTTATAAAAACTAAAAAATTATACAAAATAGGATTGCATTGTCTTTATAAAAATTTCTAAGTAATCGTTGAGAAAGAAAAAATTTACAAAGAAAATCAAATTTCATCAACAGAAAACTAGGTATTTTTAAATGTATGTCTAATGTACCGCTCTGTCCAATTTTTCTCTTCAAGTGATGATTTGGTAAATAATCTGGTTGCAGCAATTGGAAGAAGCCATTCATTAATTTCTTCCCTAGATATTTTTGTAAGACGTATATATTCTTGAAGATATAATTTAGAAAATAATTTTCTATACTGATTATGTAATCGAAAATAATGGTTTGATGTTTTAAAGATCGGTGCTGGAACCGGATGTTCTTGCACCAGTAACGCATGTACTATATCTCCTATAGGATTACCAGAAAGCGCTTCTTGCCAATCCAAAATTACCGGCCCATTTTTAGAGAAGATAATGTTTTCCTGATGCAAATCATTATGACAAAGCTGCTGTCCTTCAGAAAGTGTTTCAAATTGACTTAAAATAGTATTTGCTATTTCTCCCAAACGCCCTTTGGAGTTCGAAATAGCATTTTGCATAAATTTTCGCTGATCGCTAAAACCTGAACCCGAAAGTTGATGCATCTCGACTTGGGCCTTTGCAAATTCATGAGCATATATCTTAATTTTATACGGTTCTCTTCTAAGAATATTAGTAACTGTAGGACCTTTTATAAACTCTGAAACTATACCAACACGACCATCTAATTTAATTACGTCTTTTACTCGAGGAACAGTAACCCCTTGATTTATAGCTACCTCAGTATTAGACACTTCTCGATTAATATGATTATCACTAACGGTATTATGAAACAATTTTACTACTTGTTCTGTCCCATACATAAATATCTCAGCATGTTTTCCTTTAGCAATAAGCTTTCCCTTTTTCATCTTTTACGATTTTAAGGTAACATTTTGTATAGGAATGTACAAATACATAATTATTCGTATGATGTGGTAGATCATCTTTTTAACATATCTTTTTCTGCGTTTAAGAAAATTATATTTTTGATAGAGCATCTGTACTGCTGCAGATGCTAGTACATGAGCACAAACTTCATTTTTTCTATTTCTAAATTCAGGACGCATAACGTCAAGAATCATTACATAGCGCCTCTCAGAAGTATGATTCCATGCGGTATGTGTTCTAGCATCACAAAAAGGCATGGTTTGTCCTTCTTTCCATTCTCGCATTTCACCGTCTACTTGAAACCCACAATCGGGTAAAGTTCCTGGTATTACCAATCCCATATGGCATCTTATAACAGCATCTGTATCTCCTTGATGAGGATTTATATTAGATTGTGGTTCTAAAATACTTAAGGAAGCAGAAGTACAACCAGGAAGAGACCTTAAAATTTTCATTGTTTCTGGACAACGATTACAATTCTTATGATTCTTCATTTTCCAAAATATAAGTCCCATAGTTTTCCATCTTTGAGGAGGAAAAGACATAGACTTATTTATTTTATAGGGCTGTAATCTATCTGGTGTTTCTTCTATTAAATCAATTAATTCTTTTCGAATTACTTCCCAATTATTTTCGAGTATTTTGGTCCATGGCAATTGTTCTTTATCATGAAAAGCAGGCTGATCTCCTAAATATCTTCCACCAAAAATACTATACCATGGATCTGGTTTAAGGTTTGCTTTTCTTTCTATAGTTTCTGACCCTAAGCTATTCATACTATTCAACATTTGTTAATTCGTCTAAAACTAATTGTATTTCATTTGACCAATTAGTATTTAAATGCCCTTCAATCATGAGGTACAATATTTCTTGTTGTTCTTTTACTAAATCGTGCCCGCCAGGCATATATACAATTTTAAAATCTTTTCTTGATAAAAGCGCCCATTCTCTCACTTTATTAGGTAATAAAAGAGAATCGGATTCACCAACAATAATCGTAAGCGACGCAAGTACCTCTTCGTTACTTGGCTGGTAGGTTTCTAATAGTTCAATATCTGCTCGTAATAAATTTACGGTTCTTTCAATTGCGGATCGTCTTTCAGGTTGATTTTTTGTGTTTTCAAATTTATCCATTACAGCTTGAACAAATTCTGAATCCGATAAAGTATGAATATGCTTTCCTTCTGTTTTTGAAGGTGCATTACTTCCTGATAAAAAAAGATGATCTGGCAATTTTTTTCCTGCTTTTTTCAATGCTACATAACACTCATAGGCAGTTAAAGCACCTAAACTATGTCCATAAAATGCATATGGGCCTTTTGGAGGTTCAAACGCTTCTATAAAGTCACCAACTAAAAATTCCATCGATGTATGTGCCGTTTCTGTACTTCTATCATCATGTCCAGGAGACTGAACCCCTATCAATTCTAAATTAGGATGTGCTATAGAAGCCCAATGTTGAAAAACTAATGGTCCTGAACCTGCATAAGGGAAACAGTACAGTGTTATATCTGCATTTTGTTCTGCAGATTTAATAGTGGTAAACCATTCTCCTTTAGAGAACTCTTTTTTAATGGTATCTTCTTCTATAGACTCTTCATTCTGATCCACAGATTCTTTATACGTACTTTGAGGTTGGTAAACTATATCAAACAAATAATCGGATACTGCTTTTATATGAGGATAATTGTAAGCAAGTGTATTCGCCAATTTTACCTGAAAATATTGCTCTAATTTTGTTGCCATTAAGATTGCCATAAGGGAATCCATTCCTAAAAAATTAAATCGTTTATCATCCGGAATATGATCCATCGATTCAATCAACATAACTGATCGTAACTCCATTCGTACTACGTCTTCAATAAGTTGCCGTGCTGTATCAGGAGATGCTTGCAAAATTTTATCCAGATGATCTGAAGATGCTACTGTAGAAACAGTTGAGCCATTACTTATAACTTGTTCAAATAAAGAAGGTTGTAAAGTAAAATCAATAAAAGGGCGGTATTTTTCCCAATCAATTCGTCCAACTAATGACAATGCTTTACCAGTATTCAGGTCATACTCCATAGCTTCTAATGCTTCAGATGGAGGCATCAATGTAAATCCCATTTTACTTAATAGCTCTGTTTCTTCTGGTTTGGCACTCATTCCTACATCTCCCCATGGTCCCCAATCAATGCAAAGAGTCTTTTGCCCATTACCTGCGCGATAAAGACTTACCATATCCATAAAGTAATTCGCAGATGTATAGTGACTTAAATTAACAGACCCCCACAGTGCAGAAACAGATGAGAATAAAATAAAACAATCTAAATCATAGGATTCTGTAAGACGATGTAATGCCCAAGTAGCATGTATTTTAGTTTTTAAAGTTTCAAAAAAGGCATTTGTATCCAGTTCCACTATTTTTGAAAACCAATTCTCTCCTGCAGTGTGTAATACCCCTCTTAAAGGGATCTCTCTTTCGTTTAAGGAAACCAGTAGTGCTTCAAGTTTTTCGATATCCCGTACATCTTGTGTTGCTATTTCTACAATAACCCCCTTTTTTTCTATATCCAACAACTCTTGAATTAGAGCATATTGATGATGATCTTCTGTAATCGAAGCCCACTTATCGTTAGCTGGTAAACTACGACGACTCATAAGGATTAAATGCTTTGCTCCTTTAGTTACCGCCCAATTTGCAGATTTAAGTCCTAGACCTCCTATACCCCCTGTTATTAAGAAAGCTCCGTCTCCACGAAATACTACTGGTTCGTATACTTCTTTTTCTACAGGAACTAATTGTTCTATATATTGAATTCCATTACGAACAGCTACACAATGCTCTCCGTTTGGTTCTAGTATTTTAGCTAATATATTATTTCCTTTTTCTTCTATACTAGAATTTACATCTAAATCCATCATTCCTCCACGCCACTCAGGATGCTCTAAAAATAATGTCTTTGCAAATCCCCAAAGAGGAGCAAGACTCAAATTAAGACACTTTCCTTCTTCTTTTTTAATTTGTTGCGTTCCTTGAGTAATTATCCAAAGCGGAGGCGTAATAACTACCTGTTTTAATGCTTTTAAATATGGAATAAAAATACCGAGAGTTTCTTGTATTGTTCTATGGATATCATCTACCTCTAGATCTTTGTTGTTAGTTTTAGAAAAATCATCTGTTAAATAAACTACTTTCCATGCTTCTACATTAGCTCTACTTTGGCTGGTTACAATCTTATTTAAGATATTAAACACCGTAGTGGTTTCTAGTTTTTTTGGTAAGATAACATCTGGTTTATGAGTACTTTTAGTATCTGTACCTATCCAAAAACTTTGATGCCCACGTTCTTTAATTTTATGAATTAAGGTTTGTAAAACAGGAGTATCTCTACCCAAAATAATCCAAGAGGTATTTTTTCTTAATTCTGTAATTGTTAATGGATCTGCAAGTGCTCCACGTTCCACCCAATCCAAATCATAATGAAGATTAAACTGTGGGGCTGTATCGGGCTTAACCTCAGCTTTTACATAATCTGTGTTATATACCGGGCCTGCAAAAGCTGCAATGTTTTCTGCTTTCAATTCTTTTATCCAATAGGACTGACGATTAAATGATAACCCAGGTATACTATGTGGTTTCTTTTTACCATTAAGTAATGCTTGCCAAAAAATGTCCCATCCTTCTTGATAAAGTTTACTAAGAGAATCATAAAAGTAACGTGTTTCAGAACGACCTCCTTTTGGTATATTTAAGGATCGTAAAAGCACTAAATCTTTTTGATCCAGACACTCTCGAACAGCTACTAATGTACTAGCACCAGGTCCGATTTCTGCATAGTGTCTGATTTCCTCTTTTTCTAACAAATTTACTGCTTCAGAAAAACGAACTGTATTACGCATATGTCGTTTCCAATGGTCTGTATTTGGTGCAGAATTCATCTCTTTTGCTGTTGTCGAAGAAATCCATCTCTTTGTTGGAGCTTTAAAAGTAAACTGATCTACATATTCTCCAAAAGATTCTAAAACAGGATCCAAAAGATGACAATGAAAAGCCATATTCATTCGCAGGTTATAAAATTCTACCCCAAGATCTGCAAAGTGATTTACAACACGACTAACTTCTTTAGAGCATCCTGCTATTACGGTTTTTTTAGGGCTATTTACCACTGCTATTTGTGCCAATTTTTTATCTAACACTGCCTCAATTTCTTCGTGAGCGGCAAAAATGGTAACCATACGTCCTTTATCGGTTAAAGAATCCACCAACTCTGCACGCTTTAGTAATATTTTCATTCCTGTTTCTGGTTCAAAACATCCAGCTAAACAAGCAGCTGCATACTCTCCCAGACTATGTCCTAATAAAACATGAGGTACAACTCCACATTCTTGATAAAGAATACCTAAACTATATTGTATAGCAAACAATATTGGTTGTAAATAACGATCATGCCAGACTTCATATTTTTTTTCTTCAAAAGCTATAGTATGTAATGGTATTGGTAAACTTTCATTTTCTATAGCTTTTGCACAGCGATCAAAACTAGCCTGAAAAATAGGAATAGTATAATATAGTTCTCTTCCCATCTGCATAAACTGCTCTCCCTGACCCGTAAAAAGAAAACAGATTTTATTTTGCTGTGCTGCAGGTATACTTGCAGGATCTGTAGCTTCTACAAATTTTTCTAATTCTAGTTTAAGGTTTTGTTTATCCTGCACTAAAAAACACTTCCTGAATTTTAAATGAGAACGACACATAGCCTGAGTATATGTTAAGTCATTTATGGATATTTCTGGATTTGTATCTAACCAGTTTATCCAATGAATAGCTTGTTCTATTATTCCTTTTTGTAAATGGCTTGATAATGGAAAAGGTTTGTACACCAAATTTCCTGTTGACAATTCAGTATTAGTTACAGGAGCTTCGATATTTACATGTTCTTCTATAATAACATGTGCCAAAGATCCTCCAAAACCAAATGAACTTACTGCTCCCCTAAGTTTTTCTTTACCAGATGTCCATTTCTGACTTTTAAGTGGTATTTCTAGACGATTATTTTCTAGATGAATTTGAGGATTTATTTTTTTGATATGAATTTGAGGAGGTATTTCCTGATGCTGTAACATTAATAACACTTTAATAACTCCTGCAATTCCTGCTGCAGTTTCTAAATGACCAATATTAGCTTTAACAGAACCTACATAGCATGTATCGGCATCTGTTGTTTTACTACCGTATATCTTTCCTAGTTGTTCCATTTCTACGGGATCACCTGTTGGCGTTCCTGTACCATGTGCCTCTACATAACTAATATTTTGACCTTTTAATCCTGCTTCTTCTAAGGTTTTTGTTATTAATTTTTTTTGTGCTTCTCCGTTTGGATAAGTCATTCCCATGCTGCGTCCATCTTGACCAATAGCAGAAGCATTAATTTCAGCCAAAATTTGATCTCCATCTCTAATTGCTTCTGATTTTCTTTTTAACATTACAAGACCACATCCTTCAGATCTAACATAACCATCTGCACTAGAATCAAAAGCTTTACAGCGACCCTCTGGAGACATCATACCGAATTGAGAAAGTGTAATTGTTGTACCTGGAGAAATAATAACATTTACTCCTCCAGCAATAGCTTGTTTACATTCTCCTTGAAGAATAGCTTTTGCTGCTAGATGAAAAGCAGTTAAAGAAGAAGAACAAGCTGTGTCTACTGCTAAACTTGGCCCTTTCAGGTCATAATAATAAGACAATCTGTTGGCTGCTACACTATTTGAATTACCGAGTCCTGAATATGCATTAAAGCCTTCCATATTAGCAGTTAACTTTATTTTCATATACAAATAATCATTATTGGCAATACCAACAAAAACTCCTGTATCCGAATTTTGAAGATCTTCTTTTTTCCATCCTGTATGTTCTAATAATCGCCACGAAGTTTCTAATAACATTCGCTGTTGAGGGTCTAATTCTGGAGCCTCATAAGGAGAAATACCAAATAAACCAGAGTCAAACTGATCAATATTTTCTGTAAATCCTGACCATTTTGTATTCATGCGTCCTGGTACCGCCGCTTCTGGAGCATAAAAAATATCATTATCCCACCTGTCTTTAGGTATCTCAGAAATCCCATCTTCTCCTTTACTAAGCATCTCCCAAAAAAGGTCTAAATTTTCTGCTCCACCAGGAAAACGACATGCCATACCTACTACCACAACAGGATCATTTTCAGAAAAGACCTCTTCTTTATTTTTTTGTTCTTTAGTACTATAAAGAATCCTGAGTTTTTCTAATTGATAAAGTTGTAAGCATTTGTTGCGAGAAACTTTATAATTCTGGGTTTTAGGCATTAGACCCCTTGCTATTAAAAAAATAGCATCTGGATTAACCCCAAAATCAGCAACCAAATTTGCCCTAATATGATCTGTAATAGTAGTATACTGACCAGGAGTTATATGTCTATGAATCTCTTGAAAAATTAAAAGCTCTTCTTTTCCTGAACTAAGATCCGCAACACAAACCGTTTGATCACTTACCTGAATTAAATCTATGCCAAATTTAGCTGAATGTTCTAAATCTTCTGCATTGTAATTGACACCTCTAATAATGACAATTTCTTTACTACGACCAGTTAAGTAAAGAAACCCATTTTGAATAAAACCACGATCACCAGTATAAATAACATGTTCTCCTTCTAACGATTTATTGTCCCAGTTTTCTAAATATGCACCAGAATTATGCACTGCCTTTATATAAATTTCTCCTTCTTCCCCTTCTGGAAGTAATTTTCCTGTAGATGCATTTTGAATATAGATTTGTCCTATCTCGTTATCTATCCTATAAGGAGTTAAACATCTTTCAATTTGTTTTCCTATTTTTTTTGTCTGAAAATTATCTTCTAAATTTGCCACACCTAAACCTCCTCCTGCAACCAAAAGTGTCGCTTCTGCTAATCCATATACCGGACGAATAGAATTTATTTCAAAACCTGCGGAAGAGAATTTTTCAGCAAAATCATCCAAAATATCTCGTCTTACAGTCTCAGAACCAACATATAAATGTTTAAAATTACTTAGATCCCATTGCTCAGAGACTTTCACTTTGCCTGTACACATTTCTAAAGCAAAGGTAGGAGCCGCTGCTGCTGTTCCCTGATAATTGTGAATAGCTTGCAACCATAGGTCTGGTGAAGACAAAAAAGCTGTTGGAGGTAAAAATGCTCCAAAACCAGATTCAAACAATACAGTAAAAAGATGCCCTACTAATCCCATATCATGATGAAAAGGTAACCACCCAACAACACGAACTTCTTCTTCCCTCTTAAAAACCCGATACATCTTCGCTAAATTTTGCATTACTTGCTTATGTGTAAGCATCACCCCTTTGGGATTAGCTGTAGAACCCGAGGTATATTGAATATACGCTAAATCGGTATCTAAAATTGTGGGTAAAGAAGTATTAGTAGCAGGTTCTTTATTCAGGTTTTCTAATACAATAATCTTAACAGGAACAGTTATTTCATTTAATAAGTGATCCTTAACCATTGCTTCCTGATTTTTGGATATAAGAAGTGTTCCTACTCTGTTGGATTCCAAAATGTTTTGCACACGACCAAAGCTCATTTTATCTCTTTTATGACGAAAAGAGGGTAATGGAGCTGGTATACAACCTGCTAACAGGCAACCAAAAAAAGATATAACAAAATTTTCCTGCTCCTCTATAGGCAATAAGATGATTTCCCCCTTAGAAGTTTGATCTACTAAGTTTTGGGCCACCCGAAGACAATCTGCTTTTAATTTTTGATACGTAAAATAATATTTTTCTTTTCCTTGATCATCTAAAAATATAAGCGCTTTCTCCTCTTTTTTATCATCTGGATAATGTATTACCAAATCATTGACTATAGTTCTATTGCTAATTTTTTTCATCTAATTTTGATCCACATTGTGGAGTTTAATTCTCTAAGGCTTGCTTCGAAAAAAAATATATTTTCGGAAGCGTACCTCGTGAGGGTACTCCGAGGTTATTGATTCTATTTTCGTAAGTCGCTTTAAATAATCTCTTTTATCTACTTTATTCGACTTTGCTTTCTGATATTTTAAGTACACTCCTAATGGTCTTACCATTATTACCTATACCAGTTAATACTACAGTGTCTGTTTCTGAAGGAATAGCATGCGTACCTTGGTCTATATCTGAAATAGAAATATTTCCTGGATCCAGAATTAATGACTTTAAATTAGCAGTAATCCAGGATAGATCTCCATCTACAATATCAAAATATTGAATCATAGGATTAACCGTATCCTCCTTACTTAGGTAATACAGATCTTTAGAGAACCCTGGTTGGTATATGGTTAATGTTAATGAATCTGTTGCAAAAACTGGAGATACTGCCCTCCAATCAGAAGGATCAATAGCAAACATAATTTCGGTTAAATCAGGGTTTTTATACTTAATATATACAAGTTGTACAGGATTTACCTTAAATACAAAATTACAGGTAGCGGATTCTTTAAAACCTTCAACAGTTAATGTATAAGTTACCGTATCTGGCATAAAGTCTGCGTTGTGATTAGGTATATTATACACCTTGGTAAGTTCTTCTCCAGGAACTGTATTTAGAGGAGAATTTGGATTAATTATTTGAGATTGCAACCATTTCATTACACTACTAGTACTATACATTGCTTTCCAGGATATAACAACTTTCTCTCCTGCTCCTACTATTTGTTCCTCACTAGGGTTTTTAATTGTAATTACAGGAGGAACCTGTGTAAGGGTAATAGATTGTGGTATAGATTGATTACTACCTGCCCACGCAGTTGCTGTGTATGTTCGTTGAGATTCGGTATCAGAACCTACAATTACTTTATCACTTGCTGAATATGGTGGCGTTTCAAATGTTTTTTCTCCTGGTGCTTTAGGATATCCCGAAACCACTACATTCGTGCTTGCTGCACTTTTAAACTGAAGTAAAGATTCTTGATTCAATCCTACAATTAATGGATCTAACCAAACAATAACGCCTAATTCTTCAGGGATTTTTGAGATTTTTACAGAAGTAGTACCAACTCCTCCACCTATATATTCATTAAAAGTAATAGATGCATCCCCAGTAGATTCATTAATTGGTACCTGAGTAAACTCTACTGAAATTGTTTCTCCCGGATCTATTTGGGTATCCTGAGTCGCTGTAATTACAAAGTTACCTCCAACCAAAGTACATGTAAATGGGCTGGTTACATTTCCTACTCCAAAGTTTAAACTAGAAGCTAAATCACTATCTGCATCTCCTATCGGAAAAACAACATTAATACTGTCTCCCCCTCTTCCCGCTTTAAATTGAATCGAAGAGCCACTACTAATAGGATTTTCAGCTACTAATTTAAGATCATCTACAGAATTCACAAACACACTATTTGGAAGGAATGAGTATTTTAATTTTATGCTCATTGATTTCTTTTTTAATTAGGTTTTACTTTTTTTTATTGAAACTAGAAAGTTTCAGCCACCCCTCTGTTAAACTTACTGGATCAGGAGTTAATGTTGCATTTGGGGTTTGTTCAACCACAACCTTACCTGGTTGCCATTCTGTAACATCATTTCTTGCAATCCAAGCCCAGTCACCACGTATTTCTGCTGGTGTTGGCATTTTTATTCGATTAGGGTTTAGTAACAAAGGTCCCTGACGAAAAGTTGCAGATAAATTTTCTAATGCAATAGACACAGGACCGTTTGGTAATGAAATACTACTTCCTGTTAAACTACCGGATACAATAGGCATATCTCCATTTGGATCCATTAATAAAGTTAATTTTACAGATCCTTGATTAGCAGCAAGAGATACTAAATGATCTGTAATTACATACCCTGATGAAAATGAAGATTCAGTATCCAGAGTAGATTTCATTTGATCCATTGTAACACCCGTTCCATTTGTTTTTAATAATTGCTGTAGTTTTTGGGTCTGTCCTCCTGCACCATAAACAGCATAAAACTTGGTATAATCATCTGCCTCAAAATATCCCATTACTCCATTTTTTTTCATGAGATTATCTCCAATTCGCACATTAAAATCTACAGAAACAAAAGGAGGGTCTTGAGGATCAAAAACACCATTATTATCATAAAACTTTCCAGTTTGATGCCAACTTTGATTATACGCAGGATCTCCTGATAGATTTAGCTCTACCTCTCCTCGCACAACTGCTAATGGTCTCCCCATTAATATTGCTAAATTATCCCCTTCTTCATTTATAGTATTATTTATCCAAAGGGTAGAATCTATTGTACTTAGAAACTCTGTATACGCCATAGCGCCATTACTTGTAGTACCTGTAGCTAAAAGATCATTAACGAATTTTTGCAGATGTTCGTTATCTAAATTAGGTGCTGCACCAAGTGCTGTATCTAAACCTGGTGTATTGTCCCAACGAATAGTTAAGTTATTATCATCTCCTGTGCTTTCTCTTCGAACTTTAATAATTTCACCTTGACTTTTACCTTCGGCATCAAATACCATAAGCGAGTCATTTAAATGATTTGGCATAACCCATCCACAAATAGGACTGGTACTGTCTGAGGAATTTGTTATAATTGTATCGTTATCCTTCTGCAAAAAACGTGGAGTCATAATTGCATCCTGTGTGATTCGAGGGGGTAGTTGACCATATGTTTGGGTATCTCCAGAATAATTTGGACTAGAGGTAATCATATCGGTCGACCAAATAATACCCTGAACAGGATCATTTGGGCCAAGTAAATTACTCTTCCCTCTTAAAACCTGACCATACGAATCGACCAACCATAAATCCATTACCTGAAAATGTCCAGAACGAATGGGAGAAAAAGGTTCTGGCATCTGTTGGTTTGTGATTCCTGTAACTGGATCAAAAAAAGTATTTGCATTAAGTAGTTCTTGAATATTTGAATCTAATGGTTCGTTTTTCATAGTATTCAAGTATGTATTCAATTGCTGTGTAAGACCCGACATAGATTGAGTTACCATATCCGTATACCCAATATTTTCTGCTACCCACTCAAGATTATCCACCGTATTTTCAGGAAGATTTTGATAGTTAGGATCATTTTTAAACATTGTGAATTTAGTCTGTATATTTTGGGTCGTCTTTAGATTAAGTACAGAGCGCCCCTGAAACTCAATTTCAGGAGATGGAGATGTTAGATTTGATCCTTGCCACTTATAATCAAGTTCTCCTAGTTTCCAATCCTTTAATGCATCAGACACGTTGGTATAAGAAGGTATCCATTTAATCTTCCAGTCCATAAAAACAGGAGTCCACGGGTTTTTATTTGGTCGGTATGCCACACCAATAGAATCAGGAAATAACCCTTCAAAACCACAAGCTAATGTAAGTGGTTCTGTTGGAGGCACTGTCTTAAACTCTGTCCAACAAGCAGTTTGCTGTTCTTGTATTTTTGTGGTTAGTTCTGCCAACTGATTCCCCTCTGGTATTTCTCCTGCCTTTTCAAAATATATAGAAGCAATTAGCATTGCATTACTTGTATCTAAAAACAGCGCTTCTAACCAAAGCCCTTGGACTTCTTTTGGAAAAGCATTCCAAGAAGCTACTGTTATTTTATCTAATATATCTTTCCAAGTAATCGAAATTGCATCTGGTTGTATTACAGTATACGTCACATCTATTGCCGTAATTGTTTGTCCTGTAAATCGAATTGGTAACAACTTAGGCTCTCCACTATCCATAGGAGGTAAAAGTTTAGTATCCAATTCGCCACCACTAATTAAAACTACAGGATCTGCGGGAGCAGAAACAGGATCTATATCAATTACTTTTAATGTATAAATAGTTGGATCAATACTTTTTTGAAGATCTTCACTAAAAGCTTCAATTTGATTTTTTAATGTTGCTTGTTGGCTTTTATTCTCCGTTAAAGCTCCGCTAATAGCGTTTATACTACTACTTACTTTTTCTGATAATGTTGAAAAATCGGTGGGGTCTATAAGGGACCGGTTATATTCTAAATACTCTTTTTTCATTGCAAGAGCATACAATTCCATTTGTTGGGTAATAATCGTCCAATGCAAATCATTAAGTATAGATTGATTTGTATTTAGTGATATAAGACTTTCTGTATCTTCTTCGTTTAATGGGATGGATTGTTGTCCACTTCTTGTATCTTCTGTATCTGGTTGATTGGATGTATCATCCACTCTTACAATAATCCACTCATGGCCTGCTTTTTTCTTATCAAACTTTGCATCATGAATCATACTCTCTGCCCAAACTGGATCTGTCTGAAGATCAAACAATAAATCTCTTTGAAAAGCTTCAAGTGCAGTGGCTAAATTAGGTATATCTGCTGGAGTAATCCCCGATCCTGGAACCTCAGAAGCTTTTGTAGCCATATAAATAGAGATTGATGACTCTGGAGTATTTGCAATGGCCAAAGTTGGTAATTTTTGCTTACCATCTTTACCTATTGGCGCTCCAGAACCGTATGAAGGGCTTTTTCCTCTCCATTGTACGGTAGCAATCATAGAGTGACATAGTGTTTGTGTAGGAAGATCTGGTTTATCGCCAGTGATACCATTTACTTGTTGCCAATCATGCCAAGCTTCAATCATTGACTTGGCCTGATCTGGTAAATTCAAATTAGATGGATCCCATGTACCAGATAGCCCGTATTCTTCTTGCCAGGCAGTCCAATCTTCTACTGCTTTTTCAACATCTTCAGATGTCCACTTAAATTTTTGTTCTAACATCGCTAACCAATCACTATCCGAATTGGTAGGTAAATTATATAATGGATCCATTTCAGGATTTGCATACCATCCAACAATCGAGTATGTATATGTTTGTGTTTTATCTGGTAAATCATCGTGCAATGCAAATACATTTTTGATATTGTCATAAGTTACAGACCAAGAAACATCTCCTGGCCCGATCGCTTTAATATCTATAGAACCAGAGTTATCCCCCGTATAATTTTCTAATGGGATATTATTACCTATTTGTCTTACTCCTAAATTGGTATCTTCATAATAAGGATATTGATTCACCTCATTAACGTTACCATTTATATCAATTAGGATATCACTTTGGACAATAATCGGAGTGTTTTCTGGTGCTTCCCCAGCATTGTTATAAGCAAATCTTGTAATAAGCCATCGATTAGGAGCTAAAGGAAAATCTACTGGTGCACCTTCTGTTGATTGTTGTGTTCCTTGTCTTAAGCTATTAGGAAGGGACCACATAATATGAGCTCCTACTGATGGACAAGTACCCGTCGAAAATGGTTTTGGTTGTGCGGTAGTTCCAAATTTCCATAAACCATAGTAATCATTTTTTAGATCTGCCCAAGTAGATTTTGCATTTACATCTCCCTGACCTATTAATAAAATATCAGTAGGTATAGGTACTAAAACAGATGGTCCTGGCCAAACAGGTGATTTATTACTCATAATTTTTTATTTAAGAATTAACCGATTTTTTTGGATTACATGAAGGAAATTGATCTCCTGTTTCGTAGGGCTGTTTTTGCGCTGTTTTAGTTAATTGAATGGCTAATCCACCAGAGGTTAGTTTATCCCCTTCAAGAGAACCCTCTGGCATAGTTGCCACTATATTACTTACCAAATCATTAATTTTAATAACTCTTGCAGGTTGACTATCTCCTGTACGATAAGAACCATATCCTCTTAATTTCACACCGTGATCATCTTCGATTTGTTTCCCTGCCTCATAATCTCCTTTTCCTAAACCTCTAAGAAATAGATGAAAATCACCTAGATCTTCTGTATTATCATTTGGAAAAACACCACAATGAAGTCCTTCTCCTGGTTGAATAAACTCTACCTTATCTGGTACTCCCGAAACCAAGCATAATAATGTATTTGAAGAAAGGGTATCCATTCGTAAAATAGGTAATGTTACACCATTTGCAGTTGGGTTGATTTCTAATCCCGGAAAATCAGATACTACCTGTGATCGAAAAATAAAACCAGTTATCGGGCCTCCTGCTTCACCAGAATCTAGAGGAGAAGCATCTCTTAGTGTCGATCGCAATTTTAACTGGGCTTGGTCAACCTGCTCATAAATTTGTTTAAAAAATGAAAGGTTAAACACTGCTTCTTGTGTAGAAAGAACACCTACACTCATTGCTCCATCTACTAATCTATCCATCCAGTTTCTATCCATATAAAAAAAACGAATAGACTCTGTAGGTAAAAGCCTTACATCTGGAACCATATATTCTACAGGCACTCCATAAAGAAGCGTCAATTGTGCCAACCGTTGTTTTAAATCTTCTGTAAGCACAGGAGCAGGAAATTCCCCCGATTGGGCCTTAGCCAACTGATCTAATATATCGGAATGTAACTCTTTTCGGTTTGATAAAATTGACATAATACCTATTGTTTAATTTTTTTATGTAAAACCAATAAAGGATCCTCATCATTTTCCTCTACAGTTTTCTTTTCTTCTTTAGTCATAATACCTGGCAAATGATCTCCTAGCATTATTTCCTTTCTAGTTTTCAAAATATCCCAATCTACTTTTTGGAAAGCATCAGTAAAAAATGTTCGGGTAGCAGATTGCATACTCAATTTACTTGGCCCTATATCTGCTGCCTGAATAGAAGCCGCTGCTGCCAGAGTGTTTTTTTGTTTCGAATTATTTATAATGGATCGCATATAATTTGCGCGCCAATTAAAAATCCCTCGGGCAAAAGATGCATCAGATAATGTGAGTAATCTTCCTACTTGCCAAGCTGCACTATATGCATGGTTAAAAATACCTGTCTCAGGATCGTAGTGCATGGCATGGTCTGAATATATATATGGTCCATAATTACCTTCTCCTACAGGTAAATTAGATTCTCGTTTTGTGGGTGCAGGTAATAATGGTCCCCGATACCATGATGTGGCATTTTCACCAACTCTCATTTGGTTTTGCAATGGTACATATCCTATTTCCAAGGCTTCTTTTGCAACAGATTCCTCCTCAGTAGATTTATCTATTTCCATTTGAATTAGAGATGTTCCTCCATTTCCAGGAAGGCAAATAGCCTCCATCATATTTAAAAATTCTTTATCAAAAGTAGTTGTTGTAAATTCCCAACCTCCAAGACGTACCATTCTAATTTTTGTATAATCGCCTGTAATAGTATCTCCGTTTAAGTGGTTCTCATGTCCCTCAAAAGAGACTAATACAATACTGTTTTTTTGACCTACACCTGGCAAACGATTACCCATACATAGTGAAAAACATCCGTCTGCATCCATATTCAGAACCACTTTTCCATCGGTATTTACTGCACGAGCATGGGATAAGTATTCTAATTCGGCTAATGTTGGCGCTATTGCCTGAAAAAAAGCTAGATCTATATCTACAACGGTAACTTTATCTGCATTTGCATCAAAATTTGGTCCTAAATCAGGACCTAATATTTTATCTCCAGGATTTACTAACTGCTCTGTGGTAACTGTTACAGGATCGCTTATTACTCTTTTAGCACTCCCTTCCTTATACTCTTCTTCGTGTATGGTTAATAAACCCATCCATGGGGTATCTTCATTTACTGTAGCCTCTTCGGGGTTAATACCTCTGGACCAAGGCATCGTAAAATCATTAAAAACTATATTTGGAAGATAATTAGAATAATTTCCTTCTTGATTAGCTGGCGGAAAGATGGAATGGATCGCATTGGGTTTCAATACAAATCGAGGTCCATCAATAATTAACTTTTTAGTTGCAACATACTTAGGATCTTCCCCTGTATCCACTACATTGGTTACACGCTGATCTGCTACAAGATTGTAATCATCTGCTTTTAATGGAGGTTGAATGGAATCAAAAAACTGTATATTTCCAGCTCCAACTGTTCCTGGTTCAGTTATTATACTATTAGACATACATTTATTTTTTTTGAATTAATTTTACACTACTCGATTCATGTAAATCGTCTTTAAAGTCAATCCCTCCTTCTATCAAATTGAGATCATTAATTAACTTACTTACTTTACAATTAGATGCATACATACCTAAAATCTCCGTTTCCTGATCTATGAAACTAATAATAGCACCGTAAAACGTTTCCGTTTTAGTAGGAGCTTCAAATAACAAAAGTGTATTTCCTTCATAATGCTGTATGGAAGTAGCAATTGTTTTTCCTGCTTTTGTAGGTACTTCATTTGCTGTAATAGAAACTTGTATAGCATTTGGATTTACATCTCCCACTACTAATATTCCAAAAACTTTACATTGTCCAGAAAAAACTGTTTGTATCCAACCTTTACGAATAACATTTCCTTTAGTTTTTACAGTATTCGATGCTATTAGTTCACTTGCCTTTACGTGACCAATTTGTCCTTTTCGGGGTTTTATTTGTCGACTATTCTGAACGCGAATAAGACACCCATTTGCCAATGCCCATGTTCCATTGATTTTTGAAAGGTTCCTATTTATTTGCCAGCCAACGGTACTATCCAAATTCGTTTTATATCCATGAATCACTAATTGCCCTATTTTTGAAGGTAAATCGTAAGTCCCTGAATTATCATAATAATTTAAATTCAATAAGCTTCCGTATTCATCAAAACTGGCAATTAACGACGGTAAACTGCCTTCTTGCTCTAAAATCAAGTTCATTTTAGGATCTGTTTTCCAGATAAATGTGGTACCATCATACAGTGTTTTGGCGGATGTACCTATATAATTAGCAGCATCCATTAAGCGGTTTTCTTTTGCTACTTTATTAGTCGTTTTCCATTGCCCTCTAGCCTTACTCAATATCACAGGGATACCATTTTCTTTTTTAGCACTTCCTACTCTTACTTTATAAGATTGCAGTTGAGCTTGAAGAAGTGGTGCATATAGATTAGGAGATTCTATCGCCGAACTTTGTACTACATTTGTAGTAAAACGGATAAATTGACCTGGCTCTACTTCTCCTCCATTCTGATATATCCCAACTCTTGCTAATACTGGAAAATCTTGTAAAATTAGATTTGCCGATGAAGCCATTACACTAAGATCCGGATTTAAAGGAGCGTTAATATTGGAAAGTTGAAGAGCTTTATAAATACTATTACGCTTACTAATCACACTATCTTCCATAATTGTTTGCTTAATCATGGTATAGGCAATGCTTTGATATGCATTAGGATACAATTCTGCAGCGGGATATTTTGGTGTAAAATCATATGCAAGTCTTTTAGTATCTCCTTCTACATACTCCAAATTTGAAAGGGAAAACTCAGGTATAACAGTACGATACACATATTGACTAGCATTAATAGTTAATCCAAATAATGCAGATGATATAATCATGGTTGTTGGATCAGGAGCAATCTCTCGATTCAATTCTGTTCTAGCCCATAATGCAGACGGTGCTCCATTATTACTCGAGGTAAGTGAGATATTTCGTTCTTTTAAATTAATCTCATTTCCTGCTTCATCAGTTAATTTAACCGTCATTGGTGAGATTAATTCATCTTCTTTCCCCATAGGTCTTACACCTATTTCTGAACTTCCTCCTAATAAAGTATCAGAACTTGCAACAGTAAGCGTACTAATCGGAATTGCAGATTCTACCGTTAATTGCCAAGGGATTGGTTGTATAGTCCATTCATTACTACTATCTCCTTCACTGCCATCATTATTATCTTGTTCCAGGCCTATTTGAGCTGTCCATTTTACAACTTCTTGGATTTCTTTTTCTTCGCTATCATTTGCAGATACTTTGACTAAAGCATCATTTTGATTACTCTGAATGGATTCTGTAGAGGAACTGGGAGAAGGTAAAAAAGCTTCTTCAAAACCAGCCCAATCCAAGTTTTCTTTACTAGGATTATTATCTTGATTACCTATAGGAATAGAGAAGCTGATTACATACCAGTCTACTTCTACTTTACCGTATACCGGTGGTCCTTTTAACTCGAGTGTACAGCCTAGTTTAGCAACTAAACGTACAGAAACACCCACTATGGTTGTTTCAAAACCTGCAAATACGGTAACGCCAATAGCAACATTAAAGTAAAAAGGATTCCATTCAATCAAGAAATTAGCATAAGCATCTAAACCTGCAATTAGCGGCCCGGCATTAAATGCAATGGTTAAATACCCTCCTGCCATTATTGCAGTTGGACATATTGCAAAATAAGCCCCACCAGTAATAGCAACTTGTCCCACACTAAAATCTAATTTCCAATTAATACCTAAACGTGGTACATCGGGATAATAAGAAGGTTTATTAAATGCTGGATGATATCCGCCCAGAGTGACTACAAAATCACCCGCAGGAATCCTTCCACCATCTTCTAATGGAATATCCTTAAACCATAAATAGAAAGCAAAGCCACCTGTAATTTTAACATCACGTGCTAAAACAAATGAATTAGGAGTTAATTGTGCTTCGGCAGAAACATAACCTACTATTGGATTTATAGTTACTTTAATTGCCAGTTCCATATAGGCTAAAGCCAAATTTGTAGGTACCTTAGGAGGCAACGTAGCTGTAGAAACGCCTAAAAGATTAAATTCTAAATCTTTACCAAAACTAAGAAAAAGTAATGCTGTGGTTTCTAGTAGCCCAAATGATGTAAATTTTAATCCAGCGGCAAACCAATACTGTCCAACTTGAGGTCGAATTACATCATTTAACTGAAGTAAAGCCTGCATTGGATCTTCTCCTTCTGTAAAAGAACCTTCTGCTACTCCTTTTACTAACGGAAAATTAGCTACATTTTCGATACTTGGAATATCTAAGGTTCTGTTATATGCAAATCCTGCTGCAATGCCTGTAATAAAGAAGGCTGGAACACCACCCAAGGGTGCATTTAAAACACCAAAAATAAACATAGACGTAGCTGTTTCGCCATCTCCCATATCTATTTGGGCATACGACCCTAAAGCACCTAATGAAAATTTAGCACTAGATAAAATTGCAACGCCAGTATAATTAACAATACCATCTATCTGATCTTTAAGAAAACCAGCATTAATGTTAACTCCTCCTGAATAATCTATAGCAAAACCATCCAGATCTATCGTATATGCGTTCCAATCTGTTGGTTGTGTTACAGGAACTCCAACTTTTAAACCTTGTAGACTAGCCTTAAAACCAGCAAGTTCAAGGCTTCCGGAACTAATAAAATCTAATATCGGAGGAGTCTTTTCTCCTTCCCAACCCACACCAACACTTTCAATATAAAGTGGTCCAAAACTACGTTGCACAGGTACAATAACCTCTGTACCGTTACCAGTATTACTTCTTAAATTAACCCAAAGTTTATCTATATATCCTATATCTACAGAAAATTGCGGGTCTGTATCTGAGTTATCCCCATCTTTTTCTCCTGACCCTAACACATTTTTAGCTACGGGATTATTGCCTCCTCCTTCCGAAATACTTTCTGGAGCTAAAGAAATCCCCATTTGATCAAATGTTAAGCCTGCTCCAAATTGCATCTTTATAGGTTCGTCTCCCTGAAATTGCATGTCAAATAAAGCACGTGGATCTACAGTTCCTAATTTAAAATTACTGTAGTTAACAATAGGTTGACCATTTTTACCTATAAGGTCGAATCCTACATTGTTTAATACTAGATTAAACAGAGTAAAATCGACAGAATACTTACCTCCTCCATTATCTTGAATAGGAATATAAAAACCAATACCTGCATCTCCAAACGAAGGTGTACCGTTCATACTTTTACTTATCCATTCTGAATTTTCTGCTCCTATTTGAAATACCAGATTTGGAATAGCCTCAATTGTAAGACCTGGTGCTTGAACCAACAACCCAAATTTACCTTCGTCATCTGTTTTTGGTCCTATGCTAATTTTTCCTTTCTCTCCAAAAGTTAAAAGTGTCCATTGTTGGTTTAGTAAAGTATATAAAAAGCTACCTAAAAATTCAGTTGGTGTTATTTGTGCTAATTCATCAAAAGATCTTAAAAAATACGTACCCTCGGTATCTTGTACAACTTGTGTTGCTTCCAACAGTGCTACAGGAGTTATAGTAGATGATGTAATTAATGGAGTTTCTAACCAAGGTTTTACATGATCATTATTCAAAATCAATAACGAAACATATCGCGGTAATACATCTTTAATAACGTTAAGTAACCAAGTAGTGACTTTATTATTAATGTCTCCTCCTCCAAAAAAGTTTGGTAATAACTCTACATTTAAGGGAGAAGGAGTACTTAGGTTATTTGGGTCTGCTAATGGATCAAAGCTAAAATTAAACGTATTAGCTTCAAAACTAAGATGTAATGCAGGACCATTTAACCCTTCGATAGGTACCATAAGATCTAAACCAAAAGTGATATCTAAGCTACTCGTATCTAAATTATACGCTACTCCTGTAGGCGAAAATTGCATTTTAAGTAATTCCATTTCTGGCAACTCTACTCCTGCCCATAAACCAATAGCATTGGTATTATCCAAACCTGCTAATAGTTTAAAAGGCAAACTAGCACTTGGAATATACTGTATCTTGCCCCCAATTACAGATAAGGATTCTGGTGGCAACGCTAATTTTAACAAATCTACTATCGCTTGTGCGGTATCTGGAGCGCCTGTTATTGAAAAACGTTCTTTAACCCATGCAAAAGCTACTTCTTCCAGATCCTTCAATAATTCATCTCCGTTCTTTCCTGAATTAATACCCGTATTAAAAACATGGATAATATTTGTCATTAATTCATTTACATCTGTTTGAGTTGCAAAACTATTCATTGCTGCAAAAAACTTACCTGCATCTGTAGTTTCTGCGGGATACGTTTCCAGAAGGTAATTCATCAATTTAGGTGCAAGATCATTTATAACCATCGCTGCTCCAGTTGCCAAAGCTTCTCCCGCAATGGTTCCCCAACCTTTAAATGGCAATAATTGCACACCTAAACCAGTAGGTTCTAGCACTGTTCCTTGCGAAAGAGATAACTGAAATCCCTTATCGTATCTTAAATGGGTAAAAAAACCATCTTCTAGAGAAGGTATGGTTGCCTCTATATCTAAACCTCCTGAAAATGCTGGCTGATAATCCTCGTTAAGAGTTACCCCAAAATTTAAATTTTTGAGAGAAGCTAAATTGTTAACGATAGAAATAGTATCTACCCCAAAATCGAAGGTAGCAAGTCCATCTTCACCATTCATATCCATTTTAAATCCAAACGGAAGACCACTCATTTCCATTCCTTTACCAGGAGTAGGGGTTACTTTCATCCCATTATACTCTACCTCTGGTAGTTCTCCTAATAATGTAATTAGTTTTGGGATACTAAATTTACCGTCTGTACCTAATACTTCATCGGATAATATCCAGTCTAACGGATCGGATAATATGCCCAATAATGATGGCATACTCCATACATTATCTTCATCCTGACCAATACCTAAACCTGCAAATATTTTTTGAATTAACTCATACTTACTAAGTAATTCATCTTCAAAAATGGCATTTAATAAAACGTTTAATGTATATGCTGGAGCTAAATCTGCAACTTCTTGTACAAAAATGTCACTATCAAAAGGATATAAACCGAGTGAAGCTGCTGATGGCTTCTGCCCGTCTCCCCAGATTACTCTTACTGCAAAGTCTGGAGTAAGAAAAGTTCCTTTATCCATACGTAACCCTAAGGCTGTTGCCAAAGTAAAACCTACTTTTGGAATATAAATATCTCCTGTAAAAGTGAGTGTTTCATTACTAATATTTAGTTCTATATTACCAAAAAGAGTAGCAAACCCACCTATATCAATCCCATTTTTAGGTAATATTGCAAAGGTAATGAGTCCATTTGCAGTTGTACTAAAAGTAATATTACCATAATCTACTGGATCTAAGTTAGAGGCTATTTGAGCCGATAAGGTCCTAACTGCATCTGCATCTGTAAAGAAATTTTGAAATCGGGTGATTAATCCTTGCACTGGATTTGTAAATACTTCTAATATAGCATCAGGCAATAGTGGATAACCATCACTTGCAGCACCACAAATCCCTATTGCAGATAAAAACTGTAAAGCTGGCTCAGGAAGAGATGGAACAGTAATCCCTGTAATTTGTTGTAAAAAATCGAATAATTCTACTCGGTTTTCAGGGTCCTTAAGTAAGGATAATAACTGAGTGGACATATAACTCGTAGGACTCGCTAATAGCCCGTTCCAACCACCAGTATTAATCCCGTAAGGAGCACTATTATTTTCTCTATTAAGAGCAAGACCTAATATCTCAAACAATTGATATGCAGTTTGAAAACCACTGTCCTCTGTAACAGATTCCTGACTTGTCGCTACTTGAATAGCTCCGTTTATTAAAGCCAGAAAAGAAGACTGTAAATTTGAAGCAAAATCTGTACTTAGGTAGTCATCAATAGTAACCAAAGCAGATTGAAAATCCGTACCCAATTGAGCATTTACCAAATTGATCACTGGGTTAAATACCACATTTCCATCCTTTAAGGATAAAGAAAATCCGAGCTGAATCTCATCAATGCTACCTATACTGCCCATATCTACCAATTTTCCTGATGGTTTAGAGATGGTACCTATAAAATAAAGTGACGGTGCATTATTTATGAATTCTATTTTCTGATCTTTTGTAGAATATTCAACTATATTTAGTTTTAAATCCAGATCAAACTGTATTTCTGTTGTTCCTGTACTTGGATAATTAAATAGTTGATTACGCCCAAAACCCATTCCTAGGTTTTGTTGCTCTTTAGTATACCAAACGGGTAAATTAAATCCTAAAGGAATTGGTGTAATCCAAGGTTGATCAAATGTACCAGCTCCTTCAATGATAGGTGCTATATTTACATTTGTCATAGTATATGCAAGTAAGCCTAATATACTCTTACCTTTTTCATCTGTAGCAAAAGCCTGATCTATTTGATTGTTAAGATCCAGCCAAGGATCTGTAAAACTAGTAAAAGGATATAATTCGAAACCTGTCCAAGTAAGTCCACTAGTTGGAAATATTGGAGAATTAGCTATGTCTTTTACAAATCCCATCGCCCCAGCAACAAATAAAGCTGCTCTGGATTGTGTGCGAATAAGCATTGTACCTAATGCTGAAACAAGAAAAGGACCAAAGGTAGAAGCTGTTTGCGTAACCAAATCTTGTAAGGAAGATTGATCATCAAAGTTTAAATCTGTACCTAAAGCAGTAGTCTCTCCATCTACTATGAGTGCAGGACCATTCACAAACATAGACCAAGACCAAAAATTCTGTTGACTCCATGTAGCAGATAATTGAGAGGAACTTACTTTTACTTGCATCCCTCCAACCTCTGGAGTTTCATACCCGTTGGGTAACGAAAGTCGAACTCCTACATTAGATAACCAATCTGCGGTAACAGTATCAAAACTACCTGTTTTAGGAAACGTAATAGTCGCTGCATCTAACTCGAGAGATGCTATGATTTCTGTATCCCCAATAGTAAGTTCTGGAGCCAGTTCTACCCCAATGTTTAGAACAACAGTATCTTGTATATTTTCCTGATAACATGTAAGATAAGCAGGCAAAGTTATATCTGTTGTTGATATACCTGCTTTCCATGGGTTATCTTGTTCTCCTGTACCTGTTAAAACAATCGGAGAAGTTTCTGTAGCAACCTGTAATAGTTGTGCAAAAGATTCGACGATATAAGCAAAAGCTGCTTTCCCTTCAATTTGTTGCCCATAGGTCAACACTTTTGCATAATAATCTGCCCATGATCCAATAGGATTAGTGATAGAACTAATCATGCCTTCTGCAGAAAAAGGTGCTACCAAATCATTTGGCCAATTGTTTTCTGCTTGTGCTGGAGGTTGTAAACCTATTATTGCTCCTATACTATCTGACAATTTCTCGTTTCCGGTACCGAAATTGAGCAAACTTTGTAAACCTTCGCTTAGAGCTGCTGCACCTGCTTGCGCTAATTGACCCGGGGAGAGTAGATCTAGTGTATCATAATGTGTATTACCTATATCCACCGTATTTAAACCAAACCAAGGCATCATAGTGGCTTCTGTACCGAGTGACATTCCTCCTTCAAGAGAGCCAATCGAGTATTTCGTGCTTTCAAGATCAAATTCTGCTAATGGATCTGATCCTGTTTTATTTACAAGATTGAATTTTGTTGTAAAATTGATTGTAGGAGCCAGACCAATAGAACTTCCTGTGATTTGAAATTTGGCTAACTCTGCATCGGCTTGCATTATAAAATTGATATCTGATCCTCCCAGCGAAATAGCGGTGCTTTTGAATGCTAATCCTGGATACAAAATCCGTGTACTCTCTCCTACTACATCTGTACCAAAAGCTAAATTTATGGTACCTATTTCACTAACATTAAGAAGCGAAATTAGGAAAGGAGAGTTTCTGGAACCATCTCCAGAAACAGAAGGGTCATTAAATAAAAATCCAGAAAAACAGGATAACCATGTCTTAAATGTATTATTATCTGAAGCAATAGAATTAAACCAATCCAGAAAAATAGCATCTGCATTATTATTTTGAGCTGCCGCAAATAGATCATACCATTTTAAAACTGGAAGTATTGCATTTGGAGCTCCTTCAGCTTTTGGAACATCTGGGCTAAAACCAAACAATGGTGGGAAATATTTAATATTCTCTTCCAAATCCGGGAATACTTTACTTAAGCCACCTACAAAAAGGCTTGCTGCTGTATTCATGATCTGTTCGGCAGTAATTGCTTCCAAATCAGAAAGAGATCGATTAGACGGTTGATTTTCTCCTGCTAATTGCAGACCTATAATTTCAACTCCTAATTCAAAAGGAGAGGTTCCTGCTACCGCCTTTGCTAAATCAATATTTGCATTAACTTTAACCCCGTTAAACTCTATGCCATTAATCTGAATAATTGGATTAGTTGGATCTGGCCCATTAACTCCTGCACCAAAAACAATAGGATATCCCTGCGATACAAATGTTATTTTTACAGGATCCTCTGCATCCTCTGGATCAATTGCCACAAAAGGTATTAAACCCCAAATTGAGGATTGAATCGTTACAGGATCTCCAAATTCCCATGCATGATAAACTCCTAAACCTATTACTGTACTAGTATCTTTTTGATACGTTACAATATTTACTCCTGTATTTACATCTTCTCCATCTTTAGAATATTTTATTGGATACCACGTACCCAAAACACCTGGATTTTGAATAGGAATACCTAGTGCATTACCTCCTATTTCGCCAAATAATTCGGAAAATAAATTAGTAAACTCTTTTGGATTTTTTACAATCCCGGCTTTTGTATAATTAAAAGGATCTGTAAACCATTCTGAAATTAGAGAATATGAATCATCCCCCTCGCTTTTAAGCAAGCCGACCAGTACTCCCAAACTACTAAGGATTGGATCTAGCCCAGAAAAACTGGAAGTTGATTTTGAGGTCGTAACCTCTTCAAGTACCGGATCAAATGATATCATGAGTAATAAGTTAAAGTGAATAAATTATGTTGTTCTGCTTGGATCCAGAAGATTTAAATAACTACTTAAAGCATGATCTGTATCTTCAATAAAATCTAATTGACCAATAAGAGCCACAATATTATCTATAGGATTAAAAATGGGTAGTGTTTTTAATGCGGTTGCAATACTATCGCTTGGGCGAAGAATTTGATAGCTAACACTACCTAATTTTTCGCTAAAATTAGCTGCAAAAGCTGTCCCTGCCCAATAATTTGATCCAAATGTGTAAATCCCATTTATGGCAATTGGAGTATCCATATTAAATGTAAAATCTGCCGCAGCCATATTGGCAAGAACACCTCCAAAGCCATGACCAGTTAGGTATAATTTTTTACCATCTACATACTTCAAAACTTCCTCTCTGACTACATCTGCTAATATAACGCCATCACTATCCGGAGATCCATAATACACATTATTAGCACCACTGGTTACCATTTCTCCGTATGGGGTATTTGCCGTATTTGTATCCGCTTCCATCGACAAAAATTCTTTAAAAGTTATTGTCCCTCGAAATGCTACAACTACACTACTAGTATTTATAAAAATTATCGCGATAAGGCTATTAGAATACTTAATATTTGCAACTATCGAATATGGAGAGGGATTTGGAAAACCAGTAGTATCTGGTTGCATTGCTTGTTGATATGTAAGAGCCGTTAACTCTCCTAAAGAAAAAGCCTGCGATTGACTAAACCCTTCGGGAGCGTTTGGAATGCTTGTTGGCGTGGGTATAACTGTTTGTGGGGTTCCCCCCAAAGCCTTCAAATAAAAATTTGAATCCCGAACTTCCCATGGTGTAAAATAAGGTTTTGGTACAGCAGTAGTAACCTGGTCTAAAGTACCTAATGGTTCATAATTTAAAGTTTCTCCTACGGGTTGACTCGGAAATAAATCAACAGGTAATATGGTTGTCCCGGCAGTAACAAGATACGCCTGTACTACACGTTGATTATAGATGGTTTGAAAATCTAATGTTCCTACATTTCCTGCTGAAAAAATATACGATGGCGGTTGGGTATCCTGAGGTGGATTTTGTTGTGCTGGTCCTTTTTGACCTGGTCGAAAATCCATTGCCACGATCTGTGCCAAGGGGCCGCCAATACCAATTCCTGTTATATATAATGGTTTTCCTTTTACACCCGGGTTTTCTAAGTAACTTAATGCATCCCATACCGGGGATCGCAAAAAATTATATGCTATCACATAAGGACTAAATACAGTAGAATTGCCTTGAGGGTTCCCCATAACAGAAGTCGGTAACATCTGTCTGTTTTCTGGATTAAATCCTGAATGATACTGACCTAATATATTCTGCCATGGCCATCCTATTGCCATACAAGCAATCACCTCATCCCCAACATTACCATACGCTAATGAAATCTGAAGATTACCTACACCTGGGGCAAATACCGATTTCGTCATAAGGCTTTTCCAAGTATCTGGCAATGCCAGAGGGTTTGAAATTAAATTAGGACTGGCTGCACGTGCAGCCAGCTGTATTAAAATTTGTTTCAGTTGCTTGGTATCCATTTTATGATTTCTTTTCGAAGATTTTTTGCCCAGGCTTTCCATTTGGTCCTGGATTTCCAGTTGTACCTGTATTTCCATTAGTTCCAGAGGGGCCAATTCCGCCTCCTGCTGCTTCAGAATTTAGACCTCCTTTACCTCCTACTCCAAAATTACCTGTTTTGCCTGCTGCCCCTCCTATTCCTGATCTACTATCGAGATTAAATAAAGCCCGATTTGGGGTTTGTTCATAATATACATAGATATCCCCGCCATTACCGCCAGCTCCACCATTGCCAGCATTACCAGCATTACCAGCATTACCACCACGTCCTCCTAGAAGTGTCTCGGTACAATGCTTCCTAAACCAGGATTCATCGGGGTTATTTCCTGAGTTTCCACCTGCTCCGCCATTGCCACCTGATCCGCCATTACCGCCTGATCCGCCGTTTCCTCCTTCACTTAAAATATATAATATATTAGCTCCTGTTTTAAAAATAAACTCATTTACATCTAACACAAATGTTGGTGGTGTTGGGGCATCCTCTCCAGAAGTAGCATCGGTTGCATCTTTTCCATCAGTTCCTGGCTCTCCAGAAGTAGCACATGTTCCACTACCTAAAAATGGTTTCTCCCCGTTTTTTCCGTTATCTCCTGGTTTTCCATCTAACCCAGTTAAACCATCATCTCCATTATCACCATTCATAGGTGTACAATCATCTTCTCCTGGTGTCAAAATAAAAACAGTTGGTTGCTCTTGCTCCGTTTCTTCTTTCATAATAAATTGGTTTATGATATTGGGATTACACTAGCGGTAGGTGCTGCTCCAGGATCCCCCGGATCCCCAGGAGTACCAGATTCTCCTTTTGTAGAACCAGTTCCGCCTGTTCCTGCGTCACCTCCTGCACCTCCTAAAGTTTTGTTTGTAGTTATTGTCCATGTTGCATCGTTTTTCACTTTGTAATACAGATAAACTTGCCCACCATTACCACCTTTACCACCATTGCCACCATTACCGCCATTACCGCCAATACCTTGTGGACCATCACTTGCAACATTACATGCGCTATCGGTATGTCCGTCTTTTGAGGTTCCTGCATTAGGATCAACCCCGGCTGGTCCTCCTGGCCCTCCATTTCCGCCATTTCCTCCATTTCCTCCTGCTTGTCCATTTTGAGCGCCTACAGTAATGGTTATATGCCCAGACAATTCATCTACTGTATTTGTAAAAATTGGCCCGTGTTGACCTGATTGACCTGGTGTTCCTGAGGTAGCGTCTCCTCCTTCAAGACCTATTTTTCCATCTGTGGGTTGTTGTGAGCATTTCCATTTACAATCTCCCGAATCATAATAACTTGACCCATCTGTTCCTTTTGTACCGGTATCTGTAGGAGTATCTCCGGGTTTACCGTCATTTGCTTTTGCAGGACTAATTGGATCCTCAACCGTGCAATCAATTGTACTATCTGCCATAATAAATATTTTTAATGATTTTTAAATAAGTTTAGCTTTCTTGAATAAATTGTTGGCATTTCATAGTCCCATCGCCTACTACCAGAATCTGACCTCCTTTTTCAACTGTTAGTATACCATAATTAGCTACCGTACCTGCTTCTATCCTTAATGTTTCACCACTTTTTACGGTATAGTTGGGCTCTGAATATGCTGCCATGGCAGATGGAAAAAGAGTGTTATTAATTAAAGCTTTATCCTCTTCACTTATTTTATGAGATTTGCCGAAAACATAAGAATGGGCAAGTCTTTTTAAATGATGAATTTGATCACTAGTTAAGTTTCTTTTAGCAGTATTTGGATTTATACCTGTCGACTCTGGATACGTAATGTGATCATCATTATTATCATTTGATGCCCCTACTACTTTTTTAAGTTCATCTATGCTCCCCAAAGCGATTAATTTATGAGGCAAGGTAGTTTTAGCAGGATCTGCTGCTAATACTGTTACACCACTGGATGATTTTCTCAAATTATTTACTCCTCCCAAGACAGAAGTATGTTCTCCTGATTGAAATCCAAGTCGAGAAGCCTGAGCCTCGAATTGTTTTTGTTGTTCCGTTGATAATGCCATGTTTTAATTTATTTATTATTTTATAAAATTTATTGTGTGATTACAGAGGTATGGTTATTAGAATTATTCATCTAAATTCTACTATTATTTTAACAGAACTAAGATAAATCATTATCCGCTAAATAAATATTTCACCCTATTGCAATGGTTAAACAGTAATCAAAGTACTTGATTATAACACCATAAGTGTATTGGATTAAAAATTGTAGATTGTATTGATTTCTCTACCTTTTTATATCATTTTAAATTTATCTCTTTTAAAATTTTAAGAGTAAGGGTTGAAATTTTTGCTCAAAGACTTAAAAATTTTACATTTTAAAGCAAATGGAAGATTTTTTGAATTGAAAAAGACTTCTTTTTTACAGATTCTATCTTTAATGAGCAATTCTTATTTTAATAATGCTCCTAATCATGCCATGTTTTGTTTTTTTTACACAACCAGTTAGATTTTATAGGGGATCTAAAAAAAAGTCTGATTTTGTGATTGTTTTTAAGCTCTAAAAAAACTCGCTTATCTTGATTATAAATAATAGAAAGTCAAATAATTACAAAATAGCATGATGATATTGAGAAAAATCATGAATTAAAGGAAATAAAAAAATTAAAAAAAATCTCTCAATATACTTGCAAAAACCCCAATGTATTGTATATTTGCGCCGCTGAAAACGTCAAAATAGTAAATGAATTTTTTATATTACTGATGTTTCAAATGGTTACGGGCTCGTAGCTCAGCTGGATAGAGCACCTCCCTTCTAAGGAGGCGGTCATAGGTTCGAATCCTATCGGGCTCACTTAAATCCTCATCTTTTTGATGAGGATTTTTTGTTTTTGGGATAAACGGATCTAATCGGAACAGAATATTTTAGGATCAAGGGATCAAGTCCAAAAGTTGTGGGATTTTGTTATTATGCAAAAATAGGGATCAAGAACAAAAATTGTGTTTATGCAAATATTCTAGTTAATCTAAAAAGAAAGAATTCTACATTTTTAACTCCTCTGAATTGAGCTCTAAACACTTTTATTTTTGCATTAAAAGATTCTGCTGAAGCATTAGTACTTCTATTAATAAAATAGTTTAGTATAGATCTGTAGTTAATCGTTAAAGTATTAGCTATGGTATTAAAAGCTTTAAATCCTACTTACCTTACTTTCTCGTACCACTTAGCTAGTCTTATCCATGCTGAAGTTTTGTCTTTTGTCTGGTTGAATACCCAGGATAGGTTTTGACAGATTTTATATGCTTTTTCTATATCTGGATATCGCTCAAACAGTATTTTAGCTCTTTGTGTTTGATTGGAGGTCCATTTAGTAAAGCACGTAATACCTACGCATAAAAAAACCAGCTACATCTCTGTAACTGGTTCTTAACATTTATTTTTCTTACTCTTACCCGCTAAGCTTTACCGCCACTAGAAAAATTCTAGCGGTAGCCCATACTAGGGAACAGCGGGGTGATTTATTTTATGCTTAGTTTTCGGTATTTACTACTACCTGTTTTGTTATCTTTTAAATATCGTTTTTAATTATTTCGCGAAGTCAAAACACTACCCGTTTTCTAATAACATCTTTATAACCGATAATGTACTATGAATGTGCCTTACCTTTTCTACATCTTTACCTTCCTGAAAAAGTTTGAGAAAATAGCCTAAAAACAAAAAGAAACCATCTCCAACATTAGGTTTGTTTGTTTCTCTAAATAAAGTAAGATCATCTATTTTAAGTTTCAGCAATTCATTATCAATAATCAATTCTTCTCTGTGTTGTTTTAACTGACTATAAACCTTGTTATACTGTTCTTCAAACTCCGAAAAATCCTTAACATCAATTCTTTCTTTTATGATCTTGTTAGCAAAATACAATACGTTAATAATGTCTCCAATTAATCTATTTTTGTTTAACTTCATGTTTCTTTATCATTATTATTTTACAAATATCTAAGAACCTGCTTTAATACCCCCCCTGCGCAAAGTCTCCCGACTTGGAGTGATTTATTTTATGCTTAGTTTTCGGTATTTACTACTACCTATTTTGTTGTTTTTTAAATATCGTTTTTAATTATTCCGCGAAATCAGGAGGCTTTTTTATATTATTTTCTTAGTCTTACCTACCAAAGTCTGACATCACCCGAAAGGATTCGGGCTATAGCGGGGCTATGGGTTAGTTTCATTTCTTATATCTCCTATTTATACTATACACTAACAAAATCGTAACAGAATAAAAAATAAATAGAAAAGGTATTAATATAAATATTCTACCGTGCATTATGGATTCAAATTCATTTTTATACTTATTAAAATCCCATCCTAAAAAATCTAATAATGAATATGTGAGAAATGAATTTTTATTGATATATGTATCTATAATATGAATTGTAAAATAGGTTAGAAGAACTAATACCCATGAGAAAATTATATATAGATTTATCATGTTTTTGTATCGCGTCATTAATTTTTTTAACCAAAAAAAAGATAGAATTAACACAAAATAAGATAAGAAAGGTATATTAAATCTTATCGTTTTATCAGGTTCATTGAAACCAGATACGATATAAGGCAATACGTATCCAACGATAAAAAAGACTCCAATAGATGCTAAAATTAAAAGTAAATATTTTTTCATCTGCTCAAAATTTAACGGGTAGATTTTCAGCAAATCTCTTTCGTCTGGCAAGATCATAAAAGTGCATTCTTATAAAACCTTTTAGACTATCTGGTACTTTTTTAAGTAGAAAGGGTGGTGTTTTTTTAAGAGAACCAATGTCGTATACTTCTTTTTTAGATGTAAACATATATTGTGCAAACTTCGCGTCTTTTAATATTTCGTCTTTTTCATGATTAGAAAGTATTAATTTATAGCTTGTATATGCTTTAAAATGTTTTTTTTCATTCTTATTAAATTTTATGTTATTAAAAGCTAAATCTAGCTTATTATCTGTCAACAAATCGATTGATCCACTTTGCACATTTCCACCTCTTAAACTTAAATAACCATCTGACAATTTAATCCTAGGACTAAATGTATTTGTTATATCAAATTCAACAGGAATAAATAATCTGGTGAGTGAACTATCTTTATTTGTCTCATGAATAAGAATTTTTACTGGAATTGAAATATTCTTACTTCTCTCAACTTTTACTGTCCCAGATTTATGAGTATTACAGGATTGTATAAAAAGAGCAAATAATAAAAATATTGTAAAAAAAAAATTCATTGTATAAATATTGAATCAATAAAATAATTAATCCTCAAATAACTCTATATCCAAACTTTTGTAAAAAAAACCTTTTTCTTTATTGTGTAAGGAGAAATGTAGTTGTCCTTTATACTTATTGAGTATTGTTTTAGAAACCCATTCTTTATCTTTTTTAGCAAGGTTTATGTTATAGACAGGAAATCGTTGATATTTCTGAATTTCTTCACTATTATTAATAAGTGAATCTAATTTTTTATTAGAAATTTTTAATAAATAACTATAATATATATTAAATGATCTATTTTCATTTTGAGAAATTTTCTGATCAATTATATTATGTTTAGATTCTAACTTATCAATAAAAGAAAAAACTTTATAATCTCTTGTACTTGTGCCTCGTGGAGATTTCCCAATAGTAATATTTGTGATTTGAGCAATATATGGTGTTTGATTTATAAAATTAATTTTCTTCGGAAAACATATATATATATATGATGAGTCAATACTTTTATAATTTAACATTAACTTATATGGTTGATGTAGGTTAGATTGTGATGCTAAAAAAACTTCTTGATCTTTTTTTGAAGAACAAGCTATTATTAGTAATAAAGTGAAATATATTATTTTTTTCATTGTATAAATATTGAGTCTATTATATATTTTTTTCTTTCTCCTTCTTTTTTTAGATAATAAAAGCAGGTATAATAATTATCTTTTAGATCAGGTTTTGAAGATATGAAATCATCAAATTCTCGAAAAGTAACAAATTCATTTTTAATCATCTTTTCATACTGCTCTTGAGAGATGTCTTGCTTATATGATAATTCAATCATCTTTGCCCCTTGAGAATGTTGTACATAGATTAAAGCTGTATTAAGTCCTCCTTGTTTTGCACGTTCCCAAGCTAGTAATGAATCTTCCGTGAACTCGTTTATAATCTCATTAACCACCTTGGTGGTTATAACGTCTCCTGCCAAAAATAAAGGTGTCAATGCTCCAAAACCAGGAATTGCTTTTATTGCACCAACCAAGCCCATTGCACTTATTACTGAGGATGGTTTTGGGATCTGCAACCCTTCTTCTGGTTGTTTAAAGATACTGGTTACAGTATTAAAAGCATTAATAAAATCTAATACTTTAATAGCTTTTCTCACATACTTTAAACCTACAACCACCCCGTTTTTGACATCATGATGATTAAAATAATCACTAAATTTCTTTTTACTTATGGTTTCAAATTCGTTTACTTTTTTCCAACTTGCTTTACCCTTGATTATAAAATTGGTAGACTCTTTGGTTTGGTATCCATAGCGCACACTTTCATTAGTATCCCAATTAACACGCTCATACAATAAAGACCGTTTAACTTTATTGATAGAGGATAATGTTTGGGTTTCTGTAATCCTAACCGTATTTATAGAAAAGCTGCTTAAATATGGATTAGGTATATAGGCATCAGCAATTTTTTCTGCCATCTTAAAAGCAAATATAATAAGTTTGCCATCATTAGTGTAAAATTCTGGTAAGCCTACACCTTGTGTTATTGGTTTTAGGAATAAATCCCTATCATTATACCCAACTCTTAAATAATCCTCTTTTTTCTGAGGAAGTATCTTCTTTACTTTTGGGCCTTTATCGGTTACATAACGTACTCGCCAGTATAGTTCTATATTTTTATCAGTTAAAATTGGGTTATCATTATCATTTGCTATTACAGGTTCCCAACTGTCTTCTAGCAATAGTTCTACTGTAGCAATACTTTGCCCGTCTACCGCCCGTACTTTTGCCTTTTTCCAAACGGTATCGTTAGGAAATTTTGAGGTATCAATATTATATTCATCAATATGTTCTCCTAGCCACCAAAAATAATCATAATCCATTAGTTGCATTTCTAGCTCCTCGCCTGCAACAATATCTTTGGTTTTTACATTAAAATACATGGTTTTACCAAGGGGGATACTTATTTCATCCTCTCCCCACTCGTATCGTTCTTTTCCATCTTTATCATAACTCCACCATCCA
>CAYGUC010000043.1:0-42259 GCA_964353005.1 uncultured Flavobacteriaceae bacterium | reverse complement strand
TTAAAAAAGTCAAACCCTCGATATTTTAAGTTACACACTTAATGAAACAGTGTCAGTTAAAACTTTATTCGATAATCTAGCCCACTCAGACAATTGCGCAATTTTGCCTTTACCTAGCTATTCATAAAAAACAGCGCCCTATTTTTAATGGACTGTTTTTATATATTATTTTCTTACTCTTACCTACCAAAACTTGACTTCACCCGAAAGGATTCGGGCGAGATCGGGGGAGTATATTAAAAATGAACGGTTTAGCATTCTAAACCGCCCATTTCATTTTTTTTAAACATTGTGTTAGTACATTGCAATAGATTTTTTGTCTATCAAAGACCATTTTCCACTATTATTTTTTAATATATAGATCATCTCATCTCCTATAAGCTTACCTCCTGTATATTTCTTACTCTTAATAATTGTATTCATTAATATACACTTTTTAGAATCTGAAATAGGTATTACTTTAGAAAACACATATTTCATATAACTACCGTTTTTTCCAATTCTATCGTCACTTAATATTGATTGAACTTGGTTTTTTAACTTAGTACAAGATAAGGGATTCAACTCTTGAGAAGAGTCGCGATTAAATTTTTTCATCTCTTCATTATTAAAAATTTCCATCATGGCTAAACCTTCAGTTGTAAATTCATTTGGATTATAACCAATTTCTATTTCAACTGCTTTTTTCTTATATAAATTCAGCTCTTCAAAAACCAAATGATATAATTCCGTATCATTGCAATTGTTTTCTTGCCCTATAGAATCCAGTATTCCTAATATTATAAATAAAAATACAATCGCTTTTTTCATATTACCAATTTCCATAATTTCTCATTATTATACCAACATTAGACCTCCAAACAGTTTCTCCAAATACTGCTTGCTCAAAAATAATACCAGATTCATTTTCTTCAAGTCTGTCTTCAAAAAATACATCACTCCAAAACTTATCACCAAAAACAGTATCTCCAAAATGTGTATACTCATGTAAAATAGTTACTGCTATTAAAAAACCTATTTCTTCTCTAAACTTAGAACTATTTTTTAAGTTTTCTATATCATTTACTAAATCGATATCTATTCTGAGCCTATTAATTTCTTCAGGAAGCACATGCCCGAGATACCTGCCATATCTTTCATTAACACCTTCTCCTCCCAATTGTTGTATTAAAATTTCTGGCCCTTTCCCCCATTTTAATGCCTCTTTAATTGTTTCAACAGGGGCATCTGTCAGTTCATGTATTTCTTTAATAATCTTTTCATGATTTGCAATTTTAGGTAATTCATCTTTCAAAAACTTTGTGAATTCAGGATAATCTTTTTTATATTCTTCAGCTTTATCTTTTGGGTATTTAACAAGTGGAGACATTGTTATCAAACCACCATTTAAAACTGCAATTGCAGCTGCCTGACCAAATCCTAAACTTCCTATATATGGTACTCCTACATCTATAAATATATCATTTTTATAAGTCCCGTAGGGGTATACTGTACTAAAATCATATAGTCTCCCTAAATCATGATTACTTATATCACTTACATTACCCGCTGCGCAAAGTCTCCCGACTTTGAGTGATTTACTTTATGCTTAGTTTTCGATATTTACTATTACCTATTTTGTTATTTTTAAAATATCATTTTTAATTATTCCGCGAAGTCAGGAGACTTTGCGGAGCGGGGTAAGATAATAAATAATAGTACTACAAATGAAAATAAGTATTTAGAACGAATCAAGGACATGGTATACTATTTTGAGTTAAAACTTTATTCGATAATCTAGCCCACTCAGACAATTGCGCAATTTTGCCTTTACCTAGCTATTCATAAAAAACAGCGCCCTATTTTTAATGGACTGTTTTTATATATTATTTTCTTACTCTTACCTTCCAAAACTTGACTTCACCCGAAAGGATTCGGGCGAGAGCGGGGGAGATCGGGGTTAATGAAGTAATAAAAAATACCCCCATAAAGCTTTTCAGTTCTTTTGGGGGTATTGGCATCTTAATTTTTTTTATTTGATTTCACATTAAAGGGTGGACTTTCTAAACTAAACATTATTTCACTAATATTCTGTTTATGTCTTAAAAATGCTTGAATATAGAAACCATCTTTTTCCCATATCATAAACAATGGCTTATCTTCAAAAGTACCTTCTATTAAATCCCCTTCTCGTTTTGTTAAATTTCGATGAAAAGGATCATCAGTTTCGTGAGGAGAAGTTTCACTTATCACTTTAATATTTGACATTACATATATATGATTTGGTTCTCCATAATTTTCAATAAATGAATCATAAAATTGACGGTTGATGACTTCACCAAAATGAATAGTAATAGCTTTAACAATATCATTTTTATCAGTTTCTACAGAGATAAAGTATGAAAATATGCCATGAAAATCCATATTAAAATTTTGACTACTGTATAAGCTAATTTTGACTTTTTCAAAATCGTTTTTCCTAAAATTGCTGCCAACAGTTTTTTCAACATAGGAAAGATGTTTTCCTAATAATTCTTCAAATTTAATAGTATTCACAAAATAAGTGTTTAGATTGAGAGTCAGTATAAATAGTATGCTTATAAAACCTTTCATTACTCGAAATTAATGATTTTTTTTCATCGGTCACAATCAAAAGGATTACTTATCCCCAAAACACTTGTGATATAAGGAGCAGGGCTAGGTATAGGGAAAGGCTCTACTGTTAAACTAAAACTACCTCCAACTATAGTTAATTCAGCTTTAAGCGCATCTCTAAAAACATCTGCTACAGTAAATTCTGAAGCATCAGGGTTATTAAAAAAGTATACATCTGCTATCTTTATTGCAGCTGTGACTGCTACTGCTGTATTATTAGCTGCTTGACCATTGGTCATCCAGTTTGGCATTGCAAAATAAATAGTATCAACAGGAACTTCTATTGTGCCAAAATATGGGCTACCATTAGGTCTAATTCCCGCAGTATAAAATCTATGGTCGAAATTTTTTACGGCACAACCTCTTTGTAAAGCTCCTGGTGGTAGAGCATATTCAAAACTTCTACAATCTGCCCCTAATAGTGGATTTGCACTAGAGTCAACCATTAAAACATTAATAGCATTTGTGACAAATAGTACTTCTTGGTTTGACCAAGCACCTGCTTCATTAAGGTCAGAGTAGTAATTATAAATATTTTCAGTTTTACCTCTATTCCCAATCAACCAATTCTCTTGTGCACTATTAAGTTGCAAAGCAATCCTTAAATCATATACTTTTTTTCTAAAGGCAAAATCAAAAGTTTCTCCTCTGGCAAGAGCTAAAGCTCCTTCTATAGCATATGGGATCTCTAGCAGAGATGGAAAACTCAATCCATTTTGCCATAGGGTTTCTCCTATAGTGTTCCTAAAACTAACGGGTATGTTAAATTTTCTACTTCTGGGAACATATTCTGTTGTTCTAAATTCAAATAAAGAGTATGCTTCCAGAGCAGTTAATTTACCCATAATATTTACATCATTATCCTGCAATAATTCTAAATAAAATTGTCCCACAAGTTCTTTGCTAAAATTGGGGGAAATAGATATAGAATGCAAAATATTATGTAAACCGTTTAATTTCTCGGTAGATTCAATCCTTGCACTTCGCAATTCAAATGCCAGATTTTTGTCATAATCTGCTTGAAAATAAATTCCATACCTATTTTCTAAATAAGGAATTTTGTAATTGTATTTATCATGGGGAAAATCTTTATTGTACGTAAAAGAGTTCATTATATCTTTTGAAAAACTTAAAGCTTTCTCTTTGTACCTTAACATGCCTAAATACTCCCCAAGGGCTTTTTTTACTTTTGGCCTGTTAGTAACAAACCTTTTTTCTTCATGCTCAAAAGATCGCATGGCCAAACCTAATAAAGCTTCTTCTGCTGTCAAATTTGTAAAATAGGGATCTTCAACAGGATCAATATCTGCTTCAAAAGCTATTGCTGATCTAAAAGCATCCGAATAATCATGGTCTTGTATGCTAAAAATATTTGAACTGTTCCCAAAAGGAGTTTGTAATGCACTGATATCGCCTTGATTCATAGCTGCTATATACCTCGTCATAAAACGTATAGCATCTTCATAACCAAGACTATTATAATGATCTATATACCTATCTGCCAAATAGTTTTCTATCTTTTCGCTTTTTATCCATCTTTTTAAGACCCCATTTAATTTATAAAATATTTTATACTTCTCCCTTTCTTCATTTAGGGCATTGGTATTATTGATTAATTCTGTTAACACTTCTTCGTTTGTCATGTCCCTTAAATATTTCCCATTCAATTTAAGGTCCCCATATTCTGCATTTACAGGAGTGCCAGACTCGCTTCTAATGGCCAAAACTTTAGAGTTTACCTGAACATCAAAGGCATGGGCATCATCCCATTTAGAATCCTCCAAAAATCTATTTTCCAGATTGCTATAATAACTGATAGCGGCAACATTTGTTTCTGATATCCTAAAATATGGCTTTTGTATAATATTAAAGTTATCATAAGGGAGTCCTGGCTCTTCAATTGCATCTGCAAGTAATCTTTCCTGCCCTCTTAACCATTCATTTTGGGTATTATCTACTGGTATGTAATAATTAAAAAATTTTAGTTGAAAAATCCCCAAGCAAAAACAACCAAACTCTATATTTGCCGATTTCTCTTCACAATCAATACATCCTTTAGTACCATCGTCTGAGTATTGTATGATTTGTGCATACGTGGTGTTGGATAACAGGTATACCATACCTATTAGCAGTGTTTTATATATAGTTTTCATGTATATGAATATTAATAAGTTGGTTTATAGTTTTACTACGGTTTTAGAATATGCTTTGCCATCTACAGTAATCTGTATCACATACGTACCACTTAAAAGTGCCGCACTATCTACAGTAATGGTTTGTTTGCCACTTGTATCGATTTTTTGACTGGGAAGCTGTATTTTTTGTTGCCCATAAAAATCATATACAGATACCTGTACCTCGGCAGATTGCCCAACGTTATACGTAATAGTAAATCGATCTCCTATAGGGTTGGGGGAAATCACTGCAAAATCTTTATCCAGTACCGCTTGTTGTTTGTTGTTCTCTAAAAGGGTGGTTTCTGCCATTGCTTGCACTGCAGGAGATTGTGGATATAAAACCATACGAATAGGAGTGTGTACCACTTCATTTAATTCTGTAATTTTTGTGCTTAAAGCCGCTTTTGCTATTAATGCCAGTTTACCATCTATACTAGCTTCTTTAAGGTATAAGCTTTGGATACTGTAACTGGTCGTGTTTTTATCGGGATGGTCTTGCAACATATTTGGTAGTGGTGGGAGTTTAAGCGGGACGAATTGCCCAAAAGATAGGTGAAGCTCCTGGGTATACTGGGTAAGGTTTTGAAGCCTGGGATCATTAATCAATGTTTTCCCATCTATAGTAAGCTCTGTCCTTACTTTTTTATACGTTTCATGTTCTTCCCGTATGGTTATGGATAAAGTAACAGGGATATACCGTTTTACCCCTGTCGCAGTCCAGTCAAACTCTATAAAATGCCCCTGAAAGGTAGTTTTTCCGCTCCCGATAATCGTTATGGGTTTTTTATTTGTACTATAGTTTTCTATACTCGCCAACCGCTCTTCTGCCGATATTGGTATCCAATCGTTATTTTGGTTTTGTAACTGTTGTTTTAAGGTTTGGCTGTTTAGGATATTGTTTTCAGATAACATCTGTAAAGCCTTGGTTTTATCTTTTGGCATACCATATCCAAAATAGTTCATAATCCCTAGCCAATGTTTTGCCATGGGGTGATTGCTGTTGTCGAAATACCCCTTGGCTTTATTTACCAAAGTGGTATTGGTAAAATCCTGATTGGTTACCAAGTTTTTAAGATGGATATAGCCCAATATGTAATTTGTTATATCTTTTTTGTAATCCAGAGTTACCAGGTTTTCGAGGTCCCTGGCTATATTATTATAATTGATATGATAATTTTCTTTATAGGTGTTGCTCAACAAATTAATAGTATGGTCTAGCATTGCAGGGGGATATTTATGGTAGGATGCCCTAAAGAGGTGTAAAAGGACAATTCTCTTCGTACCCCAAACAAAGTGGTGTAATCCCCTTTTTGTAGATGCAGCAACCCTTTTGCATAGGCAGAGGATGGGTTGGTTTTACCATACGCCTCTTCGGCACATGGGGTGATATAGGCAATCATTTCATCGATTAGTGCCGGAGGGTAGTTTTTAAAATCGTTTTTAAATTTTATAATTCCTTCTGCCTTTTGATCGCAGGTTAACCCTGTTGTGTTTTGCGCATAGCTACCTGTGCACATAAAACATAAGGCAAGAAATTGGATGCCCCATAATAATTTTTTCATAATAATGATGATTTTAAGAGTTATTAAATAATGGTTTTGGTGATTTTTATAAGACTTTCGTATAGCTGTAAAGTCTTTTAAATAGGGCAAAGAATTCCCTTTATGCTTTTTGTGGGGTTCTAAAAAGCAGGCGCATAGTATTTAAAATCGCAGCATATGTATATACATATACTATAGATTTGTACAGTAATTAAAAATGGATATTAAAGAGTTTTCATAGGTGGTTTGGTTTAGGTTATTAAGGTTTGATATTCTACTACAATATTAAAACATCATAGTATCGTTTTTCGGAACTTTGTTTTTTTTGAATGTTAATTATTGTTAATCTTCTGTTAAGTGTTTCTTGTTACTTCAAACCGTACACTGAGGTTCTCGAAGTGTATATGCCTTGATAGCATCGGACTCCCCACAACATTTTTCCCATCCCCAACCCTTCCCAAAGGGAAGGGAGCTGTTGCGGTGTCCCAAAACTCATGGCTAACTGATTTTCTAAACATGTAACCCCCGACTTCTGACCTCGGACACCTAATTTCGTAATTTGGACGAAACACCCATCCCCAGCCCTTCCCTCTATGGAAGGGAGTTGTTGCAGTACTCCAAAACTCACAGGCTAACTAACTTTTCTAAACCCCCGACCTCCAGCTTCCGACATCGGACTCCAAACCCCAACTCACAAACTCACCCCAAACTCTCGTATACTTTCATTTTTTACACAAAACCCAAAAGTAAATTCTACTGCTTCTGCATATACATAACTTTGCTCAGATATATCATACTCTACAGGCGCGTTTAGTTTTTTCATAAGCTGTATGGTTCGGTACAATTTGGTTTTAGAAATTCCCAATCGGGAGGCAAATTCATCGGGACCACCTGTAGCACGCATTCTAATAAATTGGTCGATACGCTCTATAGTCTGTATTTGTCTTAGCATAATATCCATACGGTGTGTGTTTTATTTTTTACATCTTGTTATTTCTCTATGAGAGAACAATACAGCGATGGGTTTACGTTTGTTATCTGCATATTCTTTATCCCTTTCCCTACTTTTGGCTTTACTGTTTTATGGCATACCCCACTTAGCAAGTACCCCCACCCACTTAAGAAGTACCCCAGGGTACTGCAACTGTTAAAGCTTGCGGTAACTTTGTCAGTTTACCCACTTCATTACTGGGGGTGGGGTACTTCATTACTGGGAGCTCCCGGTAACTTTGTCAGTTCACCCACTTGGGATTGTGAGTGTACCCACTTCATTACTGAGTCATTGGGGTAACTTTGCTGTCTGTCGGGCAAATTTTGGGGTACCGCCTGTCTTTTTTGTTATCCATCCTATCATTTTTGGGGTACCGCCTGCAAAAAAGAATAGTGTGCCTGTGTTTTTTGACCTCTGGATACTAAATTTTGCTTATTGTACTGGTGGATTTGGCTCCTCTTTCTCTTCTACAGGAGTGGCATTCATACTTTGGGTAAATCGGGTTTTTAACAACTCATGTGCAGTTTGTGCTCCTTCCATCGGCATTTTACGGGCTGCATCGGCAAGGCTATAAACTGATAATGCTACACGGTACACCTCGCTACCCGCTATGATCTGGGTATCTTTTAATTGCCTTAGCAGGATATCGAGTTCTAATATAATGGGGTCGAGCTGCTCAAAAAGGGTAAGGTCTTTACGCGCTTCTTCGGCAGTTAATGCATCTGGTATCCATTTTGGTTTGCCTTCTAAAATATGGATGCTGTCTTCGGCAAAAATCTTGTTAGAGCTATTGATCTTTGGCAGGTTTTTACGCTCTTTTGGCGTTAGGTTTTGTAAAAAATCCAATTCTTGTTTTAAGGTGGCAAGACCGGTTTGGATCGTACTTACCTCTTCGGTTGTTAATACTTTACTGATTCTGTTGTATTCGCTCATTATTATATGTATTTAATTGTTTTTTTTATTTCTCCCATCCCCAGCCCTTCCCAAAGGGAAGGGAGTTTTATCCCCACTTCGGACTAATTCAAAAAAGGGAGCCTAAAGCACAAAGGCTACTTTGATTATCGACTCCCAACACAAACTCAACTAACTTATTTTATACTTCGGGCATCCGACTTCAGACCTCGGACTTCTGACTCAGCATTTCTCCCATCCCCAGCCCTTCCCAAAGGGAAGAGAGCTTTTAGGGTATTCCAAAACTCACAGGTTAACTGACTTTTTTAAACCTCGGACTTCTGACCTCGGACTTCAAACCTCTATCATCCGACTTCAGACTTCCAGCTCCCTAACTAACTTTTTTACTTCTTCTTCAATCCTTTTAAGCGTTTCGTATACGATAATTACTTCGGCATCTACGATTTTTACTCGGGGATTTACTAATCCCAATGCTATTTCTACAATTTCTACAACTGCTTTGGTTCGTATAGCAACTCTGTTATGTACTACTTCTTTTTGATCGGTATCCAGATGTATATAGGGTATAAACATTTTATTTTTTGTTTTTTTTTGGAGGTACACTTCGAGAGCCTCAGTGTACTACTTTTTATAGATGTGCCCTGAGGTTCTCGAAGGGCACTAGGTGCTGCTTCTATTTATGTACGTTTCGAGTGCCTCAGTGTACTTGTTAAAGCCGATGTTCTCAGTTCTTCGAGAACCTCAGGACAAACCTCTCGAAAGCCTCAGTCATCACATTTATCGAGCATTACAGATCTCGTTTTGGGGTTAAGTAATAGTATATTTCGTGCTTTATAGATAAGCTGTACGGCTTTTTCTTGGGGGGTACCTTTATCGTATAATTTGTTCATCCAGAAATACAAAAGCATCTCATATGGGTACTGATGTGCCAAGTTGTACATAAAAATATCGGTTTTAAGGTGTAACATTTTTAATACATACGACATAAACTTATGTTTGCGGTGATGTTCTAAATACTCCATTGTTGGTTAATTTTGTGGAGTCAAATATAACGGAGAGATTTACGTTGTTGCAAGGAGAGTGTGTCCAGATTCATGAATTTCAGGTTACAAATTCATGAATCTAAAGTAAAAAAACACATAGACTATAAAGAGTTGTCCTCGTTGTAATTAAAATATTAATTTAAATTTTTGGTCTTTAGCCAATTTTTTAAAAATAAGAGTAATAAGTATTCATTTATAGGTCGAAAAAATTATCTGAATTGATCATTTTATTATTTTAAATCAACAAAAGATTATAAATAAATGGGAAGGAAGTTTACACAGAAATTACTGATTATTATTTCTTTAAGTTTTTATCAAATAATCATAGGACAGAATCAAAAAATAGATTCTTTATCAAAGCAAAGCTTTGAGATATTCGAAAAATACTTTAGTAAATCATATGTTGATTCCATAAATGATGTTATTTACGGAAATGCACTTCTTTTAAAAGCAAAAACACACACAGATTCAATTAAAATGGCAAACGCTTATTACTATTTATCAGATGCTAGTCCAATTAAAAAATCTCTATTATATTGTGATAGCATAATAAGCTTAACCAAAAATTTAAATAAACATAGTATTTATCCAGCTTTAGGTTTTTTACAAAAAGGTATTATGTATTATAATTCTGGCAAGTATGATAAAGCATTAGATTCTTATTTAACATCCTTAAAACATGCAGAAAGAAGTAATAATAAATTATATATTTTAACAATAAAATCTAACATTGGGCATTTAAAAAGTAGAATTGGAAAAGAAAAAGAAGCTTTAGAAATATTTAAAGAATATATTTTATATTTAAATGAAAACAAGTTAGAGAACAAAGAATTTTATTTAATAAGAGGATTATATTCTTTAGCAGATTCATATAAGAATAATAAAAAAAATGATTCTGCTAAATTATATATTAATATAGGGATAGAAAAATCAATAAATGCTAAGGATTCGCTAATGCAAGCATATTACACCTATTTGTCAGGGGTTAATTTTTTCTATTTGAAAAAATATAAAGAGTCAATAGATAACTTATTGAGAAGTAAAAATATTTTTTATGATGAAAATTTAAATACAACTACTAATTTATATTTGGGTAAATCTTATTATGCTATAGAGAAAAAAGACAATGCTATTGAGTACTTTAAAGAAGTTGATTCTTTTTTGCAAAAAACTAAAAATATTACTCCAGAATTAATTGAAATTTACCCTCCATTAATAGAATATAAAAAAGATAGCAATGATTTACAAGGGCAACTCAATTATGTAAACAGACTCTTAAAATTTGATAGTATACTTAATAAAAATGATAAATACTTATCCGAAAATATAATCAGAAAATATGAAATCCCCTCACTAATATTTACCAGAGAAAAAATTATTGAAGGCTTAAAGGATAAAAATACTATTTCCCAAAAATATATTTTCACCCTAATTTTAATTGCTTTTTTGTTATTAATATCTACTATCTATTTTATAAAAAGAAGTACTTCAAATAAGAAAAAATTTAATCTTATTCTCGAAGAAGTAAATTCTACAAAAAATAACAAAAAGCCCCTTAACGATCGTATAAAAATTACAACAACTACAGGTATTCCCGAGGAATTAGTAAAAGAAGTGTTACTAAAACTAGAAACCTTTGAAAATAAAAATAAATTTATTAAAAATTATACCTTATCTTCTTTAGCAAAAGAATTGAAAACAAACAGTAATTATTTGTCGAAAATAATCAATGCTACCAAAAATTGTAATTTTTCAAACTATATAAACGATTTAAGAATCAATTTTGCCAAAGACAAGTTAACCAATGATAAAACGTTTAGATCTTATACTATAAAGGCTATAGCGAATGATGTAGGATTTAATACAGCGCAGTCATTTTCTAATGCATTCTATAGAAAAACAGGACTATATCCTTCTTATTTCATTAAACAGTTAGAAAAAAGAAACAATACTTGATAACCAATAATTTAAACTTTTTTATTATAGTTGAAATTCGTGAATTTCAACTATATTCTATTAAGCAATATCAAAAAACATGCATATATTGTATGCATCCGAGCAACTACGAGGTAATTTTTTCTTGATATCCAGGTAGTAATTCTTCTAATTTTTGTATGCTATGGTCGGGCAACTTTTCTAAGGTATTAGCGAGCCATTCTCTGGGATTTATGTTTTGCATTTTACAACTTCCAAAGAAAGAATAAAGCATTGTCAAATTTTGTGCTGCTTTGTGTGACCCACAGAATAGATAGTTTTTTCTACCTATAGCCATTGGTCGTATTGCATTTTCTATTTTGTTATTATCTAGTTCTATTTTTCCATCCAGAAATATATTCTGGAATTTATGAAAGACTTTATCAGAAAAAATAAAATACATATTTACTGAATGTATAGTATCAGCTAAAATTTAAGAAATAAATCGTGTTAAATTTAATATTTATGTTTCTCTTTTTATGAACAACCATATATACATAGTATTACTAATAATATTTATGATTCAATGCAAGCATAGTGATGATGAAAAATTATTGCTTTCAGAAAAAATAGTTATAGATAATTATTTTGGTGAAGAAGTTGAGGATCCATATCGTTATATGGAAAACGATAGTGATTCTCTAGTTATTAATTGGTATAAAAATCAGTCAAAACATAGTTCGGATGTATTAAACAAAATCAAAGGCAAAAAGTTATTTTTAAGTCAATTAAATAATTTCCAGAAAAGTAAATCAATTGAAATTACTAAACTAAAAATAACTTTTAATGATTTCTATTTTTATTTAAAAAAAGGACCTAATGAAGATATTGCCAAACTTTATTATCGCAATGGCTTTAATGGTTCTGAAGTTTTTTTATATGATCCTAAAAATTTTAAGCCAGAATTAGACTATAAATACACTATAAATTATATTGAACCTACTCTAGATGGTTCGAAAGTTTTAATTAGTCTTACTAAAAACGATGAAGGTATTTCAGAAATGATAATTATTGATGTTTTAACACACAAAAAACATCCTACTATAATTGATCATTGTTGGCCTTCAACACTCTCAGGAATTTCATGGCTACCCGATGGATCAGGATTTATCTATTCACATATTCCAGTCATTGATTCAGATTCAAAAAATTATATTTTAAATACTTCTTCCGTTTTATATAAACTCGGAGAAGACAATAAAAACCTTAACGTTTTACTTTCTAAAAAAAATAACCCTAAATTGAATATCTCTCCTGAAGATTTTCCATTTGTTCTTCCAAAAGGTTCTAAAAAATATTTATTTGGAAGAATAGCTGGAGCAAGAAATTATGATGACTATTATATTTCAAAAAACACTAATTACTCAAGAATTAATTGGAAATTACTATATAAAAAGGAGGATAAAATAAAAACCTTTATTGTTGACAATGAAGATATTATATTTTTGAGCGGAAAAAATTCTCCAAACTACAAAATATGTAAAACTTCTTTAATTAATCCGAACTTTGAATCACCAAAAATTTTAGTAAAAGAGGATAAAAATGCTGTAATAACAGATTTTACCATAACAAAAAATGGACTTTTTTACGTAAAAACTAAAAATGGCGTAGAAGCTAATTTGTTCTATCTTAATGATGGTGAGGAAGTCAATATACCAATACCTAAATCATCAGGTATTATAGATTTATATTCAAAAAACTCAAATCATGAAGATTTATGGATAGAAATAGAAGGATGGACTCATAAAAGAGAACGTTATTTTTTTAACTCCAAAAAAAGTACTTTCCATGACGCAAATTTATATCCTGTTGAAACCTATCCCGAGCTTAAAGATGTAATTATTGAAGAGATAGAAATACCGTCATATGATGGTACTATGGTTCCATTATCTATTACTTATAAAAAAGGAACAAAACTTAATGGTAAAAGTAGATTATTAATGAGTGGATATGGAGCTTATGGAATCTCTGACACGCCTTATTTAGGTAAATATTTATTGCATTGGTTAGAAGAGGGCGGAATTTATGCTACAGCCCACGTAAGAGGTGGTGGTGAAAAGGGAGATGATTGGCATAAAGCGGGCTTTAAAACTACAAAATCAAATACCTGGAAAGATTTTATATCCTGTACAGAATACCTTATAGAAAAGAAATATTCTTCCCCTAATAAAATTGCTATTTGGAGTGGTAGTGCAGGAGGTATCTTAATTGGCAGGGCTATTACTGAACGTCCTGATCTATATGCAGCAGCAATTATTAGAGTAGGTATGCTTAATGCAATACGTACTGAAACTGGTCCTAATGGATTGAATAACACAAAAGAGTTTGGTACTGTTAAAGATTCGTTAGAGTTTAAAGCTCTTTTAGAGATGGATGCTTATCATCATATACAAGAGCAAGTGAATTACCCTGCAATATATATAACTTCGGGGTTAAATGATGCAAGAGGACCTGTCTGGGAATCAGGTAAATTTGCTGCTAAAATGCAAAATGCAACTATATCTGATAAGCCTGTATTACTCTCAGTAGATTTTGAAGGAGGGCATGGCTTTGATGCCTCAGAAAATAAACGAACTGAAGAATTAGCCAATGTTTTATCTTTCGCCTTCTGGCAAACTGGTCATCCAGATTATCAACCCAAAGAGTAATTGCTTTTAGGCAAGTTAGTATTCTATCAAACAAAGTATAATGAAAAAACTATTTCTTTTTTTGCTTTTGATACTTCCTTTACTGGGGTATACGCAAGAAGGTAAAAACCAGTTGCTGCCTAGAGCATTTAATGAAGTTGTAAAAAAACAAAAGCTAAAAGAACACGAGCTTAAAAACTGGTATCATAAAGATATTATCGAGGATACGATTCCTGGCATAAGCTTAGATAAAGCCTACAGAGAACTTATAAAAAATAAAAAAGGTAAAGAAGTTATTGTAGCTATAATTGATACCAAATTGGATATTCACCACGAAGACATAAAACAACAAATCTGGATAAATACCAATGAAATTGCAGACAATGGTATAGACGATGATAAAAATGGATATATTGATGATATTAACGGATGGAATTTTTTAGGAAACCAGTCTGGTGAAGATATCGTATATTCTAATTTTGAATCTATGCGAATCATAAGAAAGTACGATTCCATTTTTAGTGCTACATCTGAAGAAGAAAACATTGAAGGAGAATATAAAGAGCAGTATTCATTATACAAAAAAGCCAAAGAATTAAGAGAATTAGAACTCAATCAAATTGAAAAAGATAAAAAATATGGCAAATTTCTTTTTGAGACGTATCCCAAATCAAAAAAAGCTTTACAGAAATTTTTTCCAAACGAAAACTATACAATTACACAACTAGATAGCTTATACAACACCTATAAAAAAGATTCGATTTTAGGCCCTCTTATCTATTATATGGCAGATTATAAAAAATACAAACTTAGCCCTAAATGGATTAATAATTATCAAAAATCTGTAGAATCTAGAATAAAAACATCTCTTAATTTTGAATATGATGAACGAATTATAATTGGAGATACCCCTGAAAATTTAGAAAACATAAAATACGGTAACAATAAAGTCTGGAATGATAGTTTACCTTTTCAACACGCCATTAAAGTTGCAGGAGTTCTAGCAGCAGATTCTAACAATAATAAAGGAATTAAAGGAGTTTTTAATACTGTAAAAATAATGTCTCTGTGTGTTGCATCATCGGGAGGAGATGAACACGATAAAGACATAGCCTTAGCGATACGATATGCGGTAGATAACGGAGCTAAAATTATAAATATGAGTTTTGGAAAACCACTATCCATGTATAGAGAATGGGTTGAAGATGCAATTCGATATGCCGAATCCAAAGATGTGTTAATCGTTTGTTCAGCAGGAAACGATAATAAAGAAATTGATCAAGAAAATAGTCATTTTCCAAATGATTATACGGATAATGGAGTAGAGATATCTAATAACCTAGTTAAAGTAGGAGCTACAACCTACACTTTAAACAAAAATTTTAAAGCATATTTTAGTAATTATAGTGCTAAAAATGTAGATGTTTTTGCTCCAGGACATGAAATATATACTACAATTTATAATAATGAATATGGTTTTATTAGCGGAACATCTTTAGCAGCCCCAATAGTATCTGGGGTAGCAGCTTTATTGATGTCTCATTATCCAGATTTAAAAGCTTCTCAAATAAAAGAAATCCTGATGAAATCTGGAGTTTCTTATAATATCGATGTAGAAATTAAACAGGAAGATGGTACAAAAAAACCAATACCCTTCTCCCAACTCTCCAAATCTGGTAAAGTTGTCAATGCATATAATGCATTAGTATTGGCAGAACAGATTTCTAAAAGTAAAAAATGATCTTTATAAACTCATCAAAAAACATCTAAAAGAAATGATTATACAGGCTTATAAAAAACTACACTTCTTTTTACTAATCGTACTAATAATGCTACCCAAAATAGTCATTTCTCAACAACCTACGCAAACCGGTTATCCAATTAAAGACTACTTATCCCAAATAAACATATCGGATATATCTATATCGCCTAATGGCAAGTATATTGCTATCGTAACACGTAAGGATAATTTTGAAAAAAACAAAACAGAAATCAGGCTATGGCAGTATGAAATAAGTAATGAAAATACCATAAGTTCAAAAACAGAAATTCCTATTTATGAAAATGAGGTGTCACAACTGAAATGGACAAAGGATAGTGATTTTTTAGTATTTAAATCTAAAGATAGTATTAGTAATAATCTATTTAAAGTGGCTACCAAAAACCCAAAAATAATCACACCGATAGTTCAGGAAAAAGAAAAATTAAAAAACTTGGCTGGTTATACCATTCTGGAAGACAACACTATAATTTTTTATGAAAAGTTTTCTCCCGTAAAAAGAAAGGAAGATTCTATAGTAATAAAGTTTCCAAAGGATAAAGACATTAAACATAGTACTTTTAAGAGTTTTAGTTTTTCATCAAACAAAATAGATTCTCTATTTACAATTCAGGCAAATGTAGCGTACTTTGAAGTATCTCCAGACAATCAAAAAATTATATATACCAACTTTGAGTCTAGTGATTTTTATACTAAAGATGTATACGCTTCTTCACACACCTATGTAATTAATAAAAAAGATGGTAGTTTAATCAGGCAGCTTACTCAGGATAAGGTCTGGGACTTCTCTTGGTGGCATACTAAGGACACTATATATTCTTACTTTTACGGGGACCCTACTCTACCAAATTATAATTTATCTCCACAATTATATGCTGTTGATTTAAATACTAATCACAAAAAGAAATTATTGTCTAATACCAATGCAAATATAAAAGAAATAATAGACTGGAAAGACCAAAAATTAGTGGTGAATGCTACGCTGTCTACCTCTTCAAACTTTTTTATACAAGAGTCTGACAGTTTAAAACGAATAAATGATTATAAGGGAACTATCCATAATCTTACTAGTAATAAAGAAAAAACTCTTATGGCTTTTTCTTTAATTAGAAATAATGCATTTGAAGAAGTGTATATAGCCCGATCCATTGAGGAATTGAATACCCCAATCAAAATTACAGATTTTAATACGACACTTACAAAACATAATCCCCCAGAAATAGAAAAAATTACCTGGAAAAACTCAGTAGGAGAAACGATTGAAGGGGTAGTTATGTGGCCACCGGGTAAAAAAGGGGCAAAAAAACTACCTCTGGTTGTTGATATACACGGGGGACCATGGTCTAGTCGATCTGAGGCTATTTCCTTAAGCGGATTACAATATTACTATTTTGCTTCTTTATTAGCTTCAAAAGGGTTTCTTGTACTATTACCTAATTATAGTGGCGGTACAGGTAGAGGGCAAGTATTTCTAGATAAAATTAATGGAGCTCCCAGAACCAGACCTACTGATGATATCATCACAGGAGTAGAACACATGATTCGCCAAAATTGGGTAGATACAAACAGAATGATTGTTAAAGGAGCTAGTTATGGAGGATTGCTCACTAATTCTATTATTGGAGAAACTACTATGTTTACAGCCGCTCTTACTAGTTGTGGCATCTGGAACGAAACTGCTGAAGCTGGAATAAATGATGGAGATATCTCCCAATATATTCGATTTAATGATATTAAGGCGTGGGAGAATCCTGAATTATATAGAAAAGAAAGTGCCTTTTATAATGCTATAAAAATAAAAACCCCAACGTTAATTACTCATGGAGAAAATGATGTTCGAGTATCAACAAGCAATTCTTATTCTATGTATTATACACTAAAGAATCAGAATATAGAAACAGAACTACTTATTTTTAAAGGTGAAGGACATTTATACAAAAATCCTATTAGTAAACTTGCCAAAGTAAAAGCTGAAATGGATTTTATTAATAAATATATAAAGTTATAAAATTAAGGAAACCCCATAGTATGAAAATACTTCTTCATGTACAAAATCAATAACCTAGGAGCAAGCTCACGAGGTATGCTTCTGAAAATATATTTTGTTTTCGAGGCACGCCTCGGGGAATTAAACTCCACAATGTGGATTAAACAAGAAGATAGTACCAAAAAACTAGTGCCCTTTTCCCAACTCTCTAAATCTGGTAAAGTGGTAAACGCTTATAATGCATTAGTATTGGCAGAACAGATTTCTAAAAGTAAAAAATAATGATAAAGAGATTCTCTATACTTCTTCCTAAAACATCCCGTATATTAATTTTCATTTTTATAACCCTCATAAGTTGTACCACAAAAAACAACAAAGTATATAAATACCCTTATATAGAAACAGTAAATGTAGTAGACAAATATCATGGTCAAAACATTGAAGATCCATACAGACATCTTGAAAACTTAGAAGATACTGAGGTACAACAATGGGTAGAGCAACAAAATACTCTAGCAAAAAAATATCTCAATCATATTAATAAAACTAAGTATCTGATAGAAAAACAAAAGGAGTTTGATGCCAAAAAATCTTTTACCGTATCACACCTTATGGTTACTACCAATGATTTACACTTTTATCTAAAAAGATCAGCTTCAGAAAACGTATCTAAGCTTTATTATAGAAATGCCTTTGATGAAGAAGAAATTCTACTTTATGATCCCAAAAAATTTAAGGAGGCATCAAACACAGAATATCTAATAAACTATATACAACCCAATTGGGATGGATCTAAAATAGTGGTGAGCCTTACCGAAAAAGGGAAAGAAATTTCAGAATTAATCGTTATAGATGTCCCTTCTAAAACGGTATCCTCAGAAATATTGACAAACTCATGGGTATCCGAAATAGGAGGAATAACATGGTTACCAAATAATTCTGGTTTTATTTATGTATATCATCCTATTACAAATCCAAAAGATAAAGCGTTTCTTAAAAACACAAAATCTGTACTGTATACGTTAGGAAACAAAAAAGAGGATCTTACCGAAATCTTTTCAAGAGAATACAATAAGGATCTGGGTCTTAAAGAAGAAGACTTTCCTACTGTTACTCTAGGAAATCAAAATGACAACTATATTATAGGAGAAAAATCTGGAGTGGCAGCATATAAGGATACTTATTATTTATCTATTGATCAAATTACCTCTAAAAAATGGAAACCTCTTTTTAAAAAATCAGATCAGATAAAAAGCTACCTTATTAAAGGAGATTCTTTGTATTATAGAACCTCTAAAAACGCTCCAAATTTTGAAATTAGAAAAACGTCTATTAAGAATCCTAATTTTGATAGTGGAGAAATTTTAGTAAAACACAAAAAAGACACTATAATCACCGATTTTAATATCACTAGCGAAGGGTTATTTTTTGTAACCAGTAAAAACGGGGTCAAAGCAGATTTGTTTAAGTTGAATAATGGTATACAAAAAGAAATTAAGCTTCCGTATGTTTTTGGTAGTATCAGTCTAGAAGTAAAAGGCATAAATCATCCAGAATTATATATTAATACAAGAGGTTGGTTAACACAACAAAAAAGATACGAATATCAAAAAGGCACTGTAACCGAAAAAAACATGAACCTATCCTATGAGGACAGTGAGTTAAAAGATATTGTTATCGAAGAAATAGAAGTTACTGCTCATGATGGAGAAAAAATACCTTTATCTTTACTATATAAAAAATCTCTGATCAAAAACGGCAATAATATTACTATGATGGATGGTTATGGGGCTTATGGAGTTTCTATGAGACCTACTTTTTCTATACGACGATTATTATGGGTTATGGAAGGTGGTATTTATGCAGTTGCGCATGTAAGAGGAGGTGGTGAAAAAGGAGATGCCTGGCATAAAGGAGGGTTTAAAACCACAAAACCCAATACCTGGAAAGACTTTATCTCTTGCGCAGAATATTTAATAGAGAATAAATTCACATCAAAAAATAAATTAGCAATCTGGAGTGGTAGTGCTGGCGGAATAATGATAGGGAGATCTATAACCGATAGACCTGATTTGTTTAAAGCTGCAATAGTAGAGTTTGGCTCTTTAAATACATTGAGATCAGAAAGCAGACCAAATGGCGCTAACAATGTAAAAGAATTTGGCACCATAAAAGACCCAATAGAATTTGAAGCACTAAAAGAAATGGACGCATATCATCATATTAAAAAAGGGGAGAAATATCCTGCAACATTATTAACGGCAGGTTTAAATGATCCTAGAGTTCCTGCATGGTTTTCTGTAAAATTTGCTGCAAGAATGCAAGCTTCTAATACATCTGATAATCCAAATTTATTATTGGTAGATTCTGATACTGGTCATGGAACTGACGATACAAAACTTAAAGAATTTGAAAGATATGCCAATATTATGGCTTTCGCCTTTTGGCAAACTGGTCATCCAGATTATCAACCCAAAGAGTAATTGCTTTTAGACAACTAAGTATTATAAGATATAATGAAAAAACTATTCCTTGTTTTAATCTGTATGAACTCATTTTTGGGGTCTGCTCAAAAAGAAAAAAAACAATTTCTGCCTCAAACATTTAGCGAGATTACAAAAAAACAAAAGCTAAAGGAAGAAGAGCTTAAAAGCTGGCATTATAAAGATATTATCGAGGATACGATTCCTGGCATAAGCTTAGATAAAGCCTATAGAGACCTTATAAAAAATAAAAAAGGCAAAGAAGTTATTGTAGCTATAATTGATACCAAATTGGATATTCACCACGAAGACATAAAACAACAAATCTGGATAAATACCAATGAAATTGCAGACAATGGTATAGACGATGATAAAAACGGATATATAGATGATATTAACGGATGGGATTTTTTAAGCAACCCTAACGGGGAATATGTTACATATGAACATCTGGAAGCCATACGAATCGCTAAAAAGTATTCCTCTACTTTTGAAGGGAAATCGTTAGAAACCATTTCTAGGAATCAAAAAGAAGCTTTTATTTTGTTTGAGAAAGCTAAAGAAGCTATACAGGAATATAGTAATGATCAAAAAGACTTTATAAACTATGCCAACGATTGGTTAGATCGATATCCAAAGGCAAAGAATAATCTAAAAAAAATATTCCCTAAAGAAGAGTACAACATATCGCAATTAGACAGTGTGATAAACACTACACAAAAAGATAGCTTGACACAATCGTATCTAAAAATGATAAAAGCAGCTATTCGATATGACCTAACCCCAGAGTATTATAAAAAATACAGAGATCAAACGGAAGAAGAGTTAAAAACAACAGTAAACATTGATTTTAAGGAACGAAATATCATAGGAGATAATCCAGAAGATATTTTGGATATATCCTATGGGAGCAATCAAGTATTTGGAGATGTACCTTTTCAGCATTCTACACCGGTAACAGGAATTTTGGCAGCCAGCCGAAAAAATAATTTAGGAAGTAAAGGAATACTATCTAAAAATATAAAAATTATGCCAGTTGTCATGGTAGCTGCTGGTGATGAACATGACAAAGACGTAGCATTAGCAATTAAATATGCGGTAGATAATGGTGCTAAAGTAATTAACATGAGTTGGGGAAAAGAGTTTTCTCTTCATGCAGAGTGGGTACAGGATGCTATACAATATGCTGCCAAAAACGATGTAATCCTTGTTCATGGTGCTGGTAATGATGCATCAAATATTGATATATACGACCATTACCCAAAGGATCATATAAATAACAAGGAGATTGTACATAATTATATAGTAGTTGGAGCCAGTAGCTATACTTTGGACAAAAAATTAATTGCCTATTTTTCTAACTACGGAAAAAAGAATGTAGATATTTTTGCTCCAGGGTATAAAATGTATACTACCCAAATTAATAACGCATATGATTTTTCTATGGGTACTTCTATTGCAGCTCCTGTTGTATCTGGGGTTGCAGCATTAGTAAGATCCTACTACCCAAATTTAAAAGCAAAAGAAGTAAAAGAAATATTAATGAAATCTGGAGTTTCATATAATATCGATGTAGAAATTAAACAAGAAGATGGTACCAAAAAACTAGTGCCTTTTTCTCAACTCTCCAAATCTGGTAAAATTGTCAACGCTTATAATGCATTACTACTTGCAGAACAGATTTCTAAAAGTAAAAAATAATGATTACTAAAAATAAGGTTACTTTTCGGTTTTTACTTCTGTTTTTTGGGCTATTGATTTTTCCATTCCCTCTAAATATTATACCTAAATTAGAATTTATCCAAAACTCTATTTTGGACGTATATCATATCCTTATCCCATGGATTGGCAAACATATAGTGCGTCTAAACTATGAAATCACTGTTTTTACAAACGGTAGTGGCGATACTACTTATGATTATGTACTAGTGCTATTTTTTATAGTAGTAGCCACAATAGCTACTATGGTTTGGTCGCTATTAGATAAAAAGGAAAGAAACTATGAAAAACTAAATTATTGGTTTTTGGTAGTATTGCGATTTTACGTGGGCTATATAATGCTTACTTATGGTATGGCAAAAGTGATTCCTTTACAATTTAGAGAACCTTCATTTTCTAGACTTTTAATGCCTTATGGAGAATCTTCTCCTATGGGTCTGGTATGGACTTTTATTGGAGCATCCAAAGCGTATACCATATTTAGTGGACTGGCAGAGGTGATTGGAGGAATGTTACTTTTTTATAGAAAAACTACAATCCTAGGAGGAATACTATTGATCCCTGTATTAACCAATATCGTTTTAATTAATTTCTGTTATGATGTTCCTGTAAAACTATATTCGTTAGAACTACTCATAATGGTGTTACTTATTATGGCACCGCACTCCAAACGATTCCTAAATGTTATTCTACTCAATAAACCAACAACATCTATTCAATACACAGAGCCATTCACCATAAAAAAACAACTGCGTATTAAAAATATAATAAAATGGGCTGCCGTTGTTTGCATTTTTTATGTTACCATTAGCGAATCTATAGAATACGGTAAAGAATATGGCCCTAATGCTCCTAAACCTGCTTTGTATGGGTTATATGAGATTACAGACTTTAAGATAAATTCTAAAGAGATAGCACCAGTTATTACCGACACTGTTAGATGGAGATACATTTCTATAGAACGCCTAAAATCGATACAATTATACAAGGCAGACATGTCTATTGTAGAGTATACCTCTAAAATCGATACCATCTCAAAAAAAATAGAAGTATCGCATCATAAAGATTCTACAAAAGTATATACATTAAACTACAGCAAAACAGATTCTACAATGCATATCAAAGGTGTTTTTTTGGGAGATACTATTGATTGTAAAACGAAACGGTTAGATAAAAAGGATTTTCTACTTACTGGTAGAGGTTTTAACTGGATTAATGAGTATCCTTTTAATAGATAATTCTTAAGAAACTCATAGCTTATGCAGTAAATTCAAAGTGTAAATGGTATAAAATAAAATCTTCTGGAAAGTTTACTCTATATTCAACTTTAAAATAGTATAAACCTCGGTTCGATATAGAAATTGAAATCAATAACCTAGGAACAAGCTCACGAGGTACGCTTACAAAAGTATATTTTATTTTCGAGGCAAGTCTCAAAAAATTAAATTCCACAATGTGAATTAAAAAACTACACCAATTTAATATCTTCTTTAAACAACATATGGATATATTCTGCATGTACCTCTACATGATGCTTATCCTCTATACAATGAAAAAGTAGGTGGATTAAACCATAATCCCCCAGACTATCCCTATACTCATGCTTCGCTTTATTTTTTACCCATAAAATAAAACAACATAAATGACCTATCTCCCCCAATTTTTGAGAATCCTTTAAGCATTCTCTAAATTTTTTTAACGACATACGCGCATATTCATCATACTTTTTTTTACAAAAGTCATAGTCAAAAGTATGCTTATACGATTGTAATTTTCGATTCTGTATTTCATAATTAATACCACTCATATCATAAATATCATTTACATTAGGTATTGACATTGCCATAGTCATACGTTTTAAGATTATTTTCAGATTTTACAAAACGCATGCCAAGAGTTTAAAAAATTAACTTAATAAAAAGTAAAAAAGACTTAAATTATTTGCAAACTAACTAAACATAATAATGGAAATATTCCAATACAAAAGTACAAAATTTGGAATAATTCCAATTGTGTTTTAGGAACTTTATACTGCATTTTTTTCAAAACAACATAATTTTCTTGCTTTAACGCGTAATCACAAATACCCACAAAACCATAACAATCAAATACTTAAAAACAAAAAAACATGATATCTGTTAATAAAACCTAATAAGTTTATTTTTAAATATCAAATTTGACTCTTACATTTACTTTAGTCTTTGATATAAGTATTGTATGTTTTTTGGGGAAAGAACTACTGTTATAAAAAAAGGAAAAATAAATCAAAATCTACAACTATGCAGTACAAAGTAATTGATGCAAAAAGCCAGTATTTTGGCAAAGTATTGGATTTCGAATCCTGCTCTACTTTGAGTGATTTAGGAGGAGTCCTTTTAAAAATAGAAACAAACAGAGTTTCACTTTTTAAATTTAATGAAGTAGAATTGGTGTAAGTACCCACCTGTTTTTATGCTAATTCTGTAATTCGCTTTACATATTTACCGATTACATCAAACTCTAAATTAATCACTGTTCCTACTTTAAAAGTATTAAAGTTAGTATGCGCATACGTAAAAGGAATAATTGCCACACTAAACGAATCTTTTTTAGAATTAACTACAGTTAAACTAACTCCGTTTACCGTTATAGATCCCTTTTCGATAGTAATATTATGCAACGCAGGATCGTAACTAAAAGTAAAATACCAACTACCATTAGCCTCGCTAATACCAGTACATATTGCAGTCTGATCCACATGTCCCTGTACAATATGCCCATCTAGGCGATCTCCTAACCGCATACCTCTTTCTAGATTTACAACTGTGCCCGTAGTAAGAGTATTAAGATTTGTTTTATCTAAGGTTTCTTTAATAGCCGTCACAGTATAGGTATCCTCATGTATAGACACCACCGTTAAACAAACTCCATTATGTGCTACACTTTGATCTATCTTTAATTCTAAAGTAAAATTAGAACGTATAGTTATATCCAGATTTCCTTTATTGGTAACTAAAGAAGTAACTGTTCCTAATTCTTCGATGATTCCTGTAAACATAAATGCAAATTATTTAGTTAAATTTGTAACCATAACCTTTGAGGTCTGATTTTAGATTTCAAAAATATGGATAAAGTAGTTTATATAATGAAGAAAGAAGAAAAAATAAGATTAGGAATTTCTATTGGAGATCTAAATGGTATAGGAAGCGAAGTAGTGCTTAAGACTTTTGAAGATTCGCGAATGTTAGATTTCTGTACTCCGGTAATTTTTGCCTCAGTAAAAATTCTTTCTTTTTTAAAAAAACATTACAAAAGCAATACAAATCTTCATGGTATAGACAAGACTTCTCAGATTTTAGATGGTAAAGTAAATGTTCTTAATGTATGGAAAGAAGCGGTAAATATTAACTTTGGACAAGAAGATGAAAAAATAGGAAGCTATGCAATCAAATCTCTTACTGCTGCTACTGAAGCCCTAAAAAACAATGAAATTGATGTATTGGTAACCGCTCCTATTAATAAGCATAGTATCCAGTCTGAAGAATTTAAATTTCCTGGGCATACAGATTATCTTAACCAGGAATTAGAAGGAAACAGCTTAATGTTTATGATCACAGAAGACCTAAAAGTAGGTTTGCTTACCGATCATGTTGCCGTAAAAGATATTGCAGATACTATAACCCCAGAATTAATAGAACAAAAAATAAATACCATTGATCAAACACTTAAGCAAGACTTTGGTATATCAAAACCAAAGATAGCAGTACTAGGTATTAATCCACATAGTGGGGACAATGGAGTTATCGGTAAAGAAGATGAAGAAATTCTAAAACCAACCATTCGCAAAATTAATGAATCGGGTAAATTAGTATATGGACCATATGCGGCAGATAGCTTTTTTGGCTCTAATAACTATACATCTTTTGATGCTATAATTGCTTCGTACCACGATCAAGGACTTATCCCTTTTAAAACACTATCTTTTGGAAAAGGAGTAAACTATACTGCAGGATTAAATAAGGTAAGAACATCGCCAGATCACGGTACCGCTTTTGAAATCGCAGGTAAGAATCAAGCAGACAATAGTTCCTTTAAAGAGGCCGTTTTTGCAGCATTAAAAATCTACAAAAATAGACAAGAATACCTCGAATTAACTAAAAATCCCTTAAAAAGGCAGCCCAGAAAAATACAAAACAAAGGTGCTAGAGAGTAAATTATAGACGCTCATTAATATGATATATAAACAAGGTATAGGACAGGGTTACTTTTCTCTTTAAATATAAAAATACCTAAACACATAAGCATTCAAAAATAAACAGACAAACTAAATAACTAACAATCTGATATAATTTTGTTTACAAAAATACTTTCGTAACAAAATTTTATTATCTTTGCACCCGCCTTTATCAAATCGATAGGCACTTGAAACTGATGATGAAATGAAACAACTTAAAGAGTATACTATTCCTTTTGTTGGGCTGAAGCAAGGATTACACCAGTTTGAGTTTCAAATTGACAACACGTTCTTTGAACATTTTGAGTACGACGAATTTAATGCATCTGCAATAAATGTTGTTCTGGAGTTTAACAAAAAAACAACTATGTTAGAACTTCAGTTTATAGCAACAGGAACTGTAAATGTAAACTGTGACCTCACTAATGAACCTTTTGACTTGCCTATTAAAAACGAAATTTTTTTAGTAGTAAAGTTTGGAGAAGAATATAATGATGAAAACGAAGAGCTACTTATCCTTCCTTATGGAGAATATGAAGTAAATGTTCAACAATATATTTATGAGCTTATTGCTTTGGCTATACCATCCAAAAGAGTTCATCCAGGGGTAAAAAACGGCACATTACAATCGGATATACTTGAAAAACTAGAAGAATTAAGTCCAAAAGAAAAAACAATAGTAGACGAAGATGAGGAAACAGATCCTCGTTGGGATAAATTAAAAAACTTATTAAACGATAAATAATAGCTAAGCAATGGCACATCCTAAGAGAAAAATATCGAAAACCAGAAGAGACAAAAGAAGAACGCACTATAAAGCTACTGTACCTCAAATAGCAACCGATCCTACTACAGGAGAGGCGCATTTATATCACAGAGCACACTGGCATGAAGGTAAATTATATTACCGTGGACAGATCGTTATCGATAATACTGAGGAAGAAGTAGCTTAATGATACTGTTAAAATCTTAAGGAAAACTCTCACAAATGTGAGAGTTTTTTTGTTTTTAGTTGAATATGTGTCAAAATCCAGTTATTTTGCGCCATATTTGTGTAGAATTTAGTAATTTCAACGAATTTTTCAGCGCATTTTTACGCTGTAGTTTGTGAAACTAAAACTAAGATATGAGTAAAATCACAGCCGCTATTACAGCTGTAGGTGCATATGTGCCAGATTATGTGTTAACTAATGATATATTAGCAACTATGGTTGACACTAACGACGAATGGATAACCAGTCGTACAGGTATTAAAGAACGCAGAATACTAAAAGATAAGGATAAAGGATCTTCTTATTTAGGTATAAAAGCGGCAGAAGATTTAATTGCTAAAAGAAATCTCGATCCTAAAGAGATAGATTTAGTAATTTTCGCCACTGCTACTCCAGATCTTCCTGTTGCTGCAACCGCAGCATATACCGCTTCTAAAATAGGTGCGGTTAATGCATTTTCTTATGATCTGCAAGCAGCTTGTTCCAGTTTTTTATATGGAATGTCTACTGCAGCCAGTTATATAGAATCTGGAAGATATAAAAAAGTATTAGTAATAGGAGCAGATAAAATGTCTTCTATTATAGATTACACCGATCGTACTACCTGTATCATCTTTGGTGATGGAGGTGGAGCCGTTCTTTTCGAACCCAACTATGAAGGCATGGGTTTACAAGACGAATACCTGCGTACCGATGGTATTGGAAGAGAATTTTTAAAAATCGAAGCAGGAGGGTCTTTATTACCTCCTACTGAAGAAACTGTTGCCAAAAAGCTTCATTTTGTTAGACAAGACGGAAAAACCGTGTTTAAATATGCCGTTTCTAATATGGCCGATGCCAGCACCAAAATATTAGAACGTAATAATTTAACTGGTAACGACGTAAATTGGCTTATTGCACATCAAGCAAATAAACGTATTATTGATGCTACTGCAAAAAGAATGGAACTGGACGACAACAAAGTCCTTATGAACATTCAAAGATATGGTAACACTACCTCTGCCACATTACCACTATTGTTGCATGATTATGAAAAACAACTTAAAAAAGGAGATAACATAGTATTTGCTTCATTTGGTGGAGGCTTTACTTGGGGTTCTATTTATTTTAAATGGGCCTATAATTCCTAAACAACTAAACACACAATACCCACACATTATGGATTTAAAAGAAATTCAAAATTTAATTAAATTCGTAGCCAAATCAGGCGCCAGCGAAGTAAAGTTAGAAATGGATGATATTAAAATCACCATCAAAACTGCATCAGACGAAAGTAAAGAAACAACATTTGTACAACAAATACCTGTTGGTAATGCAATTGCACCCCAACCGGTAGCTCCTGCTGCACAAACAGCTTCTAGTACGCCTCCAGCGACAGAAAGCGTTTCTGATGATAATTCAAAATATATCACTATTAAGTCTCCTATTATCGGAACCTTATATAGAAAACCATCTCCAGATAAACCAACATTTGTTGAAGTTGGAGATTCTATAAAAGAAGGTGATGTACTTTGTATTATTGAAGCAATGAAACTTTTTAATGAAATCGAAAGTGAAGTTTCTGGTAAAATCGTAAAAGTATTAGTGGATGATTCTTCTCCGGTAGAATTTGATCAGCCTCTATTCTTAGTAGACCCATCGTAGTTAAACCCAAAAATTCAAAATCTCAAAATCCAACATACGCAAAAACTGGAGTTTGTTTTTTTGAATATTGTAATTTCTAAGAAGTTATGTTTAAAAAAATTCTAATTGCAAATAGAGGGGAGATTGCTTTGCGAGTAATCAGAACCTGCAAAGAAATGGGGATTAAATCGGTTGCGGTATACTCTACAGCAGATGCAGAAAGCTTACATGTGCGTTTTGCAGATGAAGCGGTATGCATCGGACCTGCTCCCAGCAGTGAATCTTACCTTAAAATGTCTAATATTATAGCAGCAGCAGAAATCACTAATGCCGATGCTATACACCCTGGATATGGTTTCCTTTCTGAAAACGCTAAGTTCTCCAAAATTTGTGAAGAACATGAAATAAAATTCATAGGAGCAAGCGCCGAAATGATTGACAAAATGGGAGATAAAGCCTCTGCAAAAGCTACTATGAAAGCAGCAGGAGTACCAACAATCCCAGGTAGTGAAGGAATTCTGGAGTCTTTTGAAGAAACAGAAAAACTAGCTAAAGAAATGGGATATCCCGTAATGCTAAAAGCTACAGCTGGTGGTGGTGGAAAAGGGATGCGAGCCGTTTGGAAAAAAGAAGATCTAAGAAAAGCATGGGATAGCGCCCGCCAAGAAGCAGCAGCTGCTTTTGGTAATGACGGTATGTACATGGAAAAACTTATCGAAGAGCCTCGCCACATCGAAATACAAATTGTTGGAGACAGCAATGGTAGAGCTTGCCATTTATCTGAAAGGGATTGCTCTGTACAACGCAGACATCAAAAACTTACTGAAGAAACTCCATCACCATTCATGACAGATGAATTACGTGAAAAAATGGGAGCAGCCGCAGTAAAAGCAGCAGAGTTTATTAAATACGAAGGTGCTGGTACTGTAGAGTTTTTGGTAGACAAACACCGAAATTTCTACTTTATGGAAATGAACACTCGTATCCAGGTAGAACACCCTATTACAGAACAAGTAGTAGACTATGATTTGATCAGAGAACAAATCTTGGTCGCTGCCGGAGTGCCAATTTCGGGTAAAAACTATTTCCCACAATTACACTCTATAGAATGTAGAATCAACGCAGAAGATCCATACAAAGATTTTAGACCATCCCCTGGTAAAATTACCAATTTACATATTCCAGGAGGTCATGGCGTTCGAGTAGATACTCATGTATATAGCGGGTATAGTATCCCTCCTAATTATGATTCTATGATAGCTAAGCTTATTACCACTGCACAAACACGTGAAGAGGCAATTAATAAAATGAAAAGAGCATTAGATGAATTTGTAGTAGAAGGAATAAAAACTACCGTTCCGTTTCACAGACAACTTATGGATCACCCAGACTATGTATCAGGTAATTACACTACTAAGTTTATGGAAGATTTTATAATGAACGAAGAGTCCTAATACCCTCTATCTCTTTAAAATTAAATAAAAACACCCCCCCTGTTTTCAGGGAGGGTGTTTTCACTTAAAATAGTGTGAGAATTACCTAGATTTCATCGCACTTTTGTATTCTATTTTGACATTTGAATAGATAATTATGCTAAAAAAATATACCATAAAATTTTTAATACTACTACCCCTATTATCTCTTACCTCTTGTTTTGAAATTCTTGAAGAAATAAATCTTAATAAAGATGGATCAGGAGATTTTACTCTTACTGTAAATCTAAGTCAAAGCAAATCTAAAATAGCTTCTATTATGCTATTAGATAGTGTAAACGGACATAAAATACCATCAAAAAAAGAAGTTCAAAAAGGAATGATCGATGTAGTAAGCTTCTTACAAAAATCGGAAGGGTTATATAATATTAGTAAAAAAGAAGATTATGAAAACTATGTGTTTTCTGTGCGCTGCTCTTTTAAAGATATTACCAGTATAAATAAACTAACTAAAGAGGTTTTAAGTAAACAAAAAGTAAAAATCGAATCTTACAACACATATCAATATAGCACCCAAAAAGAACTATTTACCAAGAGTTATACCTATGATCCAGAGATATTAAAACAATATAATAAACTAAATTTAGACAGTAAAAAAGTATTCGAAAATGCCTCATACACGAGTATTTATAGATTTTATAAAGAAATTCTATCGGTCTCAAACATAGAAACTAAAATCTCTAAATCAAAAAAAGCAGCTATACATAAAATCAATGTAATAGATGTCTTAAAAGGAACTTCGATTAGTAACACCAAAATTGAATTAGCAAAATAATTATCTATAATGAATAAGTTTTACCTATTAACGATTAGTATACTACTAAGTATAATACATCTAAATGCTCAAGATTTAGCAACTAAAATACCTGAAGAAGTAAATGCTGTAGTTTCTCTAAAAGGAGGAAATCTTACCCAACTTTTTTCTATAAAAGAATTTGAAAAAACAGCTATTGGAGAAAAAATAGTAAAAGAACTTTCAAGAAAAGAAAAAATAGAAAGTCTTTCAGAATCAGGCATTGATATTACCTCTACGGCATATTATTTTTATGAAGCAACAGATAGTATACAATATAATTGCGCTTTAGTTCCTATAAAAAACAGTAATCAATTTGAATCCTTATTTAATAAACCCGAAAAAATAACGGAAATCAAAGGGCAAAAAGCTTTTTATAAAAAGTATGATAAAACATCCATTATGGTTTGGAATGATAAAATGATGCTTTTTATTAATGGTAAAGTATCTAAATCTTATTTTTCTAATAATGAAGTAAGAAAACGATATCACTTACCTATATTAGAAGATGAAAAACCTTTATACAAATATGGGTATTACAATGTTTTTGAAAGCAGATCTCAAGAAAAAGATATCGCTTTTCAATATCTCACAGATAAAATAGACCATATTTTTAATACTCCTATATCCAATAAAAAATCTATACTCTCTAATCGAGATTACCTAAAAGCACAAGATAAAAATGCAGAAATTTCTGTTTGGGTTTCTGATATGATGAAAGTATATTCTAACATATTAAAAGAAACTGATAGACATCTCTATTCAAAATTATTATATAACAATATCTATCAGGGAAAATACGGAAAACAAGGAGTTTCTGGACATCTATACATAGAAGAAAAGGAAATAAAAGCCAACCTCATTTATCATATGGATAAAGAAACAGGAGGAAGAATGAAAAAAATCTATGGTAATTCCTTAAATAAAAAGTTTCTTAATTATGTTAATGAAGATGAACTATTAGGGTACGCCTCTTACGCTGTAGATACAGAAGAATTCTTAATAGAGTATCCTAAAATGATACAAAACACTCTTGGAGGTCTTTATGAAACTGAAACTGATATCTTAGCAAATCTATTATCTGTAGTATTAGATGAAAAAGCTATAGGTAAAACAATTAAAGGAGATGCCTTGTTTTTAATGTATGATCTAAGTGATAAAGAAGTTACCTACAAAACGTATGAGTATGATGAGGATTACAAGTATGTAGAGGTAGAGAAAACAAAAACTGAAACTGTTCCCGATTTTTTATTGTTGTTATCTTCAGATAACACTGATTTGTTAAAAAAAATATGTAATTACGGACAAGAAAAAGGAATAGTTTCTGTTGAAAATGGGATATATATTATTAAAGAGAAAAAATTACCAACAGAAATCTATGTTGCTATTAATGAAGGTATAATAACAATAGGAAGCAATAAAGAAAGAGTTGGTAAAAACAATATTAACAATAAAAAAATATCTAGAAAACATAAGAAGATTTTATTAAATAGTAGTAGCAGTATATATATAAATACCAAAGACATTCTTGAAATAGCAAAAGATTTTACAAAAAGTAATAGAAAACAAAAAAGACTAGATTATATACTTAATAATGTCGAAGATATAGAACTAACAACATCCAAAATTAAAAACAATAAGATGTCTGTTTCTTTAAAAATGGAGTTACCAACAGGACATAAAAACGGATTACAATATCTTATTACTCTTTTAGAAGAGATAAGTAAATAACAAAATGAAAAAATATAAATTCGGTATTATAACAACACTACTAATAATCTTAGTAGTGTTTGTTGTTATATATAATAGTTGGCAAAGTAAATCCTATAAAAATGTAGTACATGCAAACGCAACTACTATCATAAAAATAAATCTGGTTGCATTAGGAAAAACAATAGCATGGGATTTTATAGGAAATAGGAAATATTATTCCTCAAAAGAAATCGATTCTATAAAAAGTACCCATAAAACAGAAAACGGAATTAGGATTCCTGCCAACCTATTTTTATACACTGTCCCTAAAGCTTCAAAAACGATATTTTGTACATTAAAAATTACAGATTCTACGCAAGCAATTTCCTATTTAAGTAAAGAATTACAGTTGTCTCAAGACATAAAAGGACTAAAATTTTGTTACAAAACAAATAAAAAAGGAACAATTTCTTTAGCACAACTACATCAAACTATCGTTCTTGCTTTTTCTTATAAAAAAGAAGACATATTAAAAGTATTTGAAGATCTTTTGGTAGACAAAAAATACATGATGCCAACTCATGATTTGTTACAAAAAGCAAAAAATGAAGAGCACCATTTAAGTTTTCTGGGAGAAAAAAATAGTATGCTTTATTTGGATAGCAAAGACGGAAAAATAGAATTTACTGGTAAGATTAAAAAACCTTCTTTCATTCATCCTAAAGAAACACAAGAAGTGCCTTTGTTTTCAAAAAAACCCAGTATTCAAATGTATCTTGCTGGAAACATTAAAGATGATACTTACTTACAAAATAAATTAAGAGATATACTTACATGGAAACCCTCTCCTTTATTTAAAGAAGATAATAGCCTTCTAACATTTAAATTAGAAGGAAATACATTTCAAAAAGATAGTGTCATAACATACGAGTATACCGATGATTTTGAAAAAATACCAGTAGTATCTATAAAAGAAAAAAAGGTGCCTAAAATGATGTTTTCTTTTAAAATAGATAGCACTAATAACATAGAAACCTTGCTGAAAAATAAAGGGATTATTAGTGAAAATCGATTTATAAAACAAATGCCGTTATATCAATACTACGCAAAACAAAAAGCAAATGAGTTTAGGATAAGTACATCAAAAGATTTTATGGCTTCTTTTCAAAAAACAAAAATATCTACTAATTTTTTTAGAATTCTGGTTTTAATAGATCCGTTACTGAAAGAAAATCATTTTCCTATCATTAATCCATATATCTCATCGATGACCAGCATAGATATAAAAGCAAAAAAAGTGGCAGCGCAGACTATAGATTTAAAAGGAATTATTACTTTTAAAGAGAATACTATAAACGCTCTCACACAGATATTAAAAAAATAAATGCTAAGCTATTGGGAACACAAAACTTGGTTATCTAATATAGATTTTACTATTATTGGTAGTGGAATTGTAGGACTTACCTGTGCTTTAAAATTACGACATAAATTTCCTGCTGCTAAAATCCTTATTCTGGAGCGGGGTATGTTACCCAATGGTGCCAGTACCAAAAATGCAGGATTTGCTTGTTTTGGTAGCCTTTCTGAAATCTTAGATGACTTGAGTACACATCAGGAAGAAGAAGTGTTAGAACTTGTAAAGAAAAGGCATCATGGGCTTCAATTACTACGAAAACATGTAGGAGACCAAACTATAGATTATTTTCAACATGGCGGATATGAGCTTTTTACCAAAAATGATAATATATTATACCAATACTGTCTTTCTAAAATAGAAGAAGTTAATCATCTGCTGAAGCCAATTTTTAACGATACTGTTTTTAGCGCACACAAAAACTCTTTTAATTTTAAAAACATTCAACCCCAATATATCGTTAACCCATTTGAAGGTCAAATCGATACAGGAAAAATGATGGATGCTTTATTAAAAAAAGCACAAGTTTCTAATATTAAAATTCTAAACAACTGTAATGTAAAAGAGTATCAGGATACAAATACGAATGTTGAAATAAAAACGGATACTTTTACGTTTTACACAAACAAAGTATTCATTGCAACCAATGGTTTTGCTTCGCAATTAGGAATTAAAGAGGTACGACCAGCCCGAGCACAGGTTTTAATCACACAACCAATTAAAGATTTACATATTAAAGGAACATTTCATCTGGATAAAGGATATTATTATTTTAGAAATATCGATAGTAGAATTTTGTTTGGCGGAGGCAGAAATCTGGATTTTAAAGCAGAAGAAACCGCAGAATTAGGACAAACAGAATTAGTTCAAAAAAAATTAGAAGAAATCCTGCGAACCGTAATTTTACCCAAAACAGATTTTGAAATTAGCCAACGCTGGAGTGGAATTATGGGTGTTGGAAATCAAAAAAAATCTATCGTTAAACAAATCTCTCAAAATGTATTTTGTGGTGTTCGCCAAGGAGGAATGGGAGTTGCTGTTGGCAGTTTAGTAGGTACAGAAATGGCAGATCTTTTACAAACCTCTTAATCCTATACTTTGAAAAAATACTTTCGATTTATATTTAAAAGTTGTCTCGCTTTTATTTTGTTAAGTATCCTTTGGGTATTATTTTATAAATACGTTAATGTATCTGTAACTCCTTTGATGGTAATTCGAAAATTGCAATCCAAAAACGAGTCCACTACTAAACATAAATGGGTTCCGTTATCCAAAATATCCAAAGCATTACAACTAGCTGTAATTTGTAGTGAAGATCAAAGATTTATAAGCCATCATGGTTTTGACAAAAAAGCAATCGAAAAAGCTATGGCAGAACATAAATTAGGAAAACGGTTAAGAGGTGCCAGTACGATATCGCAACAAACAGCTAAAAATGTATTTTTATGGCCACAACGAAGTTGGATAAGAAAAGGATTAGAAACTTATTTTACATTTTTGATCGAAACTTTTTGGAGCAAAAAACGTATCCTTGAAGTATATTTAAACAGTATAGAAATGGGAAACGGAATTTATGGAGCCGAAGCAGCAGCCAAGTTCTGGTTCAACACCTCGGCTAGTGCATTACATAAAGATGAAGCTACTGCAATAGCTGCAATTTTGCCCAATCCTATACGGTTTTTAGCAAATCCACCTTCTGGATATATACAAAAAAGAAAAGAATGGATTAAGACGCAAATGCGTAACTATGGCACTTTAGTACTCGAAGAATAATACAAATGAAAATAGCTACTTTTAAAGATGTAAATGCAATTATAGCCATTCTACATACTTCGTTTTTAACAGAAACATTCCCTAATTCTATAAACTTTGTTGTAAAACAAGATAAAAATAGATCCAAAAGAGTACGTCATTTGATGCAATATCAATGTAAAATGGCTTTAAAATTTGGTCAAGTATTTCTTAGTGATGATCAAGAAAGTTGTGTGTTGTTTTTACATCCTGAAAAGAAAAAAATAACACTAAAAACAATTCTTTGGGATATTAATCTAGTAATTAAATGTATTGGTATCAATAATGTTTATAAAGTAATACTGAGAGAAAAAATTTTAAAGAAGAACCACCCAAAAATACCATTTTTACATTTATGGATCATGGGAACCATACCAAAATCTAAAGGAAAAGGTATTGGTACTAAATTGCTAAAAGAAGTATTAGAGTATTATGGCAACACAAAACCTATATATCTGGAAACCACGACAGAAAGCAATATGCATTTCTATAAAAAACATGGCTTTAAAGTATTTAACGAAACCTACGCTTTAGAATACCCTTTGTATTTTCTTTTAAAGTCTTAGATATATAACCTAGGAGCAAGCTCACGAGGTGTGCTTCCAAAAATATATTTTGTTTTTGAGGCAAGCCTCGAGAATTAAACTCCACAATGTGGATTAAATCATAAACCCATAATGAATCCAAAACAGATAAAAGAAGAATTATTAAACCAATGCCAGGAATATGTAAATGAAAGATTGCAAAGGATTCAAAATACTATTTCTGATATTCAGGAATCTTTAACTTCTGAAACCAAAAGTACTGCAGGAGATAAACATGAAACAGGTCGTGCTATGTTACAACTAGAACGCGAAAAAGCAGGAAAACAACTAGCCGAAGTGCAAAAACTACAAGAAGTTTTGTCGAAACTTACTCTATCTCACAAAGAGCATATATGTTTAGGCAGCTTGATTGTTACCACACAAAACAATTATTTTATAAGTATTTCTGTTGGACAACTAATCGTTAGTGGTACTCCTTATTTTGCAATAGCTCCAAACTCTCCGATCGGAAATCTTTTTTTAGGAAAAGCTGCTGGAGATAAGATCCACTTTGGAGATAACCCTATAGAAATCAAAATAGTTCATTAGTAATAATACCTATAATAATTATATATTTGTTGCTTTTAAAAACCTAAAAATTAGGTTGAAAGACAAAAATTGGACTATAAATTTAAAAATTATCCTTAATGAAAAAATTAAATCTATTGTTTACAACTGTATTTCTAGTGAGTACGTTTTTGTTATCCTGTAGTAGCGACGATAACGGTAACTCTGGAGAATCAGAAAACAATCAAATCTCTGTAGAACAAATTACAAATGGTGTTACTATTGCTGGTGCAAAACTAGAAACAGGAACACCTCCTAATCCAACGGGTTCATTAAACTTTGAAATAAGTAAAACAGAACAAGATGCTTTCTTAAACAATGGTTTCAATATTTCGTTTGCATCTACTGGTGAGATTAAAGGAGCTTACATTCAATTTAAAGATGTAAATGGTAATAATTCTAATGGCTATTATGATGTGCCAGAGGAAGCTTTTAGCAATTCTGATGGAGTAAAAACTTCTTCAATCAATGGCAAAAAGAAAGTTTCTTTAACAACAAAAAGAAATGAAGAAGGAGATCTTCAAATTAATGTAGATTTTGAAGAATCTGTTCCTGTTGGAAAATTTTGTTATGCAATTTGTATTTATGATGCTAACGGCAACATAAGCCAAGTAGAAGAAGTATGTATACAAGTTAATTCCTGGGGAGGTAACTCTGCAATTGTAGGCGAGTGGATTTTTGACAGAGAAGAGCCTGCTGATACTGAAAATGGAGCTACTACCACTATCGAATGTGAAAATGGAAACACTCTTACAGATGTTGCTTATAATATGGAAGAAAAAGACGAATGGATTTTTGTTTTAAATGAAGATGGCAGTTACTATGAGACCTATAATGAAAAAGGAAAAAGCTTGGATACACAAGCCTCTTCTCTTAATTGTACCGCAGTATATACAGAAACATATGAATATAAAGATAAATACTCGGGTAACTGGTCTTATGATGATGAAAAAAAGACTATAACCGTAGTAGATTTTAAATATGAAGATTTATTAAATGCAGCAGATAATGAGGAGTATCCTGATGGATCTGTTTATTTTGAAGGAGCAAAAATTGAAATAATTGCAGGAGAGCTGGTTATTACAGATAGTTATAATGATGGTAATATAACGGTAACAGAAAAAATTATCTTTAAAAGAAAATAATTTTAAGCACCTCTTTTATAGAGATAAATGCGATTGTAGAAGTTCTACAATCGCATTTATTATTTTTTTAGTATCAAATTCTTTTAGGAGTAGCATACAAAAATGATTTTAAGTAAATTGCCAACACATAAATCATTAATCTCATGCAGAAGTTTTTTATACTAACCCTAATGGGGATATTGTTTTTTTCGTGTAAACCATACCAAAATACTAAAGTTAGAAAAAATCAGATCACTTATGAGGATTTTAGAGCAGATCAAAGATTATACCCTACCGATGATGGTTTAATAAAATATATAGATAAAGGAAAAGGTCCTGTTATTGTATTACTTCATGGAGTACCAACTTCGGGATGGTTATATCGCAAAATGATAGACCCTTTAGTAGCAAATGGATACCGTGTTATCGTTCCAGATATGCTGGGGTATGGATCTAGTGATTCTCCTGAAGGTTTTGAAATTTATAATGCAGAAAATCATGCTAAACGCCTTTTGCTACTTATGGAAGCATTAGGTGTAGAAAAATGGTCCCATGTAATGCACGATGCTGGTGGTTTATGGACATGGGAACTTATGAAACAAGCTCCTGACAAGATTGAAAAATTGATTGTACTTAATACCATTATTTATGATGCGGGATTTTATCCTCCTGTACGCATGAAACCAGGAGGGTTAGCAAAAACAGCAATGTGGGGCTATAGAAATGGAGTAACCACCAATACGCTTTTAAAAAATCTATTTAATCAGGGTCTTAAAGAAAATACTCTAAATGCTTTAGATATTGAAGGTTACAAAACACCAATGTTAGAAGGTAAAACAGATGCTATGTACTATTTTTATAGTCAAACATGCAACGAGCTACCAGATTACTCTTCTGTTTTTGAAAACATTACCGTTCCTGTTACTGTTATTTGGGGAATACACGACACTATGTTACAGTGGCCACCACAACAAACCAGAGCTACTAACGCCTTAAAAGTAAATGGAGAAGATATCCATTTTATCGACGAAAAGCATTTTTTACAAGAAACAAAAGCAAAAGAAATTTCGTATAAAATTATAGATTTTTTAAATAAAGAAAATTAATTCTTATTATTTATAGAAATCCCAAACGATAAAATTATATCTAATTAAGGCACATATTTCGTGTCCAATATTTTAATTCAACCCTATAAATAGTACCATTAATTAATTCTCGAATTTGATGCAATTCTTCTCTATTTACTGCGAGATCTATTTTATCTGAAGGAGTTCGTAATAGCAAAGATCTGCAATGTTGTGGGTTTTTACATTGACTACAACAACTAGAATTAATTGTAGCACTACAAGAATCTGAAAAATCTTTAAGTTCAGATAAAGAAAGTAAAAACCCAATATCTCTAAATACTAATTGTATTTTCGCTGTAGAAATGTGTTTGTCCTTTTTCCAAAAAAAAGAAATCCCTAAGTCATTACTGTAAATTTTGTCTATAGCGTTCATCCTGAATCCATATTTAATTCAAAAATAACAACTATTTATAATAAATCTAAATAAAAATAAGTTAATTTATATCCTTCAGTTTTAATTGAAGTGATATTTCTCCATTCCATTCGTTTTCATCAATAGTATATACTGCTTTAAAAAATTGTCCTTTGGTAATTAAATCATACTTTGCTCCAAGATTAAACCCAATACATCCTATTGTCTTTCCATTTTTTTCAACACTACATTTTAAATGTTTTTCGTCTGCACCTACACATTTTGCATACCCGGTATCTTTTAGCTCTTCGGTCATAAAAACAGGGGTCATATTACCTGGTCCATAGGGGCCAAATTGCTTAAGAATTCGATAAAATTTTGGAGTTATTTGCTCTAATTCTATCTGCATATCTACAGATACTTCAGGAACCAGCAGTTTCTTATCTATAGTAGAAGAAACAACTTCTTCAAACTTTTGTTTAAAGGATTCATATTGCTCTTCTAATAATGTTAGACCTGCGGCATACTTGTGTCCACCAAATTGTTCGATATGATCCGAGCAAGCATCTAATGCATTATACACATCAAATCCTTTTACCGATCTGGCTGAAGCAGCTAATTTTTCTCCGCTTTTAGTAAAAACCAAAGTTGGTCGGTAATACGTTTCGGTTAATCTGGATGCCACAATACCTATTACACCTTTATGCCAGTTTTCCTCATACACTACTGTCGTATTTTTATCCTCTTCGTTATTGCTTTCTATTTGTGTCAGTGCTTCTTCTGTAATTTTTTTATCCGTATCTTTTCTTTCCCTATTGTAAAGTTCAATTTCTGCAGCATATTGCAATGCTGTTTCCATGTTCTCTTCTGTCAATAAATTCACTGCATGCAATCCATGTTTCATTCTTCCTGCCGCATTAATTCTGGGAGCAATTATAAATACCACATCGGTTATCGTTAAGCTTTCTTTATTTACATTAGATATCATTGCCTTAAAACCAATTCGGGGATTTGTATTAATAACTTGTAATCCATAATACGCAAGAACGCGATTTTCTCCTGTTACAGGTACAATATCTGCGCCTATTGCAGTAGCTACCAAATCCAAATATGGCACTAAATCTTTTATTGTTTGTCCTTGATCAACAGCTAATGCCTGAATTAGTTTAAATCCTACTCCACAACCGCATAACTCTTTATATGGATACTCACAATCTTCACGTTTAGGGTCTAAAACGGCAACTGCATCTGGTAATTGATCTCCTGGCCTATGGTGGTCACAAATAATAAAATCAATCCCTTTTGACTTAGCATATGCCACTTTTTCTATAGCTTTAATACCACAATCCAAAGTAATAATCAAAGATATATCGTTATCATGGGCATAATCGATCCCTTTATAAGAGACTCCATAACCTTCATCATATCGATCAGGAATATAGGTAGCAATCTGTGTATATAATGTCTTTAAATAGGAAGACACCAATGCTACCGATGTGGTACCATCTACATCATAATCCCCATATACCATGATATTCTCTCCTTGAGTAATTGCTTTTTCAATTCTGGAAACAGCAAAATCCATATCTTTCATCAAAAACGGATCATGCAAATCCTTAAGAGATGGTCTAAAGAATTTTTTAGCCTGATCAAAAGTTTCTATTCCTCTTTGTACTAATAAGGAAGCTATTATAATGTCTACATTAAGCGCTTGGGATAACTTTTTAATAATAGAAGCATCTGGCTTAGGTTGTAGTGTCCATCTCATTCGTCTAGTAAATTCTAATATTTAAAAAATCCAAAGTACAAAAAACATCCTGACCACTACTGATTTGCTTTTAGTTTTGTATTTTGCTTTACTTTAATTCCTAACCTAGGGACTTAATTTCTCGAGGCTCGCTTCGAGATTATCGATTTACTATAAACCTATAAAACACAAATACACATGGCATTAGTTACTCCATTATCTGCAGATCACGATCCAGAAACCAGAGAATTGGCAGCATTTTTTAATGAAACATTAGGATTTTGCCCTAATTCTGTACTTACTATGCAAAGAAGACCTGCTATTTCTAAAGCATTTATTAATCTTAATAAAGCGGTAATGGCTAATGAAGGACGGGTAACCTCTGCTTTAAAACGTATGATTGCTTGGGTAAGCAGCAATGCTACAGGATGCAGATATTGTCAGGCGCATGCGATTAGAGCAGCAGAACGATATGGTGCAGAGCAAGAACAATTAGATAATATTTGGGAATATAAAACACACCCTGCTTTTAGTGATGCAGAACGCGCAGCACTCGATTTTTCTCTAGCAGCATCCGTAATTCCTAATGCAGTAGATGATAAAATTAAAGAAGAATTATATAAATACTGGGACGAAGGTGAAATTGTAGAAATGCTGGGCGTAATTTCTTTATTTGGATATTTAAACCGATGGAACGACTCTATGGGTACAATGGTAGAAGAAGGTGCTATTGAATCTGGAGAGCAGTATCTTGGCAAACATGGCTGGGAAAAAGGAAAACATGTTTAGTTTCTAGATAACATTTCAAACCTGTGAGGTTTTCTAACACTGTAGGGTTAAATAATATTTTTGGTTTTGAAAACACATCTAATCATCTTT
>CAYGUC010000042.1:11510-43953 GCA_964353005.1 uncultured Flavobacteriaceae bacterium | reverse complement strand
AGTAACCCATTTTTATTGACTTTCAATATAGGAAATTAACTACTGACCTCTAAAAATTTTTATTTCCCTGAGGGGTTTTACTACTAAAAGTTTTAAAGGCTGATGCTACCATTACACCTTTAGATTGCATAAAATATAATGCTGCAGGAGCATTATAATCGTCCCAATCCATAATATATGCATAGTTAGATTTTGAAACTTTTGTAACCTTTACCAATGCATCCACAGTAGTAATCTCTTCTTCTAAATTTAGATCCTTTGTACCTTTATATTTCATATTATAAAAATTAGCAAGGCTCCATGCAGATGCATCATAAAAAACACTGTCCCTATACTTACTATAGGTTTCAAAAATAGTTTGCACCATACGTTGTTGTGGTTGCTTTACTGGTACTATAAATCGGTTTCCTTTTTTATAAACTTTAATTTTATGAAGTAATAGCTTATCTATAAAAGCTTTATTCCTATTTGCATCATAGGCATCTCCAAATTCGTATGCATTATATCCTTTCTTTAAAGTACCAGCCATAGCAGATTTAAAAAAATCCTGTTGGTATTTACGAAGTTTGCCTTTATTTTCTACTGCCGCTTTAATAGTTGCAATGCTAGATACATATTGATTACGAATAGTAAACGGAAATGATATTGTACCATAATCTGTATCCTGCAAATGCCCCCTAGAGCTAGCTTGTTCAAATAATAACGCTAATCCCCCTTGTAAATCTGGGTAAGAAGAACCATAACCTGGGTACGTACCATCAAAAGCTTCTTTAGTAAAATAAAAGGAACCTATATTATCTAATGCCTTAGAAAAATATGGTGCAAAAGCATTATTTAAATCTTCGTAATTTTCTTTTGGCATAATAGGATCCTGAGAACCGATAGGTTTCATTGGTTCAAAAAATAAGTACTATTGGTTCCCATTTCATGAAAATCTGTTACTACATTAGGGTACCACTCATGATACCATTTTAGTTTGCCTCTACTTTCGGGATTAATTGCAAGAAGCCAATCTCTGTTAAGATCAAACCAATAGTGATTTGTTCTTCCGCGAGGCCACATTTCGTTATGTTCTGCATCATAATTATCACTTACTAAAGGATTTCCTTTATATTGATTAGCCCACTGTGTGTGTCTATCTCGCCCATCAGGGTTAATCGTAGGATCTATAAATAGCACTGCATTTTCTAAATAATTTTTTACCTCGGTACTATTAGAAGCTACCAAAGTATATGCTGTTAACATAGCTGCTTCTGCACTAGAAGGTTCATTACCATGCACATTATATCCTAACTGTACAAAAACTGGTACTGTATCATAATTAGTAGCCGTTTGGTTAGGATCTGTAAATGCTAAATGCTCCTTTTTTAATTGTGGTAATTTATCCAAATTCTCTGCCGTAGATATAGTAAGAATCACTAGTTTTCTGTTTTCATGAGTCTTTCCATAACTGTTTATAATTGCCTTTTCTGAGACTTGAGCAAGTTTTGTAAAATAAGCTACAATTTGATCATGGCGTGTATGCTGTTCTCCTATAGAGTATCCCAAAAATTCTTCTGGAGAAGGAATTTCTGTATCAAAAGGAGCTTTATCTTTTAAAAAATAGTCTTGTGCTATCCCAGTATGCACACAAATAATAAAAATAAGTAGTAACAGATGTTTGGATGTCATTGGTTTTGAAATTAGAAGATTATTCATACAATCTACATTTTAGAATACATCAATAAAGTATATTTATAATAGGGAAAGATATTTTTTTAACTCTGGTTTTACATAACATTTGTAAGGTTTTTAACATTTTTTATTCTAATACACTGAGTTTATTTAAAAAATTAATCCAAAAACACATAAAAATGAGCAAATTAATTTCAGCCTTACGAATAATATTAGGCGCAATGTTAGTTGTTTTCGGAAGCAATAAATTTCTAGAATTTATACCTGCTTTTGAATTTACTAATCCTAATGCAGGAATTTTTTTTGGTGCATTAGCCGATAGCTATGTATTAAAAACCGTAGGAATTATTGAAGTGATTGTCGGATTTTTACTACTACTTAACAAATTTATCCCGTTTGCATTGGTGGTACTTGCACCTATTTCTATAAACATAATCTTATTCCATGTTACATTAGACCCAGCAAACATAGTGCCTGGTATGTTTGTCTTCTTTGCAAACTCCTTCCTAATCTTTAAAAATCAGAACCATTACAAAACTCTTTTTTAAAACCATTTTTTTTTGTTTCTTACAATAAATTTCGGACTGTCCTAGTATTTTAATCCAACATATTGCTAAACCCCAAAGCAGTATGAAAGAGATTCCATTTTCTTTACAGGCTAATTTGCAGGGCAGTCTTTTTTATATTTTATTTAGCATATATGGTTATATCTTTTGATAGATTTGTGCATTATATTAACATATTATATTATGAAAAAAATAATACTTGCATTATCTATTGTTACATTAATAATAGGTTGCAAAAATGAAACTAAAGAAAAAACTATTAAAACTACTATAGCATTGAACTATCCTGAAACCAAAATAGTAGATACAGTAGATACTTATTTTGGCACAGCTGTTAAAGATCCATATCGATGGTTAGAAGATGACCGAAGCAAAGAAACCGAAGACTGGGTTTCTGCACAAAACAAAACTACTTTTGATTATCTCGAAAAAATTCCTTTTAGAGAAGACTTAAAAAAACGTTTATCTAACCTTTGGAATTACGAAAAAGCGGGTGCTCCTTTTAAAGAAGGAGATTATAGTTATTTTTACAAAAACAACGGACTTCAAAATCAATATGTAATTTATCGTTTTAAGACAGAAGGTGACGAACCAGAAGTCTTTCTAGATCCAAATACTTTTAGTAAAGATGGTACAACATCTTTGGGTGGAATTAGTTTCTCTAAAAATGGAAAACTTGTAGCCTATTCAATTTCTGAAAGTGGTAGCGACTGGCGTAAAGTAATTGTTAAAAATGCAGAAACCAAAGAAGTAATTGAAGATACCATTATTGATGTTAAGTTTTCTGGAATGTCATGGAATGGTAATGACGGATTCTACTATTCTAGCTATGATAAACCTAAAGGAAGTGAACTTTCTGCTAAAACAGACCAACATAAAGTATACTATCATAAATTAGGTACTTCGCAAAAAGAAGATGCCTTGATTTTTGGAGGTACTCCTGAGCAAAAACATAGATATGCAGGCGCGACAGTAACTGAAGATGATCAATACTTAATTATATCTGCCAGCGTTTCTACCTCTGGAAATAAATTATTTATTAAAGATCTTAAAAACCCCAACAGTAAACTAGTTACTATTTTGGATACTACCGATAGTGATACTTATGTTATCGAAAATGTAGGTTCTACTTTATATTTGGTTACAAACCTAAATGCACCAAATCAAAAAATTGTAACAGTAGACGCATCTAATCCTACTCCAGAAAACTGGAAAGATTTTATTCCTGAAACAGAAAATGTATTAAGCCCTAACACAGGAGGTGGTTACTTTTTTGCGGGATATATGGTAGATGCTGTTTCTAAAGTACTACAATACGACTATGAAGGTAAGTTAGTTAGAGAAGTAGAGTTACCAGGCGTAGGAAGCGCTAATGGTTTTGGTACTAAGAAAGAAGAAAATCATTTATATTACTCGTTTACCAACTATAAAACTCCTGGTAGCATATACAAATATAACATCACCGAAGGTACTTCAGAATTATATAGAAAAGCAAAAATTGATTTTAATCCAGATAATTATGAAAGTAAACAAATTTTTTATACTTCTAAAGATGGTACAAAAGTACCAATGATTATTACTCATAAAAAAGGAATAGAACTAAATGGTAAAAACCCAACTATATTATATGGTTATGGAGGTTTTAATGTTAGCTTAACTCCTTCATTTAGTATTCCCTATGCTGTATGGATGGAGCAAGGTGGCGTGTATGCAGTACCTAATTTAAGAGGTGGTGGTGAATACGGAAAAAAATGGCATGTTGCTGGAACAAAACTACAAAAACAAAATGTCTTTGATGATTTTATCGCAGCAGCAGAATATTTAATTGAAAAAAAATATACCTCTAGTGATTATCTTGCTATTCATGGAGGATCTAACGGAGGATTACTGGTAGGAGCAACAATGACTCAACGACCTGATCTTATGAAAGTAGCATTGCCAGCAGTTGGTGTTTTAGATATGTTACGCTATCATACTTTTACTGCAGGAGCAGGATGGGCTTATGATTATGGTACTGCAGAGGATAATAAGGAAATGTTTGACTATTTAAAAGGATACTCTCCTGTACATAATGTGAAAGAAGGAGTGCAATATCCCGCTACAATGATCACTACAGGAGATCATGATGATCGTGTAGTACCTGCACATTCTTTTAAATTCGCTGCAGAACTACAAGCAAAACAATCTGGTAATAACCCTACATTAATACGTATCGAAACTAAAGCTGGTCATGGTATAGGAACACCAGTAAGCAAAACCATTGAGCAATATGCAGATTTTTTTGGGTTTACCTTATATAATATGGGATATGAAGTGTTACCTGAAAAAGTTACTGATTCTGTAAAAGATTAATATTTAAATATCAGAATTTTATAGAAAATCTAAAAAAACAGACCTATAAAAAACTCTAAGGAATTAAAAAATCCGTTTTCTGAAAAGAAGCGGATTTTTTTTATTAAAGTTCAATATCTTTGAAGTACTATCTTTTTAAATGTTTTACATTAGACTTATACAGATCGGGGTTTATTATCGGTCTGATAAATAAAAAAAGAGCCAATACAAATGCTAACAGTACAAAACATATCTTTTGCTTATAACACGCAACCTGTTTTAAAAAACATCAGCTTCACTATCGAAAAAGGGCAACACATAGCACTTATTGGAGCCAGTGGTTGCGGAAAAAGTACGTTATTAAAAATTATTTATGGCCTTTTGCATGTACAGGAAGGAGAATTATACTGGAATTCTAAAAAATTATTAGGCCCGCTTTTTAATCTTGTACCAGGTGAAGAAAACATGAAATACCTTTCTCAAGGTTTTGAGCTACAATCCTATCGAAATGTAACAGAAAATATTGGTCAGTATTTATCTAATTTCGAGCCAGAATTAAAACAAGGTAGAGTAGAAGAGCTACTAGAAATAGTAGAAATGACAAGTTTTGCAAATACTAAGGTAGAAAATTTAAGTGGTGGTCAAAAACAAAGAGTTGCTCTGGCAAAAGCATTAGCAAAAAGACCAGAGCTATTATTATTAGATGAGCCATTTGGTAATATCGATAATTTTAGAAGGAGTTCTTTAAGACGAAATTTATACAAATATTTAAAGCGAAATAAAATAACAAGTATTACCGCCACACACGATAAGACAGATATTCTTTCGTATACAGATCAAACTATAGTTATACAAAAAGGTGAAATTCTAGCGCAAAAAAACACTATTAATTTATATCAAAATCCTACTGATTATTATATAGCTTCTCTTTTTGGAGAAGTGAATAGAATACAACTTTCTTCCTTTACTATACCCGATAATAAAGAAGCTATATTAGTATATCCACATGAGATAAAAGTCGACCTAAATGCTACCGTAAAAGTTCGAGTAAAAAATGCCTATTTTAACGGGAATTATTATCTTATTGAAGCAATACTGGATAATACTATTCTATTTTTTAATCACTCTCATAAATTAGATGCTCCAACAATGATTGGGATTACCATACCCGAAGAAATCCTTAAAAACAGGAAAAGAATATAGTTATTTGTTATAATGTAACAGTTTTAAATCCTCTCCATCAAAAACGGCATATGTATAATACCCAATCCAATCTCCCAGATTAGTATATCTGGATTTCTCATTAAGTTGTATCTCCATTGGGAGATGCCTGTGACCAAACACAAAATAATCTCTATGTTTACTTTCTAATTTCCTTTTACAATATTGTACAAGCCATTCGTTATCTTCTCCTAAAAAAGTTACATCTTCATCTCCAGATATCAATTTATTTTTAACCGATAGATATTGTGCTATTTTTACACCAAGATCTGGATGTAGCCATCTAAAAAACCATTTTGCAACTGGATTAGTAAATACTTTTTTCATTCGTTTATAGCCCTTATCTCCAGGCCCTAAGCCATCCCCATGACCAATAAAAAAAGTAGTGTTGTTAAAAGTAAACTCTTGTGGTTTATGATATACTGGTATATTTAATTCTTCTTCAAAATATCCATTCATCCACAGGTCGTGATTCCCTACAAAATAATATACTGGTATTCCAGAATCTGTTATTTCAGCTAGTTTTCCTAAAGTTCTTGTAAATCCTTTAGGAACTACAGTCTTATATTCAAACCAAAAATCAAAAAGATCTCCTAACAAAAATATGGCAGCAGCATCTTTTTTAACCTCGTCTAACCATTGTATAAATTTTTGTTCTCTAGGGAAGCTCTCTTTTAGTGTTGGAGCCCCTAAATGATTATCGCTGGCAAAGTAGATTTTTTTCCCTTCAGGAAGGTTCATAAATATAATTTTATTTAAAGTAAAGGTAAAACACGCTAAAACCTTACAAATCTTAAAGATTATTGAGGTTTAAGTAAATGACTTATTCGTTATCTGATGCATACCACTCTGCATACGATGTCTCGGTTTCTTGTAATTTTAAAGAATGTAATGCTATATTTTTAGGTAGCCTTGCTTTTATCTTTTTCGCAAAATCAATTACCATATTCTCACTGGTAGGTTGGTAATCTACCAAAATCACATTATGCCCTCTATCTTTTAGTTCTTTTGCCAACTCCAGATGTGGTGTGTTTTTATTAAATACGGTAGCATGATCGAAAACATCTTCAATATCTTCTTTTACAATCTTTTTAAGATCTCCAAAATCAATCACCATTCCTAATTTTACATGCGTAGTATCTGTAATTGGAGTTCCTATTACTGTTACACTCAATTTGTAACTATGCCCATGAACATTTCTACACTTACCGTCATATCCATACAGGGCATGACCAGTTTCAAAAGAGAATTGTTTGGTGATTCGAATTTTACTCATTCTATAAAGATTTATGGGTACAAATATACTTGTTTTTATTATGAGTTTTTTGAATACAACTTATCGAAATACAAGTTACATTTGCTCGCCTTAAAAAAAATAATAAATGACAGATAATTACTTATATGAACAACTTGATTTTGATTATAATCCTATTTTCGAAAAAATCATTGAGGATCTTTTAAAAGATAAATATAGTATTATCGATTCTTTTTTTGATGCCTCTGGAGTAGATTTACTTCGTTCCTCTTTACTAGAAAAATACGAGGAAGATAAATTTAAAAAAGCAGCTATTGGTAATAAAGTAAATGAAAATATCGTAAAATCTATTCGAGGCGATTTTATTTTTTGGATTAATGAAAATAAAACTAATAAAGCCGAAAAGTATTTTTTTAATAAAATAAATACTTTGGTTTCTTATTTAAACAGAACTTGTTTTTTAGGTATTTTATATAAAGAATTTCATTACGCTATTTATCCCGAAGGTACTTTTTATAAAAGACATATAGATACTTTTATGAATGATGATAGAAGAAAACTATCCTTTGTTTGTTATCTAAATGATCTAGATTGGGATCCTAATAATGGAGGAGAATTAGTTTTATATCTACAAGATAACGATAAAGAAACTTGCAAAACAATTCTTCCTTTACCAGGACGAGTGGTAATTTTTGAAAGTCAAATTATAGAACATGAGGTAAAACCTGTGACTGCTAGTGAACGTCTTAGTATTACAGGATGGTTAAAAACAAGATAATTAATTATCGTCTCTTGCGCTTATTTATAAAATAAACTACAACCAAAACAACTCCTAAAATCAAGAACAATCCATTACCGCCTAAAAAGTTTAATATATCCATAGTTAAAAAAATTAATGTTATTCTTCTTTAGTTTTATTATGATTAGCTCCCCAGTTTGCCATTTCATTAAGTAAAGGCGCAAGGCTTTTGCCGTGATCCGATAATTTGTACTCTACTCGTGGTGGTACTTCTGGAAATATCTTACGCAAGATAATATTATTTGCCTCTAACTCTCGTAATTGTTGCGTTAACATTTTTTGAGTAATTCCTCCCAAGCGCTTTTTTAATTGTCCAAAACGTAAGAGATCATTATTCTGTAATTGCCAAAGTATTGCTGGTTTCCATTTACCACCTATTACACTTAAAGTTGTAATAACCGGGCAGGAAGCAAAAAATTCTTCACTATTTTCTAAAGGGTCGTATTTTTTTTTCATCATAATAAACTAGTAATCAGCATTAGTATGTTTTTATATAGTATATAACTTTTATGTACCTACTTGCACAAAGATACTATACTTTATACCTTGTTCTAAAATTAAAAAAAATTATGAAAAAATATTTTATCACTGGTGCTACTGGTACTATAGGAAAAGAAGTTGTTACCACCCTTCTTAAAAAAAATAATGCTGTAGTAACAGCAACAAGAAATCCAGAAAAATCACAAGATTTATTTGGCTCTAAAGTAACATCAATACATTTTGATTATGAAAACAGAGATACTTTTAATCAAATTGAAGGTACAGATGGGTTATTGATCATAGGGCCTCCTTTAAATCCCGCTCTTTTTGAATTATTAGAGCCTTTTGTAAATTATCTACAAGATAATTATACAGGCAGAGTAGTATATCTATCTGGTTATGGTATGGATACTCTAAAAGAAATGCCTTTTCATGGTTTAATGGAAGGTAAACTAAAGGCTTCTAATCTTAACTGGAATATTGTTCGTCCAGGTTTCTTTATGCAAAATTTTGGTAATTATGAAAGAGAAAATATTGAGCAACGTAGTGTATTATTCTCCCCTGCAGGAGAAGGAAAAACACCTTTTGTATCTTCTAGAGATATTGCAGAATCTATTGCTACATTACTTGCCGATGTAAACAGAAAACATCAAACACATGTTTTAACAGGACCAAAAGCGTATTCTCATTTTGAGGTTGCCGAATTACTTACCACTATTTTAGGTACTCCTATATCATATGCTAACCCCGATCAAGGTATGTATCGTAAAGTACTAAAAGAGTCTGGAGTACCAGATTTTATTGCAGACTATATGATTCCTATATATGGCTTAATCAAAAATGGAAATATTAAGAATACTACTGATAGTATAAAAACTCTAACTGGAACAGATCCTGAGACATTAGAAGATGTTTTACGAAGAGATTTTCTATAAAATAAATATTCATTAAATTATTCTTTATACTTTTTTACCAAAAATAAGCTTGCTAAAATTTAAATTAATAATTTTTTAGCAAGTTTATTTTAAACAACTTCTTTATTTATTTTTTATGTTTTGCTAAAGCTCTTTTAGTAAATTCTGAAAGCACTAATTCTCCAGAAATTGCAGCTCGCTCTATAAGCAGTTCCTGCCAATGCTCTGTTCCTTGCCAATTTACTTTTTTCATTTGCTGTGTAGCTTGGGGATTATAACTTGCTAATTTTTCAGCAAATAATTGTATTTCGTTATCTAATTCGGTTATAGTTTCGAAAACTCGAGCAAATAAACCATGCTCTTTTGCCCAATATGCATTTTGCCATTGAGATGCATCCCAAGTTAAGGTTTCAAAAGCTGCTAATCCTATTTTTCTGGATACGGCAGGCTCTATCACAAATGGACCTATACCTATAGTAAGCTCACTTAGTTTAATCGAAGCTGCTTCGGTTGCCAGACAATAATCACAAGCAGAAGCCAATCCTACACCTCCTCCCACAGTTTTACCTTGTATTCTTCCTATAATAGGTTTCTTACACCTTCGCATGGCATTAATTACATTAGCAAATCCAGAAAAAAACTGTTTTCCTTCTTCAAAATTAGTTATTGCGACTAATTCATCAAAAGAAGCTCCTGCACAAAAGGCTTTATCCCCTTCAGACTTAAGAATAATAACATTAACTGATACATCTTTAGAAAGGGTATCGAAAGCTTTTGCTAATCTTTCTAATAATTCTGAAGGAAAAGAATTACTGGCAGGATGACCAAATTCTATAGTAGCAATGTTATTTTCGATATGGGTATATAAACTTCCATTAGATCTTGGTATCATTATTGTTTAGATTTAGAGTAAGAGGATTAACTGTATTTATTTTTCACGTTTAAAGATATGATTTTTAGTTGTATTCTATAAAACCATAAGCTTATAAAAGAAAGCGTAATTATAAGCAAAATAAAAAGTCTTTATTCTAAGACAGAACTGTATGGTCTTTAATTGAGTAAGGACTTGTATCCAAAAAATACACTTTTTTGAAATTCAAATCAAGGTTATTAATTTATGATTAGAACACTAGAACATTTTTTTCAAAAAAACAGCTTACGAATCGGGGTTTTCTTAATACTTATGTATATACCCTTATTATGTATACTTTTTTATGTTTTATGAGTAATCAAAGGTAAAAACTTATTCCTAAATTTTATAACCAATACTACTCCTCTAAAAAGTGCCCAAATAGTAAAAGCTATCCAAATTCCGTATAACTTAAGGTCAAAAAAATTACATATATAAAGCGTAGGTATAAATCCTAAAAATGTTGCGCCAAGCAATACATTTCTTAAAAAACCCATTTCTCCAAGGCCTTTAAAAATCCCATCAAATACAAAGGCAAGACCGTTAATGGGCTGTACAATTAAAACTATAAAAAATACACTATAAAAAGTATCTAATACTATAGTTTCGTTAGTAAATATTTCTCCTATTTTATAATACAATATAAATCCTACAATTGCTAGAATCATACTTACTCCAATACCATAGCCACTTACCCTCTTGCTTAATTTCCATAACGAGTCATAATCTCTTGCTCCTAATAGCTTACCACTTAATATATTACCAGCACTGCCATATCCATCAATAAAAAATGCAGTAAACATCCAGATATTCATAGCTATGGTATATGCAGCTATATACTCATCTCCATATTGTGTAGCATTTGCTGTTGCAAAATATAATGCTGTGTTTAATGCGATAGATCTAACGAATAAATTTAGGCTCATGGTTACCAGCCTGCCTAGTTCTTTATTTAGTGGAAATTTTAGTCTAAGACTAACATTTGTTTTAATTAGTAATAAAGCAAAAGCAATAACAGCCATAAGAAACTGCGAAATTAAGCTTGCCCATGCAGCTCCACTAATTCCCATAGGTTCTAAAACATCCTCAATACCATATACTAAAATAAAATCCAGTACTATATTGGTTACTGCTCCTATTATTGCCACTATCATTGGCCAAAATGTATTTTGAAGCCCTCTAAAAATCCCAAAAACTGCAAAAGTGAATAGCGTTAGAGGAAATCCCCAAACTCTAATATCATAATATAAAACACAGTATTCTAAAATCAATCCTGAAGCATTGTAAAGTTTAAAAATTTCTTCTACAAAAAACACCGTCGAAAGTAATACCAAAATACTAAGACTTACATTAAAAAATATAGCCTGAGCTGGCAATGTTTTTACTTCTTCAATCTTCCCTGCTCCCAGGTATTGAGAAATTATAGCAGAAATTGCACTGCGAGTTTGTCCAAGAATCCAAATTAACGCAGATAAAAATGAACCAACAATACCTACGGCGGCTAAGGATTCTGTACCATAATTGGGTATGTTTCCTACTATAGCAGTATCTGTTATAGAAAGTAACGGCTCTGCAATACCCGCAACAATTGCAGGTATTGCCAAACGATTTATATTTTTAAAACTGATTACTTTATTCATGTAAGGAGTTCATAGCAATAAAACGGGTGTTCGCTTTGTTTTGGAAAGTAAATATTCCCTAACCTTTGATATCCTCTTATTTCATAAAATTTCTGATTCCTTTCGTTTTGACTAAAAGTATCTAATCGAACAGATTGATAAGCATTGTTTTTTGCAAAATCTTCTGCAAAATCCATTAATCGCTGTGCATATCCTTTACCCCAATAAACAGGATGAACTGCTACCCTGTGTATGTATAAATTATTTTCGTTATTGGTTAACCAAGCTATAGGAATATATTCTTCATCCATAAAATCTGTTAATACAATAATTCCTTTAATACTATTTTCTTCTTCAAATACATATAACTCTTGTAATTCTACATCTTTTTGAAAACGTTCTTTAGTAGGATAATGTTCATTCCATTGATAAATCCCATTTGCTATCATGGCTTTGGCACAGGATTGTACTAATTTGTAAATAGAATCAAGATCGGATGGTAAAGCTTTGCGAATCATATTTTATTAATAAAATCTAAAAGTACTAACTTTATATTGTAGATAATAGCGGTATATTCTATTTAAAAAAACTTTAAGAAAACATAGCTTTAATCTTTCCAAAAAAATAAACTCTTTATCTTCTTTAAAAGAAATTTTAAGTATTTTTAATGGCGAAATAAAATAGGTTTTTACTCGAAGATTTTAATACAGATTTAAGTAGAATTAAGCTATTAGTTTTAAAAGAATGATATTAAAAATTCTGGGGATGTAGCTCAGTTGGCTAGAGTGCTTGACTGGCAGTCAAGAGGTCGTGGGTTCGAATCCCATCTTCTCCACAGAGTAACGATAAGGCTTTGCAAGATAAAATCTTGTGAAGCCTTTTTTCTTTGTATACTTCTATACGTTACAAATCAGTCTTTAATTTTCTTTTCTGTACCAATAAATGAATCTGGTCTGTATATATGTATTGGTACATACTTCTGTATGATATTTTTTAATATTTCTCAACCTTAAAATTTTAATCTTGAAAGCTAAAAATTCAACCTATAGAGTTAAATGTTTAATCCCAAAGTCAAGCCATTTAACCTAATAGACCAAGTGGCGCGTCTTTTTGACGAAGCGTTTGAAAACAAGAGTTAAAACTTTAGCTTAAGGAGTTAAATTTTTAACTAAAAACCTTAAAATTTTAACCTCAAGGGTTAAAGATTCGGCCTGTAAAATTAAAAATCCTGCCTTTTGGGTTAAAATTTTCGTCTTTTTGACCAAAAGGAATGTCTTTTTAACTAAATGCTATTTTTAGATTTTCTTTCTAATTTTTTAAAACCGAGAAAGAACGACATAAAGTTCTGAAATTCATTATTTTTTTAGGCAGCTATATTCTCCTTAGAGTGTTTAGAAAAACTGTTTTAGTTTAGTTACTTTTTCTGTAGATTTTAATTTTTTTTACAAAGTTTCTTTTTATTGTTTTTTCTAAATAAGCTCTGCTTGATTTATATAAAAAAGTCAGTTTTTTCAATCCCATCAAAAAGCTTCAATATTCAATTATGTTAACGTATACGAATTCTTAGGAGATTTCTCTTTATATTTAAAAAAACGATCCCCGGGTAACTACTCCCAGGGATCTGAATTGAAACTTAATTGTATTTAACACAAACTCAACTTATACTAATTATGATAGTTTCAATTGTATTGTTTATTAGGTTAGATTTTATGCCACAAAGGTAACGCCTATCTATCAAAGATTCCAACGTTTTTCGGTTAATAATTAATATTTAATGATGTGATAATATCTTCATAAAATCATTGATATTAACGTACTGAAAATCAACTTTTATGATATTCTTTTAATTTGTTTAACTTTTATTATGATTATATTATCATTGCCTATTTTTATAAAATTCTCTTTAATACTTGTATATTTCTTCTATTATCAAATTTCATACCAATATTATTTCTCTATTTCTTTAAAAAAGAAAAACCCCTAGGTAACTACTCCTAGGGGCTAGAATTGAAACTAATTATGCAATTTTTACACAAACTCAACTTACATAACGTATAGCGTCTCAATCATTATCTTAATTATTATTTTACAGTTATATCAAAGGCTTGGGTTATATCTGTATTACCTCCTGCATTTGTGATATCACCATTAGTAACTCCACTTGCAGATTTATTAGGCTCATGTCGTAAAGTAACTGTAAAAGCTCCTGTACCTGCATCTGTAGTTGTTACTGTAAATTTTAATCCTACAGGGTTTGTAGAAGTAAAAGCAGTTCCGTCTTCTTTCTTATAATCAGACTCTTTATCCTTATAGATTGTTGCAATATTTAACGAAGAATTAGCAGTGTAAAAAAATTGATGTTCATCTGCTTCGGCTTCGATTTCTTCATTAATTGTTTCAACGGGGTTAACAGATTCATTAAGCAGCTCTACAGTACCATTGTAGACAGTATTAACACTTAAATCTCCTGAAACGGTAACCTTTGGTGGTGTTGGGCCATCTGCACCATCTTCATCTGTTACAATCAAATTTATAGTTTGCCCTCCTCCTACAAGAGATACTGTCATTTTAGTGATTAATTCTTCTTCATTAACTGGTGCAGGGCTATCATCATCATTAGAGCAAGATGCAAATAAAAGGCTTCCTACAGCAAGTATGGATAAAAATTTACGTGTGTTCATCGTTTTTATAATTTAATAGTTTATGGATATTCTTAGTAAAAAATTTCTACCCAAATCATCCGCAAAATATCGCTGACGATTCAAGTAATTTCTATAATTATTATTTAGTATATTATTGATAGCTACTCCCATTTTTAATTTGCTTTTTTCTCCTATCTCAAACTCCATACTTGTATCTGCATTTAAAACATGATATACCTTTGGAGGAGTATTGATATCTAAAAATACTTCTTTGTCTTGCTGAGGAGAAAATACAGATATATTAGAAGGGTATTCATTTTGTCTGAAAAAATATTGATTTTCTAAAGACATCTGTAAACCAAACCAGTTTTCGTTTTTATAAGTTATACTATTGTTAAAATTTGGAGGAGGCATATTAATTAATGGGGTATTATTTTTATTCTCATTTCCTTTTACAATAGAAAAACTATGGTCTGTTCTCCAGCTTTTATGCCAATTAAAATACAGTTTTGCATCTAGCCCTAACAATGTTACGTTAGCTTGTCTATATTGCCATACAGGAAAAGCTCCTCGTATCGACAGCTGCACATCTACAGGCTCTAATAAAATATAATCATTTATTATATTGACGTACGGTGCAATTTCCCAGCCCCATTTTTCTGTACTCTTTTGTGTTGCTAATGCTATTTTATGAGAGGTTTCCTGGTCTATTCTTAAATCTCCTAGTTCTATTCTGGCAGCAGAATGATGTAGACCGTCGCTAAAAAGTTCTGATGGATTGGGAGCTCTTTGTGCTAATGCATAATTAAATCGAAATTGATAATCTTCCTTAAAGATATACTGCATACCCATAGTTGCAGAAATACTATGATAATCAAAAACAGGATTAGTTAGCCATTGTGAATTAAAGTCTTCTTCTATAAAATTACCAAAATCTTTATCATACTCTCTTTCATTCCATCTGGATTTTAAGTAAAATTTTTCGGCATCCATACGGTTATAGTCATATCGAATACCAGCATCTACTATAATATCATTAGTTATATTATGTTCTGCTGTAATAAACACTCCTGCATCATACTTATTATAATCAGGAATCAATCTTCTAACGCCAGTATCTGGATTTGCAAAATTATTTTGATATCTAAATAATGTTCCTACACTCCATAAAAAATCAGGGTTAGAATCAAACTTAAAATCAGAAGTTACTGTATGCGTTTTTAGCTCTAGGTCAATACTAGGCAATTTGCTAAGTTCTTCTGTTCTGCGAACATCAAATTCAAATCGTTTGTTATATTGAAAATCATATTGTGTACTCCATTTTCCTAATTCTTCAAAACGTTTAAAATATCGTAATCTCCCTAAATGATGAGTAACTTCTTGCTTAGGATTATTTATCTCATACGTGAAATCTCTAATAATTGCTGGCTTTTGACTATTAATTGCATTAATAAGATCATCTACATTACCAATATGTGAAGCAGCTAATACTCCTATTTCATTATCAAAAAATGAATAATATGCATCCCAACCATGAGTAAACTTATTTACTCCAAAAGATATAGACGCTCCTTTTTCAAACACTCCTGTGTTTGATAAAATATAATCAGGTGTTTCTACATCTCCAAATCGTTTTACGGTTCCTTGTACTTTAAAAAACCATCCGTTCTCATAACCTTTTACCAACTCTGAAGAAAGAGATCCTCCTCTCCCATTTGTTGCTCCTGTAATGGTTGTTTTACCATATAAAGTATCTTTTGCAGGTATCTTATTAGGTTCCATAATAACGACCCCACCAATAGCATCACCACCATATCGTAAAGCTGAAGCTCCTTTAACTACAGTAACATTACCTGCTGTATTAATATCCAGATTAGGAGCGTGTTCATCACCCCATTCCATATCCTGCATACGAACACCATTGTTCATAATCAACACTCGACTACCACTAAGCCCCTGAATAATAGGTTTTACTATAGTAGATCCTGTATTTAGTGAAGAAACCCCTGTGATTTCTTTTAGTGCATCTCCGAGAGAAGCACTACTGTATTTTTCGATAATATCAGAGTCAATAGTTTCTTCTTGTGCAGAAGTTGTTTTATTAGTATTACCAGCCACTTTAACTTCTTCTAATTCATTAAGGTGATGTTCTAAATAAAAATCTTTTGAAGATATCTTAGCTATATCTAATGTTATTACCTGGGAGTTGCATTTTTCATGAGATACTGTAAATGCGTATGCTGTGGCACAAAGCTTATCAATAGCATATGTACCTGCTGCATCTGTTACAATTATACGGTTGTTAAATGTTATTGTAGCGCCTTCAAGGGGGACCCCATCATGAAAATCTATAACTCTACCAGAAAGTGTATTATCACATTCTTGAGAAGATAAGAGGTTGATCCCGAGAAGAAACACTAGTAACCAAGTGTATCTCTTCATCTATAAAATAATAAGTAATAACTAATTAGTAGGAATATACTACTAGTTGAATTGTTTTGATAAAAACGATTAAAAAAAACTAAGCTACAGGAGGAGCTTTGTTTAAAAAGGTATGAGCAATTCTAGAACCAAAATATCGGTTCTCATACGTAATTCTAACAACATCTGCAGGAACAAGTATTACATCTGAAACAGTAATCGTATCTGGAGAAGTAAAATTAGCTTTATGATTATCCGAAGTAAATTTACAAAGAGAACAGTCTACATCATCAGCATCATGACTTACAATATGCAAGTCTGCCAATTGAATAACTCCAAAGAGTATCAAAAATATAGATGCTAATATTTGTCTATTAAACTTCATTACGACAAATAAACGAAAAAAAATGATTGGTTATTATATTTTTTAACTAATAAAGTGTTAAAGACCTGCAAAATCTATCGATTTCTGCAATACGATTTCAAGATCTTTAGATAAATCTTTATTTTTCCAAGGATGTTTTATCCCAAATACATGATCTGCTCCTTTAACTAAAAACAATTCACTATTAGCGCTCCAGCCCTGAATTTGCTTGCTTTCTTGTACATTAACTGTCGGGTCTTTTGTGCCATGAATGATTAAATGTGGTATTTTATTTTTCTTGGCTGCTATTGCAATAGTAAGCCTTTCTTCATTTTGCATATACGAGGTGTAAAATTGAAAATAATGTGGCATTTTTTGTTTGGTTCTCCCATTTTCTATATACATAACTCCATCTTTTCTCCATTTATCGAGAATTTCTCCTTCTGGAAACCTACTTTTATAGTCAGAAACACTAGCCCAAGTAATCAATTTAGTAATCCTGGAGTCTTCTGCTGCTTTTATAGTTGCAATCCCTCCTCCTCTGGAGTGCCCAATCAAAATAATATTAGAACTATCTATTATATTTTTAAATTGAAAATTTGGAGAAGTAACCCAGTCTACAACGGTGTTAAGATCATCTAACTCTTTGATGTAATTATTGTTCCCAAAAGCCTCAAGATCTGGAAAATCCAAAGGCTGTTGTATCGTTCCTCCATTATGGGAGAAATTAAATTTAACAAAGAAAAATCCTTCATTAGCAAATGCTGCTGCTATCAAATCCCAAGCTCCCCAATCTTTAAACCCTTTATATCCATGACAAAAAATAACAACAGGTTTTTGAAATTGTTCTTCTTTATAAAAAATATCTGTTAAAATAGGTTTTTGATGTTTTCCTTCTAGCTGTATATTTTTATTTTTCACCATCATGAACTGATACTTTATTCATTAATATCACTTTATTTCCTCAAAGTATATATTATTCTAATATAAGCCTGATCAGGAGCTAAACTCTATAAAGCTTAAATATAAATATTATTTTCACTTTAAATCATCCTACTTCTTTTTCGGTAAACGGAATTTCAATATCGAAAATTTCTATAATTAATTTATGTAGTTGGATTAGATAATACTCAAATACAGAATCTGTAATTTCATCGTTTATTTTACCTCTTATACTTTCTTTTGTTCCAAACTTAAGAAACCCTTCTTGTAAGTTTTTAAATGAAATTATACCCGCCTGAAAACCTTCTGGTATTGGGTTTTCATTATGTTGCATATAGGCATATGCTAAAACCTGTATTACTTTACTATATTTATAATCCTCTATAATAGTATCCCAATCCATAATAACAACATCGTTACGAGATACTTTTCCTGTTTTATAATCTATTATCCTTATTTGCCCATCCAGAGAATCTATTCTATCTACTTTTCCTTTTATATAAATAGGAAAATCTAAATCCGGGATTTCTAATTTGGTTTTTAGATTGCTTTCTATAGATAAAATTTTTAGTTTAGAACCTTTCTGTAAGAGCGCTTCTTCTGCTTTTAAAAAATTATAAATATACCTTTTGGCTACTTCAAAAATCAATAGGTTTTTACCTTGCGTAATATCTAGTTTTGTGTATTCTTGCTTAAACTGATTATTAAGTTCTTTATCTATTTGCCCTCTCATTTCTTTAATATCTTCGATACTAAGAAATCTATTTTCTATAGGTTTATAAAATGTTTCTAGTGTATTGTGAATTACTGTTCCTAGTGTATTTGCTGCAATAGTCTCTTCTACTTCTTCTGTTTCTTTAATTCCTAAAACATACTTATAATAAAAATCCATTGGATTTCTTATATACGTTGTTAATGCTGATGGGGATAATCCATGCGCTCCTATATCTTTTAATTTAGATAGCACTTCCTGGTTTTTATTGACCTGCAATGGCTGCTTTATTAATTTAGGCACTTCTGCAGATACTGTATATTTAGCGAGTGTATGATTTGGCCTTTTATCTATCTCTAACTGAAGCAAAAATCTACTTTTTTCTCCTCCACCAACTCCTTCATCTTCTGTATTATATAATAAATATACTTTCTTGGCTCTTTGTATTAATCTATAAAAGTGATAGGTATATATTGCATCTTTTTCTTTATAAGTAGGAAGGTTATACGCTCTTTTAAGGTCATAAGGAATAAAAGAGTTCATGCTTTTTCCTGCTGGCAAAGTACCTTCGTTTACAGAGGTGATTATTACTGTTTCAAAATCTAAACAACGAGATTCTAACATTCCCATAAGCTGTAATCCACTAAATGGCTCTCCAGAAAAATCTAATGTTTCTGTCGTTAAAATATCTTTATATAATGTGTATAAAGATCCTAAGCTAATTAAGTACGGATATTTACTATGTAAAGTAGAAACTTTATTAAACACTAAATGAAAATGATATACATATTCTAATTCTAATTCATTCTTTTCTTTATCCAGACTATTTTTTAGTAAGTGTATTATTTCTCTACAATTGTCTAAAGCTGTAGTAACATCCTTCCACGGTTCAAACAGCAACGCAAGTACTTGTTTTTCTTTTTCGGTAGCTTGGTCTTGTAATTTTTTTAGTGTTATAAATATTATATTGTCTCTAGATATAGTCCGAATCAATTTTTTTGCATTAAAACCGAGCAATCGATATGCAGGTAAGCTATTTAAAATCTCTAATACTTGTTTATAGTAAAATCCCTTAGGATTAGTTGACGTTTTATGTAGATTAAATAATAATTCAAAAAATGCAGCTGTTGGAACTTCTTTTAAAGGTAATCCCATCGTAATATTTAGGGATTTAACAACATCTGGTAACGAGTTGAGTAATGGTTGCAACAAGCCTTCATCAGCCAGTACCAAAGCGGTTTTTTCCATTTCGGATCCAGAAAGTTTTCCTAACAGTTGCCCAACAGATTTTGCCTGACCTATATTTTTAGGAACACCAATAAGGGTAATATCTTTTTTTGAAGAAAAATTATTATTTATCCATTGAAAAGGTTTCTTTTTATAATACTCCCACTGATTTTTATATGTTCTTAAAAACAAGGATGCTTCGTGATAGGAGTTTTCGAAAAAAAACTGATCTGCATCCCAATACACTCGGGCAATATCTGCATCTAAAAGAGATTGAAAAATAATTTGTTCTGCATTATTTAAAGCATTAAATCCTACTAAAATATGTTTTCTCTTTTCTGTTTTAATATACGACTGTATGTCTTCTGAAGCTTTCCGATATAACAATCCCTGATATCCTATTTTTTTTTCTAAAAGCTTGTTTTTAAAATTATTATAGTAATCTATCAGGCTTTCCCAAAACTTAATATAATTTTTAACTAGTTCTGTTTTTTCTTCCTGCAAATACCAATGGTTTAAATCTTGTATTCCTGATAAGTAGGTAAAAAAACTTTTGTGATCGATACAATATCTGTCGATTTCATTAAAGTCGTAAACTAGTGTCTGCGCCCAATTACTAAAGGTTTCAAAATTTTCTTTTTCTATATCTGGATGTGTATCCAGATAGGTTTCATAAAACTCAAATAATGTTTGTGTATTATCTATTTGTTGTAAACCAGATAACTGAATAATAAATTCTTCTATACTAAGGATTATAGGCGCAAATAGAGTAGTCTCTGCATAGATTTCTAAAAGTTCTTTTTTAAGAAAAAGTCCTGCTCGCTTGCTAGGGACAATAAAAAGCAGATCGCTTATATTCTCATTAGTGCTGTATAGTTCTAATAATACTTCTTTTAGAAAACTTTTCAAATGTTAGGGTTTTAATGAAATTAACAGATGTGGAATTATAAACAAAAAAATGTAATAATTGATTAATTTTCTAAAAATAAAAAACGTCCCGAAAATTTCGGGACGTTTTTACTATTTATTTGTGTTGTGAGAGTATTACTTATTCTTTTACTAAGTTGATCTCTACACGTCTGTTTTCTGCTCTACCAGCTCTAGTTTTGTTAGAAGCGATAGGTCTGTCTTCACCATATCCAACAGCAGATAATCTAAATTGATCGATACCATTTTCTGTTAAGTAATTTTTCACAGAATTAGCTCTAGAATCTGATAATCTTTGGTTAAGTGTAGCACTACCAACGCTATCTGTATGTCCTTCTACTGTAAACTTAGCAGTTGGATATTCTTTTAAGATACCAATGATATCTCCTAACACTTTGTTAGATTCAGCTTTAATACTAGATTTACCAGTATCAAATAAGATTGTTTTTGCGTAGTTATTAAGTGTTTTCTGTACTTCTTCAGTTACTTCTGGGCAACCATTGTTTGCAACAGTACCAGCAACATCAGGACAACTATCATCTTTATCTAATACACCATCACCATCTTTATCTTGGTAAGGACATCCATTGTTAGCAGCTGGACCAGCTTCGTTTGGACAACCATCTTTACCGTCAGCGATTCCATCACCATCAGCATCAGGACAACCGTTAAGTGCAGGTAATCCAGCTTCAGTAGGACACTCATCTTTAGGATCTGGAACTCCATCACCATCAGTATCAGGACATCCATTAAATTCTGCAGTACCAGCAGTATCAGGACATTCATCTTTAGCATCAGTGATTCCGTCACCATCAGTATCAGGACAACCGTTAAATTCAGCTAAACCAGGAACGTCTGGACACTCATCGTCTTTATCGTATATTCCATCACCGTCAGTATCTTTACCTCCGAATGCGAAAGTAAGTCCTGCAGAATGTTGGAAATGTGTTGGGATATAATCTCCAGTTGCATAATCTTCAAATACATGCTTATACGTTGACTGAACGTTAAAAGCTAAGTTTTCAGTTAACCAAAAGTTTACTCCAAGAGAACCGTTCAAAGTTCCTGCTCCTACTTCATCAATCCAAGTGTAACCTCCACCTACTCCTAGGTAAGGATCAAACCATTTTGTTTTTAATACGTTTTTTAGGCTGTAACCAATTTTTGCATCGGCTGCATAGTAAGATAGGTCATTAGCATTAACAGGAGTTCCGTCAGGAAGTTCTCCTAAATTTTCTATTTTGTTAACCGACCCAGCAACAGTAAAAGAAAAACCATCTCCTATATATCTTCCAACAGATAATTTGGATACAGATGGAAGTATGTTCCAGTGGTCGCTAGCATTAAAAAATTCATCGAAAATTTCTCCCTGATTAATAAGGTCTCCCCCAGTAGGAAAGATGTCAACGGCATTAATACCTATAGAAACCGCCCAAGGATTGTTTTCATCTTGTGCATTCGCCGTACTAAATCCAAGTACTAGTAACGAAGCCACTAAAAATCTGCTAAGATGTTTCATATTCAATAATTTAATTTTTAAGTGTTAATTAGAGCAAATGTAATATGTTAAAAATAACTGTCAAAGATAAATCTAATAAATTTTTCTTAACAAGCCAGTATATATCATAGTTTTGAAGGGTATTTCAGTTTAATTCAACCGAGTCTTAGCCCCAAAAAACATAATAATTTTAACCATGCTATAGAAAAACCATAGTATTTATATTCACAATTATGCTACAATTATAAGATAAAAATACCTTTTATCCTTAAATTTCTTTTAGTAATTCTAAAAATCACCTTTTATTTATACATGTTTTAAAGAGATTCTCTCATTACAATAAATTAAAATCCTCTCCTTTATCCTGTATCCTAAATCCTCAAGAAGAAAGGCGTATTCTTCTATTTGTTTAGAATGAGAAGCATTATGACCTCCTGTTTTATAATCTAATATAGTGGTTAGATTATTTTTATCTATTATTATTCGATCTGGTCTAAACAATTTTCCTTTAGAAATAATATCTCTTTCATTATAAATAGTATTATCTCTAGAAAAATATTGGGAAAGCTCAGGGTGATTTACAATATTTTTTATCTCGTTGTAGAGTATATCTTTTTCTGAAAACATAATTTTTCCTGATATATACGCTTCTTCTACAACCTTTTTAACATCCTCATATACATATACAGAGGCCATAAGGTCATGTATCAAGTTTCCTTTTTCTATAGCATTTTGCTGGGTAGTGTCCCATAATTTTCCAGAATTAGTAACTATGTTTATTTTATATTTTCCAGATATGTTCTGAAATTTAGAGAGATTGATAACTTCTGATTTATTATTAGAATTAACAATCTCTATTTTTGGTCGCAAAGGATTGCCAAAATCATATTCTGTCTTTTCAGAACTCCATAATCCCAGATGATCTAAATAGGAGATTAGTTTGCCTGAAAATGTGTTAGAGTTACTTTCCCCCTTCGCATTTAATTCTAATTTAGAAATAATATATAATTGTTCTTTCGCTCTGGTAAGCACTACGTATAATAAATTAAATGTATCTAATTCTAATTGTGCTTGCCTATGTAAAACTATTTCTTCAGCAGCTATACCATGATCTGATATCTCTTTATTATAATTAATAAATACTTCTTCGAAATTAGAATACTTGTCTTTATTTACAGGAAACCATGTTTTTGGTTCAATCTCATCGTAGATATTAATATTGGCATATGGGTATATCACGCACGGAAACTCTAGCCCTTTTGCCTTATGTATTGTAATGATCTGGATTGCCTGTTCTGTTTCTGGGGCTACTATACTTAATTTTTCTTTATTGGTCTCCCAATATGCCAAAAATCCAATAATGCCCTCTGTTTGTTTTTGAGTAAATGCAAATACTGCATCCAGAAAGAATTGTATATATGCTGTAGTATTATCTGCCAGAGAAAAACTTGCTATTATGTACTCTACAGCATCATAAAGAGGTTTTATAGCAAGCTTTGTAAAACTAAAATCAATACCAAAAATTTTTAGTTCTGCACAGAACACATCTGGTGCACTATCTGTCATTTTTTGCAAAAATAAATGCTTTTCTTGTACAGAAAATTTTTCTGTTAAAAAGTGTAGTGCTTCTATTTTAGACTGTAAGTGATCTGAATAGGTATGCCACGTAAGTATATTTATTATAAACGCTACTTGAGGAGCATTATTTATAAGTAATGTTTCTGAAGAAATTATAGATAATCCTTTTTGAGTAAGAAAATCTGCTATTGCAGCTCCTTCTTTTTGCTTTCTAACGATAATACAAATTTCATTAAGTGTATATCCGTTATCTACACGATCCCTTACTATCTCATAAACTTTTTCTGGATACACTTCATTTTCTTCAGCTACATTTTTAGCTTCGATAAAAGATATGTTTACATATCCTCCTTTTTTTAAATTTATTTCTTGTTTATTACCAGACAGGTATAATTCGCGATGTTTTTCATCGCTAAAATCATTGGATAAAAAGGTAAACAATTCATTGTTAAAATTAATAATCTCTTCATGACTACGATAATTTTTTGGTAAATTATATACTTTCTTTTCTTTTGCAGAAAATGGATTTTTATCTGAAGAAAGGTCTATAAACTGTTCTGCTCTGCCACCTCTCCATCTATAAATAGCCTGTTTTGCATCCCCAACAATAGTAACTTGCCCTCTTTTTCCTGTTAAGGTTTCTGTAGAGACTGCATTATCTATAAGAGGCACTAAATTGTTCCACTGTAATTCTGAAGTATCTTGAAATTCATCAATAAAATAATCCCTGTATCGCTCTCCTAAACGTTCGTATATAAATGGTGCAGGCTGTCCTTGAATGGCTTTACTTATTATAGTATTAAACTCTGATATTAATAGAATTTTTCTTTCCTTTTTGATGTCTATTAATTCTTTATTAATTGCATTTAGTACGGATAATGGCGTTATGTTTTTAAGTATATTGTCGAACAAAGAAAGTTGTAATAACTGATCTTTTGTTGTTAAGAAAGCAGATTCAATAGCAGGTCTAATACTATCAATACTCTCTTTTTTATCCTCTTTTAGGGTCTTTGTATAAAAATCGGTAGCCTCAATATTTTGAGCCCATTTTGTTTTTTTAAAATCTAATTTAGTTACTCCATCACTAAGTTTCTGAAAATGATTAGGAATAGTAGCTCTGCTAAAATCTTTATTTTCTAATCCTAGGCTATATATTTGATCCAGAATTTTTTTTGAAGAAGTTACAATTGTACTTTTTAAGTCTTTTGTTTTTTGCCGCAATAGCTTTTTAAGTCTTTCAAAATCATTAATCTCTTTATTTGAAAGTTTATTAAGATGTTCTCTGTCATTTTCACTAAATAAAAGCCTGGCCACCTTATTAAGTTCTATCGTGATATCCCAGCTTTTGTCATCTTCTAGTTTACTAATCGCAAAATCGATAATCAACTTCGTAAGCTCTTCATTTAATCCAATTTTAGCTACTACTGCGTCTACAGCTTCTTCTATTAAAGAATCTGTATTCATTTCGATTTCAAAATTCATAGGTATGCCTAAATCATGAGCAAATGTTCGAATTATCCTATGCGTAAACGTATCAATAGTAACAATGTCAAATGCTGCATAATTATGAAGAATGCTTTTAAGCATTCTATTTGTTTTTTGCTTAAGTTTTTTTTCTTCTATATTCGTTTCAGAAATTAATTCTTGTAATAATCCTTGATACTTTAAGGGGGTATCAGAGGCACTAATAGCTACAAGGTTTTCTAAGATTCTGGTTTTCATTTCGGCAACAGCCTTATTTGTAAAGGTTATTGCCAAAATATTTTTATAACTATCTTTAAATTCTCCTTTTAGCAAAGTAATCAGATACATCTTAACCAAAGTATATGTTTTACCTGCACCAGCAGCAGCGTTATAAACGGTAAATGCAGTAGTAGCGCTCAATTCTCTTTTTTTACTAAAATATTAAATACTTATGGTATTTGTGCAAGCTGTCTGGTTTTTAAATTTAATTTTATTACCAAAAACTATTTATAACAAAACCCTTTACTCTCTTGAGAATAAGATTCATTAATTAATTTAATTACTATTTCATCAAAAAGAGTTGCATCTAATTGTTTTTCTTTAACTACCTTATTATATAGCTCAAAAAAACATTGCGGTTGGTTTAACGTGTTGATCAATTCTTCATTGTATCCGTTTTCCTTAATTATTTTTGCCATATAAAACCCAACAACGTGTCCGTAAAAAGGTAATGCTTCACTTACAAAACTCCAAGAAAATACTTTGTCTTTATTTTGCGCTATAGCCGTTAGTTTTTCATTTAATTGAGATGTTCGCACTTTTCCTTTTGCAAATTCGCTTCTTATAAGCTCTACATATTCTGCCGAAGTAGTTTTTATTTTAGGGTTTAAGTATCCTTTTTCTTTATCTATCAAATCCGCAATTCCTTCTTTTTGAGATTGATATACGATTTTTTGAATAAGATTTTTTGTTTTGTCTTGAGTTTTGTTATTTTTTTCTTTCTTATTATCTGTTTTATGACTATCTAAAACATAATGATGTAATTCATGACCCAATGTACCTCCTTTATCCATTTTATCAACAAAATAGGAAAGTAATAAATCCATGCATATTCCAGACTGATTTGCATGTGCATTTTCTCCAAATAAAATTATATTGATTACAGGGACTTTATAATTTTTATATTTTTCTGGCAAAAACTCATTTGTTTTATCAATCATTGCTTCATAAACCTTTTGATCTCTTATCCAATCTATATGTTTTTTTAAACTTTCTCTTGATTGATCGGTTTCTATAAGATGTAAATAAATTGATTTTTGAAAAACATCGCCATACTCTAGCAAACTATCTTTTGTCTTTTTATTTTGAGGGTAAAAACATATTTCTAACCTTTCTTTAATCATTTCAGGAGTAGTGCCATTTGCAGACTCTATTACTTTGTATCCTTGATGATTTAATAACTTATTCCATAAAATATCTGATGGGTATTGATTATTTTTTAATGAATCCACTACTTCCCAATAATCATAGACAGCTTCAAAATTAAAATGAGAAATTGTATTTATGTTTGCATTAGATTTTTTGTTGCTGCAACCCACAACAATCAACAAAATAAATAATAAGGATATGTATTTCATATAATTTATCATATTTACTTAAAAGTGATATTTTATTTTTTGCGCATAAAAATACTTAATTTCGACTCTATAAATAAAGTCGCATTTGCTATTTAATTAATTTATAACAATTATAAATTTTTATTCACCACTCTAATTATTAAATTTGATGTCACTTTTATTTTTTATTAATCAAAATAATAACATATGTCATTCGAATTACCAAAATTAAACTACGCTTTTGATGCGCTAGAACCTCATATAGATGCTCGTACCATGGAAATTCATCATGATAAACATCATGCAGGATATACCAATAACTTAAATAACGCCATTAAAGGAACGGATCTTGAAGGTAAAACTATTGATAATATTCTTATCAATCTGGATATGTCTAATGGAGCAGTTAGAAATAATGGAGGTGGATATTATAACCATAATCTATTTTGGGAAATAATGTCTCCAAATGGAGGAGGTAAACCTTCTGGTGAGCTTGCTGACGCAATAACAGCAGCTTATGAATCTTTTGCTACTTTTAAAGAAGCATTCTCAAAAGCAGCAGGTACTCGATTTGGATCTGGATGGGCTTGGTTATGCGTTCATCAAGGAGGAAAAGTAGAAATTTGCTCTACTCCTAATCAAGATAACCCTCTCATGCCAGGTGTTGGTTGTGGAGGCACTCCTATTCTAGCATTAGATGTTTGGGAGCATGCATATTACCTAAACTATCAAAATCGTCGTCCTGATTATGTGTCTGCATTTTTTAATGTGATTGATTGGAATGAGGTTTCTAAGCGATATGCCCAAGGTAAATAGTTTAAAAATAGAAATAATAAAAAAGAGCCTAGTTAATTAACTAGGCTCTTTTTTATATATAGTTTTACGAATTGTTATAAAATAAAAAAAGGTGGAAGATCCACCTTTTTTTGCCCCAAATCTACCATGAACTTAACCTACTTATGCTATGGCTTTGCTAATATAATACGTTATTTCATAGTGAAAAAATGTTTTAGATGAAAGGTCAAAATACTTGTTGAAATACACAAATTAACCTTTTTTAACAACAAACATTTTTATTTTTTTAATATGCTCTTTCATTTTTACCTTCATAAAAATTTATAAAGGCCTTATTTACAACTCTATTCCCCCCTGCAGTTGGATAATTTCCTGTAAAATACCAGTCTCCAAGATTCTTAGGACAAGCCTTGTGCAAATTGTCTACTGTTTGATAAATAATCTTTACTTTAGCTTTTACAGAGGTATCACTCAACAGTTCTGATATCTTATCGCTTACTTCCTGATCAGAAAATCCATCATAAATTTCTTTTACAAAATTTTGTACTTCTGCATCCGCTAAATTTTCTTGAGCTTTACATTTTTCATACACTTTTTCTACAAGATCATAATTTCCATTCTCTTTTAAAAGTTCTAAAGCTGCTTGAAATGCTACCAACCCTTCTAATCTTGCCATATCTATCCCATAGCAATCTGGATAACGAATTTGTGGTGCCGAAGAAACAATAACTATCTTCTTTGGTTTTAATCTATCCATCATCTTAATAATACTCTTTTTAAGAGTAGTACCTCTAACAATACTATCATCGATGATCACCAAATTATCTTCTTGTTTCACTACACCATAAGTTACATCATAAACATGGGCAACCAAATCATCTCTACTACTATCTTCTGTAATAAAAGTTCGAAGTTTAGCATCTTTGATCGCTATTTTTTCTGTTCTTAACCTAGACGAAAGAATTTCAGAAAGTCGTTCATCGGTTAATGTCTCTTTTTCAGAAAGTATTGTTTCGTTTTTCTGCTTATTTAGCTCATCTTGAGCAGCCTCAACCATACCATAAAATGACGTTTCGGCGGTATTAGGAATAAAAGAAAAAACCGTATTAACTGTATCATGATTAATTTCTTCTAATACCTGAGGCATCAGTAATCTTCCTAATCTTTTTCTTTCTTCATAAATCTCGGCATCACTTCCTCTAGAAAAATAAATACGTTCAAAAGAACAAGCTTTTCGCTCTAATGAATCCATAATCCTATTTATAGAAGTTTCTCCATTTTTTTTAATAATGATTGCTTTTCCTGGATCCAGCTCCAATACATCTTCAAAAGCAACATTAAAAACTGTTTGAATAACTGGTCTTTCTGATGCTACTACAACTACTTCTTCATCTTTATAATAATATGCAGGTCTTATCCCAGCAGGATCTCTTAAAACAAATGCATCTCCATGCCCCAACATCCCAGCCATAGCATAACCACCATCCCAATCTCTTGATGATTTTTTTAGGATTTTAGTTACATTTAGTCTATCTGCTATTTTTGGAGAGGCTTCATTTTTATTGAACCCTTCTTTTTTTAATTTCTTATATAATTTAGCTACCTCAGAATCCAGAAAATGACCTATTTTCTCCATTACAGTAACAGTATCTACTTTGTCTTTAGGATGCTGTCCTAGCCTTACCAGATTGTCAAACAATACATCATTGTTTGTCATATTAAAATTACCAGCAACAATAAGGTTACGATGCATCCAATTGTTTTGTCTTAAAAATGGATGAACACTCTCTACACTATTTTTACCAAACGTACCATATCGCACATGTCCAAGAAGCACTTCTCCTATATAAGGTATGTTTTTTTTCTGCAAATCAACATCATAAGCATATTCTGGATGTTCATCTAATTCTTTATTGATTCTATCATTAATCTGAGCAAAAATATCTTGTATAGGCTGTGATTCGCTAGATCGAACCCTGCTTATATATCGTTCTCCGGGAGCTGTATCTAATTTTATACTTGCAAACCCTGCTCCATCCTGACCACGATTATGCTGTTTTTCCATCATCAAATACATTTTATTTACTCCATAAAATGCACTTCCGTATTTTTCTTTATAGTACTCCAATGGCTTTAACAGCCTAATAAATGCTATCCCGCATTCGTGTTTTAATGCATCACTCATTGTATTCCAAAAATTCTAAATATTGTTGTGTTATGTATACTATAATTAAAAAAGCCCTAAACAATCCTTTAGGGCTATATTTCATATTAAGATAATTCTATTTCGAATTGAGTTAATTCTTTAAATTGCTGAAGTCTATTTTGTACTTCCTCTCTATTTAAATTTTCCATTCGTTCCGTTCCAAATTTTTCTACACAAAAAGAAGCTAAGTTTGATGCATGAATAATTGCTTTTTTCATATTCTCAAAAGAGACATCCCCCGTTTTAGCTAAATACCCTGAGAAACCTCCTGCAAAAGTATCTCCTGCACCAGTTGGATCAAAAACTTCTTCTAATGGTAAAGCTGGAGCAAAGAAAATCTGTTCTTTATGAAACAGCAGTGCTCCATGTTCTCCTTTTTTAATCACTACATATTTTGGACCCATTTTTTCGATCGCTCTTGCAGCTTTTACAAGGGAATATTCTCCACTTAACTGTCTGGCTTCCTCATCATTTATAGTAATCACATCTACTTTAGCAATCACTTTTAAAAGATCTCCTAAAAAAGCATCTTCCATCCAAAAATTCATAGTATCTAACACCACTAGCTTTGGCTTTTCAGTAAGCTGTTCTAAAACACTTAATTGTACTAAGGGGTTTAAGTTTCCTAACATTACAATCTCTGCATTTTTATGCGTTTCAGGAACGATTGGATTAAAATCTGCAAGTACATTAAGTTGTGTATCTAATGTATCTCTAGAGTTTAAATCGTTGTGATATTTACCACTCCAAAAAAAAGTTTTTCCCCCTTTAACTATTTCTATAGAAGAAATATCAATATTTTTTTTCTTAAGCATTTCCAGATAATCCATAGGGAAATCTTCGCCAACCACAGAAACTATGGCAGAAGAAATATTAAAATTTGATGCAGAAAGGGCTATATATGGGGCTGCTCCTCCTAATATTTTGTCCGTTTTACCAAAAGGAGTTTCAATAGCGTCAAAGGCAGTAGAGCCTACAATAAGTAATTTGCTCATAAGTAGCGTAATGATTTTTTTGCAAATATACGCTTTACTTTTAAGTAGTAAAGGGGATTACTACAAACTTACTTTTTGTCAAAATATATACGTGTTTTACTTACAATTTTATTTGCTTTTCAAAATTTAAATCAAGAAATCTGAATTTTGTTATCTTTTTGAAACAATAAATAGTCAATCCCATTTTTATAGATTTCTATATAATTTTAGTTTCTTCTATCATAAACATAAAACCCTTTAAATCAATATTTAAAACTCTTTTTGATACATTAAAAAATAATTTTGATTTACATATAACTATTTATGAAAATGGTAACTTTTTGGGATAAAAAAAGCTTAAAACTTAAAAAAAAATAAAAAATGCTAAAATAAACTTAAAAAAATTACGTTATTTGCGTAATACAAACTCAAACTTACAATAATTATGAAAAGATTAAATCTAACTAAACTCTTTTTAGTTACAACACTTTCTGTTTTACTATTTAACTGTGAAAAAGATTCTGAATTCACTGCCGAAACAACTCAGGACGTAAATGCAAAAAGCGATGCTCATGTATGTATTGAAAAATGGGATACTAATGGATCTAAAGCTGCCAGCGTTAAAAATGTACAATGGCAACCTGGTCAAACTATCCGTGTAAAATTTTTAAACGGAAATAGTTTCGTACAATCTAAAGTTAAACAATATGCAGTAGCATGGGAAAGTCATGCGAATATTAAATTTGAATGGGTTCCTTCAAATAGTAGTGCAAACATTAAAATTGGTTTTAAAGAAGGTCAATTTGCAAACGAAGGTGGATCTTGGTCTTATTTAGGAACAGAATCTAATAATCATGCTCATAGTATGCATTTTGGATGGTTCAACAATAATACATCAGACACTGAATTTAGAAGAACTACAATCCACGAATTTGGACATGCTCTTGGTTTAATCCATGAACACCAAAATCCTGTAGCTGGAATTAACTGGGATAAAGAAGCGGTATATGCATACTATGCAGGACCACCTAACAACTGGAGTAGAGCACAAGTAGATAACAACTTATTCAGACGTTATGAAACTAGTACTTCTAACTACAGTGTGTATGATCCAAAATCTATCATGCACTATCCTATTCCTGCAGCGCATACTACAGATGGTGTTGCCGTAGGAAGTAATTCTCAATTATCTGCTACAGATAAGTCTTTTATTGCTAGAATATATCCTGGATCTACTACTGGTGGTGGTAACTGTGACGGTGTAGCTGAATACAATAGCAATACTTCGTATTCTGTTGGTGATAAAGT
>CAYGUC010000042.1:0-11410 GCA_964353005.1 uncultured Flavobacteriaceae bacterium | reverse complement strand
ACTTATCAAGGAAATTTATATCAAAGAACTGCAACATCATGGAATAATCTTGGAGCATGTGGTACATCATCTGCAACAACAAAAAGTAATGCAGTGTTCCCTCCTTTAAATTAAGAAGTAAATAATATTTATATTTTTTAAAAAGCTCTGGTATTTATATCAGGGCTTTTTTTACATCTGATTCTTTTACCAACACCATTCATTATTCCAGTCACCATAATATGGTAACCTATTCATTGACCAGTGCCTTGTATTTAAAGAATAAATGCATTCTTTAATTCGACTCACACATATTTCTGCTTTAAAAAACAAGCCTGCATAATCTTATACCATAAAATTTCAAATTCATAATATACACCTTATTTTAGTTGAAGCTTATCCAATAACTGCTCTATATTTTCCTCATAAGTAATTGCATGTGGATGACTCTCTCCATATTTGTGAATATGCATTTTATTAAGAAAAAAAGAAAAACGTTCACTGTTTATAAGACCATCATTATAAGCTTTATATATATAGGGAAATAATACTAACTGCCTTTTAAAAGGTTGATGTAAAGCAGTTACGTTTAAAGCATAATTAGCTTTTGAATCAGATTCTAAATAATCAGGATATCCAAAAGCTTCTAAATATTTTTTTGCCTTTAAAAAATTTATAGAATCTGTATCCACCATTTTCCTGGCATAATTCTGAAATTCTTCTGACTTCATATCATAATTATTTCTTTTCAAAATCTCCAGTTTTTTATCAGAATCCCTTACTTCTTGATCTCGTTGCAATAAATCTATAAGAAACTTTTCTTTCCTTTCTTTTGTATGTAAAGACGTGATCAAAGAATCGAGATTAATAGAATGAGAGTTAATTTGATGCATCTGTTTACTACAGGATAGTATTAAAACGAAACTAATAATGTACATATATTTCAAAACACTTGGTTTTTTAAAATTATCTACCTACTCTATCAAGGCTTTTCGGTTTACGCCTGATTGTCGCGCAACAACTATCATCTATCCTTATTTAAAAAGATAGTATATGCATAATAATATTCATTGATTTTATAAATATCTATTTTGAGATAATTACCAAATAATGGATCACTCTAGATATTCATTTTTAGGGTAGGATAATTTATATGCCAATATAGAATAAAAATCCTTATTCTGTAATGAGGAATAACCATAAAAACATTATGGTTATTTATTTTTGATCAAAAATATATGTTACTTCCTGCCAAAATCTGCTGGTATTTCTCCCCATGCTTTGGTTTCCCATTTTACAATTTTGGTGGTGTATGTATTATTTTTAAGCCAATGTATTGCACGATCTACCAATACAAACATTTCGGTGTTTTTGGATGTTCTTACTAAGTTTGTTTTACATGTTTTTTGTTTTACCCAACCTATCGCTATTCTAGAATCAGAATACAGTATACGATCGCTATTTATCTTTTTAAGATATGCTAGCCCATGCACAAGTGCCAAAAATTCTCCTATATTATTTGTTCCCTCAGGAAAAGGGCCTTGATGAAAAAGCTGTTTATACGTTTGGGTATCTACTCCTCTATATTCCATTTTACCAGGATTACCACTAGAAGCTGCATCTACTGCGATAGAATACAAGTTAGGTTCTCCTATTTTTGATAATTGATCTGGAGTAAGAGCTTTTTTAGGACTACTTTTTCCTTTATAATCTTCATAATCTCCTTTATAAGCTTTTTTTGCAATGTCAAAAGAATCAAAAGATTTGTATTTTGCTCCTGTAAAACCATTTACAGCTGCCTTACAATCTTCCCATTTTGTATAAATTCCTGGTCTGTGTCCTTCCCATACAACATAAAATTTTTCTTTTTTTGACATTACATTCTTATTGATTTAATCCTTGTTTGTTGATAAATATCTTCTAGATAATTTTTGTGTTACGAATAACAATACTATTCTTTTTTTAGTATTCTGAGGTTCTCGAAGAATACTAAAAAACATATCTATGACTCTTCAAACATTACTATTTTGTGTCTGACTCTACTCAAAAACTCTTCATTATAATGAAGCATCCACTTCTGGAAACAACAATTTTTCTATCACGACAGGAAAATGTTTATGTTCTAACTGATGAATCGCATTTGCAACATCTTCTGCAGTATTTCCTTCTAATACAGGAGTTTTGGCCTGAAATACGATAGCGCCTTCATCATAGTGTTCGTTTACATAATGAATAGTAATACCGCTTTCTTTTTCTTTATTTTTCACTACAGCTTCATGCACATGATGGCCATACATGCCTTTTCCGCCATATTTTGGCAATAGGGCTGGATGAACATTTATAACCTTGTTAGGAAAGGCATCTATGATTTTTTTAGGGAAAATCCATAAAAACCCTGCCAACACAATTATGTCTGGTTTGGCATCTTTTAAGACATTAAGCACCTCGTTTGTGTCATAAAATGACTCTTTGTCAAAGTGTAACGCCTTTACTTTCAGGGCATGAGCTCGTTTTAATACTTTGGCACGCAGGTTGTTAGAGAACACATGTGTAACCTCGGCAATTTTTTGCTCATGGAAGTATTTAATTATATTTTCGGCATTAGTACCAGAACCGGAAGCAAAAATTATAATACGTTTCATAATAAATCAAGATAAAATTGTTAATTAGAGAGCACAAAAAAAATAATTATTATTCATTTTTAGGCAGCAAAAAGGCAATACTTCGCTATATTTGATAAAATACAAATACATTTTTATGGGATTGTGGGGTTTTAAAATAAAGTTTTTTATTTTTGCCACCTAATTAAAAAATTAAAATTAAACATTATGTCAGACATTGCATCAAGAGTAAAAGCGATAATCGTTGACAAATTAGGAGTAGACGAAAACGAAGTTGTGAATGAAGCTAGTTTCACAAACGATCTAGGCGCTGATTCATTAGACACTGTAGAACTGATTATGGAATTCGAAAAAGAATTCGATATTCAAATTCCAGATGACCAAGCTGAAAACATTGCAACAGTTGGTCAAGCAATATCGTATATTGAAGACGCAAAGTAATAATTTCACAACAGAATATGAATCTTAAGCGAGTTGTAGTCACAGGACTAGGGGCACTAACGCCTATCGGTAACAATATTGATGAATATTGGGATGGATTAATTAATGGTAAAAGCGGTTGCGCACCCATTACTTATTTCGATACCGAAAATTTCAAGACTAAATTTGCTTGCGAAGTCAAAAATTATTCTCCTACAGATTATTTTGATAAAAAAGAAGCTCGCAAACTAGATAAATTTGCACAGTATGCTATAGTCTCTTCAGAAGAGGCTATAAAAGATGCTGCTATCGACATGGAAAAAATCGATAAATTTAGAGTTGGCGTAATCTGGGGTGCTGGAATTGGCGGAATAGAGACTTTTCAGGAAGAAGTAATTGGCTATGCCAATGGGAATGGAACACCTCGTTTCAATCCTTTCTTCATCCCAAAAATGATCGCCGATATAGCTCCTGGACATATTTCTATTCGAAATGGTTTTATGGGACCTAACTACACCACTGTTTCTGCCTGTGCTTCATCTGCTAATGCTATGATCGATGCTTTAAACTATATACGTTTAGGACATTGTGATATTATCATTACAGGAGGAAGTGAAGCTGCAGTTACTATTGCTGGTATGGGAGGATTTAATGCAATGCACGCTTTATCTACAAGAAATGAAAGCCCAGAAACTGCCTCCAGACCATTTGACGCTACCAGAGATGGTTTTGTTCTTGGCGAAGGTGGCGGAGCTCTTATTCTTGAAGAATATGAACACGCAAAAGCACGAGGTGCTAAGATTTATGCCGAAGTCGTTGGTGGGGGGATGTCTAGTGATGCATATCATATGACAGCTCCACATCCTGATGGAATAGGTGTAGAACGCGTGATGCTTAATTGTTTAAACGATGCAGGTGTTACACCAGAACAAGTAGATACTATAAACACTCACGGTACATCCACTCCATTAGGAGATGTCGCAGAATTGAAAGCTATCACTAAGGTTTTTGGAGATCATGCACCTAATATCAATATCAATTCAACAAAATCTATGACAGGACACTTACTTGGTGCTGCTGGAGCAATAGAAGCAATTGCTTCTATCTTAGCAATGCAAAATAGTATTGTGCCTCCTACTATCAATCACACTACTGTGGATGAAAATATAGATTCTTCATTGAATTTGACTTTAAACAAAGCTCAAAAACGTGAGATTACATATGCAATGAGTAATACTTTTGGCTTTGGAGGTCATAATGCTTGTGTATTATTTAAAAAATTGAACGAATAATGAACGTTATTCGCAACATACTAAATTCCCGCTCTGAAAAGAACGGGAATTTTTTTTCTAAAATTCAAAAAATTGTAGGTTTTAAACCAAAAAGTATTGGTCCCTACGAAAAGGCATTTACGCATAGATCTTTAAATCTAAAAGATAAAAAAGGGAATGCCATTAATTTTGAAAGACTCGAATTTCTTGGGGATGCTATGCTTAGTAGTATTATTGCTTCACACTTGTTTAAAGAAGTACCAGAGGGCAATGAAGGCTATCTAACCAAAATGAGAGCCAAAATAGTAAGTAGAAAACATCTTAACGAATTAGGAAAAGATTTAAAATTAATTGAACTAGTAAAAACTAATATTCCAAAATCTCAATTTGGGATAAATATACATGGTAATCTTTTTGAAGCCTTAATAGGCGCTATATATTTAGATCGCGGTTACACCTACTGTGAGCGTTTCATTAAAGAAGCAGTAATTGACCCATATGTAGATATTGAGAGCTTAGAAGGGCAAATAATTAGCTATAAGAGTTTATTAATAGAATGGTGCCAAAAAGAGAAAAAAGTATTTAACTACGAAGTATACGAAGATACAGGAAAAGACGAAATGAAACATTTTGCTGTAAAACTTTGGATAAACGATAAAGTAATTGCCAAAGCAAGAGCTACCTCAAAAAAGAAGGCAGAAGAAAAGGCATCAAAAAGGGCGTATTTTGCATTTCAATCCAAAATAAATAGTTAGGCCTTTCTACAACTACACCTTTCTTAAGAAAACATAGTTAATCGATATCTTTAAAAAAATCCTTCAAAGAGATATCGTGAATATCACAAATACGAATAAGGGTAGTTAACGTAAAATTAGAACCTTTCTCTAGTCGCCAATAGTGCTTTCTATCCAGTCCTTTATCTACCGCAAAAGTTTCGTAACTTGTATATCCTGCATTAAGTCGTAACTGCTTGATGCGTTCTCCTATTAATTTAATACGTTGTAATTTGTTTTCTTCGTTCATAATCAGCGACATTTAATAGTCATCTTCACAAAAGTCAGTATTCGAATGTTAAAAAATTACGGGATATAATACGTAATTTTAAGGCATATAACACGTGTTTAAAAGAAAAATTTGTAACTTGCACCATATCAGACAGCAATATCCAAATGAGTATAAAAAAAAATGAAGCCCATTATAGATTTATGAATGCAATATTAAAAGCACTTCATTTAGAGTCTAATTATTTTTTCTATGATGTTGTACAAAAACGTCCCTATGAAGTTTTAATATATAACTGGATGAATAAGTTATATAAAAATGGTAAAAGTCGTGAGGAAGCCATAGAATATATCCACAGGGCAAGACGTCTTTTTATTCTAAGAACTTATGATGCTCCAAAACATTAATCTATCAAATTTTTTGAAAACCACTGCTTATGCTTAACAAAAACTATAAAAATTTGAATCCAGAAGAGAAAGAAATCGCTATCACAAGGGTATCAGAATACGCACACGTTTCTAAAGAAATCATTAAGAAAGTACTTCTAGAAATGAACCCAGTAATAGATATTATAAATGGTAAAGCTGCATTTTATAAGAACACATTATTGAGACTACATAAAAAAATAGAAAATCATACTAAATAAACTTTATCAAAATCTTCTTAGATTTATATATAATTGATTAAGACATAAAACTCTTTTTCGTAAAATACACCTTCATTTAAAGAAGGTTTTATTTTTTAGAGATAAAAGATACTAACGCAATCGTTTTCGTAAAATATCTTTATGTTTAATTAAACTTGTTAGGTGATTTTATTTGTATATTTCGCGTTAATTCTGAAACAAAAAATCCAAGTGGCTGTTCAACGGTTAGTATTAGATGCCTTTGCTGATGATGATTATGAACTCATTGCTATTCACTGTTCATTAGCTTCATACAGGCTAGCATTTCTATTAAATAAAAACTTGAATTTAAGGCTTTTTAGAAAAAAAGAAGATATTATTTTTTCACATAAGGATCTAATTGCCAGTTTTCCGATATATCAATTTGAAGACCATTTTCAATATACCACATATAGCCTTTTTGGAAATAAGTTTCAGACTCAAATAGAACAAAAAAATAATATAGCAAATGGATTATTTGGTGCTTCGGAAGAGGATACATTGGTAACAAAATATGTAATCCCAGAATTAAAAAATGTAAATTATTTTTTAAAAATTGAAACAGAAGCATCTAATTTTTCTAGTAAAGATTTACTGCTAAATATGCTAAAGATTTCACAAATTATGACTGCGTATACGGTAGATTATGCGGCACTTAAATCAAAGAACAACTTAATATTCGAATAATGCCTAAACGTAAAAGAACTAAAATAGTAGCTACTCTTGGTCCCGCTACAAGTAATATAGAGATCTTAAAAAAAATGCTCGATGCAGGTGTAAACGTGTTTAGAATAAATTTTTCTCATGCAGATTATGAAGATGTAAAAGAGCGCATACAAAATATACGAAAACTGAGTAAAGATCATGGTTATAATGCAGCAATACTTGGTGATTTACAAGGGCCTAAATTGCGAGTGGGGGTTATGAAAGGAGATGTGGTTGTTAATGAAGGAGATATTATTAATTTTATAACAGGAAAACCTTTTGAAGGAACATCGGAAAAAGTTTATATGAATTATAAAGATTTTCCTAAAGATGTAAAAGCTGGCGAAAAAATTCTTTTGGATGATGGTAAATTAATGTTTGAGGTAGTTTCTACCAATAAAAAAGATACCGTTACCGCTAAAGTAATACAAGGAGGTCCTTTAAAATCCAAGAAAGGAGTCAATCTTCCAAACACTAATATATCTTTACCTGCATTGACAGGAAAAGATATAAAAGATGCCATTTTTGCTTGTGAGCAAGGTGTAGATTGGATCGCACTATCTTTTGTGCGTCATGCGGATGATTTGATTAAACTACAGGATCTTATCAAAGAACATAGTGAGCACAAAATACCTATTATTGCTAAGATAGAAAAGCCAGAAGGCGTTGATAATATCGATAATATTGTAGCATATTGTGATGGATTAATGGTTGCCCGAGGGGATCTTGGAGTAGAGATTCCTGCACATGAAGTTCCATTAATTCAGAAAAAATTAGTTTTAAAGGCAAAAACAGCCCGAATACCTGTGATTATAGCGACACAGATGATGGAAACTATGATTGACAGTCTAACACCTACTCGAGCAGAGGTAAACGATGTCGCTAATTCTGTAATGGATGGCGCAGATGCAGTTATGTTATCAGGGGAAACATCTGTAGGAAAATATCCTGTACAGGTTATCGAAACCATGTCAAAAATTATTAAAAGCGTAGAAAATTCGGATTTAATAACGGTTCCTCAAAACCCACCACATATAAGAACAAATCGATTTATTACTAAATCCATTTGCTATCATGCTGCACACATGGCTAATGATATTGATGCTAAAGCTATATGTACATTAACAAATAGTGGATATACTGCGTTTCAGATCTCTGCATGGAGACCAGATGCCCATATTTTAGTTTTCACCAGTAATCACAGGATATTATCACAACTTAGTCTTTTGTGGGGTGTAAAAGCTTTTTTCTATGATAAATTTGTAAGTACAGATGAAACAGTAGAGGATATTAACAAAATTGCATTAGATCGCGGATTTGTAGAGCAAGGTGATATGTTAGTTAATCTAGCTTCAATGCCTATTACTGCCAAAGGGATGGTGAATACTCTTAGGATTTCCCAAATATAAAATAGCTTTTTTAAGCTTTACGTTTTCTATTATTAACCAGAGTAAGAAATATTTTTTACTCTGGTTAATTTTATATGGCTTGTTTTAAAAAAATAGCTTCTAATTCTTTTAGTGTAACTGGTTTTACTAAATAATCTTTAACCGTATTAATGTTCTTGGCTCTTTCTATATCTACTGGATTGATAGAAGAACTTACAATATATAGTGTAATTGTTTTTTCTAGTTTATTTTTAATTTTAGTAAAATTCTCTAAAAATTCCCATCCATCCATTACTGGCATATTTAAGTCCAGAAAAATAATATCCGGAATTGTTTTTTTGTCTAAACTAGTCAAAATAGCTTCGAAATAAGTAAGAGCTTCTTTACCGTTTGGAAATACCATTAAATTTTTACAAAGATTTTTTGCTTCTACAATCTTTTTTACAAGATTTACATACATAGTATCATCATCTATTATACAAGCTAACCCTATTTTTTTACTCATAATCGATATGTTATATTATTTTTAAAATTCAATTAAAAAAGTAGTTCCCTTATCTACTTCGCTTTCTATAGTAATTCTGCCACTTAATGATTCTATTTGATTTTTTGTTAAAAACAATCCTATCCCAACCGCATCTTTATTATAATGAAATGTTTTATACATTCCGAATACTTTATTTTTAAACAACTTCAAATCAATTCCTTTACCGTTGTCTGAGATTTTTAAATATTTTTTACCATTTTTTGTATAGGTTTTTATATTTATTATTGGATCTCTATCTGGATGTTTATATTTTATTGCATTCGTTATCAAGTTTAATAATATACTTTCTAAATATGCAGGTATGTAATTAATCTTATCCAACAAACTAAAATCTACTATGATTTTGGTTTTACTTATAGAGATCATTTGACCAATACCATTGGTAACTACATTGAGAGCATTCTTAAATTTGACAACCTTTTTTTCCTGATCCTTATTAGTATGGATTGCAGCAATCTCGTTAAGATGTTCGATGGTCGTATTTAAACTATACGATATTTGTTTAATATCCTTGATAAACTCTATTTTTTCTTCAGGATTATCTATATCATCTATTAATTGTACCAATAAAGACAAATTACTGGTATGAGATCTAAGATTATGAGATACTATATGAGCAAAATTAAACAGTCTGGAGTTCTGAGATGCTATGATATCTATTGATTTTTGCAATCCTAATTCTTTTTTTTTGATTTCATCTATATCTTGAAAAACACCTCTAATCCCTATTATTTCTTTGTTTTCATTATATACTGGTTTTCCTATGGCTCTAACCCAAAATATTCTTTTATTGGCCGTTACCATTTTGATTTCGGTATTAAAAGGTGTTCCTACCATTGCACAATTAAAAAATAAATCTGCTGCTTTTTGTTGTGACTCTTCTGCATAGTATAATGCAGAATCTTTAAGAGAAGGTATATAATCATCTGGGTACTCTAAAATACGTCTGGTTTCAAAATCCCAAAAACTTTTTTTTTCTATAAAATCCACATACCAACTACCAGTAGCTGTCATTTGAGCCGTTTCTTTATAGTAAAAATTATCTTTTGCTATGGCATATTCAGGCTCTAGTTTTATTTCGAAAAAAAAGATTAAATCAAACTTAGATTTTATGTTTACTGGTAATGTATCATTGGTGGCACATCTAAATAGTTTATAATCATCTCGTTTAGATCTAATTCTTATATGTTGCTTAAAATTAATAGTGTTACGCCTGTAATTAAGAAAATTATCTCTAAAAACATCAACATCTTCTGGGTGTATTAAATGTTGCAAAAAATAATCAATAGTAGACTCTGTTTTTTCTTTAGTATACCCTAAACTATTATAGAACTTTTCTGACCAAATCTCTATTTCTGGATCTTTATGTAGTTCCCAATACCCTGTATTGAAATCTTTTATTACATTATTAAAAAGTTCATTTTGAAGCATTAAAAAGGTTTTGAAAAGTAATTATCTTAACAAGATAAGAATTTCTTACTTATTTTCTAAGATTGTATCTAGCCGAATCGCTAAAGCTTTGGTAGAAATCTGAACTTCTATAAACGATAAAAAAAGAGAAATCATTAGTAAAAGTAAACTCATCCCAAATACCAGATTTGCCCAAGCTAATTTTTCAATATATAATAAAAACATGGTAATCACGCTGGTTAAAAAACTTAAAATGGCTATCGCTTGCATGTTTTGTATTAGCGATAATCTTTTTCTTAAATTTTTGATCTGCAATACGGTGTTTTTAGATGAAGAAATCAGATACTCCTTATGTAACTGTCGTATTAATGCTGCAATGGCCAAATATCTGGCATTATAGGCTAACATAGTTAAGGAAATAGCAGGAAACAATAATGCGGGGATACTCATTGTAAGAGTCATACTAATTTTTTTTTGAGTTACTAATGTAAATTAAAAAAGGTAGTACTACTGTATGTTCACTCTTTTTAATCTATACTCAGTATTCATTAGACTTGCTCCCAAACTACCTGTCATTTCCGCAAACCGAATAAACTTCAGCTTTTATTGAATATACACAACAATATTCGAATTTTTTTCAATAATCAAAAAATATAGCTCACTAATTGAATATTTATTAAAAAATATCTATAAAATTTGAATTATTGACAAATTTACTAGCTGTATATAGAAGAGTTGTCAAAAACTAAAAATTTAAAAGAAAAACAAAATAGTCAAAAATGTGTCTTCGTAAAAAAATCATATTGTCAACCACTTAGAAAAATAATTATGAATAAAAAAACTAATCATTATATTTTAAATAGTATTAAACATCTCTGTTTTGGTGTCATAAAGTTTGCAATTTTATGTACCTATATTGGATCATTTTGTGCTTACGGAAATACTCATGCCCCGAGCATGGTAAAAGTAAGCCTGCAAGAAAAAGAAATTGAAGGAAAAGTTACCGATGCCAATAGTTTGCCTCTACCCGGTATTACAATTTTAGTTAAAGGTTCTAATAAAGGAACACAGACTGATTTTGACGGAAATTATAAAATTAATGCAAAAACTGGCGATGTACTGGTTTTCTCTTACCTGGGAATGAAAACAGAAGAAAGAACAGTTTCTTCTTCTAACACAATTAATGTCGAAATGAGTAATGATACCGAAGAGCTTGCTGAGATCGTAGTTTTGGGATATACAACAAGAGGAAAGAACGAAATTACAGGTAGTACAGTACAAATAGCAGCAGAAAAAATTAATGAAGTCCCGTTAGTATCTGTAGATCAAGCATTACAAGGCAGAGTGGCTGGTCTTAATATAGCTTCTTCATCAGGAACCCCCGGATCTACACAACAGATTAG
>CAYGUC010000041.1:0-44158 GCA_964353005.1 uncultured Flavobacteriaceae bacterium | reverse complement strand
CAGGAGATCGCTACAACCCATACATCGATCTGCTGCAGGGTGCAGGAGATCGCTATAACCCATACATCGATTCGCTGCAGGAGATTGTTAAGATGTTTAAAAACAGTAGTTTATGTGTTTTTTTGTTTTCTCGGAATCTATATTAAATAAAACAACCTAATAAAGAGGTTTTTTATATAAGTTTAGAGGACTATAAAATTGTAAATAGATGGTAGTATTGTGGAGGTAAAAGCTTTTAGAAATTACTTTTATACCAAATTAACCATAAAATAAACATTAATTTTTAAAAAGTATTGATTTTAGTTTAAATTTAAGAGCTTATTAAAACCTAAAATGACCGTATTAGCCAAGCTTTTTTTTCTGGGCATAGAAAAAGAAGTACAAAACGTACAGATAGTATACCAACGTATTATCAACCACAAAACAGGCAGGCCCACTACCGAAGTACAAGGAGGATATTTAGAACTAAGTTTTGAATCCAGCAAAGACGATGAGGTTTTTGAATATTATTCAGGAAAGCCTTCAGAACGAATACCGGGGGACGAAAGATTTTGTTTTTTAAACCCAGGCGAACTTGTTTTTTATCCTGGCTCTTATGATAACCCACCAGTTAAACGATACACGTTTAGCGATGCTACCATCACCGATATTAGGGTAAAGTTTACTGCCACAGGTAAATCCTCTATGACTACCTGTATAACCATATCCCCGGCAATACAAAATTATGGCGCATTATTGGTAAAAGATTGGAACGAGAGCTACCTGCCACAAAGCACAAACAATTATGTGCCGCAAAACGAAGAGGAAGAAAAAAAGGAAGAAGTAAAATGTATAGCTTGGTTAGAGCGGTTAGAAACGTATAAAGGAGAGTTTGGGTTGGATTGGATGCGGGACAATTACAAAGATATTTGTGAGAACTACGAGGAGCTAAAAAAGGAATATGAGCAAATAACCATAGAGGGAGAAACATATTTTGTGCCTTGGCTATCCATGTTCCCCAATCAGGAAAACGTATCCCTTAACTTAAAAGTAAAAATAACAGAAGGCAAACCAAAAAATGACGATGTTATTAAGCTTCCATCCAAAAACGGTATACGTTTTGAGCCAAATGAAGTAAAAATAAAAGATATTCAAAAAGGGGAGGTAACCATTAAAGTGTTTTGTGATACCCCTCTAAGCAAGGACACAAAAATAGAGTTATTAGATAAAGAAAATCATACGGTAGGCAAGATTACTGTTGTAAAGAATGATGAGATACTTACTTTGCCAGTTCATTTTGTAAAAGTTAAAGGAAACGAACCAGATAATACTTATAATGAAAGAACATTTCATGAATTTGATAAAGGCAAAATAATAGATTTTTTTAACAAAACATCATTAAATCAAGCTCTTATAAATGTTGGTTTAATAGAGGTTTCAGAAATGGTAATAGATATAGAAGAATTAATATCCAAAAATGTATTAAAAAGACCCTTTGGTAACATTCCACAATTTTACGAAGGAAATTCTAAATATGTTAACACATTAGAAACTATTTTTAAGAAAAAACATCCTAATTTCAAAGGAGTTATATTTTTTCTTAGTGCAATACCTCAAGATGGAACACAAGGAGGACACTCCGCAGTTTATCCAAGAGAGTCAAATTCAATAATTATTGTTCCTGATCAGGTAAGTATAAATGAAAAAAAAACCTTTGTACACGAACTTGGTCATGTTTTAGGGCTCTTACATTCATTCAAAGACGGGTTTAAAGAGGATCTTAATAGACTTGTTAAAGATAAAAAAGCTAGTATAAAAAAATATAGTTTGAAATCTGAAGAAAAAATAAGATATAGGGGTGAAATTATGACTATAGGTGAATATATTAAAGAACTAGAAAATAATATTATCCAATTGAAGAGTCTTATAGATAGTAATCCATTTGTTTTTAAGCAATCTGGAACAGATAATTATATGGATTATTATATTTCGGAACCATTATCGTTTAATAAGTGGCAATGGGACTTAATGAGAAACGAAACAAAACAATATCATGGTAAATAAATTAGTAGTATCCCTAACCTTAGTTTTAATCTGTAATATTAGTAACAGTCAAAATAAGCATCCAGAAAGATTTATTTCTTTAATAGATTTTGAATATAATACTATTCTTAAAGATTTACCAAGCAATATTCCCGATGGAAGGTATTATACTTCAAGTAAATATAAAGACGGAAAAATAAAAAGTATTCAAACTATCGGATATAAAAATCAAAAGAAACATGGTGAATCTTTGACTTTCAAGAAAGCATTAGGAATAATGTTTGTGGCTAATGTTACCAATTATTTTAAAGGAAAAAGAGAAGGGTATTATTTTGATACAGATAATCACACTTTTTCAGAAGAAGGCTATTACAAAAAGGGTAAAAAACATGGTTTTTGGAAGATACGTAAAAATGATTTTTTTGAAAATATACATTATCAAAATGGTTTAAAATCGGGTAACTATTCAAGTCAAGATAACCTATTAGGAAAAAATAGTACAGGGCAGTATAAAAAAAATAGAAAAGAAAATGTTTGGTTTATAGAAGACACTAATACGGGGGAAATAACAAAAGAAACCTATAAAAAAGGAAAACTAATTTCAACAGAAATATTAGATTCTTTAAGTGATTAAGTAAAAACGATGAGCCAAGAGATAAAATTATATCATGGGAAGTAAAATATTTTTGATTTTATTCGGACTGCTTTTACCTTTTTATGTGGTATCTCAAACAAAAGATAATTTTGGGTATACAGAAATTACTAATGAAGACTATACTAGAATAGTTAAAGAAGGTAAAGAAACAAAACTTGACGGAAAATACTATATAAGGCATAACCCAAAGGGAAAATTACTTGGTATTAGTAAAATAGAATACGTAAGTGGAAAAAGACATGGAGAATGGCTTTTTTTCTTATCACATATAGGAGGTATTGACCTGTCTAATGTAGAAAACTATTCATTTGGAAAAAAGAATGGGTATTATTTTAGCACAGACAATCATACCTATTCTGAACAGGGATACTATAAAAATGGAAAAAAACATGGAGAATGGAACACAAAAAAAAATAACGGAATTGGCTATTTAGTTACCATAAGAGAGCATTATAAAAATGGAAAAAAACATGGAGCTTATAACTTAAAAGAAAATTCTGATGGAAATATTTCTATCACTACTGGAAAATATAAGAAGGATAAAAAAGAAGGGGTCTGGTTAATAGAAGATACTAGTATAGGGCAAGTAACAAAAGAGGTTTATAAAGATGGGGTGTTAATTAAATAAACGCAAAGATTTTTTTCATTGGCAATGGTTGGTAATACAAGAAGAAGTAAAAAAATATCATGGGACATCAAAAAATTAAAAATATAGTATTACCATTTCTTTTTCTGTCTTTTGCAGTAGGGTATGGTCAAATAGAATATCCAGATTCCTTTATTAAACTTTTGGATTTTGAGTATGATGATATTATAAATAATAATGTTAAAAATATTCCAGATGGCAGATACTATAAAACCAAGTATAGTAATGAGAATGTTTTGATGGAGATAGAAGTTACAGGATATAAAAATCAAAAAAAACATGGGGAATCACTAACTTTTTTAAAAGGTTTGGAGTCAATGTTTATAGCAAAAGTAGTTAATTATAAAAATGACGTAATGAATGGTTATTATTTTGAGTCAGACAATCATACTTACTCTAAAGAAGGTTATTGCAAAAATGGTAAAAAGCAAGGTGTCTGGAAAATAAAAGAAGCGGGTAATGTGATGGAAGTGACATTCAAAAATAACTTAAAATCTGGTTTGTTTAAAAGTAATGATAAAACATTGAATATTAAGGAATTTGGGAAATATAAGAATGATAAAAAGGAAGGAGTCTGGTTAATAGAAGATACTAGTATAGGGCAAGTAACAAAAGAGGTTTATAAAGATGGAGTGTTAATTAAATAAACGCAAGGATTTTTTCATTGGTAATAGTTGATTGTGCAAGAAGAAGTTAAAACATACTACATAAAAAAAAGACACTTTATCCCAATTTTATAAATTTAATAAAGCAACACTATGTGCAGCTACAATAGCAGCAGTTTCTGTTCGCAAACGGGTTTCTCCCAAAGTAACAGGTGTGTATTCAGAAGTTAAAGCAAGTTCAATTTCTTTAGTAGAAAAATCCCCCTCTGGACCAATAAGGATGGTGGTATTTGATTTTAGTAGCAAAACATCCTTTAAAGATTGCTTTTTTGTCTCTTCGCAATGCGCAATCAATAGTTGATCTGTGTTAGATTGGGTTATAAAATCAGAAAAAGAAACCGCAGGATTAAGTTTTGGTAAATAATATTGCAAAGACTGCTTCATAGCACTTTGTAATATACGTTCAAAACGATCTTCTTTAATAATTTTTCTTTCGCTATGCTCACAAATAATAGGAGTGATTTCATCAATACCAATTTCTGTAGCTTTTTCTAAAAACCACTCATACCGATCATTCATTTTGGTAGGAGCTACTGCAAGATGCAGTCGGTAATTTTTTTTTGCTTGTTCCTCAAACGATTGTATAGCGGCAATACATTGTGTAGGGTTAGAAAAAGTAATGCAAGCAGTAAAAAAGTATCCCAAACCATTGGTAATATGTAGTATATCGCCTTCTTTTTTTCTTAGTACTTTAGCGATATGTTTACTCTCTTCTCTGGAAAATTTAATTTCTGTACTGGATTTAGTTAGGGTATGGTTATAAAATAGTTGCATTTTTGGATTACTTCTTAGTTTTTGTTTGTATCGTAGATTTAAAATTGCACTCTTGCTTTCGCTACTACGGTCATATCTGTAAAATCTTTTTTCAGGTATTTTAGATACCCTACAATCCCTATCATAGCCGCATTATCGGTAGTATATTCAAATTTAGGTACAAAGGTTTTCCAACCATACTTTTGCTCTCCATCCTTTAACGCTTTTCTAATCCCAGAGTTTGCAGAAACCCCACCACCAATGGCAATACTTTTAATCCCAGTTTGTTTAGATGCTTTTTTTAATTTATCGATAAGGATATTGATAATGGTATACTGTAATGAAGCGCATATATCATTTAGGTTTTCTGCAACAAAATCCGGGTTTTCTTTTACCATCTTTTGTACAAAATATAAAACCGATGTTTTAAGACCGCTAAAACTAAAATTAAGATCTCCAACTTTTGGTTTAGGAAAAGGGAACGCTTTTGGATTACCAAGTTGTGCATGCTTATCAATTAATGGCCCACCAGGATACGGTAACCCAAATATTTTTGCACTTTTATCAAAAGCTTCGCCGACAGCATCATCTATAGTTTCACCAATAATTTGCATATCAAAATGATTGGTGACTTTTACAATTTGTGTATGTCCACCACTTATGGTCATTGCTAAAAAAGGAAATTCTGGAGTGTCAAAACCTTTTTCTTCAATAAAATGAGCCAAAATATGAGCTTGCATGTGGTTAACATCTATTAAAGGGATATCTAGTGCAAGTGCCAATGATTTGGCAAAAGAAGTCCCCACAAGTAAGGAACCCATTAAACCAGGGCCTTGTGTAAAAGCAATAGCATGCAAATCTTCTTTTTTAATATTAGCTTGTTTAATAGCTTGATCTATTACAGGTACAATGTTTTGTTGGTGTGCTCTAGAGGCTAACTCTGGGACAACACCACCATACAATTCGTGTATTTTTTGCGATGCAACAACATTAGATAAAACCTGTCCATTACATAATACAGCAGCAGAAGTATCGTCACAAGAAGACTCAATACCTAATATGTATATTTTTTGTGGATTCATTATGAGGAAAAGGGCATAGAAATTGTTAATATTGTCAACAAAGTTAAAACAATAAAACGTATCAGGAAATTTAGGAAAATATTATTAAGAACATTTCTTGTTCTTTTATCACTATTTGCGTTTTTGGTGGTGCTTTTTTCTATTCCTGCAGTTCAAACTTTTGTAGGTGAAAAAGCCACAAATTATCTTAATAAAACATACGGAGTTGATATTAATATTAACAGGATAGGAATTACCTATGCAGGAAATGTAAATCTTGATGAAGTATTGATTAAAGACCATCATCAAGATACGTTAATATATACCGGTACTATAAAAACCTCACTTCTTGGTATTAATGAAATTATAAATGGGCAACCATCTTTAGGTAAAGTATCAATTGAAGACTTAGTCTTTAAAATGAAAATTTATAAAGAGGAGAACAGTGATAATTTAATGACGTTTGTTAGAAAATTTAATACTGGTAAAAAACCACCTTCAGAAGAAAAATTTATACTATCTACAGAAAATATTAGCATATTAAGAGGTACATATAGTTTTACTAACGAAAATTTGAATACTCCAAAAGCTGTTGAATATACAGATATTATGCTTAATGCAGAGAGTTTATTAGTAGATGACGAAGATGTATATATAAATATTGATGCATTAGCGTGCAAAGACTTTAGAGGATTAGATATTTCTAATTTGCAAACTTGTCTTTTGATTACACCAAGGAGTATGAGTTTTCAAGAACTAATTATAGAAACTAAAGACTCTAATATACAAGGGCAAATACTTTTTTCGTATGAAGAAGGAGGATTAGAAGATTTTGAAAATAAGGTAAATATTAATGCAGATTTTGATAAAGCAATTGTTTCTACAAATGATTTGATTCCATTTTATAAAGAATTTGGAAAAGATCAAAAATTAAAAATGCAAAACACATCTATACGAGGGATACTAAATGATTTTACAGTTAATAATGCTAATATTTCTGGGTTAGACAGATCTATTGTTAAAGGAGATATTAGAATTAAAAATGTATTACGTAATGCCTCAGAATTTGAACTAGAAGGAGATTTTGAAAACCTTACTAGTAATTATTATGATCTGGTAAATTTATTACCAAATGTATTAGGAAACTCTTTACCAAGACAATTATATCAATTTGGAAGTGTGAGAGCTACTGGTAATGCCATAGTTACTACCAAAGCGGTAGATATAGATATGGATCTGTTTTCACATTTAGGAAAAATTAACGCCTTTGTTTTATTAGAAAATTTAGACGATATAAAGAATGCCTCTTACAATGGTAATGTAATTTCAAATAATTTTAATATAGGGCAATTAATAGGGCAAAAGTCTGTAGGCAATTCTACATTCGATATTCATGTAGATGGCAGTGGCTTTACTATCGAAAGTTTAGATACTAAGATCGAAGGAGATATTAGTAAATTAGAATTTAATGGATATACCTATACCAATATAGCTGCACAAGGAAATTTAAAAGAAAGAGTGTTTGATGGAACTTTAAATTCTAACGACCCTAATGTTAAATTTAGCTTTAATGGGGTAGCAGACGTATCCAAAGAAATACACAATTATAATTTTATAGCTTATGTAGATCATATAGATCTTAAAAAACTAAACTTGTTTACCAGAGATAGTATTTCTGTTTTTAATGGAGATGTTTATATGAATATGAAAGGAACGGGTATCAATGATGCGTATGGAACTATTTCTTTTGAAAAAACATTATATACCAATCAAGATAGAGGATTCTATTTTGAGGATTTCGATATTACTTCAAGTTTCGACGATAAAAATATACGAACTATAACTATCAATAGCCCCGATATAGTAGAAGGAAGTGTAAAAGGAATTTTTAGATTTGAAAATGTATATGATTTGTTTAGAAACTCTATAGGAAGCCTGTATACTAATTTTGAAGCTACAGAAATTACCGATAATGAGTTTATGGAATTTAACTTTAATATTTATAATAAAATAGTAGATGTGTTTTTTCCAGAAATTGAATTCGCACCAAATACTATTATAAAAGGAAAAGTAGAAAGTAATGAATCCGAATTTAAACTTACTTTTAAATCCCCATCTATTAAAGCTTTTGATAATTTTATGCAGGATGTAGATGTCCAAATAGATAATAAAAATCCATTATTTAATACCTATATAGCAATTGATAGTATAGATTCTAAGTACTATGATGTATCTGAATTTAGTTTAATTAATGTAACTCTAAAAGATACCTTGTTTATGCATTCTGAGTTTAAAGGAGGAATAAACAATCAAGATAATTTTAATCTCGAATTTTATCACACCATAAACGAGGAAAATAATTCTGTTGTTGGGTTAAGAAAATCTGATTTTACATACAAAGGATATACTTGGTATGCTAATAAGGAAAAAAGAAAAGATAATAACAAAATTATCTTCGACAATGATTTCAAAAATATAGATATACGATCGATATTACTTAGTTATATGGATGAGGAGATCATGATAAATGGTATCACCAAAGGTAAAGATTATAAAAATTTAAAAGCAACTTTTAAAAATGTCGACCTTCATAAGGTTACTCCCAGAATTGATAGCTTAGATTTTGGAGGCAGAGTAGAAGGTGATTTATCTCTATTACAGGAAAAAGGCAATTATTTGCCAACATCTACAGTAATTATTAAGGATTTACAAATAAATAAAACCCCTCTGGGAGAATTAAGATTTAATATAGCAGGAAATGCAGATCTTACCGAGTATAAAATCAATTCTCGTTTGCTAAACGAAGATAAACAAATATTTTCTGCATTAGGAGCTATTAATGTTTCAGAAAACAACCCTTCTATAGATGTAGATATAGAATTAGATACATTTAATATTTCAGAATTTAGCGCACTAGGTGGTGAAGTCCTTACAGACATAAGGGGATTTGTGTCAGGAAATGCAAAGATTTCGGGTAGTTATAAAGACCCTTCTATAGATGGAGTTTTAAAACTATATAAAGCAGGGATCAAGATACCGTATTTAAATGTTGATTTGGATTTAGAAGACAACTCTACGGTGGTATTAGAAAAGCAACGATTCAATTTTATAGATGTAGGAATTATAGATACAAAATATAAAACAGAAGGAATCCTTAAAGGATACATAGCACACAAAAAATTCTCTAAATGGGAGTTAGGGTTAGAGCTCTTGGCAAATAAAAGATTACTGGTTCTGGATACAGAAGAGGACGAAGAGTCTTTATATTATGGTACAGGTTTTATAAGTGGAGAAGCTTCTATTAAAGGTCTGATTAACGAATTAGTAATAAACGTAAACGCAACTACAGAAAAAGGAACTGTTTTTAAAATACCACTAAATGAATTAGAATCTATAGGAGACAACTCGTATATACATTTTCTTAGCCCAGAAGAAAAACGTGCCCGATTAGACGGAAAAGAAATAATATTAGAAGAAATTAAAGGTTTAGAGCTTAATTTTGAATTGGATGTTACCGATGATGCAGAGGTAGAGATTGTAGTGGACAAAAGCACTGGTAGTTCCTTAAAAGGGCGAGGAGCAGGTACATTACTTATCGAGATTAATACCAATGGTAAATTTAATATGTGGGGGGATTTTGTAGCATATCAAGGAACCTATAATTTTAGATATGGAGCATTTGTAGAAAAGTTATTTACAGTGCGTGAAGGTGGAACGATTAACTGGGATGGGAGTCCAACCAGAGCAGTTTTAGATCTTAGTGCCGTATATAAAACCGAAGCAAACCCTGCGATATTATTAGAAAACTCTTCTGTAAATCGTAAAATACCTGTAGAAGTGGTAGTAGATCTTAGAGGAGAACTAATCCAACCAGACGTAGATTTTAATATCGAATTTCCAAATTTAAGCTCTATTGTAAAAAGTGAATTAGATTATAAATTAAGTGATAAATCTAATAAAGAATTACAAGCACTTTCTTTAGTCTCTTCAGGACAATTTTATAATGGTACTTTTGATGCCAATGCTTTTACAGGTGGTTTGGTAGCAGAAAGAGCATCCAGTCTTTTTAACGGAATATTTTCAGACAAAGAAGATAAAATTCAAGTAGGATTAAATTATGTACAAGGAGTTCGTAATCTGGATCAAGAAGATGCAGATCAATTTGGATTAACACTCTCTACCCAAATCAATAATAAAATTTTAATAAATGGTAGAGTGGGAGTTCCTATAGGTGGAGTAGATGACTCTGGTGTAGTAGGAAATGTAGAAGTAGAATATTTATTTAATGAAGATGGATCTTTGAGAGGAAAGATTTTTAATCGAGAAAACAGAATCCAATTTGTAGGATCAGGAAATCAAGGATACGAACAAGGAATAGGATTATCATACTCTGTAGATTTTGATAATTTTAAAGAACTATGGGTTAAGATTTTTAAAAATAAAAAAGCTTTAGATTCTATTGTAAAACCTGTAGATACAACCAAAATTGAATCTCCTAATTTTATTAACTTTACAGAAAAAAACAAATAAGTATAAGATCATTACGCAGTACCACACTGGTTGAAAAATACTTATGGATATAACCCAGATATAACTTTACGAAACTAAAAAAAATTGCTAAAAAAACTAATTATGGCCAAAGAAATAAGAACAATTGGGGTTATGACTTCTGGTGGGGATGCCCCGGGTATGAATGCTGCAATACGTGCAGTAGCAAGAGCATGTGCTTATTATAATGTAAAATGTATAGGGTTTTACAGAGGTTATCAAGGAATGATAGAAGGAGATTATAGCGAGCTGAATGCCAGAAGTGTTCGTAACATAATAAGTCGGGGAGGTACTATACTTAAATCTGCACGATCTAAAGATTTTATGACTCCAGAAGGTAGAAAAAAAGCAGCAGATCACCTTAAAGAAATAGGAGTAGATGCAATGGTATTGATTGGTGGTGATGGTACATTTAGAGGAGGGAAAATTTTTAGCGAAGAATTTGAAATCCCTGTAATAGGAGTACCAGGAACTATAGATAATGATATTGCTGGAACCAATTTTACAATTGGGTATGATACCGCACTAAACACAGTAGTAGAAGCTATAGATAAAATAAGAGATACAGCAAGTTCTCATGATCGATTATTTTTTGTAGAAGTAATGGGAAGAGATGCAGGCTTTATCGCTTTAAATAGCGGAGTAGGGGCAGGAGCCGAAGAAATCCTTATTCCTGAAGAAGATCTAGGCTTAGACCGACTATTAGAATCCCTAAAACGAAGTAAACGTTCTGGTAAATCCTCTAGTATAGTAGTCGTAAGCGAAGGAGATAAAATAGGGAAAAACGTATATGAACTGGCAGATTACGTCACAGAAAACATGCCAGATTATGATGTTAGAGTTACTGTTTTGGGGCATATGCAACGAGGGGGGACTCCATCTTGTTTTGATAGAACGCTTGCAAGCAGACTATGTGTAAAAGCCGTAGAACTACTTTTGGATGGAGAAAAAAATGTGATGGTAGGGATATTAAATAATGAGATTACAGCTACAAGCTTTGATAGTGGATTAAAAGAAGAACATAGTATTAATAAAGAACTATTGCGTATTTCAGATATTCTTTCAACATAAAAATAATAAAAAGAAGATAGTAAAGACCAAATATGACTATAGCAATAATTGCACATGATGGAAAAAAAGCTGAAATGGTTCAGTTTCTTAATGAACATCAAGAAATACTCCATTCCAAAAGCATCAAATTAATATCTACAGGTACTACTGGCGAAAAAGCAATTAGAGCAGGCTTCGAAGTAGAGGCATTATTGTCAGGACCATTAGGAGGAGATGCCCAAATAGCAGCAGGAGTAGCAGAAAAAAAAGTAGATATGGTTATTTTTTTTAGAGACCCTTTAGCTAAGCATCCTCATGAGCCAGATATATTTATGCTAATGCGACTTTGCGATGTTTATAATGTGCCTTTGGCAACTAATCCAGCAACGGCAGAGTTATTACTCAAAGGACTTTAATTCTTCCTTCATTGAGGATTTAATCTAAATAATTCCTCGAAGGCTCTGCCTCGGGGTTTCCGATTCACCTCTCCTTGGGAGAGGTCAGAACTGCCATTTTCGGCAGTTCTGGGTGAGGTAAAATACAAAATTTCGGTTTTTGGTCCCAAGACCAAAATGAAACTGGCGAAATATCTCTATGGCTCTGCCTCGAGGATAGTCGGTTTCAAGAAATTTTTTATTTTCCCCAAGATTTGCCTCGAAAACAAAATGTATTTTTTAGGTTTCCTGCATATGCAGCATACAATCCGTGTACTGCTTTATTGTTTTCTGGTAGTGTTTTTATAGCTCTTGGGTATATTTATTCATGTCCTTGCTGCATGTATACTAGTCCCGGCTGCCAGGAAGCACAAAAGTACTTACGGGAAAGGTATGTTTAGTGCTAGGATTAGGTTTACCACTTGCGGGACGGGTGTCTATAGCGACGGGATGAGTATGTATAGTGCTGGGAAGCAAAAAAGTACTTACGGGATGGGTATTTATGGTGCTGGGATGAGGTTTACCATTTACGGGAAAGATATGTATAGTGCCAGGAATAGGTTTACTACTTACGGGAAGAGAGATATACCGTATGTAATGCAATATCTTTTAAGTCGTATACTCAAAAGAGTTGTTTTATACCGATTAGATTATAAAAAAAAGTCTTATGTTTTTTTAAATAACCGTTATGCATCTTACAAATTCTTGGTTAATATATGCTGAAATACACAACTAACCCTTCTAATTTAAACCTAATATATCTTATAGAATATGAATAGGATATAATGTGGTATTTAGAGCGTAAACCAGTATTGAAGTATCATTAATCTATTACAGCTCCTTCAGGAGGTGTGGCATTTCTGTGTTTCCATCGCTTGTGTGTCCATAAATAATATTGTGGTTTTTCCCGTATTTGACTTTCCAATAGCTGTATATATTTTTTTATTACAAAATATTTATCCTCGGTATTGCTATTTTCTGTAATAGGGATAAATCGTACTTCATAATACCCTCTTTTTACTTTTTCTACATGAAGATACAGGACAATAAGATCTAATCGTTGGGCTAAAAATTCTCCTCCTAAAAAGATAGGAACTTTGGTACCCATAAAATCAGTCCAATATTTTGCATTACCTATTTTTGGGGACTGATCAGAGATCATACCATACGAGCATATAGTACCATCTTGCTTATCTTTTATGATTTGTCTGGCAACTTTATTGCTAGCGATAAGTCTGGAGTTAAACCGTCCTCGTATGCGATGTGCAAGGCGGTCAAAATATTTGTTTTCTATAGGTTTATAGATTCCTACACAAGGATTTATAGAAACCAGATCCACAGCATTAGACCATTCAAAGCTTCCATAATGTCCCATTAGAGTAATTATGTTTTTGTTTTTTCTTTCATATTCATGAAACTCTTCAAGATTAACGACCTTATATCGTTTTATTAATTCTTCTCTAGAAATAGTTAAAGATTTTGTCATTTCTAGAAACATATCGCACATGTGTTTATAAAATAACTTTCGAATGCTTTTAATTTCTTTGTCAGATTTTTCTGGAAAAGCTAATTTTAGGTTTTCAGTAACTGTTTTTCTTCGATATCTTAAAATGTGATATACAAATAAGTAAATACAGGTAGAAAAAAAATAAAAAACCCGCCAAGGTAGTATAGAGATTCCTAAAATAATAGGATAAACGAGTCTATAAATCAATAATTGCATAGCTGGAGTAATTAAAAACGGGTAAAGGTACGTTTATTTTAAAGGATTAAACACATACAATTTTTAATCTATGGTAGCATCTTTAGGAGGAGGAGTGTTTCTGTGTTTCCATCGCTTATGAGTCCATAAATAATATTGTGGTTTTTCCCGTATTTGATTTTCTAATAATTGAGTATATTTTTTAATAATAGAGTAGTCTTCACAATTTTTAGGATCTTCGGTTAGAGTAATAAGTTTAGCTTCATAGTATCCTCTTTTTACTTTTTCGACTTGTAAATAATATGCATTTAGTCCTAATCTTTTAGATAAAACTTCGGCTCCCAAAAATACAGGTACTTTTACTCCCATAAAATTAGTCCAAAAAGTAGCTTTATTTATTTTTGGGGATTGGTCTGAAACTAATGCGTACATATAAAGACCATTATTTAATTGATCTTCTGTAATTACTTTCATAGCTTCTTTGGTTGTAACTACTCTAGAACCAAATCGAGCACGTATTTGTTGTACTAATTGGTCAAAATATTTATTTCCAATTTGTTTATAGACTCCAACTGCTTGAAAATCTGTTTGAATATCCACTACATTTGCCCATTCATAGCTTGCATAATGTGCCATAAATATAATTATGTTTTCCCCTTTTGCTTCTAATTCGTGTAATTTTTCAATATTTGTAACCTTAAAACGCTGCTTCATTTCTTCGCTTGAGATAGAAATGGATTTGATCATTTCTAGAAACATATCACACATATGTTTATAAAAATCTTTTCGTATTTTATATATTTCTAAGGGGTTTTTATTGGGAAATACTAATGTAAGATTTTGTGTAACTGTTTTTCTTCGATATCTCACCATGTAGTAGATCAAAAAGAAAATTACTGTAGAAAATATATAAAAAAACCTCCAGGGTAATTTTGAAATAAACCATAAAATAGGGTACACTAATTTATAGATAATGAACTGCATAATTTTTAAAGGTTTGATACACGAAAATAAAAGTATTTTGTTAAATCATCTCTTTAAAAGTTAAAAAAACTAAAAAACTATATACACCTGTCTTTAATCTATGATGGCTCCTTTGGGTTTATTAGCTTTGTGGTGTTTCCATCTTCTGTGGGTCCAAAGATAATACTCTGGTTTGTTATAAATTTGTTCTTCTAGTAAATCCAAGTATTTTCTAGAGATATAGTGGTTTTTACAGGTTTTTGGAGTATCTGTTATTTTTATAAATTTTGCTTGATAATATCCACGTTTTACTTTTTCAACTTTTAAATACATAACGGGCAGATCTAATCTTTGCGCTAATACTTCGCCACCTGTAATTACAGGTACTTTGATATTCATAAAATTAGTCCAATACAAAGCATTTTTTAATTTTGGAGATTGATCAGATAATAGCCCGTAGGCACATATTTTACCGTGTACTTTGTCTCTGGTAATTTCTTTAATAACATTACGGTGTTTGATTAGTTTTGTGTCAAATCTTCCTCTGATTTTATGTGCTAACTGGTCAAAATACTTATTTTTAATTTCTTTATATACTCCAACAATAGGAAAATCTAATACAAACTGAGCAGCAATAGCCCATTCATAACTTGCATAATGCCCCATAAGCACTATTATACTTTTGTTTTTAGACTGTAGTTCTTTAAAAGTTTGCGGTTCGATTATGGTAAATCTTTTTATCATTTCTTTTTTTGAAATGGAGAGGCTTTTAATCATTTCCATAAACATATCACACATATGTTTGTAAAATTTTTTCTGAATTTCGATAATTTCTTTAGTAGATTTTTCAGGAAAAACTAAAGTTAAGTTTTTGGTAACTACTTTTTTTCTATACCGTACTATATAGTATAAGAAAAAGTAAACTCCAGAGGAGAAAATATACAATATTCGAAAGGGAAGTTGTGAGATTATCCATAGCATAGGATAAACAAGGCAGTATACTAAAAAATGCATTAAAACTAAATTAAAGGATACAAATATAGAAGTGCTGCATCTTTTTTTTCCTAAAATTTTCCTAATTAAGAAAGCCTTTTAGTTAAGGTTTTTTGCGCTTAAAATATATACTATATTTGACAAAAATTATAAAAACATGGGAGGATTGGATATCGTTGTTATATTAATAATTGCAGCTAATGTAATATTGTCATTAAAAGGGTTTAATGATTTTTCTTTTTTTGAAAAATATAAATTTAATATCGGGGGCATACGAAGAGGAGAACAAATACGGATGCTGACTTCGGGCTTTTTGCATGTAGATACTATGCATTTGTTTTTTAATATGCTGACGCTCTATTTTTTTGCTCCTGTGGTGGTTAGCTTTTTAGGGAACATAAAATTTTTGATAATTTATTTTAGTAGTTTGCTAGTAGGTAATTTATTTTCCTTGTTTTTTCATAAAGACGAATATCATTATAGCGCAGTGGGAGCTAGTGGAGCTGTTTCTGGGATAATATATGCGGGTATTTTATTTAGACCAGATATGAGTTTGTATTTAATGTTTATTCCTATACCGATTCCTGCTTATATATTTGGTATTGGTTATTTATTGTATTCTATTTTTGGAATGAAAAATAAAATAGGTAGCATTGGGCATGATGCCCATTTTGGCGGAGCAGTAGGAGGATATGTAGTGACTTTGATTATGGCACCTTGGTTATTTCAAGAAAACCTTTTTATGATTGGTTTATTAGCAGTACCTATACTTATTCTTTTTGTTTTACAAAGGTTAGGAAAATTATAAAGCATAAAAAAAGGATCTTTTAAAGATCCTTTTTTTATGTGTTCCTTAATCTTATTTATAAAGATTTTTGTTCTAATAGTTCTGCTATTTTTTGTTCCAGAGCAGGACCTCTAAGATTTTTTGCTATAATGTTTCCTTTTTCATCTAAAATAAAAGTTGCAGGGATCGATCTTACTCCATAAGCTCTTGCAATTGGATCTTGCCAAAATTGTAAGTTAGAAACATGATTCCAATCCAGATTATCATCTGCAATAGCTTTTGTCCATGCGTCTTGTTTTTTGTCTAAGGATACTCCTATAATATTAAGTCCTTTTTTATGGTACTTATTATACACCTTTACCACATTTGGATTTTCTATTCTACATGGTTTACACCAAGAAGCCCAAAAATCAACTATCGTCACTTTACCCATACTTTCTTTTAAAGATAGTACTTTACCATTAGGAGTAGGTGCAGAAAAATTTTCGGCAGTAGAACCAATATCTATTCTTTTTTGTGCAGCCATGGCAATAGCACTATTAATAAGTTGTTCTAAGTTTTTGCCTAATCTTGTAGTTTTAAGACTGTCATTAACAGAACTAAATTTAGTTTGAGCTTCTTGAGGTGTTAGTATTTTAAGATTTAATAAATCGGTTAGTGCCATAACAGATATCAAAGAGTTTGCATTGTTATTAGCCATATCTTTTCTAAATTGACTTTCTTTTTTGATCAATTCTTCTCTCTTGCCAGAAATTTTTATAGCTTTATCTGCTTCTCCCAGTTTTGATGCAATTTGATAATCATTACTTAGCTTTATTTTTTCTTCATTATATTTGTTAAGTGTATTTACATACGTATAAAACAAGTCATTTTCTTTTCCTCCTTTAATAATAGAAGATCGCATGCTATCTTTATGGATTGTTATTCTAATAGGATTGTTCTCGGCTAAAAACAAAACATTTCCTCTAATATTATTAAAGGTTAGGTAATTAAAGTCATTATTTTCTGGGGTAGGTAACGCTACCTCAAATTTTTCGTTTTGTATTGTAGTAGAGTCTATAATTATGGGTCTGCTGGATTGGCTTATAGCATTTACATATACTACGGTTCCATCTTCAAAACCAGCTGCATCAGCAGTAATACTATACCCTTTTTGGTCTTTTTGACAAGCTACAAGCAATACAGCTGTGGCTAGCAATGCAATTCTTTTCATCTGTATATTTTTTTTAAATGCAACAAAACATTTTGCACATTACTCACGTAAAAATAATTAAAAACCAAAATTCGTGAATCTCTGGTCTTATAAAATCGTAGAACAAAGATTAATCTTTTTTATTGTTAAAAAGTAGATTAATCTAGAGATACTTTTTTAACTGTATTTATTTTAATCGACGTAAAAATAAAGAATAGAATGCATAAACGCCAAAAATTAACATTGTAGATAAAAAGAACTGTTAATAGATTTTAGGAATTACAATACTTTAATAAATTGTTAATATCTAGGCATACGACTTTGTTTATCTTATTTTTGTAGACATTGATTAATACATGGGTATGAAAGCTTTGGGGAAAGATTTTCCATTAGATATAAGAATTAGTTTTACAAAATTTTTTGAACAGTACAGAGAATTATTAGAAAACGATAATGAACTTGTTAGTGACAGGGCTTCACGGATTTTAAAAATCGGAGAAGATTATCCTGAATTGGAAGAGGGGATATCGAAAGCAAAGCGCGTGCAGGAGCTGATGCCACAAATTGATTTGGTACTAGAGGATGCGTTTGCGAATATATTACAGCAAAATGAAATAAAGATCGCTACAATTCCTTTTCAGAATATTGTATTAAAATCTACGAAGCGGTATCAAAATATAATAAATGCAGCAGGAAAAGATTTTGAACCTCAGATCAAAAACATGAATGAGGATCATTATTATATTATGGGGTGTAGTATTATTTTGGGAAGCTATTATGACTATCAAATAGATTTTAGAAGACCCTTCTTTTATGATATTCCCGATGAAAATGCTATTATGCGTCATTATAGGATTATGTATAATGGAGATTTTATCGACATTATTAAGACAGATAAAGCAAAAGACATAACCGATGAAGATGTAGCAGAATTACTGGATAATTTTGATAATATAGAGATATGGAAAGAAAAGTTTCCACCACATAGTTGGATTTTTAAAGGAATAGTTCTTGCCAATATGTTTGATGTAACTACAGATGTATCTTTATCAGATTTTAAAACCAGTTTGCTTAAATATGATAAAACACAAGGAGATTTTGTAGGGAGCTTTCAAAAGGTTTTTAGAGCTATTTTTAACCTTCATGAAATTAAAGTAGGCTTTTCAAATTATAATCCAGAAGATCAGGTGTTTGAACGTGTTCCGTTTAAAAATATTGATAGTTATATATTATATAATGAATATTCAAATGATTGTAAGTCTGCACTTTGTGGGGGAGCATATAATCATCTGTTTGAAAAATCGACGTATTTTACAATCTCTGACGTAAAAAAGTATCAGAAATCTGCTCCAAACGAGCTAATGTATAAAAATCTGGTAGCACAGGGTATTAATAGTATAATTATAGCACCAATAGTAAGTGAAGATAAAATGTTAGGAGTTCTGGAAATAGTTTCTCCTAATCTTCATGAACTAAATAGTATTAATGCTAACAAATTACAAGATGTAATGCCATATTTAGTAGACTCTGTTTTGCGCTCCAAAGCAAAAGCAGAGAATGAGCTAGAGTTAATTATACAACAAGAATGTACTTCTATACACCAAAGTGTTCATTGGAAATTTAAACAAGAAGCCAAACGTTTTGTAAGAGCAATGGTAGAAGGAAACCCTGTTTCTTTTAGAGAAGTAGTTTTTGAAAATGTATATCCTTTATATGGACAAATTGATATAAAAGGTTCTTCAGAAGCTCGTAATGAGGCTATACAAAAAGATTTAGTTTTACAACTTAAAAGTATTTTAACAATAATTAATAAAATCATAGAACTAGATTCTATACCAATCTATGAGCAATTAAAATATACAACTAACTTATACATAAACTCTATAACAGAACAATTAGAAGTAGATAGCGAACAGAATATTTCAAACTTTATTAAAAAAGAAATTATACCACTGTTTAAACATCTGGAGCAACAAAATGAAGATCTAAAGAGTTTAATAATTGCGTATAACGCTATTTTAGATCCTCGAATAAAAATGGTGTATAAATATCGTAAGGCATATGATGAATCGGTTATGTTGATTAATAAAAAAATGGCGTCGTTATTGGACCAAATGCAGGATGAAGCACAAGGGATGTATCCTCATTATTTTGAACGCTTTAAATCTGATGGTGTAGAACATAATATGTATATAGGAGAATCTATCACAAAACAAGATAGTTTTAATAAAGTATACCTTTATAATCTTAGATTGTGGCAGTTACAAGTAATGTGTGAAATGGAAAATGCATATTATCAAATGAAAAGTGATTTGCCTATGGCATTAGATGTAGCATCTATGGTTTTAGTTTTTAATTCGTCTTTATCCGTTAGGTTTAGAATGGATGAAAAAAGATTTGATGTAGATGGGACATATAACGCAAGATATGAGGTTGTGAAAAAGCGAGTAGATAAGTCGTATATAAAAGGAACAAATCAACGTGTCACAGAAAAAGGAAAATTAGTGATTATATATTCTCAGAGATCAGACGAGAGAGAATATATTGAGTATATAAATTTTTTACAATCCAAAAAATACCTAGAAGAAGATATAGAGATTGTTGATTTAGAGGATCTCCAAGGAGTGACAGGGTTAAAGGCGTTACGTATAAATATTTTGTATAATAAGAATAGTCAAGATAAAGAATATTATACATACCAAGATTTGATGAACGAGCTTAATTAATACCTATTGTAACGTATTAAAAGCAATTATAAAGGAAATAACAGAAGTTATAATCCCTATCATGAAAACGGTATAGGTAATTCTTAATATTTTATATTTACGATGTAAGACTTTTCCTAAGAAATAAAGATCTTTAATCATCATATCATAAATATATTCTTTATCGTCCATAAGGTCTACCATTGCAGACTTATATTCCTCTAAAGGCATCTTATGAAAATTGCCAAAGAATAATAAATTCACTTTTTTTTCTTCAATTTCTTTACGAGTAAACTCACCACTAGTGATATTTGGTCGTGTTGCTAATACAGATAGTATTATAGAGGCAATACAAAATAGGATAAAGATAAAAGTTGGGTAGATTAAATATTGATTAGACGGGTTATCTAGTTTAGGAATTAGATTAGATAAAGCCAGAGATATAATAATTGCATTTACAGAAAGTAAAATGTTAGCTTTTGTATCTGCAATATCACTTAGTTTTAAATGATTTTTTAGAGTAACTCTAAATAAAGTTTGTATTCCTTTTTCTGGGCTTTCCTCTTTAATCGATTTTTTTAGTTTTTCTTTCTCTTTTTTCTTTTCTTTTTTTGATGTTTTTAATTCCGTCAGCATTTTAGAAAGATTAATATCTTTTTTTGGTTGCCAGTTTGCAATAGCATACTCTGTATAATACCGATGCTTATTTTGGAATAGGTCAATATTAGCTTTAAGCCAATCCGTAGTGTTTATGTCTTCAATATTATTAAGCTTAAATTCGCATCGTAACAATTCGCTGGTTTCTCCATAATAATCTTTAGCAAAATGAGATGCATCAGCATCTCTAATAATTTCTTCTAAAAAATTAGTAGGTTCATGCTCCATTTTAGTAGCCATGATTTGTTCTGAAACCTTATTAATGATACCTTGCGAGACATTTTGATTTATTAAGAAATCTTTAGCTATTTCTACACTGTGTTCTTCATGATTTTTAGAGCTGATAGAATATCCTGTATCGTGTAGTAAAGCAGTTAATAGTAAAGCTTCTTTGTCTTCATCTGGTAGATTAGTTGTGTCAATAATTTCTTTCGTACTTTTATATACTCTTTTTGTATGATTGTAATTATGATAAATACAGGAGCTTGGAAGCTTTTTTTCGAAAAGTTCTAAAACAAAATTGTCAGTTTTTTCTAATAAAGAAGACATAATTATTAATTTTTGATACTAAGATAATTTAAAAAGAGATCATCCTTCAAACAATGAGTAAATATAATAAGATTCTGATTATTTGTGTTGCAGTATTACTTAGTTCTTGTGCAACATATTCTCCTAGCTATAAAGTCGAAAATTTTGATTTAACATTACCCGACAAAGAGATAGAAAAAACATTTTATTTGGTAGGAGATGCTGGATACGCCAAAATGAGTGAAAGTACAGAGGGATTATCCATCCTTAATAAAGTACTGGATACAGCAAAAACAAAAAATGATCATCTTATTTTTTTGGGAGATAATATTTACCAAAAAGGAATGCCTAAAAAGGATTCTCCAAACAGAACCTTAGCAGAATATAGAATAGATGCTCAAGTAGAGTCTGTTAAAGCGTTTAAAGGAAAAGTTGTGTTTATCCCAGGAAACCATGACTGGTATAATAATGGTATAGAAGGGTTAAAGAGACAAGAAAAGTATGTATTAAAAAAGATGGGGGATAAAGATGCTTTTTTACCAAAAAATGGTTGCCCTATTGCAAGTGTAGAAATAAGTAATAAAGTGCATCTTCTGGTATTAGATACACAATGGTATCTTGCAGATTGGGATAAAAACCCTACGATTAATGATAATTGCGATATTAAAACTCGCGAAAAATTCTTTCTCGAAATAGAGAGTGAATTAAAAAAACACAGTAAAAAAACTATCATAGTAGCAATGCATCATCCCATGTTTACTAATGGAGAGCACGGAGGAAAATATAGTTTTAAGAATCATATTTTTCCTTTAAAAAAGAAAATACCTATTCCAATTTTGGGTTCGTTAGCTATTCAAATAAGATCCCAAGGAGGGATCTCAACACAGGACTTGTCTAATACCCATTACAACAACTTAGTCAGGAGATTATCAACTATGGTAAGAGGAATTAACAAAGCAATATTTGTTTCAGGGCATGAACATTCTTTACAATATTTAGATAATGGGCTTAAACAAATAGTTTCTGGGTCTGGTTCTAAGGTATCTGCAGTTTCTTTAGGAAAAGAAGGACTGTTCTCTTATCCAGGACAAGGATTTGCAGTGTTGGATATTTATAAAGATGGTTCATCTAATGTACGCTTTTTTGGAAGTGATAAAGGCAAACCTAAATTAGTATATCAAACCAAAGTACATGAAAAAGAAAAAGAATTTGATTTTAGTAATGTTAAAGATTCTTTTAAACCAGAAGTAGAGGCTTCTATATACAGTAAAAATGAAATAGAAAAATCAAAGTTTTATAAATCTATATGGGGGGATCATTATCGATATGCATACGGAACAGATATTAAGATCCCTGTTGCAACATTAGATACTTTAATGGGCGGTTTTACTATTGACAGGCAAGGAGGAGGACAAGTAACAAGGTCTTTACGTATTATAGATAAAGAAGGTAAACGATATAGCCTTAGAGCAATGCGAAAAAGCGTTGCCCAGTTTTTACAAAAAGGAGCATTTAAATACACCTATTTAGGCGATGAGTTTGATAATACTATAACAGAAAAGGTGCTTTCTGATTTCTATACATCTAGTTATCCTTATGCGTTTTTAGCGGTAGGTACATTGGCAGATGCAATTGGGGTGTATCATGCAAACCCTAAACTATATTATATCCCTAAACATCCCGCATTAGGAAAATACAATGAGAATTTTGGAGATGAAATATATTTTTTAGAAGAACGCCCGGGAAAAGAACATAAAGACGAAGTTTCGTTTGGGATACCAAATGATATCGAAAGTACTGATGAGCTTTTAAAAAAAATAAGAAAAGATGAAGAATATCAAATAGATGAAAAACATTATATAAGAACCAGACTTTTTGATATGCTTTTGGGGGATTGGGATCGTCATTCAGATCAATGGCGATGGGCCAGGTTTGATAATGGGGATAATAAGGTGTATAGGCCTATTCCCAGAGATAGGGATCAGGTTTTTTCTAACTACGACGGATTGCTTTTGGATGTAATAAAATTTATAGTGCCTCTTGCAAGAAAATTTCAGGTGTATGATAGCAAACTTAAAAAGGTTAGATGGATTAACCAATCGGGTTTACCATTAGACAGAGCATTGATTCAAAATTCAGATAAAGAAATATGGCTGGAACAGGCCAGATATATTAAAGAAAATTTGTCTGATGCATCTATTGAAAAGGCTTTTAGTAATATCCCTGAAGAACTTCAGGATAAAACAATTGATAAAATTAAAAATAATCTTAAATCCAGAAGAGATGATATCGAAGATATAGCAAAACGATACTACCAATATTTATCTAAGTATATTATTATTACAGGAACCGATAAAGATGATTTTTTTGAGATTAGTAGAGAAGATAACAAAACAACAATAAATATAGCAAGAATAAAAGATGGTAAAGCCAAAAAACCATACAGTCATAGAACTTTTAACTCTAACGAAACTAAAGAAATTTGGGTTTATGGATTAGATGATGACGATCAATTTGTTGTAAAAGGAAAAGGAGTTAATCCAATAAAAATTCGAATAGTTGGTGGCCAGAATAATGATGTGTATACTATCGAAAATGGAAAGAAAATTAAGATATATGATCACAAGTCGAAACCAAATACGATAGAAAAGAAAGGGGGTGCAAATTTTATTTTTAGCAATACTTATAATTATAATATATATGATTATAAAAAATATATAGATAAAATAAATACTATAACTCCTTTTATAGGTTTTAATCCAGACGATGGTCTTAATATAAATGTAACAGATACGTATACCATTAAAGGATTTAAAAATGACCCTTATCATAGCAGACATAAAGTTAGAGCAGCGTATTATTTTCAGACAGAAGGATATGATGTATCCTATTCAGGAGAGTTTGTAAAAGCGCTAGGTAACTGGAGTTTTTTGGTAGATGGTGTATATACCAGTGAGAATTTTGCACAAAATTTCTTCGGATTTGGCAATGAAACATCTAATTTAGATACAAAACTTGGATTCGATTATAATCGAGTGAAAATAGGTATATGGTCTATTGGGTTAGGGATTTCAAAAAAGAACCGTTACGGGAGTGAGTTTTTAATTAAAACAGCTTACGAAGGGATAGAAGTTCAGGATAGTCAAGATAGACTAATAACATCAGGGTTGAGTTTTGTAACCACAGATTCTAATTTTTTTGAACGTAAGTTTTTTAGCAATATAGAGATGACTTATAAGTTCGAAAGCTATGATAACGTTATTAATCCAACCAGAGGGATGTTGTTTAAACTACAAACTGGGGCAAGAACCAATATAGAGGATATAGAAAAAACGTATGGATACGTGTATCCTAGATTAAGTTTTTATAATTCAATTACTAAAAACCGAAAGCTAGTACTTAAAACAGATGTTAATGCAGGAATAAATCTAGGTAAGAATTTTGAGTTTTATCAAGGTGTAAATTTAGGTGGAGTATATGGATTAAGAGGATATAGAGAAGAACGGTTTACAGGGCAGAGCGCACTAGCTTTTAGTACAGATTTAAGATATAGTTTTAATAAATTTAAAACAGGTTTACTGCCCTTACAACTAGGTGTTTTTGGAGGTTATGATATAGGAAGAGTGTGGTTAGATGATGAAAACTCCAGGCAATGGCAAGACTCAGTGGGAGGTGGATTATGGATTAATGCTCTCGATACAGTTGGAGGACAATTAGGAGTGTTTACTAGCGATGATGGAGTACGATTTACTTTTGGTTTTGGATTGAATATGTGAAATGATTAGAAATGTTTTATAAAAAAATAATAATAAAAAGACTTTGTCTTAGTTTAGTAGAAAAAACTGATGTGCAAAAAATTCATCAATTACATTCTATACCAGAAGTAGATGAATTTAATGTATTAGGAATTCCCGATAATATTAAAGTTACAGAAATGATTGTAGCTAAATGGGTAGATTTTATTCGTTTACAAAAAGAGTATGTTTTTACTATAGAAACGGTCGATAAAAAAGACTTTATAGGATTAATCGCTATTAAAATTGGAAACCCTAAATATAAAACAGGAGAAGTTTGGTATAAACTGAATCCATCTTTTTGGGGCAAAGGCTATGCTACAGAGGCATTAAAAGAAATTTTGCGTATTGGTTTTGAGGAACTTAATCTGCATAGAATTGAAGCAGGATGCGCTATCGATAATATAGGGTCTATTAGAGTTCTCGAAAAATCAGGAATGAATAAAGAGGGGCATAAACGAAAGGTTTTACCTCTTAAATCTGGTTGGTCAGATAATTATGAATATGCTATCTTAGAGGAAGATTGGTATAATCAATCTAACTGATACTCATATAAACTAGCTTTTTTATGCCCTGTTTTTTCATCTATAATAAAAAGAGTAGAGTCATTTTTAAAACAAATGCCTTCTTTTTGCGAATTGTGGTGTAATTTTATTTTTTGAATATTCCCATTCCATAAGTTGTCTCCTTTAAAATCACGAAGTAAAAAAACTTTGTCATGAGTAAGAAGAACTATTTTATCGTTTTTTTTATTAATTGCAGCTCCAGTGATAAAACAATCCGAATTATTTTTACAAATTTTATATTCTCCTATTAATTTGGCTATATGTTGTCCTGATGTAGTAGGGATTTTATATATTTTGGTTATTCCTTTTGCTTTTTTGATCCTATTTTTAGTAAATAAATATAGGCTGTTCTCTAAATAGATAAAAGCTTCTACATCAAAATTTAATTCCTTTTTTTTAGGCGGAAATTCTTTTTGATCTTCATAAGCGAATTCTATTTTTGAGACAGATATAGAATTAGATAAAATTCCAGAGATTTTATAAATACATAAATCTTTTCGACTATTACTATTATTACCAAAATCTCCAATATAAATATTGTCTTCTTTATCGTATGCTAAGTCTTCCCAATCTATATTTTTGGTTTCAGGAATTTTGATTTTCTGTAATACTTCTCCTTTTACATTCAAACAAAATAAGATATTTTCATTGCCAGAATCATTAATAGCGTATAACCTGTTATTGGACAACATGGTTATACCAGATATCTCATGAAGAGTTTTAGGAAATGTATGTATGTTTAATAGATTTGATTTCTTATCTTTTTGACAGTTAACCGAGATAGCTGCCAAAAAGATAAGATAGGAAAATCGTATTATTTTATTTTCTTTGATTCCACGCATTAAGCATCCAACTAGTTTTTTCTATTTCTCCGATATACGTTCCTGTTATATCTAGTGTTCCGTCATCTTTTGCATTTTCAGCAGAAGCAGTTACTTTTTTTAACTGTTTAAGAAGTGCAATATGATCCTCAAGAATTTCGGATACCATTTTCTGATCTATAAGAGTAGAATCCGCTTCTTTAATATTAGATAAATTTAAGTATGCACTAAAATTGCTAACAGGGTTGCCTCTTAGAGTTAGGATTCTTTCTGCAATTTCATCTATTTTTAACTTGGCGTCTTCATAAAGTTCTTCAAATTTAGCATGAAGTTCAAAAAAATGAGGGCCAGTAATATTCCAATGAAAATTTCTTAGTTTTTGATAATGCAAATGATAATCTGCTAATAATATGTTTAAAGCTTCAATTGTTTCTTTATTTGAATTAGCCATAGTTTATTCTTATTGTTTGTTAGATTTTAATACAAAAATATGATAATAAAAAATTATAACATGAAGTTACTATAGTTACTTGTAATATGAGTATTATTGTAATCGATTTGTGATTTTATTAAGAATTAAATTGTAATAAACATCATCATGAGGGACATATATTTTAGATTGTAAAGAATCCTGTAAATGCTCCTTTAATAAATTATGGTGTATAAGAGTAATGTCAGAAACTTCTTCTTTTTGGAGTAATAGTGATGTGATTGGTACCTCTAGATATGAAAGGTAAATATGATGAAATTCATTATCATACAGATTTGGTTTGGGTATTTTTTTGGATAAGAATATTCCTATAAAATCTAGATTCATTTTAGAAATGGACAAGCCAATTTCTTCTTTAGTTTCTCTTATAGCAGCATTTTCTGGAGTTTCTCCAGCTTCGATATGACCAGCAACAGAAACATCCCATAAATTAGGATACGTATCTTTATTATAAGCTCGTTTTTGTAATAATACCTCTCCATTTTTTGTGTAAAACCAAATATGCACACTTGCATGATATAATCCTAACCGATGTGCTTCGGATTTTAATTTTACTTCTCCAGTCAACTTTCCTGTTTTATCCAATATATCTACAAATTCATCTGCCATTTGTGTATCGATTATTTAAAAATGTAGCATTATATCTTGTAAAATAGCTATAAAAGTTAAATATTTCTATAATTAATATTAAATAGTTGTTATATTTTTATTGCTAAAATAATATATTTATGCAAAAATACTATATATGGATCTTAATTCTTGTCCCAACTGTGGTTCTACTAAATATATAAAAAGCGGAGTAATAGACAACAGACAAAGATATCGATGCAAAAAATGCAACTATTATTTTACAGTTAACAAGTTAGGTAAGAAGATAGATGACTATTATGTTAACAAGGCATTGCAGCTTTATTTAGAAGGATTAACCTATCGTGAGATAGAAAGAATTTTAGGCGTTTCTCACGTAAGTGTTATTAATTGGGTTAAAAAATATAATATTAAAAGACCATATAATGCAGAATACCATCCTACATACAAAATATTAAATGCTTCAGAACTAGGGGTGTATTTTCAAAATCCAGCAAACATTAAAGGAGCAGGAGTGGTGGTGACAGAATTGGGGGATAAATTTATGCTCATAAAATGGGAACGATTTAGAGAATAACTATAGTAATTAGCAATAAACTATATTAATTTTTACTGCTCGATATAATTTTTAGACTTTTAACAAGTGCACAACACTACGAAAGTAGTCTAATCATTTTATACAAATCAAATTCTTAAATTATGAAAAAGCTTTTATTGCTACTCTTTTTAGGTAGTTTTTTGATTTCGCACTCTATCTTCTCTCAAGGATCTCCAGATTATACAGGAGGACTTAAAGTCAAACTTAATGAAGACGGTTCAAAGTATTTTAGAATTATTTCTTGGGCTCAATTTTGGGCTAGATACACCGATGATGCTCCTGATGATGAAAGTAATACAGATTTTAGCATTCGAAGAGCAAGAATTTTAATGTATTCGCAAATAAGTAAAGATTTTTTAATCCTTACTCATTTTGGATTGAATAGTTTGAATGCAGATAATATGAGTCCTGTGGGTAAAGATGAAAGCTCACAACTATTCTTTCATGGTGTTTGGGGCCAGTATAGTTTAGGATCAAACCATGCTGTTGGTGGTGGTTTACATTATTGGAATGGTATTTCTAGGTTAAACAACCAAAGTACTCTTAATATTATGACACTCGACAACAATAGACAATCATGGGCAACAATAGGATTATCAGATCAATTTGCTCGCCATATTGGTATTTATGCTAAAGGTACTTTTGGTAAATTACAATATCGGGTTTCTGTTAACGAATCTATAACTAATAATCTTCAAGAAGAAACAGATCCTGTAAATGATGGATCAGCTGTATACGCAGGAAGAAGGTTGTTAGGATCTAAAGATGCAGGAAAGAACTTTGCAGGATATTTTGATTATAACTTTATGGATCAAGAATCTAATTTTTTGCCATATAAGGTAGGCTCTTACTTAGGAGGAAAAAAAGTATTTAATGTAGGAGCAGGTTTTTTTTACCATCCAAAAGGTAGTGTAATTGCAGATACAAACGGGATTTTAAAAGGAGAAGACATAGCGATATTTGCTGTAGATGCCTTTTATGATGCACCTTTAGGAGAGAATGGATCTGCTATTACGGCATATGCAACCTATCAAAATAATGACTATGGTAAAAATTATACCCTTGGGCAAACCTATGAAACGGGATCTATGATTTATGGACATGTAGGATATGTTATACCTAATGATAATAAAAAAATAAAATTTCAACCGTATACATCTTTTAATACTAGATCTATAGATGCTATCGATGATAATGCAACAACATTTGGGCTTGGAGCAAATGCCTATTTTAATGGTCATAATTCTAAACTTACCTTAGAATATCTGAACACGAAATATGGAGGAAATGATGCTCAAAGTTTTATTACCTTACAAGCAATGATCTATCTCTAAAACTTATAATTATGTCAGAAAAACAAAAAAAAGCCAGTGCATACTGGAAAGAAAACGTAAGATATTTATTCATTTTACTAGCAATTTGGTTTGCTGTATCTTATGGCGCAGGCATACTTTTTAAAGATGTATTAAATCAATTTCACATGGGAGGTTTTCCATTAGGATTTTGGTTTGCACAACAAGGTTCTATCTATGTATTTGTGATTTTAATCTTTGTCTATGTTCGATTAATGAATAAACTAGATAAAAAATATGGGTACGATAAAGATTAAGAGGTAGAAAAAATATAAGATTAAATCTTATGCATAACACACGTTTTCTAAAATTATAAACAACTAAAAAAATATATTATGAGTGTTCAAATTTGGACTTATATTTTGGTGGGGGTAACCTTTGCTTTATATATAGGTATTGCAATCTGGTCTAGAGCCAGCTCTACAAAAGAGTTTTATGTAGCAGGAGGAGGAGTATCCCCTTTGGCTAATGGTATGGCAACTGCAGCAGATTGGATGAGTGCTGCATCATTTATATCTATGGCAGGTATTATAGCCTTTTCTGGTTATGATGGTGCTGTATACTTAATGGGATGGACAGGTGGATATGTATTATTAGCATTATTATTAGCACCGTATTTAAGAAAATTCGGAAAATTTACAGTTCCGGATTTTATAGGAGACAGATATTATTCTAAAACAGCAAGGTCTGTAGCAGTATTCTGTGCACTATTAGTGTCTTTTACTTATGTTGCAGGGCAGATGCGAGGTGTTGGTATTGTGTTTTCAAGATTTTTAGAAGTAGATATCAATACCGGGGTAATTATAGGTATGATCATTGTACTTTTTTATGCCGTATTAGGAGGAATGAAAGGTATAACATATACCCAGGTAGCACAGTATTGCGTACTTATTTTTGCATTTATGGTACCTGCAATATTTATTTCTATTCAGATGACAGGTAATCCAATCCCACAATTAGGATTTGGAGATACTATTGCAGATGGTTCAGGAACCTATCTTTTAGATAAATTAGATGGATTAAGTACAGAACTTGGTTTTTCACCGTATACCGATGGGTCTAAATCTACATTAGATGTGTTTGCTATAACTTTAGCACTAATGGTGGGTACCGCAGGATTACCTCATGTTATTGTTCGTTTTTTTACCGTAAAACGAGTTAAAGATGCCAGAAAATCGGCAGGATATGCATTATTACTTATAGCAATACTATACACAACCGCTCCTGCAGTAGCAGTTTTTGCAAAAACAAACCTTATAGAATCGGTACAAAATAAAAAATATGAAGAACTCCCGTTATGGTTTAAAAATTGGGAAGATACAGGGCTATTAGGATGGACAGATAAAAATGGAGATGGACAAGTACAATATGCCAATGGTCATGCTGTACAAGGAAATAAAAACAAACCAATTTTTGATGGGAAAAATAGAGGAGAACATGGGGAGCGCACAATTACGAATGTAAATGTAGCTACCAAAAATGAGCTTTTTGTGGATCGAGATATTATGGTATTAGCTAATCCAGAAATAGCGAATCTGCCTAATTGGGTAATTGCTTTAGTAGCTGCTGGTGGTTTAGCAGCAGCATTATCTACTGCAGCAGGATTGTTATTGGTGATTTCATCTTCTGTATCTCATGATCTTATCAAAAAAATGATCAAACCAGATATTTCTGAAAAAGGAGAACTAATCGCAGCACGTCTTTCTGCAGTAGCAGCGGTATGTGTAGCAGGATATTTTGGAATTAACCCACCAGGTTTCGTAGCAGCAGTAGTAGCCTTAGCATTTGGATTAGCCGCAGCATCTTTTTTTCCAGCAATTGTACTAGGCATATTTTATAAAAGGATGAATAAAGAAGGAGCTGTTGCTGGTATGGTTATAGGTATATTGTGTATGCTATTATACATGATAAAATATAAACTAGGCTGGTTTGATGAAACTCTTCCTCCGCCAAGTGAGTGGTGGTTTGGAATTTCTCCAGAAGGATTTGGAGCAGTGGCAATGGTAATTAATTTTGTGGTATCCTTGGTAGTTTCTAAATTTACAAGTGCACCACCAGAAGAGGTTCAGGAAATAGTAGAGAACATAAGAATTCCAAGTGGGGCAGGAGAGGCAACACATTAATGAGATTACAAAAACAAACCTCACAGGTTTTAAAACCTGTGAGGTTTACAATCAATAACCTCAGAGTACCCTCACGAGGTGTACTTGCGAAAATATATTTTGTTTTCAAGGCAAGCCGGAGAATTAAATTCCACAATGTGGATTAAAAAGAATACATTTTTAAGTTTTTCGATTTAAAAAAGTATATACAAGTAATACTATCTTATGAAAAAACGTCATCAACAAAAATTAGTAGTGCTTTCTATTACATTACTTTTTCTATTTAATGTACCGTTGGTTTTTATGTTTAACCACTCCGGAAATATTTTTGGATTTCCTGTATTGTATTTTTTTATATTTCTGATTTGGGCAATTTCGATTTTAATTTCATATATAATATTAAAGAGGTTTTATGAATAGTTATGTTTTGATATTCATAATTATAGGATACCTGTTTCTTTTGTTTGGTATTGCTTTTTGGGCAGAAAAAAAGGCAAAAAGACCTTGGGTAAATAATCCTTATGTATACACATTATCTCTTGCAGTCTACTGCTCTGCATGGACATATTATGGTAGTGTAGGGATTGCTGCAACATCAGGAGTTAGTTTTTTGACTACATATTTAGGACCAGTAATAGCTTTTCCGATTTGGGTGATAGTATTGAAAAAAATAATCAAAATCTCAAAACAACATAAAGTATCGAGTATTGCAGATTTCATTTCCCTTAGATATGGTAATGATCGTTTTTTGGGTGCATTAGTAACTATAATATGCGTTTTAGGAGTGTTGCCCTACATTTCGTTGCAACTTAAAGCTGTTTCAGAAACTTTTGGTATAATTTCTGAAGACACTATTAATTCTTCAAGTACTATTTTTAAAGATTCTACATTTTATATAGCTCTTTTGTTAGCTGTTTTTGCAGCATTTTTTGGAACAAGAACCACAGATGCAACACAGCGCAGACAAGGAATAGTTTTTTCTGTGGCGGTAGAATCTGTAATTAAACTAGTTTTCTTTTTAGGAGTAGGTATATATGTATCTTATTTTCTTTTTGATGGAACATTAGATATTTATAATCAGATATCCATTACAGAAGATTTCGAGTTTTTAACCACATTTGATAGTCTTGAATCTGGTATTAATTGGTATTTTATGATGGTTTTATCTTTTTTAGCAATCTTTTTATTACCAAGGCAATTTCATGTTTCGGTTATAGAAAACACAAACCAAAAACACCTTAAAACAGCAATTTGGTTGTTTCCTTTATACCTTTTACTATTTAATGTATTTGTTGTTTTCATTGCTTGGGGAGGAAAACTACGCTTAGGTGATGTAGCAAACCCAGATTATTATTCGTTACTACTTCCGTTACAAAATGGAGATGTGTTTTTAGCTATTTTAGTGTTTTTAGGAGGTTTTTCGGCAGTAATTTCTATGGTGGTGGTTTCTACATTGGCGTTATCCACCATGCTTAGTAATAATTTGATTATACCGTATGGTTTTTTGGATAAATTTAGTAATAGTCGTCCAGAACGAAATGCTAACTATATCAAGAATATTCGTAGAATAGCTATTTTTTGTTTGATATTAGGAGCATATTTTTTCTATATTAATTTTAATATCGAATTATCCTTATTTTCGATAGGGCAACTATCTTTTGTGGTTATAGCACAATTAGCACCTGCATTTTTTATAGGACTATTCTGGAATAGAGGATCCTCTATAGCTGCCAAAATAGGGATAATAACTGGAGCATTAGTAACTACCTATACTCTTGTTTTACCATTTGTTCTAGATGCTATATTTGGTAATATGGATTTTATTGTTTTTGGCCCTTTTGGGATAGAACTTCTAAAACCCTATGCTTTATTTGGTATCGATTTTCTTAATCCAGTAACACATGCATTTTTTTGGAGTATGTTTTTTAATGGTATAGTCTATCTTTTTGTTTCTCTTTCTTTTAAAGGAAACTATAGGGAGCGTAACTACGGAGAAATGTTTGTGAATAGTAATTATAATTCTTTGCAAGAAAATGCCTTTGTATGGAAAGGAGAAGCTTATGTTTCGGATATAAGAAGGGTTTTGAACCGTTTTTTAGGAGAAAAAAGAACAGAACGAGCTTTAGATTTATTTTATTTAAAATATAACCTTTCTAAAAATGAAATAAAAGCAGATGCAAGACTGATTAATTTTTCTGAAAAATTACTTACAGGTAGTATTGGTAGTGCTTCTTCTCGAATTTTAATAGCAAGTGTGGTAGAAGAACAACCAGTTACTTTAGTCGAAGTATTAGAGATTTTAGAAGAGAATAAAAAAACTATTTCTACCAATAAATTTTTAAAACATAAATCAGAAGAGTTAACACAACTAACAGAAGAATTAAAAGAAGTTAATGAAGAGTTGAAAATTCATGATAAATTGAAAGACGAATTTTTAGACACAGTGGCACATGAGTTAAAAACACCCATAACATCTATTAGAGCGGCATCAGAAGTGCTATTGGATAATGAAGATATGCTAGAAGATTTAAAAATACAGTTCCTTAATAATATCCTATACGATTCTGAACGTTTAGCTAAATTAATTCATAATATTTTGGATTTAGAAAAATTAGCGTCTGGAAGGGAGATTTTAGATAAAAAAATAAATAAACTAAATGTTACTATAGAGAAAGCTATATCTGGGGTAAAAGTAATTGCAGAGAAAAAAAATATTAAAATAAAGGTTGTGCACCCTAAAGAAACTCTTACCGCAAGATATGATGAAGATAGGATTATTCAAGTATTGATCAATGTACTTTCTAACGCTATTAAATTTGTGGGTGATAAAAATGGCGAGGTGAAAATAACTTCAGAAAAAAATAGAGAGAATATACAGATTAGCATTCAAGACAATGGAAAAGGTATTTTGAATGAGGATATGAAATATATTTTTGATAAATTTTACCAGTCTAAAAATCAAAATGTCAAAAAACCTGCAGGAAGCGGTTTTGGTTTAGCAATTAGTAAACAAATTGTTGAAGGGCACAACGGTAAAATTTGGGTAGATGAAAATTATAAACTAGGAGCGCGATTTATTATTGAAATCCCAGAATAATATATTACATAATATAAAAAATTGAATTTTGAATAGAAAGAAGATATTGATTGTTGACGATGAACCAAATATAGTAATGTCTTTAGAATATACATTTAAAAAAAATGATTTTGATGTTTACATAGCTAGAGACGGAGAAGAAGCTATAGAAATATTGAAATCAAAAATACCAGACGTAATTCTTTTAGATATAATGATGCCAAATGTAGATGGATATCAAACATTAGAATATATAAGGCAAAATGAAACAACCAAAAATTGTAAAGTGATATTCTTAACAGCAAAAAATAAAACATCAGATATCGAAAAAGGATTTGCCATGGGAGTAGATAAGTATATAACCAAACCATTCTCCATTAAAAAAATTGTAGCAGAAATAAATGAACTTATAACTTAATAAAAAAGTAAATACTTTAATGTTTATAAAGTACTATATGTTTTTTAAGTTGTTTACACCTTAATAATAGTTACTCGTCGATAATTTTTTGGCGATGACATGTTTTAAAAGAATTTAATACACCAAAATTACAAAATCACAAATCATGGAAATAAGAGACACCCTTCAACTACGTTCTTTTGCAGAATATAAAGAAGCATATCAGGAAAGCATATCAAATCCTGAAAAATTTTGGGACGCCATTGCCGAAAAATTTTATTGGCATAAAAGATGGGATAAAACACTTCAATGGGATTTTACAAAACCTGAAGTAAAATGGTTTGAAGGAGGAAAATTAAACATAACAGAAAACTGTCTGGACAGGCATCTTGATAAATTAGGAAATAAAACAGCAATTATTTGGGAGCCTAATGATCCAGACGAAGAATCAAGACATATAACCTATAGACAACTTTTTGTAAAAGTTTGTCATTTTGCAAATGTTTTAAAAAACAATGGTATTAAAAAAGGAGATCGTGTTTGCCTTTATATGCCTATGATCCCAGAATTAGCAATTGCAATGATGGCTTGCGCTCGTATAGGAGCGGTCCACTCTATTGTATTTGCAGGATTTTCTAGTACTGCTATCGCAAGCCGAATAAATGATTCGCAATGTAAAATGCTTATTACAGCAAATGAAGTATATAGAGGTACAAAACCTGTAAAACTAAAAGAAATGTGTGATGAAGCATTAAAAACCACACCTTCTGTAGAAACAGTTATTGTATATCGAAGAACAGTAGAGTCTACACCAATGCAAGAAGGAAGAGATAAATTCTGGTTTGATGAACTACAAAAAGTAGAAAAAGAATGCCCTGCTGAAGTAATGGATGCAGAAGACATGTTGTTCATTTTATACACCTCTGGTTCTACAGGAAAACCAAAAGGAATGGTACATACCATAGGAGGATATATGGTGTATACTGGATATACGTTTGCTAATGTTTTTCAATGTGATCATTTTGCACCAACAAATACAATCTCTCAAAAAAAATATGATGGAGATATATATTGGTGTACAGCCGATATAGGTTGGATTACAGGACATTCCTATATTATTTATGGTCCACTGGCTATGGGAGCAACCACAGTTATGTTTGAAGGAATACCAAGCTATCCGGATTATGGACGATTTTGGGAAATTTGTGATAAATTAAATGTAACTCATTTTTATACGGCACCAACTGCAATTCGAGCATTAGCAAAACAACCATTAGCGTTAGTAAATCAACACGATTTGTCTTCTTTAAAAGTTTTGGGGTCTGTAGGAGAGCCAATTAATGAAGAAGCATGGCATTGGTATAACGATAATATAGGAAAAGGAAACTCTCCTATTGTAGATACTTGGTGGCAGACAGAAACGGGAGGAGTCATGATTTCTCCATTAGCTGGTATAACGCCAACAAGACCAACCTTTGCTACATTACCATTACCAGGAATTCAACCAATTTTAATGGATGAAAACGGAAAAGAAATAGAATTTAGATCCCAGCAATCCGAGGGGCGTTTGGCAATTAAATTTCCATGGCCGTCTATAGCTAGGACAATATATGGGGATCATCAACGGTATAAAGAAGTATATTTTTCTACTTATAACAATATGTATTTTACAGGAGATGGAGCATATAGAGACGCTACAGGTAATTATCGAATTACAGGTAGGGTAGATGATGTAGTTATTGTATCTGGGCACAATTTGGGAACAGCACCCATAGAAAACGCTATTAATGAGCATCTTGCAGTAGCAGAGTCTGCAATTGTAGGCTTTCCGCATGATATTAAAGGAACAGCTTTATATGCCTATGTAACCTTGCATGATGGTCAACAAGCAAGTGATCAACTTATAAATGAAATAAGAGAGCAGGTATCTAATACTATTGGACCAATAGCAAAACCAGATAAAGTTCAATTTGTAAATGCTTTGCCAAAAACCAGAAGTGGTAAAATCATGAGAAGGATTTTACGTAAAATAGCTTCTAAGGATACCTCTAATCTAGGAGATACATCTACATTGTTAAATCCAGATGTAGTTCAAGAAATAATGGATAATGCATTATAAAACAAAAAGATGGCTTATTTTTAGCCATCTTTTTTAATTTTTACAAAAAACTGAATTTATTCCATTAAAAATTTTAATTCGTTACAGGTTTTATTGGGTATAAATTCAGTGAGCTCATATTCAGCTAAACCATTTATTTTAAAAGGATCTTTATCTAAAATCTTTAATAGCTCTTTTTTGTTAGAGATTTTAGATAAAATTATTCCTCCTGTTCTAGGAATTTTTCTTCCTGAAGCTTGAAAATTTTCAAGATCATATTGTTCATTTAAATATTCTATATGTGCATCTAAATATGAATCAATTGTTTCTAAAGAAACTTTATAGGTCAAGGATATAATATACATTTTATATTTTTTTGAGAAGAATCTTTTTCTGCGAAAACTGATAAGCCATTTCTAGAAACGCTAACATTTTACTCCAATTAGCGTTAGGCTCGTAGTTATTTTTGTAATACTTATATGTCTTAACAGTAAGTATTTGTCCGCTTAAACTGGCTTCACTAACAAAACCACCAGTTTCATTTTCAATTTTCTCATTTAATTTATCATAACCCGAAACAGTATACCCGTTTGGTATAGTAACTGTAATTTCGTTATTAAAAGATCTAGGATACGACATATAGATGTTTTCTTCTCTTTGTTTGTCCTTGTCACCAATAGCTACTTGATTACCTATTAGTTTTCCTATTTCCAAAATATAATTTACGCCTGCTTTTTTTAATAAGTCTTCTTTTACAATATATTTTTCGCTATAGCTTAAATAATCATCTATAGAATTTCGTCCAGTATTTGTGATTTCATATGTGTACTCATCTATTTTGAAATCAAATTCATCCTGAGTGTTTTTTTCTAGTTTTTCTAATCTATTTTTAGAGATTTTTTCTTTATATGCGGCAAAAGTTTGGTCATATTTTTTACGATCTTTTTTCTTTAAAAGATCAGCAAAAGCAGTAGTGCCATATTTTTTATATTCAGTGTTAATGTAATCAAAGAAAAATAACCTACTATTTATTTGATTTACTTTATTATGACCTTTATGAAAAGATTCTCTTTTAAGATTAATTTGAGAAAAGTTATCATCAAAAGAAATATTACTCACTTCTTTTGTGTTATTGTCTTTATAATTAGATATAGGTAATTTAGATTTTTTTACCTTTTCTATTTTTTCATAATTTTTATTAAATGACATTAAATAAACATCAGTTCCTTCAATAGTAGAAGGTATCCAATTAAAGAAAGTATTATTGTTGAATGGATATAAATAAATAGGTTCTTCTAAATTTACTTTTATTGCAGAGATTAAGTTTTGCTGTAGTAACAAACCATCTATATTACCATCATACCTATATTTAGCTTTTATAATTTCAAAAGGAATATTATTTTTTTTTAGAAAGGAACCAAAACGAACTAAAAATCGTCCTTGTGTTGTAACGGCTATGTCTTTTTTGTATAAAGAAGGAGTATAGATGCTTATTAAGTTTTCTTCATCGGCAATAACACCTTCCATGTATTGATTAAGGTACACATGGCGCATATAATAGTAAGCTTCTTCAACCAATTGTTTTTTACTTAACTCTTTATTTTTAAAAAACTTTTTTATGTCTTTAGTAATATATTTTAGGTTATAACTATTTTTATATTTTTTTAAGATCTCTTCAGAGTCTATTTTAGTCTTTATGATGTCTTCCTTTTTGGATAAAAATGCTGGAGTTCTATTTTCATACTTTCCTGTTTGAGCGAACGATATCTGGTATTTATAACTAGGGTATTCTACGAGGGGATAAATCCATTGTAGGTTATTTATTTTTTCTATATTTTTAGCTGCTAATAGGTATTCTTTGTCTCTTTGTTTTGGAGGAGTAATATCTTCTAATTTTGGAGCACCATTAAAAGTGTTAAAATTAATAAAGAAGTCATTTTCCACCTTTAGTTTTAATTTAAAATCTAGCACAGGATATTCTCCACCCAATGTAGTTTCGACCGCATCCATGACATAACTTCCATAAGTTTTGTATTCTTCATAAGTGTAGACATAATAGTCTATTATATCTCCTATTTGTAATTCTGGAATAGCTAACTTGTATATTTGATCAGATTTTATTTTACTTTTTATAAAACCATAATAATATATAGCATTATCTGTTGAAGTTTTTATTTTTTCCTTCTCCACATCAATTTCTATAATATCTCCATTGGGTTTTATAATTTTTATTCCCATCCAAGTTTTGATTTCTTTTCTACCATCAATAACAAAAGTTGGATAATTAAATTCAGAAAACTTTTCAACTGCAGCTTTATCATTTAATTTGATTATTTTTCTAGTCAAGAAAAAATTATCTAGCGATTTTTTACTTTTATTATAGTAATGATTTTGATTATCTAAAATCACAACAGCAGATTCATTTTTCCATTTTTCTGGGATAGCAGGTATTTCTGTATAGGTGTCATTTTCTCCCCAAACAAATTCTTTTATATCTTCGGGTTTTTTAGGTTGCGAGTATCCTATTAAGGATATGAAAATTAAAAAGAAAGCATTAATTAGATAATTGATATAAAGTTTTTTCATGAATATTAGTTTCTATTAAATTTTATTATCCTTTTGTTAAGATGATTTGTTTTTGGTACTGTTCCTTTAAATTATTAAAAAAGCTATTCCATGCTTTCATAGTATTCATACTTATTTTAGCATTTTTAAAATGAATAACCTTTTCGTATTTTATTTTATTACCTTCTGTTTTGTAATTAAAACTAATTTCAAAATCTTCGTTTTTAATATTTAAATTTTCAGGAAGCTCTTTGATAATGTAATTGTCTGGTATTTCTAGATTAATTGAAGTTTTTTCAAAAATTTTATAAGGAAACATATAATCAATAATTCTGTCATCAAGATCTAGATTTTTATATTCCTTATAGTAATCGATATCTATATATAATTCATTTTCAAAATAACTAACTGCATTTTTTTGATCAATGCTATAGGTTAGATATAAATCTCCATCTCGATTTTTAATATCTGTAACATGTATATCACTAACAATACTATTTTTATCATCTTTTCGAATATACCATTCCAGAGCTTGTTCCTTTCTATCCGTTTTTAAATTATTGATATTGTATAAAAAATTAGATTTACTTTCTCCTTTATATTGTCTAGATATTTTACCTATCAATTGTTCTTTATCAATAACAAAATCACCCACAAAAGTTTCATTATTTTTAATAGATTCCAGACTTGGTATTTTGTCTAAAATATAATTTTCTCCATCTTCAATAAGTACTTGTTTGTTTTGTATGCGTTCTGCATTATGATCTAATGAGTTAAATTTTTCAGTAGAATCAAGAAAATATTTTTTATCACCACTTATAACTGTACAAATCATATGATTATCTACTGCAATCGTAGGTAATGAATAATCATACGCTATACGTTTTGTGCCGATCCAGGTTAATCTGGCGTCAAAACCAGCAATTTTCAGCATTTGTTTTGTGAGATTAGCCATTCCTTTACAATCACCATATTTCTTTTTATAGACATTTTGAGCTTCTTCAGGTTTAAATCCTGCAATTCCATCTTCAAAAGCTATATATCTAATATTGTCTTGTACCCAATAATAAATAGCTTTTATTTTTTCTTCATCCGTTTTACAATTTTCAAGTATAGAAGCAGTTTTTTCTTTTATAATTTCTGGATCATCTTGTACTTGTTTAATAAGTGAATGGTACCATTTATAAAGATCTTTAGTCTCTTTCAACAATCTATTTTTGTTTCCGTTTTTTTGATATGATTTTGCTAAAAATAATAGGTGAGGCCTATAATATGTAGGTCCAGGAGCATTTTTACTTTTTGATGCAGCTTTTAAATCTTCTAAATGGTATGTAAAAGAGGTTATTTTGTTTTTTTCATCATAACTCTTTTCTTTTAAGGTAGATAATCCATTAAAATTAATCTCTTTTATTTCAAGTTCTAGCCAATCAGGAACATTTATAATAACAGTTTTTTTATGAATTGGATATTTATCATCAAAATAAGTACTAATAAAATACTTAACATCATGATATTTTTTTTCATATGAAAAATGAGATGTATACCCTTGAAGAGGAAAATTTAAGGTTGTCCATTTTATTCTAGCATCTGTGTGAAACAATTCATCTGTATTATAGTACTCATCTTTAAAATATAAATTACCAAATTCGCGATCTTTGTTTTTAACTTTAATTTTTTTTAAGCTAGATTGATTATCATAAAAAATGTAAATAGGTATTTCGGTCCTAGGAGATAGATTAATAAAATTCTGATTATTTTGATCGCTTACAGTTACTTTATCTGTTTTTTTATTGTAATCAAAAGTAATCTCTTCAATATAACTTAGAATAGCGATATCATCATCGATATACTTTTCTTTCAATTCTTTAGATAATTGAATATTTCCAGAACCAGAATCCGTCTTTTTTTGAGTAAACCCTAAAAAACAAGATGTTAGAAATAGGAGCAGGTTAATTTTTTTAATCATTATAATAATTTTTCAGAAAATTTTTTTAAAAAAAGCAAAGATAAAATCTAAAAGAAATAAAAAACCACAAAAACAATAAAGTTTTTGTGGTAGTAAGATATTTAGAGTAAGGAAAAATTATTTTCCAAAATAGCTAAAACTCTCTCCTTCTTTAATATTAAGAAGACTTTCATAAATAAGTTTAATAACATTTTCAACATCATCTCTATGAACCATCTCGACAGTAGTATGCATGTATCGTAGAGGTAAAGAAATTAAAGCAGAAGCTACGCCGCCGTTACTATAAGCAAAGGCATCTGTATCAGTACCCGTCATTCTGCTGGAAGCCATACGTTGAAAAGGAATCTTTTTATCCTCAGCAGTATCGATAAGTAGCTCTCTAAGCCTGTTTTGCACAGCAGGAGCATAAGAAATTACTGGCCCATCACCTATTTTGGTTTCTCCCTGTGATTTCTTTTCAATCATTGGGGTCGTAGTATCATGGCAAACATCGGTAACAATAGCAACATTAGGTTGGATAGTATGCGTAATCATTTCTGCTCCTCTTAATCCAATTTCTTCTTGAACAGAATTTGTAATATATAAACCAAAAGGAAGACTTTTTTTATTCTCTTTTAATAAACGAGCTACTTCAGCGATCATAAAGCCTCCCATACGATTGTCTAAAGCACGACAAACAAACTTATCTTTATTTAAAATAAAAAATTCATCTGGGTAAGTAATAACACAGCCTACATGTACACCAAGTTTTAAAACATCCTCTTTAGTATCACATCCTACATCAATACAAATATTTTCTAAAGAAGGAGCAGGTTCTTTTCCAGATTTTCTGGTATGTATTGCAGGCCATCCAAAAACACCTTGAACGATACCTTTTTTGGTGTGTATATTAACGCGCTTTGAAGTAGCAATCTGATGATCACTACCACCATTTCTAATAACATAAATTAGTCCGTTATCAGTAATGTAGTTTACATACCAAGAAATCTCATCTGCATGTCCTTCTATAACTACTTTATATTTTGCTTTAGGATTAATTACTCCAACGGCAGTTCCATAAGTGTCTGTAATAAATTCATCTACATATGGTTTCAGGTAATCCATCCACATTTTTTGTCCTTCCCATTCATACCCGGTAGGAGCAGGGTTATTTAAATATTTTTCAAGAAAAGTCAACGACTTTTTATTAAGAATGCTTTTTTTTGCCATTTTATTATTTCATTTTACTGCTAAAATAACAATATTCACATTCATTTTGCAGTTTAGAAATGGTTAATTGTTAATTTTACAATAATTTTAAAGGTTTCATATTCCTGCTATGTTTAAATATATATTGAGTCTAATATTTTTTTGGTTCGTAACTTTTGGGTACGCTCAAGAAAGAAAGAAAATCCCTGTAGATTCTTCTAAAACAGATACTACTGGTTATGTTCAATATTATATTATAGAAGGAGATACAATACCACATGAGGCTATAGATCTGGACGAAGTAGTTATTTTAGGTAAATTAAATTTCAAAGACAAATTAGCCAGAAGAAAATACCTTATTCTTAGACGTAAGACCAGGAAAGTATATCCGTATGCGAAATTGGCTTCGGATAGGTTAAAAACTTTAAATGAAAGATTAGAAGAAATAGGAACTAAAAGATCAAAAAGAAAGTACATAAAAATACTCCAAAAATACATGGAGGAAGAATTTACAAAAGAATTAAAAAAACTTACTCGTACAGAAGGACAAATACTGGTAAAGCTAGTTCATCGCCAAACTGGCAAAACTATGTTCGATTTGGTAAAAGAATATAGAAGTGGTTGGAAAGCTTTTTGGTATAATAACACAGCTAAAATTTTTAGTATATCCTTAAAAGAAAAATATGACCCTATAAATATTGAAGAAGATTATTGGATAGAAGATATATTACAGCGTAGCTTTCAAGCTAATATTCTAAAAGAACAAAAAACAGCTTTAGATTTTAGTTTTTATGATTTAAGAAATAAGTGGACAGATAGTAAAAATAAAAATTCTAAAAAATAAAGATTCAGAAAAAGCAGAGTTTATATAGATACTATTTCCTATTATATATTGTAATCAGTAAAAAATACAGTTTTTAGACATAAATTATAAAAAACCTGAAAAAAAACACTTTTGTTTCAGGTTTTTTTTTGTAATTTAGTTTTCTATCTTTTTTAAAATCAGGACTTTCCCTTTTTTTGGTTAAAAATATAAAAAAAGATGTTTCGTTTCTTATTATTTGATGTATGTTTGCACCCGCAAAACGGGGCATTGTTTTGAGTTCATTGAAAAGGGATTAGCGATTGTTTTAGGAGGCAGAAAAAACTTCAAAAAACTTTTCAAAAAAGCATTGTTAGAATAAAAAAAGGTTGTA
>CAYGUC010000040.1:0-47800 GCA_964353005.1 uncultured Flavobacteriaceae bacterium | reverse complement strand
CAATAAAAAATTTCTTGAAACCGACTATCCTCGAGGCAGAGCCATAGAGGTATTTCGCCAGTTTCATTTTGGTCTTGGGACCAAAAACCGAAATTTTGTATTTTACCTCACCCAGAACTGCCGAAAATGGCAGTTCTGACCTCTCCCAAGGAGAGGTGAATCGGAAACCCCGAGGCAGAGCCTTCGAGGAATTATTTAGATTAAGAATAATAAATAACTTCGAAGTGACCTAACGATATATAATTATGGGAATTAAATCCTTAATGAGGTATTAAACTAGGTTTTCTAAAAAATTTACTTTTAATTATCCTTTTTATAAAATTTGGATCGTCAAAACTAGCTCTATTTCATGATAAATTGTAATCAACTACTGGGATCTCTTCACTTTTTTCAATTAACTTATAATAATCATAAAAAAGCTCTTTTTCGCCATACAACCTTTCTGCTATCATTTTTTTCTGTTTACATTTTCTAATTAATTCATTAGACTGCTTTATCGGATTGGATTCATTGGTATATTTTATACTACTAATAAATTCTACCCAGGGCTCTTGTCCCATTGCATATACATAAGCTTCTTTAGGGTTAAATATATCTATTAATGACATTCCTTTATCACAATCTGAGCCAGAAAGCCTCCTGCTTTCATCTTTATTTCTAGGCAAATTATCAGAAAGTAATGGCCCGTATAGCCAAGTCATAGGGGCACCATCACATTCCATCCCTAAAAACAGGATATCTATATCTCCCATTTGTTGATGTACATGGTCATAAATTTTTGATTCCATCACTCTAGAATCTGCTACAAAAAGTAAAGAAAACCCTCCAAATTTAACATGAAAACATGTTTTAGCTCTAATATTAAGATCCGAATGTTCTCCTGTAAACGGAATACTCGTTATTGTGGCATCTTCAAAATTAACAGCATCCATTTCATCTACTTCCACAACATTATTAAATCCAATATTTTGAAACATTAACTTAAGACTAGGGTCTTGTAGTGCTCCTGAATTCGTTCTTGGTACAATGACATTTTTTGTTTTATGTCTTAATGGCAATAAGGTTTCAAATAATACATGATCTTGGTGATTGTGAGTAATTAAGATATAATCTATAACCTCAGGAAGGTCTATATCAGAAAAATGTGCCACATCTGTATCATAACCATAATAACTTATTAATGGATCTACAAGAATACTTACATCTTTTGTTTCTACCAAAATACAGGCATGTCCAAAATATCGCATCCTTACTTTGTCTCCTGTATATTTTTGATATTCTGGAGGCTTTTCCTCTGTAAAAAGAGTTTTAAAAAGTGATTCATCTTCTTCTTTTATCCCTAACAGTTCTTTTATGAAATCATATTGATTACCGATTCGTTTCATTTTACTTAGAGCATCAATCCCTTTGTGTTTAAAAGGTATATCTAAGTGTAAAACATGATCTTCTTTTAACCTTGGAGTGCTTAGGCAAAATGGTCGCTCATCATTTTGAGTTACCCATAAAGATATACTCTGAGAAGCTGTATTATAATATTTACTTGCGTACAAAAAGTGCTCAAAAAATCTAAATGATGGATTATTATTAAGATCATATATAAGTTCAACATATCCCTTTAATCGTTCAGGAACTTTATCATATAATGGTTCTAATGACATTCCTTTATCATGAGATTTGAGTAATGCTTCTAATTCCAAAATGGATTCTGACAAGGCTATAAGTTCTGCTTGATTCTGTTTGGTTTGTTCTTTTAATTCTTTAACCTCATCTACGCGTTTCTTATCAAAATCCATAAAAGGTCCTCCTAACATTTTAGGATTTTTTACCGCTACAGTATGTATCTCTGGTGCTTGTATATAAGAGTCAATAATTTTTAAATGCCGTCTGGTAACATTCATTGCAGCAGTCGCTGGAGATATTAGGTGTGCCCAAGCATACCATTTTTCGACCAAGGGCTCTATCACCACATTAGGTTTAAGATAAACTATATTGTTTTTCATATTTTATAAGTTTATTTTCAATAATTTTCACTACTTCTTTTTGATGATTATAGATAAAAAAATGATTTCCCGTAAATTCAATTACCTCTATAGGAGCTTGGGTTTCTTTTCCCCAAGCCATGGCCTCACTTTTTGTTATATTTTCGTCTATTCCTATCATTACTGTAATGGGAATATTAAGAAGAGATGATTGTTTATATTTATAAGTTTCTACCGCTCTAAAATCTGATCGTAATATGGGTTCAAAAATATCCATCAAAGCATCATTGTTTAAGACTTCTTCTGGGCTTCCTCCTAGTGTTCTTATTTTTTCAAAAAACTCTTTTCGTGGTAAGTCATGCTTAATAATATGTTTATCTCTTAAAGAAGGTGCCATCGCTCCAGAAAAAAAGAGATGTTTAGGTGGATTAAGATTTTCCTGAACTATTCTTTGGGTTATTAGATATCCCAATATACTTCCCATACTATGCCCGTATATTGCATAGGGAGTTTTTAAATTGTTTTTAATCTGATAAAAAACATCTTCTGCAATATCGTGCAAATTTGTTAAAAGTTTTTCTCCTATTCTTCTACTTCTCCCTGGGATTTCAATAAAAATGAAATTTAAAGAATCTGGTTCTATTTTTTTATAATCCAGATAAGAATACTGATTACCTCCTGCAAAGGGTAGACAAAATACATTCATTATTACATTCGTATTTATTATTTTATTTTAAAAAATCATTATTATGCTATATAGTCAAAATATGATTTATAGTATGGAAATATATATTTTGCTGGCATCTTGGCATTTAAACCTAGTAATAGTAAAGCATTGTAATAAATATTAGGAAAAGATGCTCTTCCTGTTATAGAGTTTAGCAATCCTTTTCTAACAGTCTTTTTAGTATGCCAATCAATATTAAATGAAATTGAGCTTGTTAAACTTCTGACTTGATGAAAAGTCCCTGATGGCATATAAAGAATATCTCCATCTGACACTTTAAATCTAAGTGGTTTTGCTTCTTTATACTTAGGGAATTTTTCATAATCTGGTTTATCTGGATTGATTTTAGACCATTTCCATGCATATCTATAACATTTATCCATGTCTTCTGGAAGTACTATCAAAAATTCTTTTGTTCCTGAAACTTGAAAAAACAAGTTATTGGTCAACAATGTATCAATATGCATAGGTGTTGAATTATTGGATGTTCCCATAAAAAAACAGATATAATTCCACCATTCATAAGAATACCATTTTGGAAATAGGTGTAATGGAAATGGTTCTATATCATATCTTAACTCTGGCATTACCTGAAACAATGGAAAATCATGTAAGTAATATGGTGGCTTGCCTTTTTTTCCTGAAAGTTCATATGCTTGCATCAAAGCAACATATTCTGACAATTTCATTGCTTCTACATTTCCTTTTTTTACATTCCCTTTTTTAGCAACAATACTTTGATCTGTATTTAGATTGCTAAAATACTGATTGCTCCAAATATTCTTAGCAGGCCATTCGTCCATTAATCCCTTAATGATTACTGGTTTACATTTATTAACATATTCTTTATAAAATTTCTCTCTAGAGATATTATGCTCTACAGCTATTTCTGCGTGAACAGCTTCCTTACTAGGCTCTAAAATAGTATATCCCATTCTGATTTGTGATTATTGGTTTGTATTAATGAATTACGTTTTTGTGATTTATCTAAAAAAAATGATTTGAGATGATGTTGTTTATAATCTAAATTTGATATAAGCTTAGAAGGCTATAAAAACTGTTGAATCGAGTATGCTTTCTTTTCGAAATGAAATGAAGAAAAATTATATCGAGATTACGTTTTTGTTCAAGAAACAGCTTGTTCTCCATATATTTTCTTGATTTTACAATCTGAGAAAACACTAGAATTGAAACGGCTTTCTTATATCAAAATCAGGTTTATAGAGTGTATCGAAATGCTAAATAAGTTTTTTATGTAGATAAAGTATAAAGTCTTTAGGGTGCTCCATTCATACTCTAAAAATTATTCATGACTTTTGAGCCCCTCTTTTATTTTAGAGGGACTCTATAACTTTGAAAACAAAAATTACTATTCTGAAATAGAAATATTAATAGTGTTCAATATTTCCTCTATAATGATTGCATTAGTTTCAACATTTCCTTGATCTACCATATCTTCATGGGGACCTTTACCGTTATAAACAGAAAACTCTTTTGTTGTTAGTTTTTTCCATTCTGCTTTCATTTGATGCAATACCTCTGGGGTACTTCTTACATCTTCTGCAGTAATAAGGTGTATGTTTGCATTAATCTTATCATTCATCTGTCTTTTTTGCATATCGTTTCCATAAGCAACTACTTTACTTAAGTATGTTTTTCTAATCTGCTCATCAGGAATTAACTCTATGAGTGTTTGCTCTGCTTCTTTTTCTAAATGCTCCATTTCTTCTTCTGTTTGTGTCATCATTACAGAAGGTCTGGAGTCTAATAGAATAAGGTCTGAAACATGTTTGCCTTGTTTTTCTAATTCTAAAATAATGTGATACGAAAGTACTCCTCCCAAAGAATGCCCAAACAAGATATATGGCCCTTCTTGCTGAATGCTTACAATAGTATTCACATAATACGCTACATTGTCACTATCATTTATATAATTAAAACTATACAAAGCTAAACTGTCAAAAGATTTAGACAATTCCATATAAGCAGCTCCTAATGTACTTCCCGGAGGTAGACAGAATAGTTTTTTGTCGTTTTCTTTATTAAGCAAAAGTACTTCGCTATTCTCATTATTTTCAAATAATAGTATTGCTAATGCTTCTATTGTAGGATTCAAAAATATTTTCTCTATAGATAATTCTATTTTCAGTTGTTCTTTGATCTTAAATAGTAATGCTATTAATTTCATTGAATTTCCTCCCAAGTCAAAGAAATTATCTATTACTCCTACTTTATCTAATTCTAATATTTCTTTATAAATCTTTGCTAGTTCCTCTTCTACCTCGTTTCTTGGTGCCAGATACTCTACATTCTGTAAATGTGCCCTGTTAGGCAATGGAAGTTCTTTTCTGTTTATTTTTCCGCTAGAATTAAGAGGCATTGCTTGCATATGTATAAAATGTGTTGGCACCATATACTCTGGCAAATCTTTCTTTAAAAAACTTTTTAGTTGATCTACTTCTATTTCTATATCTGAAATATAATATGCTATAAGGTATTTATCCTGATCTTTTCCTTCTCTGGCTATTACGATAACATCATTAATCTTAGAATGTTTATGTAGATTGCTTTCTATTTCTCCTAGTTCAATTCTAAAACCTCTAATCTTTACTTGATGATCTTTTCTGCCTAAAAATTCGATTTCTCCATCGGGTAACCATTTAGCTAAATCTCCTGTTTTATACATTTTTTTATTGCTATAAAAAGGGTGATCTACAAACTTATTAGATGTTTCTTCTTCTAAATTAACATATCCTCTTGCCAGACACTCTCCTGATAAACATAGCTCTCCTACTATTCCTACTGGTAATAATTGCATTTGCTCATCTACGATATATGCTTGATTGTTTTTTAATGGTCTTCCTATCGGAATATTGGATGGAATATTAGTAGAACTTATATTATATCTAGTTGCATAAACAGTATCTTCTGTTGGTCCATAAATATTATCTAATTGTGCAGGAATACCTGTCTCATAATATTTTGTAGCCATCTCTTCTGTTACTACTTCTCCACATAAACAGATATATCGAAGATTTTTTAGTTTTTCTGAGATTTTTTCTAACGAAACATGTTCTACAAATAATTTAAACATCGATGGTGAGAAATTAAGGTGTGTTACCTTATTATCTGACAGAGTTTGTACTATTTTTGACGGATTTTTCTCATCTCCTTCCTCTAGAATTACCAATTTTCCATTTCCTGCAAACCATCCAAATAATTCTGGAACAGATACATCAAAGGTGTAGTTTGTTTTTAATAAAAATGCATCTGTTTCTTGCATTGGATATAGCTCTTCTAAATTTGTAAGTAGATGAACTACAGATCTGTTTTCAATCATTACTCCTTTTGGATTTCCTGTAGATCCTGATGTATAAATAATGTATGCAAGGGATTTTGGATTGTTTATTTGTTTCCACTTAGTAATTTCTGAAGCAACATTAAAGGGTTTTGATATATCAAGAATATCAACAGAAATATTTGATGATACCTCATCATCGACCAATACTATTTTCATCTCACAATCCTTACTAATATAATTAATTCGTTCTTCTGGATACGACGGACTTATTGGTACATAGGCTCCTCCTGATTTCAATATTGCCAGAATACCTATTATCATTAGTGGCGAACGTTTCACCATCATTCCGACACAAACTTCGGACTTAACTCCTTTTTCTCTTAATATTGATGCTAATTCGTGTACTTTATCATAAACTTCCTGATAACTTAATTCTTCTTCTTTATATACTAATGCTATTTTATTTGGAGATACTCTATATTTCTCTTCGAATAATTCATAAACACTTTTTTCCTTAGGATCTATAGATATTGTATTAAATTCATGAAGTATTTGATCTCTTTCTGAAGATTGTAATATTTCAATTGTTTTTAATTGTGCTGATGGTTGTTCAGTAATATTTCGCAATACTTCTATAAAATGTGTAATAAAACGTTGTATCGTTTCTTCTCTGAATAGACTGGTGCTATATTCTATAGCTGCACATAATTCATTTTCATTTTTTGTGCAGGTAAGGCTTATATCAAATTTTGAAACTTCATGAGCTATATCAAAAGGTGTAAATAAGATATCTTCTGAAATTATTTTTTCGGAGCTTCCATTTTCCATTATAAACATTACATCAAACAATGGGTTTCTGCTCATATCTCTTCTTAAATTGAGATCTTCTACCAAAGCATCGAATTGGTAATCTTGATTTTCAAACGCAGCCAGAGCATTACTTTTTATGTTTTCTAAAAACTCAATAAACGTTGTGTTCTCATCAATTTTATTTCTTAGTGCCAGAGTGTTCACAAACATTCCTATGACATTTTCTAAATCTGCATGTCTTCTTCCTAAAGCTGGGCTACCTACTATTATATCTTTTTGATTGGTATATTTATAAAGGAGTATATTAAATGCTCCTAATAATACCATAAATAGTGTTGCATTATGTTTTTCTGCTAATTGCTGCAATGCTTCGCTTAGTTCCTTATCTAAATCAAAATCAATTGTTTTTCCTTCAAAACTTTGTATTACTGGTCTAACATAATCTGTTGGCAGATTTAATATTGGTATTTCTCCCTCAAATTGTTGTTTCCAATATTGTTTTTGTTTTTGAGCGAAATCCGTATTTAAAATACTATTATGCCAAACAGCAAAATCTTTGTATGTGATTTGTTGTTCTGGTAATTGATTATTTTCGTAGATCAGACCAAGTTCCTTTATAAAAATATTCATAGAAGCTCCATCTGCAATGATATGATGAATATCAACCATTAAAAGACATCGATTTGTTAGGTCACCTTCTAATCTTATTAATTGAACTCTGAGTAAAGGTGCTTTTTCTAAATCAAATGGTCTTACAAATTGATCAAAAACTACTTCTAAATCTTCTAGTTTTGACGTCTGCTTTACTATCTCAAACTCAACCGTATCCTGTATAATCTGTACAGGTTTATTATTTTGTAACTTAAATGTAGTTCTAAATGCTTCATGACGATCTATTATTGTCTTAAATGCTTTCTCTAACCTTTCTACATCTACATTTCCTTCGATCCAAATTGCATTAGGTATATTATATCCTGTACCTTGTTGATCAAACTGATGCAATGCGTATACACGATTTTGAGCCGCAGAAACAGTATAGTATTCTCTTTTTTCTATTTGGGCAATAGATACATATATACTTTTATCTGCTTGCTCTATGTATGCTGCTAAACTTTTAATTTCAGGCATTTCAAATATCTTAGAAAGACTTACATCTACCTGAAATACTTTCTTAATTTCTGAAACAATATAAATAGACATCAAAGAATGACCTCCTAAGACAAAGAAATTATCATTAATTCCTATCGTTTCTATATTTAGTATTTTTTTCCAAATAGATACTAGTTTCTTTTCTATTTCATTCGTAGGTTGTTCATGTACATGCTTTCTTTCTATTTCAATTCCTTTGTTTACTAATTGATTTCTATCTAATTTTCCATTAATAGTTAATGGAAATTTTTCTATTGCAATAAATCTAGAAGGAACCATGTATTCAGGTAAAAATTCACTTACATGCTTTTTTAATTCATCGTATGTAATAATTTCGGTTAATGATATGTCTTTTAACTTTTCTATTTCTAAGAAAGCTATTAACTGCGGATTATTATCTTGTTTACCTTGTATTATTACTGAAACATTTTGCACTTGAGATTGCTGCCGTAGTACTTCTTCTATCTCTGAAAGTTCTATTCTATATCCTCTATATTTAATTTGCTGATCTATACGTCCCACAAATTCTAAAACTCCTTCTGGCAACCATTTTACAATGTCTCCTGTTTTATATAACCGTTCTCCCTCTTTATAAGGGTTTTCGATGAAACACTCTGTTGTTAATATTTTATTATTAAGATATCCTTTTGCAACTCCATCACCTCCTACGTATAATTCTCCATACCCTCCAATAGGCTGTAGTTTCTTATTGTTATCCAATACATATACGGTAGAGTTTGCAATTGGTTTTCCTATTGGAACATTGTATTTATATATTTTTTCGATAGTATGTATGGTAGAGAATGTAGTATTTTCTGTTGGCCCATATCCATTAAACATGTTTAGCTCAGAAAATGTTTTTCGTACCAGATTAATATGTGTTGTTGATACTGTATCACCACCTACTATTAAATATCTAAGTGTACTAAATACATTAAGGTTTTGATTTACTAATTGATTAAATAATGGTGAAGTTAGCCACAAGGTATTTATCTTGTTATCCTTTATTTCTTGTTCTAAATTATAAGCATTCAGTAAGTTATCATTACTAATTAAAAATAATTTCCCTCCGTTTAATAAGCTTCCCCAAATCTCAAACGTAGTAGCATCAAATACAGGTGCTCCTGTTTGTAAAATTCGTATCTTTTCATCTAATGGTATGTAATCACAACTTTTTACTAATCTAACAACATTTTGATGCGTTACCTGTACTCCTTTTGGTTTTCCTGTAGAACCAGAAGTGTACATAACGTAGCAAAGATTTTCTTTTTTCGCATATATTCCCAAATTATCTTTTGGGTACTCCTCATATACAAGTTTTGAAATGTTAATTTGGCTTCCTTTATATCCTAACACTTGCTGGTTTTCTTCTGTAGTTAACATAACTTTCACATCAGAATCTGTTAACATATGTAACATTCTGTCTTCTGGATATAATGGATCTATTGGCAGATATGCTGCTCCAGATTTTAGTGCCCCTAAAATAGATATCATAGTATTGATTGTTCTCTCTCCGTGTACTGCTACAATATCTCCTTTACTAACTCCTTGCACTGTTAATGCATGTGCTAGTTGGTTTGCTTTTAAATTTAATTCTGTATAAGTAAGATGTTTATTTTCAAAAGAGACTGCTACCTCATCTGGATGGATTAGTACTTGTTCTTCGAATAATTCTACAATAGAACTATTAATTGGATATTCTACTTTTGTATCATTAAAATCTAGTAAAAGTTTTTCTTTTTCTGCTGGAGTAACTAAATCAATATCTCTAAGTACTATTTCTGGTTTTGTGAGTACTTCATCAATCAATTGGATCAAATGTTGAGTCATTGCTTTAATAGTCGATTCATCGTATGCTAATTGATTATAACTAAAATTAAAGAACAATGCTTCTGCCGGGCTAACAATAAGATTTAGATCATAATTGGTTTGTGTAAACTGGTCCTGAATCTCTATTGTATTATTTCCTTGATCATTCACTCCTTGTAACCCTTCTGCTATAGGAAAATTTTCAAAAGCCATAATATGATCAAATAATTGACTTCCTAATTGACTTTGTGCCTGGATATCGGCTAATGTTAGATATTCATAATTCGATGCTTCTAGAGAAGCATCTCTGGACTGCTGCATTAATACATTAAAAGATGTATTAGTATCTGCCATTATACGAATAGGTACTGTATTTATAAATATTCCTACAATTTCCTCGGTTCCTTCTACTTCTGGTGGTCTGCCAGATACAACCGCTCCAAATACTACATCATTAGTATTATTATACTTTTGTAGTAAAACTCCCCATAAACATTGTACAACCGTATTGAGTGTTACTTGATTATCTGTTGCCAGTTTATTTAATTGCTTTGTTTTATCTTCTGGAATAGTCAAGTGATATTCTGCTACTTCATAAATATGATTTGTGATTCGCTCATTCTTATCCTTAGGCAATCCAACCATCTCCTCGTAATTTTCTAAATATGAGCCCCAATAAGATAATCCTTGCTTTTTATTTTGTTGCTGTAACCATTTTATATAATTACTAAATGGATAGGCTTCTTTAGTACTAAAAGGTGTATTAGAAATAATCGCATTATAGATTGTAAAAAAATCAAGAGAAACAATTCCATTACTCCATCCATCAATAACAACATGATGGGTTGTCCAGATCACACTATAGGTATCGATATCTTTTTGTATTACAAATAGTTTGGTTAATACGTCTTGTGTTAAATCAAAACCGGTTAAACGTTCTTGTTTTTTAACATTTTCTTCATAGTTTTTTTGTTCTTCAATTGATAAATGGGATATATCTTCAAACTGTACTTTTCCTTTTCTCGATTTTAGAACAATTTGTAATGGTTTAGAAACTTCATTATATATGAATACTGTTCTTAATACTGCATATTTTTGAATAAGTTTATCCAGCGCTTCTTCTATTGCGGGTATTTCAATATTTCCTGATATTGAATATACGGATTGGTCTACATATCCTTCTGCGCTTTTGTCATTATATAAGAAATAGAATAACATATTTTCTTGCATCGGAGAAAGTGAATATATATTCTCGATCCCTTCTCCTTGTTCTGCTAAGCGTTTTGTTTTAGAAAGAATTAAATCATACTCTTCTAAGGATATAGATAATCCAAGATCTGAAGGAGTTTTCTCTGGACACTTCTTATCTAAACAGTGATTTATTACTTGTATAAGCTGTTTTTGAAATAGTTTACCAAATCTAGAAATACTTTCTTCTAAAAATTCATTTTCATTGTATGTAATATTTACATGAAATTCATCGTCTACAATTACAGCATTAATATCAATACTAATTTCATTATGTTTTTCTGCTGAAATTTGTTCTCCTGATGATATTGATGACATCTCAAAAACTCCCTTTTCCTCTTTACTTTGACTATTGATTTGTCCTAAATAGTTAAAACTTATTTCTTTATTTATAGGTATAGAAATAGTTTCATTTTGTGCTATATATTTTAAAATTCCAAATCCAATTCCTTTATTGGGGATTGCTCTTAGGTTTTCTTTTACTTCTCTAATTTGTTGTCCAATATATATCACTTCTGTGGTATCCAATACTACAGGAAATTCACTTGTAAACCATCCTACAGTTCTTGTTATATCTACATTTTCTATTATTTCTTCTCTTCCATGCCCTTCTAGATTAATAAAGAATTTTTGTTGGCCACTCCATTCGCTCAATGCAAACCCTAGCGCTGTTAGCAAAATATCATTCATCTCGGTATGATAAGCTTCATGAACCTTAGTCATTAAATGATTTGTTTGCTCTGGCGATAATGAAACCGAATAGGTATCACTATCTCCATACCTGCTATATGAAATTTCTTTGTCTTTTGGTAGAGGCGGACATTGAATATTTACAATTTCTTCCCAGTATTTTTGTTCTTCTTTTAATTGATCATCATGCAAAGTATATTGGTATAATGCTTCTGACCACTCCTTATAAGAAGTACTTTTTTCTTCTATAAGCGTAGGTTTTTTATTAGCTACCTGAGTGTATAGTTGTTCAAAGTCTTCTAAAATGATTCTCCAAGAAACACCATCTATTAATAAGTGGTGTATCGCTAATAATAAATGATCTCCTTTATTTGTTTTGAATAATGCTATATGTATTAATGGCCCATCTGTAATATTGAGACTACTTTGTATTTCTGTAGCTTTTGTTTCTATTTGTATTTCGTATCCATCATCGGTTTCTATATCAATACTTGTAAAATCAAAAATATCTTTTTCTACTCCCCTATTATATGCTGTATAGCTTACTTTATTTGTTTCTTCGCTTTTTTCTGCTTTAAAAACCATTCTTAATGCATCATGATGTTCTACTATTTTGGTCATCACTTCTTGTACCATAGCAGCATCAAATCCTTCTTTTTTATATAACATCATCGATTGGTTATAATGATGTAACCCTGCGTCGACATGTTCAAAAAACTCTTGTTGTATTGGTGTTAGGTTTACTTCTCCTTCTACAATACTCTGATCTGCTTTTATCTGCCCTACTTCTTTTACATGCTTAGCTAAATATTGAATTGTTGGATACTCAAAAAGATGTCGTATTGCTAATTTAAGTCCTCGCTTTTTTAATCGAGCAGCAATCATAATGGCTTTTATCGAGTCTCCTCCACTAATAAAAAAATTATTTGTTATCCCTATTTTCTCAATATCTAGTACTTCTTCCCAAATGGCAACCAATACTTTTTCTGTTTCTGTTTTTGGTGGTACATATGCTGTTTTATCTTCTAATCTCCATTCTGGGAATGGCATTCCTTTTCGATTTACTTTACCATTTGGTGTAAGTGGCATTTCTTCTAATTGCATAAAGTATGCTGGAATCATAAAGTCTGGAAGTATTTCTGCCAAATACGAACGAAGGGTTTCTACTTCGATATTAATTGGTTCTGCTTCATTTTTATTTACAGTATAATATGCACATAAATAAATATTTTCTAAACGATCTTTATGTGCCACAACAACTGTTTCTTTAATATCAGAATAGTGCAGCAACTTATCTTCTATTTCTCCTATTTCTACTCGATACCCTCTAACTTTTACTTGAAAATCTTCTCTTCCTAAAAAGGCCAGATTACCATCTGGAAGCCATTTGGCAAGATCTCCAGTTTTATACAATTTACCTTCAGTAGTAAATGGATTTTCTACAAATCGTTCGTTTGTTAATCTAATAGCTTCTTCAGGATCTATTTCATTTAAATATCCTTTTGCAACACCTGTACCCCCTATATATAATTCTCCTGTTACTCCAATTGGCTGCGTATTCATCATTGAATCTAATACATATAACTGCATATTAGCCATTGGTTTTCCTATTGGGACGTTTCCTCCTTGTTCCATTTCATGAATTGTTGCTTCATAAAAACTAGAATCAATTGTTGCTTCTGTTACTCCATAACTATTAATGACCCTCATCTGTTTACCAAATCTGGCAACAATTTCTTTAAATCCTTCCATAGGACAGATATCCGAACCTAAAATCAATAACTTAAGGCTATCCACTTGTAATTGATTCTCATAAATATGATTCATGAATGGAATAATTAATGCTGGAGTAGATTCAAATAATCCAATAGAATACGTATTGATTAGATGATATAAGGCATCCCAATCTAAACGCATCGTTTCTGGACAGAGTACTAATTGTCCTCCATTGGTAAGTGCTCGGGCTAAATCACTACAAAACACATCAAAAGAAATCCCAGCCATCTGTAAAATATTAGGTTGGATCTCTGGATGATCAAGAAAATCTTTTCTCCATGCATAGGTATTATTGATAAAATTTTGATGTGTAACCATCACGCCTTTGGGTCTTCCTGTAGAGCCTGATGTATAAATAACATAAGCTAAGTCATCTGCTTGTCTTTCTATTGCAAGATTTGGGTAAACCTTATCTGACCATTCGATATCTTGTATTGCTATATAGTTAACTTTATCAGAAACGTTTTGATCTAATTTTTTTCCGCACAACACTAATTTTGCTCCGCTACTTTCGATCATGTACTTAATTCTATCTTCAGGATAAGAAGATGCCAATGGCAAAAATGCTCCTCCTGATTTTAAAATTGCTATTACTGCGATTATGGTTTCTATAGATTTTTCTGCATAAACTCCTACAATACTATTATTGGTTACCCCTTGATCTATTAATTTTTGTCCTAAATAATTAGCACGCTCATTTAATTGTAAATACGTGATTTTTTCTTCGGTTCCCCCTAGCACGACTGCTACCTGATTAGGGATTTGCTTTACTTGAGCTTCAAAAAACTCAATAACAGATGTTTTTTCTTCAAAAATACTTCTGCTATTATTAAACCCTTTTACTAACAAATGTATTTCATCTTCTGTCGCCAGTTGTATCGTGTTTATTGATTTTTCTGGATTCGCAACAATTTGCTCTACGATATTTTTAAAATGCACAATAAATCGACGCATTGTAGCTTCTGTAAATAGCTTTGTGCAGTAGTTAAGCCGTCCTTGTATACTACCTGCTTCCTCATAACAATCGAGGGATATATCAAACTGCGCAGATTTAGTATCAAACTCAAAAGGTGTTACCAAATTATTTTCAATCCCTTTTTCTTCATCACCAAAATTTTGAAGCGAAAACATTGTATCAAATAATGGATTTCTACTGGTATCTTTTTCTATGTTTAGTTGATCAACTAAGTCATCAAATTGATATTCTTGGTACTCAAAAGCATTCATTGAGTTTTGTTTCACCTCTTCTAAATATGCAATAAATGATTTTTCTGAAACAATATGATTTCTCATCGCCAAAGTATTGATAAACATTCCTATTATCCCTTCTAATACTTTGTGTTTTCTTCCTGCTGATGGGGTTCCTACAATAATATCTTTTTGCCCAGTATACTTATATAGCAACACATTATAGATTGCCAATAATAGCATATATAGTGTTGCTCCGTTTGTTTGAGCTAGTTCTTTTAATTTTTGAGATGTTAATATCTCTAACTCAAAAATTATTGTATTTCCTTCTGAGCTTTGCATCACTGGTCTGTTATAATCCAGTGGCATATTCAGTACTGGTATTTTCCCTTTAAAACGTTCTAACCAATATGCACTCTGTTTTGCTACATTTTCTGTAGATAATTGCTCATGTTGCCATGCTGAAAAATCTTTATATTGAAGAGAAAGATCTACTAATTTTTCTCCTTCATATAATAATGCAAATTCTCTAAGCAAGATATCCATTGATAAACCATCAGAGATACTATGATGCATATCAAAAACCACTAAATGCTGTGGACTTGAAGCATCTGTAATTTCTAATAATGTTACTCTTAATAACGGTACCTTAGAAAGATCGAATGGTTGAATATGAGTTATTGCATAATCGTACAAATCCTTTTGCAATATTGTGTCGTACTGAATTTTAAAATCTATTGAATCATGCACTATTTGTACTAATTCATCCTCAATTAAGTCAAAGGATGTCCTTAAACTTTCATGTCTTTGAATCAATTTTTCAAAAACTTTCTGAAATTGAATTTTATCTACATCTGTATTTAATATAAAAGCTCCTGGCATATTATAACCAGTACTATCTAAATCAAATTGTTGTAATGCGTATAACCTGCGTTGCGCAGAGGATACTTTATAGTAAGGTTTCTTTTCTACAGGGGTTATGGTAACTATAGATATTTTTTCTGCTTTATCGATAAATGAAGCTAATTCTTTTAATACTGGTTGCCTAAATACATCAGGAACTGTTACTTCTACTTCTAAAACTCTAGTTATTTTAGAAATAAATAGAATCACTTTTAATGAATGACCTCCTAATTCGAAGAAATTATCTAAGATACTTACTTGCTCGACCTGTAAAACCTCTTTCCATATATCAACAAGTATTGCTTCTATTTCATTTGATGGTGGAACATGTATTTTTTGTTCTCGTTTTAGTATTTTAAGTTCTAAAAGACTTTTGTTATTAATTTTTCCATTGGCCGTCAACGGGATCTCTGATATCTCAATAATATGAGAAGGTATCATATACTCTGGTAAGTGCGTGCCTAAATATTGTTTTATTCCTGATAACTCACTTCCTTGATTTAGTACTACAAATGCTACTAATTCTTTTGAACCAATATCTTCTTGATTTTGAAGTAAAACGACGCCTTGTTTTACCTGCTCACATTGCGCTAGTGTTTCTTCTATTTCTTTTAATTCTATTCTATATCCTCTTAATTGTACTTGTTGATCTTTTCTACCTACAAATGCAATAATTCCGTCTGAATTCCATCGTGCTAAATCTCCTGTTTTATATAGTCGTGTTTCTTTTTTATTTATTGTATGATATATAAATTTACTTACTGTAAGTTTAGTATCATTATAATACCCTTTGGCCAAGCCTTCTCCTGCAAGATATAATTCTCCTATTACACCAGGTGGCAGAACGTTAAGATGCTCATCTAATATATATGCTTGCGTATTTGCAATTGGTCTACCTATAAAAGGAAAATCATTTTTGTCCTTTTCTTGTACTTCATAAGCTGTAGCAACCACAGTATTTTCTGTAGGCCCATAATTATTCACTACTTTATAATCCAAGTCGGTAACCTTAATCCTAGCTAAACTATCTCCTCCTGTTAATATATAAGCAAGTGGAGTGGTTTTATACCTTGTTAGCTCGATAAAATCTGGAACTAATGCTGTTGCGATAAAACTATGAGAAATTTTATTGGAGACGATATAGGATACTAACTTTTCTAGATTAAGTTTTGCTTCTATTGGAACAATATTTAATGTTGCTCCTGCACATAAATACGGCCATATTTCCCAAGTAAAAGCATCAAACCCTACCCCTGCCATAACAGATGCTATACTTTTATTGGTTACTTTATATGCTTGTATATGCCATCTTATTAAGTTTGCAATAGAATGATGTGTTATCATCACTCCTTTTGGTTTTCCTGTTGTTCCTGAAGTATATATTACATACGCAATATCCTCTGGATTGATTTTTGGTAAGTCAAACTCTATTTTTTCCTGCGCTATTACATCTCTTTGCTCCTCTAATATTATGTTTTGAACAGCAATGTTTTTAGGGCAAGAAGCTGTATTAGTTACCAATAATACTGTTTCTGAGTTTTCGATAATATAAGAAATCCTATTATGAGGATATGTAGGATCGATTGGTACATAAGCACTTTTACACTTTAAGATGGCTAGTAGCGTGATAATCATATCTGCAGAACGATCCAAACATACCGCAACAAGACTGCCTGATATTACCCCTTTTTTATGTAAGTATGCGGCTAATTTATTTGATGCCTCATGTAATTCTTTGTAAGTGTATTTTTCTTCTTCTGTAACTATTGCTAATTGATCTGGTGTTTGATGATAATAGGTTTCGAATACTTCACAGATATTGCTTAATCCAAAATTTTGAATTGGTGTATTAAACTCATTAAAAACCTTTTGTAATTCTGTATTAGTAATTAACTGAATTTCTTTATTCTTTTTATCTGGTAGGCTGGCTACATTTTCTAAAATATGTATAAAATGCTTTATCAGCCTTTCTATAGTATTTTTATTAAATAAAGCTGTAGCATACTCTACTTCTCCAAGAATTTTTCCTTCTTTTTCTTGACAAGTAATCGTTATATCTACTTTTGATGTACCCCCTTCTGATTCATAAGGCTCTATTTGTAGTTCTCCTTGTTGCTCTACTTCTTCATCTAAATTCTGTAAAGTAAAAATAGTATCGAATAATGGGTTTCTGCTTAAATCTCTAGGAATATCTAATGCTTCTACCAATTCATCAAATTGATAATCTTGATGATCAAATGCTTGTATACTATTTTCTTTTACTTCTTGTAATAACTCTCTAAATGTTTGATTTGGATTGGGATGATTTCGAATCGCTAATGTATTTACAAACATTCCTATAACTCGTTCGATATCTAATTGTGCTCTACCTGATATTGGTGTACCAACAATGATATCTTCTTGCCCTGTATATTTATGTAACAAAAGAGTATATCCCGCCAGTAGGGTCATAAAAAGAGATGCTGATTCTTCTTTTGCTACTGTTTTAATATTTTGTACTATCGTTTCATTAATTTCAAAAGCAATAGTTTTTCCATCAAATTGCTGTACTACTGGGCGTAGATGATCTGTTGCTAATTGTAATACAGGTAATTCTCCTTCAAATTGTTTTTGCCAATAGTTTTTTTGGTTTGTTATTTTATCTGAGTTTAATAGCTCATTTTGCCAAACTGCATAATCTCTATATTGTATATGTAATTCTGGTAATTGAATACCGTCATAAAGAGCTCCTAATTCTTGAATTAAAATACCCATAGATACTCCATCAGAAATGATATGGTGCATGTCATAGAACAATACTGCTTGGGGGATATCCAAATCCTCTATTACAGCTAATTTCATTCTAAAAAGACCTGGTTGGGTTATATCAAAAGGAATCACAAACTCTTGATATATGTTTGGTAATTCTGATTCTGTTGTAGTAATACTGTCTAGTGCAAATGGTACAGTTGCATGAATAATCTGAGAAGGACGATCTTCAATAATACTAAATGAAGTTCTTAATGATTCGTGTCTTTGTATTAGTTTTATGAATGCTTCTTCTAGTCGTTTAACATCTATTTCACCTTTGATTATAACTGCATTTGGCATATTATAATTAATTCCTGCATCATCGAATTGTGATAAAATAAAAATTCTTTTTTGAGCAGAAGAGACTTCATAATATTCTTGATCTGGGGCTTTTTTAATCTCCTTATATAGGCTTACATCTAATGTAGCTATGTATCTTGCTAATTCTTTAATAGTTGGTTTCTCAAAAATCTTAGCTATTGGCATTATTATATCAAACTCTTTACTTATTCTTGAGTTTACATAAATTGCTTTTAATGAATGTCCTCCAAGTTCAAAGAAATTATCTCCTACTCCTATTTGCTCAATATTTAATATATTTTGCCAAATCTGAACTAATGATTCTTCTACGTTATTAGATGGAGCTTCATATACTCTTTCTTCAAATTGAGGTTCTGGTAATGCTTTTTTATTTATTTTACCATTAATTGTTAGTGGGAGTTGATCTATTTTAATAAAATAACCAGGAATCATAAACATAGGAAGAGATTTGGTCATATATTCTTTTATATCCTTAACCGATACTTCTTCAGAATTAGTTACATAATATGCACAAATATGTGGATTGCGTTGAGGGTCAGACCAAACTTTAATTACTGCTTCTTTTATTGGTTCATAACCAATTAATTGATCATAAATCTCTCCTAGCTCAATCCTAAATCCCCTTATCTTTAATTGATCATCTGTTCTTCCTATAAATTCTATATTTAAATCTTGTGACCACCTTACTACATCACCTGTACTGTAATATCTTCCTATACCTAATTGATCTATTTTAGTGTCAAAATCTAATTTAAACTTCTCTTCTGTTAACTCTTTCTTTTTCCAATATCCATCAGCTAAACCATCGCCAGACAATAACAATTCTCCCAAAGCTCCTTTTGGTTGTATATTTCCCCATTTATCTACTACTACTGCTATAGTATTTGATAATGGTTTTCCTATTGGAATTGTAGTTTCATAATCGCTAATGGCATTAACTGGGTAATATGTCGCATATACTGTACTTTCTGTTGGTCCATATACATGGATAATTCTATTTTCACCAAGAGCCTCAAAAGCCTTTTGTACATGTTTTATGGATACATTTTCTCCTCCAAACAAAACTTTACGAACTTTGTTCAGGCAACCTATATTTACGTCTACAATTGTATTAAACATTGCAGTGGTGACAAAAAAGACGGATATATTGTTATTTTGAATAGAGTTAGATAAACTATTAATATCTAAAAATTCACTCTTATCAATCATAACCAACATAGCTCCATTTAAGAGCGCACCATAAATATCAAATACAGAGCCATCAAATGCATAATTTGATAATTGAAGAATTTTGTCTTTTTTACTAATATCTATATAGTTTGTTGACTGTACTACACGAGTAACATTATAATGTGATGTTAATACCCCTTTTGGTTTTCCTGTAGATCCTGATGTATAAATCATATAACAGAGATCCTTAGAACTTCCTGTATGTTCTGGGTTGTGCACTGGATATTTTTCTAAATCTATATCTTCAAAAACAATAGTATTTATTTTATTAGCTATAGAGTTACTGAATTTCTTTTGTGTCAATAATACCTGTGTACCACTATCTTCTAATAGGTATTGTATTCGTTCTTCAGGGTACTGCGGGTCTATAGGTAAATATGCTGCTCCAGTTTTTAAAATCCCTAATATCGTAATTATCATTTCTGGAGATCTATCAAAAAGCATTGCTATGACATCTCCATTTTTGACTTTGGATTCTAATAATAGATGTGCTATACGATTCGCTTTATCATTAATTTCTTGATATGTAAAATCTATTTGATTATACCTTAATGCAATACTAGCTGGATCTATCTCTACTTGTTCTTCAAATAATTGATGGATAGTTTTATCTTTTGGATATGCTGTCGTTGTATCATTAAGAGACTGTATTGCTTTTTCTTCAACTTCTGTTAGCAAACTATGATCATGAACAAAATTATTTGGATTTTTTAGTATTCCTGCTACCAACTGTATGACGTGGTCACCTATGGATTGTATTGTTTCTTCTGAATATATAGTACTATTGTAACCGATATTAAAAATTAACTCGTCTCCGGGAATTACGGCAATTGTAATATCATAATTAGTTTGCCAAAAATGATCTGCATACACCATCTCCATATCACTATCTTCCGGCATTTCTAAATCATTCTTTTCTTGATATACCGGATAATTTTCAAATACCAATAAGTGATCTAAAAGATTATTCGTTAATGCTGTTCTTGACTGAATATCTGCTAACGGAACGAAATCGTATTTCTGAGATTTCCCTATTTGTTCCTGTAGTTTTTGCAATATCTCAGTAAATGATTGATTGTTTTGAGATGTTACTCTAACTGGAATAGCATTGATAAATAATCCTACTGTTTGCTCTATATTTTTTACCTCTGGTGGTCGCCCAGATACAATAGTACCAAATACTACATCATCTGTATTGTTATATCGTTGAAGTATAATTCCCCAAAGTCCTTGTATTACAGTATTTAATGTTGTACTATTTTCTTTAGCAAGATTCTCTAGCTCTTTTGTTACAGTTCTATCAAGTTTAAAAGTATACTGCTTTGCAGTATAACTTTGGGTTGTTTTTTTAACAAAGGATGGTAAGGTTGCTGTTTCTTCATATCCTTCGAGGTAATTTTGCCAATACTGTAATGCTTCTTCTTTATCTTGACTTTCGAGCCATTTTATATAATTTCCAAACTGCCCATTGGTTTCTAAAGAAATTTCACTGCCCGCATTTAAGGAGTTGTAAATATGAAAGAACTCTCCCATAATAATACCTAAACTCCATCCATCCATAATAATATGATGCAAACTGATAACAACTTCATAATGATTACTACCATAATCAAGTATTGCCATTCTTATTAATTGATCTTTTTCTAGATCAAATCCTCGCTCTCTATCCTTGCTTAAAAATTGTTCTTTAAATTGTAGTTTATCCCTATCAGATAGAATTTGAATGTCTTGATAATTGACTATTGATGGTCTTTCTTTAATAACTACCTGTAATGGTTTTGGGATCTGAGATGATATAAATAATGTTCTCAAAACATCATGTCTCTTTATCAATATGTTAAAAGCTTTATTGATAAAGTCTTTATTTAATTCTCCCTTAACTTCCATGTTAGATTGCTCAAAATACATTGTCTTTGAGGTTTCATATAAGGCATGAAAGTATAGTCCTTCCTGCATTCCTGATAACGGGTATATCTTATCAATATAAGATTGCTGACCTATTAGACTTTGCACTACATCGTTAATCTTAGCTAAAGTCGATAATTCGATATCTAAATTATAATCTGAAGGTGTTACTATTGTTTTTTCTTGTAAAGCACAATGCTCTATAATTTCTTTTAGATTCTTTTTAAACTGCTTTGCTAGTTTAGAAATTGTGGTATTTTTAAACTCCTTAGAATTAAACAAAAAGTCCATTCCTAAACTATCATCAGCGATCATCCCTGAAACTTCTAATGCATACTTAGAAGTATTATCTTCACTTTCTTCGTCTCCAGTTTTTAATGGAGAAATATCAAAAAGGTCAGAAGATGCTTCTTCATTAAACTGTCCAAGATAATTGAATACGATTTCTGGTTTTAGTGTAAAATCGATACTATTCTCTTCTTTCAGATATTTTAGAAGTCCGTAACCTATTCCTTTATTTGGTATTCTTCTACTATTTTCTTTTGTTTGAGAAATGAGCATCGGAATATCTAATTCTTCTACCGTAAGGTGCAATGGATACATGGATGTAAACCAACCTACTGTCCTACTAATATCTACTGTATCTATAATGTTTTCTCTACCATGACCTTCCATCATTATACATACCTCTTTTTCTTGTGTCCATTGTGCAATTGTTTTACTTAGAGCTGCTAATAGAATATCATTTACTTCGGTTGTATATGCTTTGTTTACTTTTTTTAATAAAGCATTTGTATCTTTTTTTGAAAGCTTTATGGATACAATTTCTGTATCTCTAAGTGTTTTTGTTTCAGGTTTATAATCTTTTGGTAAAGTGGCAAAATGTGTGTTCTCTATTTTTTTCCAGTAGTTGACTTCTTTTTGTAATTCTTTACTGTTCTCTGCGTATTCAGATAAGGACTTAGACCATTGCCTAAATGAAGTTGTTTTTTGTTGTAATATGATTTTATGTCCATTACGTTTTTGCTCGTAAGCAATTGAAAAATCTTCTAGAATAAGTCTCCAAGATACTCCATCAATTACTAAATGATGTATTACTAATAAAAGGTGATCTCCTTGATTTGTTTTAAACAAGGTAATCTTTATTGGTGCTATTGACAGATCTATACTCTTCTGTATTTTTTGTGCTTCTTTTTCTATAGTATCATTTGGAGATGGATCCTCTGTTAAATCTATTACCGAAACTTCATACAGATTTTCTGTTATTGGTTCTATTTTTTGTATTGGTAATATCCCAGAGGAGTTTTTTGTAATAAATACTGTTCTTAACATATCGTGATGTGATATGATTTCTTTAAAAACAGTATTTAGAATCTCTATATCAAACCCTTCCGCTTTAAATAACATTATGGATTGATTAAAGTGATTTTCATCTATCAAATCTTCTTTAAAAAACCATTGCTGAATTGGCGTTAATGATACTTCTCCTGTTATTTCTCCCTGCTCTGCCAGTATAGACACACCAACAACGACACATTTACTTAATTCTTTTATAGTCGGATACTCAAATAAATCTCTAACCTTAATTTGAAGATTTACCTTTGCTAATTTAGCGGTAACCTGAATTGCCTTTATAGAGTCTCCTCCTATATTAAAAAAATTACTAGTAACACTAATTTTCTTTATACCTAAAACCTCTTCCCACGCTTTTGTTAACTGTATTTCATGATCCGTTACTGGTGCTATATAGGTTTCTTGTTGTGAAACTTCTGGTATTGGCAATGCTTTTCTATCTACTTTTCCATTGGCATTTAATGGTAATTGATCTAATGCTACAAAAAATGATGGAATCATATAATGTGGTAAATGTTCTGAAAGATACTTTCTTAAAACATCTGCAGTAGTTGTTTTTTTAGACACATAATAAGCACATAAGTATTTGTCATGTTCACCTGCTACAACAACAACACATTCCTTAATTGATTCATGATTTAATATATGATGTGTTACTTCTTCTGGTTCTATTCTAAATCCCCTTATTTTTACTTGGTTATCAATTCTGCCAATAAATTCTATATTACCATCTGGTAACCAACGCACTAAATCACCTGTTTTATATATTTTTTCAATGCTGTTATCTATCCATGAAACAGAACTTGCATCTATAAATTTTTTATCTGTAAGTTCTTTATTATTAAGATACCCTACAGATAACCCATCTCCTGACAACCATAATTCTCCAGAAACTCCTATAGGCTGTAGGTTTTGATTTTTATCTACTACATATAGGGATGTATTTGCCAAAGGTTTCCCTATTGGTATATTGTTAACCATAATATCTACATGGTTTATAGGGTAAAATGTTGCAAACACAGTGCTTTCAGTTGGCCCATATACGTGGATTAATCTGTGCTTCCCAAGGTATTCGAATGCTTTTTTAACATGTTTAAATGACATTTTTTCTCCCCCGAACAATATTTTTCTCGTAGCTTGCAAACAAGTAACATCTATTTCTACAATTGAATTAAACATAGCTGTAGTGACGAAAAAAACTGTTACTCCCTGATCTTTTATTGTGGAAGACAGTTTATGAATATCCAAAAAGTCATGTTTGTCAATTAATACCAATGATGCACCGTTTAGCAGTGCTCCGAAAATATCAAAAACAGATCCGTCAAATACATAGTTTGATAATTGTAATAGCTTATCTTCAGGAGTGATTTTGATATAATTTGTTTCTTTAACTACCCTAATTACATTATAGTGCGAAATTAAAACTCCTTTTGGTTGCCCTGTAGATCCAGAAGTATAAATAATATAACAAGGATTTTTTGGATTGCTATTTATGTTTACGTTGGTTTTGGGGAATCGAGAGAGCGTGTCCTTTTTTATGATAAAACGCGTTATTTCGTGATCTACCAAACTCTCGTATTTTTGCTCTGTTAAAACCACCACTGCATTGGTATCATCTAACATATATTGAATACGCTCTTTGGGATATTCGGGATCTATGGGTAAATAGGTGGCTCCAACCTTTAAAACTCCCAAAATAGATGTTATTGTATTTATAGACCTGTCAAATATCAACCCAACAACATTACCTTGTTTTACTCCTGACTCTATTAATAAATTGGCTATTTGATTGGCTTGATTGTTTACCTCAATATATGTTATTTTTTCTGTACCTGAAACTACTGATGTGTGATCTGGTAAAGAAGCTACTTGCTCTTCAAAAAGTTCTGAAATAGTTTTCTCTTTGGGATAATCGGTTTTAACGCTGCTTAATTCCTTAAGTATATATTCTTGCTCTGCTTTAGAAATAATGTTTATTTCGTTCAATTTTTTAGATGGGCTACTAAGAATTGCTCTTAAAACATTCTTAAAATGTTCTGCAAATCGAATAATCGTTTCTTCCTTAAATAATTGTACGCAGTACTCTATATTTAACCAAATTTGGTCTTCTACTTCTGCACAAAAGACACTTAGATCAAAATTAGAAGTTGTTCCTTTAGCCTCATATGGTTTAACCTTTATCTGATCTAACGTTATATCTTCTTTTGCAAAATCCTGAATAGTAAATAATGTATCAAACAGCGGATTTCTACTACTATCCCTTTTTACATCCAAAGCTTCAACTAATGCATCAAAAGGATAATCCTGATGATCTAACGCATTCGTTATTTTTTTCTTAACCTCATCAAGAAATGCATTAAATGATTTCTCTCCAGATGGAAATGTTCTAATAGCAAATGTATTAACGAACATTCCTATCATATTTTCTATATCTACATGGTTTCTTCCTGATGTTACAGAACCTACAACAATATCTTCTTGATTCGTATATTTTGATAATGTCACATAATAGACCGCAAATAGAACTGAAAAAGATGTTGTTCCTTGTTGATTTGCCAATTGTTGTACCCCGTATACAAGAGATTTATCCAACTCTATTGTATGCCTTTCTCCTTCGAAACTTTGGATTGCAGGACGAGGAAAATCTGTAGGTAATTCTAGTACAGGTATTTCATTTTCAAACTCTTTCAGCCAATATTTTTGATGTTCTATAATAGCTTCTGTGCCATATAATTCATTCTGCCATTTTGCAAAATCTTTATATTGTACTTTTAATGGCTTAAGAATTCCTCCTTCATATAATGTACATAATTGTTCTATTAAAATTGCAGAAGACACCCCATCTGAGATGATATGATGCATAGAAATGACAAGCAAATATTGAGTTATTTCTTTATCATTTATTTCTATAATTTTAACTTTAAATAATCCAGGGATTTTAAGGTTAAAAGGGGTTATAAAGTCGGAAACAATTGTATCTACTTCTACTGATGTAGTCTTTTCATAATCCAGCTTAAAATCAACTTGCTTATGAATATATTGTACTGGACGATTTTCTATAATATCAAATGAGGTTCGCAACGTTTCATGCTCATGTATAATTTGAATAAAAGCTTTTTCTAACGTATCAATATCTAAATTCCCTTCTATTAAAGCAAAATCTATAGTATTGTATACTGTACTTTCTTCATCTATTTGCTGTAAGGCGTACATACGTTTCTGAGCAGAAGATAATTCATAATATTCTTGTACTGGTAATGGTAGAATATCTATATATTGACTACTATCTGCTCTAGTAATATATGCCGCTTGTTTTCTAATTGTTCGTAGTTCAAAAAGGCTGGATATATTAATTTCTATTTCAAATTCTTTCTTAATATTAGAAGAAAGAGTAAGTATTTTTAAGGAATGACCTCCCATTTCAAAAAAGTCATTATCAATACCTACATCGTCTATATTTAACAGAGATTGCCATAATTGTACTAGTTTTTCTTCTGTATCATTGGTGGGTGGAATAACTGTTTTTGACTGCCACTGCATTCCTGTTGGGAGTGGTAATTGCTTTCTGTCTATTTTTCGATTAGCTGTTAGTGGTATCTGTTCTAATTGCATAAAATATGCGGGCACCATATAATCTGGCAAACTTTTTTCTAAAAATAAACGAACAGATTCCTGTATATTTGCTTTTTCTTCATCGGTAACCGTATTGTTTATAAGCTCATAGTATGCTGTTAAATAATAGAGTTCATCAGTATCTTTTGTAGCAGTTACCACAGTTTGTACAATATCGGGATGTTTTAAAAGTGTATCTTCTATTTCTCCTACTTCTATTCGATATCCTCTTACTTTTACCTGAAAATCTTCTCTTCCTAAAAAGGCGACATTGCCATCTGGCAACCATTTAGCTAAATCCCCAGTTTTATATAGTCGAGTTCCTGATATGTATGGATTCGGTACAAATCGATCTATTGTTAACTTTTCTGTTTCTTCTACATATTGCTTATTTAGGTATCCTCTAGCCACTCCTTCTCCTCCAATATATAATTCTCCTACTACTCCTATCGGAAGCATATTCATTGCTTTATCCAGGATATAGCATTGCATGTTACTCATGGGTTTACCTATCGGCACATTACCTATACTATCCAGTTCTTCTGCTGGTTTCTCATAGTATGTAGTATCTACCGTGGCTTCTGTAACCCCATAACTATTAATTATTCTAATATCATTACCAAAACGAGAAACTACTTCTTTAAAGTCTTTCATTCTACACACATCTGATCCTATACTTACTAGTTTAAGATGTTCTAGATGTAGTTTATTCTCATATATATATTCCAAAAATGGGATCACTAAAGCTGGTGTTGCTTCAAAAAGATTGATTTTATGACTATCGACTAATTGGTATAATGCTTTCCAATCTAGTTTTAGATGATCCGGACAGATAATCAATGTTCCTCCATTTAAAAGGGAACGTCCTAAATCTGCGCAAAATACATCAAAAGAAAAGCCTGCCATTTGAAGTAAGTTGGGACTAATTTCCCCTAGTTTAAAATCATTTCTCCAAGCAAAAGTATTGTTTACAAAATTGCGGTGCTCTACCATAACTCCCTTTGGTTTCCCTGTAGATCCAGATGTAAAAATAACATAGGCAAGGTGATGGGAGTTTACTGAACTAATAACTTCTGAAACCTTTTCTTTAGACCATTCTATTGTTCCGACATTAATAAAATCACCCTCATAGCCTATTGTATCACTTAGCTTTGATTGGGTTAAAATCTTATTGGTACCACTACTTGCAATCATATAAGATATTCTTTCTTCTGGATAAGAAATATCTAATGGAAGATATGCTCCTCCTGCTTTTAATACTGCAAGAACAGATACTATTGTAGTTATATTCCGCTTTGCATAAATCCCAATTATTTCATCAGGTTGCACTCCTTTTTTAAGTAATACTGCTGCTAATTGATTTGCTCTGTTATTTAATTCGTAATAGGTAAGTTCTTCCTCCTCAAATACTACTGCAATTTGCTCTGGTGTTTTAATGCATTGCGCTTCGAACAACTGATGAAATGTAATCTCTTTATCTACTTCTAGATACGTTTGATTAAATCCTAATTGATGGGTTATTTCCTCTTCAGAAATAATGGAAATATCCTGAACTACAGTATTTGGTTTATCTATAATAGTAGCTATTATTTTAGCTAATTGTTCAGGTACCTGGCTAGCAATACTGCTATCATATATTAGACTATTATAATATATTTCTACTACCAAATCCTTTCCTGGAACAACTGTTACATCAAAGTTATAGCTAGTTTGGGTAAATAATTTAACATCTTCGATTTTAAGGTTTAATGCTTCTTCTAACCCCATTTTACCCACTTCTTCTGATAAAGGATAATTTTCGAATACCAAAATATTATCGATCAACTCATTTTTTAATTCACTTGCTATCTGAATTTCATGAAGTGGAAAATACTCATAGGATTGCGCTTCTAATGCTTGTTGATTAATTTGTTTTATTAAGTCAATACAAGTTGTTTCTGAAGTTGCAGTTACTCTTATTGGAATTGTATTAATAAAAAGCCCGACCATTTCTTCTACACCTGATACTTCTGGATTTCTTCCAGATACAACATTCCCAAAAAGAACATCATTTGTATTATTGTACTTCTGCAATACTATTCCCCATGCACATTGAAATAAATTATTTACTGTAATTTTATTTTCATTAGCAAAGTCACTAATTTTCTCATATAAGGATTTATCGAATGTATATTTCGCTATTTTTAGTTCTGCGGCATCTTTAGTGTTTGTATGCTTTTTGGGCATAGTAGACTGTAACGTATAGTCTTTTATATAATTTTTCCAAAAATTAAGCCCTTCTTCTTTATCCTGAGTATTCAACCAATTAAGGTATTGGTCAAACTGTATAATTGGCTCATTATTTACAGGCTTATTTTGCACTAATGCGCCATACATTTCAAAAAAAGAATTTAATACAATACTGTTACTCCATCCATCTAAAATAATATGATGAGTACTCCAAACCACTACATATTCTTGTTCGTTCTTTTTTAGAATAGATAAACGTGTCGGAATCTCTTTTTCTAAATCAAACCCCTGATTAATATCATCTTGTATAAAATTTTGCTGGTAGGTAGTTTTCTCTTTTTTTGATAAACCATCAATTTCTTTATATATAATCTTTGCGTTGACTTTTTTAAGAACTACTCTTTTTGGTTTTTCGATATTCTTATATATAAAAATAGATCTGAAAAGATCGTATTTCTCTATAAGAAGATTAAAACTATCCTCACACTTTTGTATGTCTAATTTTCCTTTTAAGGTAAAAGACATTTGTTCAAAATAGGCACTAGAATTTTTGTTATATATATGCTCAAAGAACATTCCTTCTTGCATAGAAGTTAACGGATATATTTTTTGAATTTCAAGTTTCTTCTTCATGAATTTGATGCTTTTGTGTGATTATTTTTAGCATAACTACTTCACTATTTTATAAAAACAGTGAAGTAGTTACACTTAGACACATTATGCTTTTAGTCTAGTGCCTATTGAAGATATTTATTGTATTGCTTTTTTTAGCAGGTTTGCTTTTAATAATACCAGTTGTACTTTGAATTTACTGTAGAAGAAAATGGACTATTTTTTATTGTGGTAAATTCAAAGTGTAAATAGTATAAGAGTACTATTAATGTGATAACTAAAACGAATATCACATTATAAATTTGATCTATAAATATTATGGATACTTTGATAGCTTTACTAATCCATTAGTAAAGGTTCTTCTTTTTTGTAATGTAATTCATCAACTTTTCCCATATCAAGTTTTACTATTTTATCTGCTACGTCAAAATAATGGTCATCATGGGTAATAGCGATTACGATTTTTCCTTGATTTTTCATTTCAATTAGTAACTCTCTGTAGAAAAATTTTCTAAAATTAGGATCTTGATCTGCTGCCCATTCATCAAATAAGTATATAGGCTTATCTTCTAGATAGCAACGTAATAAAGCTAACCTCTTTCTTTGGCCTCTTGATAGATCTATAGTAGAAAATTGTCCGTTTTTAATCTCTACTTTTCCTTTTAGTTTTAGAACATTTAGATAGTACTCTATCTTTTCTTCTTTTCCTTCTAGGTTAACGTCATATAATTTCTTAAACATAAAAAAATCATCAAAAACGGTAGAGTAATATTCTCCTAACTGATTACTATTTACTTTATTATCATTAACCATAATTTCTCCACTATGGGGTTCATACAATCCTGTTAAAAGCCTAGAAAATGTTGTTTTTCCACTTCCATTACCTCCTACAATAAAAATAATTTCTCCTTTATTTAACTCTAGATTAATAGGCCCTATAGAAAAAGGAGGTTCTCCATCTTTTTGTTTATATGTAAATTCAATATTTGATATTTTAAGGCTCTCAACAATAGAAGAAGTTACATTCCCTATTAAAAGTTCTTCTTCTTCCTCTCCAGTTCCTTTTAATTCTTCTAAAAACTCAGTCACTCTATTCCATGAAATTTTAATTTGAAATATTTGAGGGATAGAGGACAATAATTGGGATATTGGGGTAATTAGATATAATACTATCATTGTAATGGACAGCATAACGGTAAGGCTCGTTTCTGGAAAAATAACTGGTACTATAAAACATGTAAATCCTAATACCGCAAATATTAAGGTATTTCCTATGATATATGCATTAATTAATTTTACAGCTCCAGTAGCATTTTTATCTCTAAAACTTTCACAAACTTCCTTAAGATCATTTTTATAATGCTCTCGTTTTTTATGCTGTAAACTCAACTCTTTGAAACCGTCTATTAATCCATTTACTTTAAATAAATAATCATCTACTGTGTCTCTTGCATTTTCTAGATACTCTTCTGCTTTGGTACTGATTGTTACATAAATAAATGCAATTATTGATGCTATAGCAAAAATCATTACAGTGATCCAAAATGCAGTTATAATAAGATACGATAGTACAATTAATATCGTAAAAGAACTAATAAAAACCATGACCAGCATATCTGCCATACCTCCGATTTTAAAAGTATCATCGTTTAAGGTAGATAAGATTCTTCCTCTATTCATTTTCTCAAATCTTTGATAGGAGGATGAAAGAACTTTATTTGCTAAAATCATACGTTTTTCATAGATAAGCTGGTTGGTTAACCAAATTAACCTAGTATGTGCTATCTTATGCGTAAATACATATACTGCCATTACCGCTACAAATAGACCAATCATATATATTGGATCTATACCAAAATGAAAAGCATTGGTTATAATTAATACAATTGCAGAGTCTGAAAGCCCTGCAAATAAGCTTAAAATAATTAAGGTAGGGAGCTTGCTTTTTATTTCATTTTCTGATGGAAAAATGGTAGACACAACATACACCCCATATAATCCTATTATGTTTAGAGCAACCAACCATAAAGCGGGTACTAAACTAGTTGGTGACCAACGAAGTATATACATTTTTAAGGATTCTAAAGGTATATTCATTACCAACCAAAAACTTCCTATTATTGTAATCAAAATAAGACCTATACCAATTACTTTTAAACTCGTCTTCTTAGAGATCGCATGGTATTTTTGTTTTTTTCTAGTTACGCTAAATACAGTATATAAAACGTACCCTATACTCACAGCTAGAAAAAATGCTAATACTAGTGAGATAATAGTATATACATCTGCAGTCATTTGATTATCTTCTATAAAAGCTGCATGATATTCTTTTTTCTGTATTTTTTCTAAAATAGATACTCCGATTTCGCGTGTTATCTCACTATTTATATTTGCTAATATCCCAACAGAAACATCATCTTTTTTATGAAATAATATATAACTGGAAGATGCTGGATTCTCTCCTCTTTGATACATCAATCCATTACCTGTTATTGAAACACTCCATCCCATGTTATATGCATAGCCTACAGATGGATTACTTGATTTTATATCTAAGTCTATTTGTTGTACTTGTTGTATTATTTTTTGTAATGGACCACTTCTTTCACCTGATTGTAGTTGTAACCATATAACCATATCAGATCCAGACATTAGTACTCCCCTAGCAGGAAGTTCATAACTTTGAAATTCTGTATTATATCTACTTACTCCAAAAAAACCTTTCTTATATCCTGTACAATCTTGATTAGACTTTATAAATCCACTATTATACATTCCTAATGGTTTGAAGATAGTGTCTACAATATAAGTTTCATAGGGTTTCTTGGTTACTTGTTCAATAATTGTTGCTAAAATAAATTCATTGATATCAGATTCTGAAAACACTTCTCCTGGCATACTAACCAGATTTAACTTAGAGGTTGTGATGACTCTTTTAAGATATTGTTCTCTGGTTTCTTCTTGCTGTTGTGGTGTAAATAGCAATCCTTCTGGGCTAAATCCGCTATTTTGATACAATAAATGTTTGATCTGTACATACTGTACTGTTTCATTATAAGAAGTAGCAAACCAAGGTAAATATTTAGACACTCTATCATTAATGTTGATTTTACCTTTTCCTTCTAAATCTAATATTGCTAAAGCACAAAAAGTTTTACTTAACTCTGCTATTTCAAAAGTCGATTTAGAATCAACAGCCACTTTTTGTTCTTTATTTAAATATCCGAAATTTAGAATCGTTTTCTGGCCATTTTTCACAAAAACAACACTCATTCCCGGAATATCACTTTCCTTCATTTGTTCTTTTATAAAAGACTCTATTTCATCTGTAAATAGTGTGGGCTCATTAGCTCTGTTTGCATTGGACTCTATAAAGAAGAATAAAGCTATTAACAGATAAAACAGGTTGCTTTTTTGTGTTATTTTAAATCGTTTCATTTACTTATTTTATTATTATATTTTTTTAGGATTGCACTCTTCTGTATTAATACATAGAATAATACTGTGGTCCTTTATTTTAAGTGTTATCACACTAAAAAAGGAATTGTTTATAATTAAAAAATGTATTTAGAAAATTTATGGTATTAGGAAAATGACGGTGTTCTAATCTCTTAATAGTGGTAATGTAGAGCAACGAATCAAACCTTCTTGCTTTGCTATTTCTGCATAATTAACTTCTTCTACAGTTATATTAATGCTTCTTAGCCAATTGTTTAATCTTGTAAAATTTCTTTCAGAAATGACCACATTATCATCGATTGAGAATACATTAGAGTTCATATGATACATTTCTTTTTTATTAATATGAAATAGATTTTCGTTTCCAAAAAAATCGACTAAATATTGATAATCTTCTTTATTCTTAAATGCTTCTTTATGAATTATTGCTTTATTTTTTCCTACTGGTTGAAAACAACAGTCCAGATGTAATGCATTATTTTTTGGATCAATCGTAGATTTTTTAAGATCAAATTCTTTTACTATTTTATTAGGAAAAAGTTCTCGTATATATGCTACTCCATTCATATTTGTTCTGGCAACAATACAATTATCATAATCTTCTCCTTTATAAGTCCCTATGAATATATGATCGTTATGCAATACAATATCTCCTCCTTCAAAATGAATATCTCCTGATACTGCTGGACATATATTATTAGGGGAAATCTCATCTATTAAGTATTGAATTCCATCTATTTCTTTAGATCGATTGGGTATCATATTCGATTTGATAAACTTATCTTCAATTACTATTGCTATATCTCTTGCAAAAATCTGATTATAATCTTCAATCGTTTGGGGACGATATACATCTACATCATATTTTTCAAATATTCTGGCAACGGCATTCATTTCTGCAATCATATCAAACTCTTTAGGATAGGTACCTGCCTTTATGTGTTCGATTGATTTTGGATCGTATGCTTCTTCTACTTTTGGCTCTCCTCCTGTACTATTGGCTATGCCTAAAACTACCGATCTTAATCGGGATGTTTCATTTTGTATATTGAGTTTCATTAGTTTACACCTGTTAGTTGTTGTATACTATTTTATCTTTATTGAGTTATTTATATTTCTATTTCCAGACCTTCTATAACATCCTCTATACTACCTAGTTCATCTAATGTTATATCCGTTGCTCCATAGTCTGTAGGAGAATATTCTACTTGACTATTGTTTAAACTAAAATCAATAATACTAGTCAGATACATTTTATACTTCTGAGCAAGTAATTCTATGGTTTCTTTTTGATATTCTTCTTTACTGTAATCAAAACTAAATTTTAGTTTTCCTTCCATAATAAACCCTGAGATATCCAAAACAAATTCATTTTTTTGTTTAAGATCAACATCTACTCCTGCAGCAATTGGTGAAATCTCAAAAAGACTCTTTTTTATATCTTGATCAAAATCTCCTAGATAGTTAAAGCTGATTTCTGGTTGTTTATTAAATATTTTTCTACCTCCTTCTGTCATATACTTTAATAATCCATATCCTATCCCTTTGTTTGGTATATTACGCAAAGTTTCTTTTATAGATTTTATAGTATAACTCATATCATCTGATTTATACATATCGAGAATGATTGGATAATCTACTGTAAACCATCCTACTGTCCTCGAAATATCTACGGTATTTATGATTTCTTCTCTACCATGTCCTTCTAGATTAATTACTATTTTATCCGAATCTGTCCAATCTTTTATGGTTAGCCCTAGTGCTGATAATAAAATATCATTGATTTCGGTATTAAATTTTTGATTTACCTCTTTCAATAATTTCGATGTTTCTTCTTCTGTTAATGAAACAGATACTTCTGTAGATTGGTCAAAATATCTATCTGTAATTTCATTATCCTTTGGTAAAATAGCAGTTTCTGTATTTACAATTTTTTCCCAATATTCTCTTTCATTCCCTAAAGTTTTACTAGTACGGGTATACTGATCTAATGCTTGTGCCCACTGCTTAAAAGAAGTTGTTTTTTGTGGTAACTGTATTTGCCCTCCGTTTTCTAATTGTGTATATACTGTTGTTAAATCTTCAAAAATAATTCGCAGGGAAACTCCATCGATTACCAAGTGATGAAATACTAGTTGTAAATGATCTCCTTCTGACGTTTTATAAAGTGCTATTGCAAATACTACTCCTTTCGAAATGTCTAAACTTTCCTGTATTTCCTGAACTCTGGTTTCTATTATTGATTGTGGGTTTTTATGACTAGTTAGATCAAACACCTTAAAATCATAGGTTTTTTCTTCTATTCCTGCGTTATATTGAATATTATGTTGAGAGATATCAAATCGCATCCTAAGTACATCATGTTGCACTACCAGTTGCGATATCACTTTATCAAGAATATTTTCGTCAAATCCATTCGTTTTATACAACATAATAGACTGATTAAAGTGATTATATTCATCAAAGTGATCAAAGAACCATTGTTGCACAGGTGTTAATTTCACTTCTCCTGTTACAATCCCTTGTTCAGACAAGATTTGCACACCTTCTTTAATATAAGGACTAAGTTCTTTTATTGTAGGATGTATAAACAAGTCTCTAATGGTTAATTTTAATCCATGCTGATTTAATCGAGAGGCTACTTGAATAGCTTTGATAGAATCTCCACCACTAGCAAAAAAATCATTGGTTATTCCTATTTTTTCTATTCCCAAAACCGCTTGCCAAATACTCGCTAAAACTTCTTCTGTTTTATTGCTTGGTTCTGTATACGTGGCATTATCTAATATACTACTATCAGGTTTAGGTAATTGTTTTCTGTCGATTTTACCACTAGGTGCTAATGGTAATTTATCTAGTTCTACAAAATATGCAGGTACCATAAAGCTTGGTACTTGTTCTGATAAAAATGTCCTTAGGTCATCTGCACTCTTAACTTCTTCTTTTTCCTGATTGGTTATACTATAATATGCTGCCAAATAATAACCTCCTGACGCATCGGTAAATGCTACTACTGCTACTTCTTTTACAGTTTTGTATTTCAATAAAATATCTTCAATCTCTCCTATTTCTACACGATACCCCCTAATATTTACTTGAAAATCTTTTCTTCCTAAAAATGCTAAATTTCCATCTGGCAGCCATTTAACTAAGTCTCCTGTTTTATAGAGTCTGTTACCTTTATGAAAAGGGTCTTCTACGAATTTTTCTTGATTAAGAATTGATATTTCCTCAGGATATTTGTTGTTTAAGTATCCTCGCGCTACTCCAGGTCCTCCTATATACATTTCTCCAATAGTTCCTTCTGGTAAAAGATTCATGGTATCATCCAACACGTACATTTGCATATTAGGCATTGGTTTTCCGATTGGGACATTACCATTACTATTCATGAGTGCCAAAGGTTCTTCATAAAAACATGTATCGACTGTTGCTTCTGTGACTCCATAGCTATTAATAACTCGAAATTGATTTTCAAAATTATTAGCTATTTCTTTAAGATCTTCCATTCTAAAAATATCTGATCCTATAATCAATAGATTCAAAGAATCTAATTTCAAATCATTTTCAAACACATATTGCATGAAAGGAATAATCAATGCAGGTGTAGATTCAAAAACAGTAATTTGTCGTTGCTGTAATAGTTTATACAGTTCTTCCCAATCTAAACGAGTATCCTCTGGACAAATAACTAAGCTTCCTCCATGCAATAAACTTCTTCCTATATCCCCCATAAAAATATCAAAAGAAAAACCTGCTATCTGTAATAAATTAGGGGTTACTTTTTCATATCCATAGTCTCGTCTCCATACATAGGATACATGAACAAAACTCTTATGCTCTACCATTACTCCTTTTGGGTTACCTGTTGTACCCGAGGTAAATATAACATAGGCCAAATCTGATGGACTATTAACATTGTCGAGGTTTGGAACTATTTCTTGAGACCAAGAGATTGAATTTAATTCAATAATTTCTCCTTCATAAAACATACCCTCTTTTAGGGTTGATGTTGTAATCAATGTGTTTATTCCACTTGCTTCAATTGTATAATTAATACGTTCTGCAGGATAAGCTTTATCTAATGGTACATAAGCTGCTCCAGCTTTTAGGATTCCTAAAATAACAACTATAGAAGAGATTTCTCTGCCTGCATAAATTCCTACTATCGTGTTTCTTGTTACCCCTTTATCCCGTAACACTTGTGCTAACTGATTAGCTCTACTATTTAATGTTTCATAAGTTAATGTTTCTCCTATCCCATCTCCATAAATTACTGCTTCTTTATTTGGGAATTGAGCAGCCTGTAATTCAAACTCTTCTTGAATTGTTTTTTCATAAGCAAAATCTTCATAAGAGTGTTTGTTTAATAAATTTTGAACTTGATATTCAGGAATTAGGGTTACATCTTCTATTCTAGCCTCAGGATTCTTAGCTACGTTCTCTATTATACTTAAAAAATGTCCTTTTACTTGTTCGATAATACGTTGATCATATACCAAGCTGTTATAGCAAAAATCGATCTCTACATCGTCTCCTAAATACACATCTATATAAAAATCGTAATTGATATGATCATACATTTTAGCATTTTCTGATATAAATCCTAAATGTTCTTTTGCAGAAGGGTCTTGTGTTTCTTTTGGCAGATTGTCAAAAATAATTACATGATCAAGTAAGTTGTTTTTTAATGTTGTTTGGGATTGAATATCTACCAAAGAACAATGTTCGTATGTTCTAGCATTAATTAGATCCTTTTTTGTTTTCTGAAGCATTTCCAGAAAATTACTTTCCTTTCTAATTCTTACTGGAAGTGTATTAATAAATAACCCCAGCATTTCTTCGATTCCTTCTATTTCTGATGGTCGACCTGCTACAACTACTCCAAACACAACATCATCTGTATTATTATAGGCTTGTAATAATGCTCCCCAAATTACTTGTAAAACAATACTTATGGTTAAATTATTTTCTATAGCTATTTTTTCTATCTGAACAAGAATATCTTTATTTAATGCCAATCGCTCTGATTTAAGCTCATATCCTTCCTGAACATTACTTTGTGACTGTTTTGGAAGTGTAGCTATATCTTCGTAATCTGATAGATAATTACTCCAAAAATCTAATGCTTTATTTTTTGGTTGTTGCTCATACCATAAGATATAATCTTGATAAGGTCTGGCAGTACCGAGCAATGGTTGATTATTACTTTTTAATTGTTTATAAATTGTAAAAAAGTTATCATACATAATAGAAGTACACCATCCATCCATAAGGATATGATGAAAACTCCAAACTACTTTAAACACCTCATCATCTGTTTTAAATATAGTAACCCTCATTAAAGGATCTGCCCATAAATCAAAACTCTGTTGATTATCAGACTTCATAAAGTCTGCTATTATTTTTTCTTTATCCTTTTCTTCTGTAATATCATGATAATGAAGTCCTACAGATGATTCGCTTAACACTACTTGTAATGGTACAGTTACGTTATCATAAATAAATCGAGTACGTAAAATATCGTAGTGGTTTACTAAAATACTAAAAGATTTTTCCCATAAATCAAGATCTAAATCTCCTTTAATATCAAAGGCTAATTGAATGATATAAGCACCAGCCTCCTGATTATACATATGCTCAAACAATATCGCCTCTTGCATCGATGATAGTTTATACACTTTTTCTAGCGATGCTCCTGAAGTAAGTGTACCTACTCTTTGTTTTACATAATCTAATTCTCCCAGAGTTATATCTGTTTTATAATCATGTGGTGTTGTTTCTACTTCTTCTCTAGATATACAATGAAAAACTACGTCTTCTAAAGCTTCCTGAAATAACTGAGAGAATCTAATAATACTTTCTTTATTATATTCTTTTTCGTTATAGCTTATGTTTACGCTTAATTGTTGATTCTCTACAATACTATTAATATTTAGAGCATATAAGTTTTCTAAATCAAAATTCTCGAAATTTTCTAATACTATATCTGATTTCCTAAAATTATCTAAGGTAACATCTTGATCTATCTGTCCTAAGTAGTTAAAACATATTTCTGGCTGTATATTCCAAATGGGGTTTTCTAGTTCTTCTGCTTGATACCCGTATTTTAATATTCCATAATTCATTCCTTTTTCTGGAATTCTCCTAAGTGTTTCCTTTATTAATTTTAATTGATATGAAATATCTGAAGTATAAGACATATCTAGTAATACAGGGAATATGGATGTAAACCATCCTATGGTTCTGGTTATATCCGTTTGTTCTAAGATATCCTCTCTACCATGACCTTCCATAGAAATCAAAAACGTATCTTCTTTTGCCCATTTTTTTAAAGCTAGCCCTAATACCGTTAATAAAATGTCATTTATTTCTGTTTTATACGCTTGATGTACTGTAGTTAATATCTGGGTGGTTATCTTTTTTGAAAATGTAAACTCCATACTTCTTACATCTTTATAGGTGTTTTCTGTAATTATATGGTCTTTTACTAATGGATTAACTTTTGTGACATCTATACTTTTCCAATATTCAATTTCTGAAGTATGCCAATCTTTATAACTTTCATCAATACCACTACCATACTTTTGTAATTCTGTAGCCCACTGCTTGTATGATGTTGTTTTTGATGGTAATTTTGCTTTGCTCTTTGTTTTTAGCTGATCATATAGTGTATTTAAATCTTCGAGTAAAATTCTCCAAGAAACCCCATCAATAATCAAGTGATGTATTCCTATAAACAAATGGTCTCCTTCTGCTGTTTTAAATATCCCTATTTGTAGTAATGGCCCCGTTTCAATATTTAAGCTCAGTAATAATCTATTAACTTCTTCTTCTATTTTTTCTTTATGTACCTCTTTAGCTTCTTTAGAATAGTCAAATACAGTAAAGTTATATTGCCCATCAATAGACTCTTCAATATATTGTGATATTATATCTCCTTTCTTTTGATATTTAGTTCTTAAGATATCGTGATGTTGTAAGATGATATCTATAGATTCTTTCATAAGTTCAGGATCTAAAGAGTCCTCATTAAAAAGAAGTAAATGTTGACTCAATTGATTGTAATATGTAGGATATGAATCGAAAAACCAATTTTGTATTGGACTTATAACAACTTCTCCTGTTACAATTCCTTGATCAATTTCGAATTTCTGGGTCTCTTTGACCATTTTGCTTAATAGTGCTATATTAGGTTGTTCAAAAACATCCTTTACTACAAGATTATATCCATATGCTTTAAGTTTAGATACAATCTGAATTGATTTGATAGAGTCTCCTCCTATCTCAAAAAAGTTATCTCCTACCCCTATTTGTTTTGCTCCTAAAACTTCTTCCCAGACACTTACTAATATTTCTTCTATTTTGGTACTTGGAGCGATATAATCTGATCCTTTAAATTCTGGATCGGGCAGTGCTTTTCGGTCTATTTTTTCATTAGAATTAAGAGGGAAATCTTGCATCCAAACAAAATACGATGGTATCATATGGTCTGGTAATGTAGCCGATAACATTCCTTTAAATTCCTGAAAACTAAATTCATTTTCTGAAATATAATACGCACATAAAAATGGTTGATCTTGTTTGTCTTTCTTTGCTACAACTACAGCTTTTTTAATACAATCTATTGCCAGAAGTTCGTTTTCTACTTCTCCCAATTCTATTCTAAATCCACGTATTTTTACTTGATGATCTATTCTACCTATATACTCTAACTCTCCGTTTGTAGTCATTCTAGCTAAATCGCCAGAGCGATATAGACGTTCTTCTGGATTATACGGATTTTGAATAAAACGTTCTTTGGTGAGTTCCTCTCTATTAAGATATCCTTTGGCTACTCCGGGACCTCCAACATACAATTCTCCTATGCAACCTTTTGGGGTTAGCTTCTTATTTTTATCAAAAATATACATTGTTAATGTCGGAATCGGAGTTCCTATATTGCTGATATTATTTTCTATTTCATATGCTCCAATTTCCTTATAAGTTGCATGTACAGTTGTCTCTGTAATTCCATACATATTAATAAGTTTCGTATTTGGATATTGTAAAAAGAATTCTTTTAATAATGCAGGTTTTAATACATCTCCTCCAAAAGTAATATATCGCAAAAACAGTTCTTTTTGGTTATTAATTATTTCTGGAATAAGATTATAAAATGCGGATGGGGTTTGATTTAATACTGTTACTTTCTTATTTGCCAACAGATTACCGAATTTTGATGGGTCTCTAGATATTTCTTTTGGGACAATAACTAATTCGCCTCCTCTTAACAAGGCTCCATAAATTTCCCAAACCGAAAAATCAAAACAATAAGAATGAAATAAAGTCCAAACATCTGCATCACTAAAATCATATTGAAATTTATCATTAAAAAGTAAGCGTATTACATTTCGATGATTTATCATAACCCCTTTTGGGTTCCCCGTAGTACCCGAAGTATATATAATATAAGCTACTTGATCGGCTGTAATGTCTAACTCATTTTTATAGGTCGATTCCTTATCTAGCTCTAACTTATTAATTTCTATAAGAATTAATTCTTTTTTGGCATGTTCGGTCTGATGTTTGGTAGTACTATGTACTATTATTGCAGAGGCATTACTATCTTGCAATATATAGTTAATTCTAGCTTCTGGATATTCTGGGTCTATTGGTAGATATATAGCTCCTATCTTTAGAATTGCCAGGATACTAACAATCATATCTGTAGATCGATCCAGAAGTATTCCTACAATATCCTCTGAAACTACTCCTTTACTGGTCAAAGCTTCTGCTAGGTTATTGGCTCTTTGATTTAATACTTCGTATGTTATTTCTTCATCTTGCCAGCTTACTGCTGTATGATTTGGTGTTGCCAATACTTGTTCCTCAAACCTACCATGGATAGTTTGATGATACGGATAATTAGCCTCGGTATCATTAAAACTTCCTTTTAATAATTCTTGCTTTTCTACCGGAGTAATAATTTCGATATCGCTAAGCAATATCTCTGGTGTTTGTAGAACTACATCTGTAATCTGTTTAAAATGAGCACATACTTGATCTATTGTCGAAGATTCATACACATTCGCATTATAATTAATAATTATTTCTAGGTGTTTACCTGGTAAGACACTTAGATATAAATTATAATGTGTTTCTTCATAAGAATCATAATTTGATACAGAGAATCCTAAACGAGTATCCAAATCCATATTATACAAGGACTGGTCTATAGGAAAGTTCTCAAAAATCATTATATGATTAAACAAGTCTCCTTTTAATTTGGTGAGTCCTTGTATTTCTGATAATGGAATATATTCATTGGATTGTACTTTTAGAAATTGACGTTGTGTTTCTTGCAGTAATTCTACAAAACTAACTTTACCTGCTTGAATTCGAACTGGTACTGTATTAATAAAAAGACCTACCATATCTTCTATTCCTTGAATTTCAGAAGGTCTTCCTGAAACTACAGCTCCAAAGAGTACATCATTTGTGTCATTATATTTCTGCAATAAAATCCCCCATAATGCCTGAATAATTATATTTTTAGTAATATTATATTGACTAGATAATTCATCAAACTGTTTTATAATGGTTTCATCTAATATAATTCTACGTTCCCCTAATTGATATTTATCGGTTGTATTTACATAATCAACAGGAATACTTGATTGTTCTTCATATCCTTTTAAATATGAATCCCAAAAATTCAACATCTCTGTTTTATTAATTTTATAAAACCAATCGATATAGTTTCGATATGGTTTTATTTCTTTAAAGTCAGGGTATACATTATCTTTTAATGAAATATAAATATTAAAGAAATCGGTATACATTAATGATAAACACCACCCATCCATCAAAATATGATGAAAATTCCAAATTACTTTATATCTATTTTCACTTAATTGAATTAAATGAACTCTCATTAATGGTTCCTTAAAGATATCAAAACCTCGTTCTAGATCTTCTCTAATTATGGTTGCTACTCTTTTTTCTAAATCATAAGGCTCTTCTTCTATTAAGGATATATTATATACTGGAGCAACTCTATCGCTAAAAACGATTTGTACAGGATGGGAGATCCCATCATTAAAAAAACCTGTTCTAAATATTTCGTGTCTTTCACATAATTTGTTTATACTCTTTGTAAAGAGGGTTGTATCTAGTTCTCCTTCTAGATCAAAAATGGACTGAATACAATACGCTTGTTTACTATCATCAAATAAGTGATGAAATAACATTCCTTCTTGCATAGGCGATAAATGATATATATCGTCAACCTCTCTATTTTCTTCACTATTTTTTATATATTCTTGTACTAAATCATATTCTGATAAGGATAACGAAACTCCATAATCACTTGGTGTTTTTTCTGGTATTGCTACTGTAATACAGTGAGAAATAATATCTGTTAAATAATTCTTGTAAGAGTATGATAAACTTTCTATCGTACTCTTATTATACTGGTGCGTATTATAACTAATACTAATCTTTAGCTTTTTATCAACAATCCAACTATTTATAAGAAGTTTATATTTGTTGTTTGTTGTTTTACTTTCTGAATCTCCTCCAGAAAGTTCTGAGATTTTAAATAGTCCAATTGGAATATCCTGATCAATTTGTCCGAGATAATTAAATACTATTTCTGGATTACATGCAGTTAATGGATGTGATGATAAATAATTTATAATACCATATCCAACCCCTTTGTTAGGTATTTTCCTAAGATCTTCTTTTATTGTTTTAATAGCTGTAACTAAATCACTATTTATTTCTGGCATTTTTAATAATACAGGAAAAAGCCCTGTGAACCATCCAATTGTTCTGGTAATATCTATATCTTTAAAAAGGTTTTCTCTTCCGTGCCCCTCTAGGTGTAATAATACCCTATCAGATTTACTCCAATTTTGAATAGACAATCCTAACGCGGTTAATAGGATATCATTGATTTCTGTATGATATGATTGATTAACATTTCTTAACAAATCAGTTGTTTCTTCTACTGTTAATTCAACAGAAGTAGAAACAATATTTTCATAATTATTATTCTGTACAGTACCATCTGTTGGCAGTGCTGTTATATGTTCATTCACTACTTCATTCCAATACACTAATTCATTCTGCAACCTTGTCTCTTTAGCATATTCTTGTATTGCTATAGCCCAATCCTTAAATGAATTGGTTTTTAAAGGTAATTTTGGGGATTCTGATTTGAGTATTTGTTCATATAATGTTGCAAAATCTTCTAGTAAAACTCTCCAAGAAACACCATCGATGACTAAATGATGAACAATTATTAATAAATGATCTCCATCATCTTTTCTAAAAATACCTAATTGTATTAAAGGGCCATTTTCTATATCTAAGTTTGCTTGTAAAATGTTGGCCTCTTTTTCTATATCTGCTTCAGAGTGACCTCTAAAATCAAAAACTTTTATATCAAAAGAAGAGCATGCATCTTTGGTGTATTCAATTAATACATTAGAGTCTCCTTGCTTTACAAAATTAGCTCTAAGGATATCATGATGTAGTATTACCTCTTTAAACGAATTATAAACTACAGTTTCATCAAAACCATTCTCTCTAAACAACATAACATCTTGATTGAAATGATTTGGTTTTGTATGATTATTCTCAAAAAACCATTCTTGAATAGGAGTAAGAGGACTCTGACCTTCTACCAGATCTTGATCTATTTGCTTTGGTGTAACTTCTTTTATTCTTTGACTTAACTTAGTAATTGTGTTATATGCGAATACATCATCTAACTCTAATTGATACCCATATTCTGCCATTCGTACCACAATCTGAATTGACTTTATAGAGTCTCCTCCTATATTAAAGAAGTCTGTATTTGTATTAATATTCTTAATTCCTAAGACTTCCTCCCATACCTGTATTAATTTTTCTTCTATCGCATTAACTCCCTTGGTAACTTCTTCTTGTAGTGTTGGTTCAGGAAGTGCTTTTTTATTTATCTTACCGTTGGTTGTTAATGGTATTTGTTCTAAGTGCATATAAAAACTAGGAACCATATACTCTGGTAAAGACTCTTTCATATAGATCTTTAATTCCTCTGTATTAATCTCTCCATTTTTACCTACATAATAACTACATAGATATTTGTCATCATGCTCGTTGGTTCTGGTTATGACAATACCTTCAATAATATCCTCGTGTTCTAATAAACGGTGTGTTATTTCTCCTAATTCTATTCGATAACCTCTTACTTTTACTTGTTGATCTGCTCTTCCTGCAAATTCTAGTACTCCTTCTGGTAACCATCGTACTACATCTCCCGTTTTATATAAACGCTCGGTTGGTTGAAAAGGATTTTCTATAAATCGCTCTTTTGTTAATTCCTCATTATTAAGATAACCTCTAGCTACACCATCTCCTCCAACATATAACTCTCCAAATACTCCTATAGGCTGTATTTGATGATCTGTATTAAGCACATAGGCAGTAGAATTAGCTATCGGTTTACCAATTGGTATATTACGGTCATGTGTTTTTGTAATAGCATATATTGTAGAAAAAGTAGTGTTTTCTGTTGGTCCATATCCATTAAATAATTGTAGGTTAGGAAACATCTCTCGAACGCTATTGATATGTGGTGGGGATAATGCATCTCCTCCTACTATCAAATATCTCAATGGTTCAAAAATTGTTAGATCTTGATTTACTAATTGATTAAATAAAGGCGAGGTTAACCACATTGTATTAATCTGATATTCCTTAATTTTTTGTCCTAATTTTTTTGCATCTAATAAGCTATCATTATCGATTAGATATAAACTTCCTCCGTTTAATAAACTACCCCATATTTCTATAGTAGTAGCATCAAACACGGGGGCTCCCGTTTGTAAGAAACGTGTTTGTTCATCCAAATTAATATAAGTGCAGCTTTTTACTAGCCGAATAACATTACGATGCATAATTTGTACTCCTTTTGGGGTACCTGTAGAACCAGAGGTATACATTATATAACATAATTGATCACTAGATATCTTTACTTCTATATTTGTAGTGGAGTAGTTAGCTATTTCGACTTCTTCTAGCCTAAGTACAGTTCCCATAAAATCTTCTGGAGATTCATGAGATCCTGATACAATCATTACCTGAGCTCCAGTATCTTTTAGCATATGATCTATACGACCTTTAGGATATGCTGGATCGATTGGTAAGTAAACTCCTCCTGATTTAATAACCCCTAAGATGGCAATTGTTGTTTCTAAAGAACGCTCTCCGTATATTGCTACAATATCTTCTTTACCTATTCCTTTTGATTGTAATGCGTGAGCTAGTTGATTTGCCTTATTATTTAATGTATGATAGGTTAATGATACTTGATCAAATGATATAGCTATATGTTCTGGGTGTTGTGCTACTTGCTCTTCGAATAAAGAGGCTATATTATCTGTAGATGGATAAGGAATACTTGTATTGTTACATAATTCTAATTGTATTTTATCTGCTTCTGAATTAAGCTCTATATTCTTAATATCAATTTCTGGCTGCGATAATACCGTATTTAGAATTCTCTGAAAATGTTCGCTTAATCTATCTATTGTTGCTGATTCGTATACATTTTGATCATAACTAAAGATAACCTGATATGTTGCTCCTGGAATTATGGTTACATAAAAATCATAATCCGTTTCTTCATAAGTTTGATGATTAGATACTTTAAATCCTAGTTGCTCATCAATTTCGAGATTGGACAAGGCTTCGTCTACGGGATAATTTTCGAACATCATGATGTGATCAATCAATTCATTTTTTAATTCAACTTGTCCTTGAATTTCTACAAGTGGTAAATACTCCCGTTCCTTTATTTCTAAAAATTCTTGTTGCGCCTCTTGTACTAGTGTTTCGAAATTGGTAGACTTGTTTCTAATACGTAATGGAACTGTATTGGTAAACAGCCCTACCATTTCTTCTATTCCTTTTATCTCTGTTGGTCTTCCTGAAACAACAACACCAAAAACGACATCATCTATATCATTATATTTTTGCAATAAAATACCCCAAATTGACTGGATAATAATATTAGAAGTTACTTGATATTTTTGAGATAACTCACTAAATTTATTAACGATTTCTTCCTCTAAAATGATTGTTTTTCTATCAATACGTCTGGATTGCTCTCCTATAACTATTTTGTCTTTTGGAATAAGTGCTTTTTTATCATATCCTGTAAGATATTCTTTCCAAAAAGATAGCATTGCGTCATTATCTTGCTTCTCTAACCAATAAATATATTCCTGAAATGGTGTTACTTCTGTTAAATTGGCCTCTCTTCCTTCTTTTACCTCTAAATAAGTACTAAATAAATCATTATATAAAATAGATAAACACCATCCATCCATTATGATATGATGAATGTTCCATATTAATTTATATTTGTCTTTTTCTGTTCTAATTAATTGTATCCTAAACAATCCTTCTTTCTCCAAATCAAAACCTTTATCAAGATCCCTCTTAATTAGCATATTGACTTGTTTTTCTGCTTCCTCTTTTGAAAAATGGGACACATCTGAAGAAGTAAATTCTAATGATCTTTCATCATAAACAAATTGTATGGGATTTGATATATTTTCGTGTATAAAATTGGTTCTTAAAACATCATATCTTTTACTTATTCTATCAAGACTTTCTTCTAGAATAACCTCATCTATTTTGCCTTCAACATCTACAAATGATTGTATAGAATAA
>CAYGUC010000039.1:0-50633 GCA_964353005.1 uncultured Flavobacteriaceae bacterium | reverse complement strand
GGAAAAGTGGCTTAAAAACAGGAATGTACTATTTAAGAACAAAATCTGCGGTAGATGCTATTAAGTTTACACTAAAAAGTGAAAGTACAAAACAAACTACAACACAAACAAATCCAAATCAAGAACCAGTTTCTATGCTAGAATATCAAGCATTAATCCAACAATCTAAAAACAATAATGAAGAGGATGATTGTTTAATGTGTGGAGGATAATCCTGTTTTTTAAACATACACCTAATAAAATTTATTAACCCATATTATATAGTACACTAATGAACAAAGAACAAATCATCAAAAAACAACTTGTATTTCATAAAAGAGGTAAAGCAGGATGTGCATTTTCATCTATTGCTGCAAGAAAACCTGATAATTATGAATGGGAGCATAAAATTTTATGTTCGTATACTACAAAAGAAATAGATGAAGCTATAGAATATTACATCCAAAAAGAAGGGATATCTACAGTATCTCTAATGTTTCCTACAATAAGAACCGTATATGATTTATGTTCCTTGATACAGACCCTCGAAAACTGCAAAAACATAATTACTATAAAAACAGACTACCAAGATTTTCAATGTTTTGGATTTAGAGTTAAAGTAGAAGACAAACTATCGTGGGTAACTGGATTTGGTTCTTTTTCTTTTTTTCCTAAAACAAGACAAACTCCTTTTACTGAAATAGCTTTTCGGGTAAAACAAAAACCCCAATATGAGTGGGAAATGAAAGAAAGCCCAGCAGAAACCCTTCATTTAGCACATATGAACATGCAAGACATGGAAGAGGATACATTTAAAGATATCTGGCAACATTCTTTAAACAATACCGAAAAAATATTAGGCCATAAACCAGACTTTATAAGCGCAGCAAAAACAACATTCTCCATACCAAAAACAATATGAATATAGATAACTTATCCTGGGTATTGGCTTTTGGGAGTCTTATCGGAGGACAATTAGTAATTAATAAAAATAAAATCGGATATATAATATGGGTTATAGTGAATTTACTGTGGATAACTTATTTTATTTATAAAGATATTTATTCTTCAGCATTTTTATTTTTGGTGTATATGATACAATCTATCTATGGATATATAAAATGGAAAAGAAATGAAAAATAACATCGCCTTTTTATTAAGAGATTTTCTGGCAGACTCAGAAAAATTAAAAACAGAATTACGGCATAGTTATCTATCTGATGGTAGAACAGAGAGTGTTGCTGAACATGTGTGGCGTATGTCATTATTAGCATTAATGGTAGAGCCTTACTTAAAACAAAAAATTAATGTAGAGCGATTTCTTAAGATTATTATTGTACATGATCTGGTTGAAATTTATGCTGGGGATATCCCAATCACCGAATCGGTGAAAAGCGAACAAATAAAAAAGTTAAAAGAAATAAATGAGATAAAAGCTATAGAAAAAATAAAAGTCAAACTCCCTTCTCTTATCGGAGAAAGCTTTTATGATTTGTGGTGGGAATATGAAAAAAATGAAACTATAGAATCCAGAGTTGCCCATGCATTAGATAAAATCGAAGCACAAGCACAACATAATGAAGCTGGTATCGATACTTGGGTAGAAGAAGAGTATCATTTTGCATATAGACTCCCTAATTATACTACTAATGAAGAAATATTAGAAGAACTGTCTGATATCTTAATAGCCGAAACAGACGAGTTATTAAACTCTATTGGGTATCATAAAAAAACGATATAAATAGTTCTATAATTGCTAGAAAGCTTCATAACCCTACTTTGTCATCTTAGATTTAAAAAGACATCCATCCCAACCTTCCTTCAAAGGAATGAGTAAAAGTCTCCCTTTGAGGGGAAATTTAGAGGGATGTTAATGGGAAATCTAAAAATCAAATAAAAGCATATATAAGATGACAAAGTAAGAATAAAACGAATATAATAATTCGTGCTTTACTAAAATTATATGATCAACCAGATCTTGTTAAAGCATAAATATATTTTTTATTAAGATTTCTAAACTATAGGATTAGATATTATATAAATGTGCTTGCAATTTTTCTAGCTGTTATAATACCCCCTAATTAACAATATCGTTTAGCTAAGAAAAAACTTTTATAGTATCACAATGTAGATTTATTAGTCTTCGACAGGCCCAGACTAACATTACAAAAACTTAATGAGGGTGTCTAAAAAGGATATTTTTAGAACTAACTGTCACATTGGGCGGAGTCGAAATGTATGGATAGTCAAAGGTAATTATCTCTCGACTACGCTCGAGATGACAGAAGAATTGACTTTTTAGACACCCTCATTTCCCTAATCAAACAAAGAAGGTTGTTTATTTTTGGAAGGATAATTGACCAAATCCATATACTTAGGATCCATTTTTTTTAACATATTCGGGATAGCCCTATAATATGAAGGAGATACACTAATCCCATAAGCAAGCTTTTTTATACTCACAGGGTTTTCTTGTTGATCCAAATACCACATAATTCTATCTTTTATAGTATACGGTATCCTATCATACGTAATATCTAATACGGTAAGCGTATCCCCTATTTTTATTTTTCCTTTGTTGAGAACTGTACCTAAATAGCCACGTTGGTGCTCTATTTTTTTAAGATCTACTATATCTTTTATTTGTTTGCAAGGCTCACAATGATAGGTTAAACGTATTTGCACCTCTCCTATTTGTATTGCTGTTCCTGAGGGTAGTGCATGTATATCCAAACCATCGATTATTATATTTTCTTTAAGGTCTCCTGGTTCTAAATCAAATCTTTCTATTATCTGAGTAGTTAAAATCAAAATATGCCGTTGTGGCAAAGCTACTTTAGCTCCCACAATACCTTTTTTAGTAACCTCAAAACTATCTACTTCGCGCAAGGTGTTTGCTAACGGTTCTTTTAAAAATAATTTTTGTACGGTTATCATGAGATTTGTAGGTTTTATTTGAATACTACACAAAACTAAGTAAAATATCACTAGTATTCTTTTCTTGCTTTATCCAACTCACCCATTCGAGAACCTCAGGGTTCGGAGATTGGTGGACTGTGAGGTTCAATAATTTGCATGGACTAAGGCTCTCGAAGTCCATCCTTTCCTATAAAAAGCCTGTTCCCTGCCATAAAAATTACAGGCGCGGAGTATATTTATGTGAGCGCGGACATAATTTACCCGGGCGCGAGGTACTTTTGGTCGGGCGCGGAGGTAGAAGCTCAAGGCGCGAGGGGTAGGCAATCGGGCGCGGACAAGGGTAGATGAAGCGCGGGTATATATAACCAGCCCGCGGACATGGGGGAGGCAAGCGCGTGGCGCGCCCGACCTACCCTACTCCGCGGGCTAGTAATAGTAAGGGTTTTCTATCTTTTATATCTACTAATATATCCTTTATACCGTTCTGGATTTTTTCTAAATACATATTTACCTGTATTTTTAATCTCGGTAATGGCTTCTTTAAGATGCGTATATGCTCTATCTCTTAATTCTTTGGCTTTAGAGTTATCCATAGTAGCTCCGTTAGCTTTGGCCAGTAGTTCTGCCAGATCGTTAGACATTTGTGCTGCAAGATCCAGCCGAGTAAGATCATATTTAATATCTTGTAGCTCGGTAGTATTTGCTTTACCCAATACACTAATATCCATTAAATCTTGTATCATATCTGCATCTCCTTCGCCATCTGCAATGGCACGTACTCTTGCTAATAAATCAGAACGCCTACGAAATGCAAATCGAAAATCAGCCAATAGGTCATTTCTAAATGTATACGCCTTGGGTGCTTCTTCTTTCCACTCTTTGGCAGCTTCCTCTTGGCTATATCTTTCTTTCATCCAAATGGCTTGTGCATATCGGCAGGCGCCTGTGCGAATTGGTAGATCTAATACATAAACATTCCAATCTAAACCTGTATTTACTAGTTGTTTTTTATCCTCTTGTATCCAGATGAAAAGATTTTCAGATTCCTGTAAATAGATATCTATAGGATTTTTTGGTTTTTTCACCTCCTCCTGAGGTATTGCTTCTAATACGGCTAACTTTACCTCATAATTTTGCTTCGACATACTATACTGTTGTTATAAATTAATAATCTACAATATTACAGCACAAAAGTTTCGTTTTTCGACACTATAAAAAATAATTTGTGAGAATGCTACTACTTTTTCTTGTTCGAAAACAAAGATGAAGCACTTGTATCAAAATGTCTATATCTTTACTGCCTAAATCTATTAAAAACTGTATTAAATTTTGCATCCAAACAATATACATAATTCCCCATACGATTTTGAAGCATTAAGTACTGCACATCCTGCCTTGGCATCTTATGTTTTTGTAAACCCTTACGGCACCAAAACTATTGATTTTGCAAACCATATTGCAGTTTTAGAACTTAATAAAGCTATTTTAAAGCATCACTATCAAATCACCAACTGGAATATACCAGAACATTACCTATGTCCACCGATCCCGGGAAGAGCAGATTACATACATCATATTGCAGATATACTAGAGAAGGACACTACCCTAAAAAATATACAAGGTTTGGATATCGGGGTTGGAGCCAACTGTATTTATCCTATACTGGGAGCTCAAATCTATGGTTGGAATATGGTAGGTGCAGATATCCATCCTGTTGCAGTTGCTTCTGCCCAGGAAAATGTAAAAGCAACATCTGCTTTAACAAATAAAATAGAAATCAGGCACCAAAAGGATAATGCTCATATTTTTGAAGGTATTATACTTGATAAAGAGTATTATCATTTTACCATGTGTAACCCTCCGTTTCATGCTTCTAAAGAAATCGCTACTAAGGGAACACTACAGAAGCTAAAAAACTTACAAGCATCCAAATCTTTAGAACTTAACTTTGGCGGGCAGGCTAACGAGCTATGGTGCAATGGTGGAGAAGCTTTGTTTATAAAACGAATTATCAAACAAAGTGTAACTTTTAAAAATCAGGTTGGCTGGTTTACCTCTTTAGTTTCTAAAAAAGAAAACCTATCTAAACTATACAAACAATTAGATAAGCTAAAAGCAATACATAAAACTATAGATATGAATCAAGGTAATAAACAAAGTAGGTTTATTGCCTGGAAATTTAAATAGTAGTATACTACCTCAGACAAAATAACCAGATATTTAACAGAACCTTCTTCTTTCATTTCGAGGCAATCCTTCCTTATTGGTGAACCTCAAAATGTGGATTAAACCCGTGTGTGTTTTTATTTCAACATAACAGCTTATTTTTCAAGATACTAATGAAACCTTTTCTTTAAGAGAGTATAGATGAAAATTAGCATTATCCATATTCATTAAAAAAAGATAGTGATCCTAATTATAGGATATTAAAATTTTCTAGAACAGACCTATAAACTATAGTTTTGATCACCTAAAAATCTTCTTTTTTGTAAGAAAACACTGCTTATCAGCATTTTATATACATTTCACTTGTTTATGTTACGGTTTTTCCGTAGTTTTAAATTCCCAAACCTATAAAATTGATAACCTATGCGCAAAATTACACAGGAACAGCAGTTCAACTCCCAACAATTAGACACTAAATATCATGACATCTGGGATAGAGGGATTCATCTTTTTTCGATCAATGATCAAAATCGAGATTTCTACTATTCTTTCTTTTATCTAGACTTATTATTTGTTCAAGTTATTTATAATAAACTTACCGGAGATATCATAACTATTAAAAGTTTCACCGATAAATCAAAGTTAATGTTCTTTCTGAAAGAAGATTTTTCTTAGTAAACAAATAAAGGAGGTAAAACACTATAACCTACTATAAAACAAAGTTTTACCTCCTGTAAAAAACATTAAGAACAAGTCCTGTTATCACCAACAATGTACCTAATATACTTAAAAAAGGATACACATCTGTGAACCAAAATACACCAGCAATCATAGTAAATACGACTTCAATATATTTAAGAGACACCACTTTATTTGTTGCTTGTGACTGAAAAGCTTTGGTCATAAACAACTGCCCGAAATATCCAAAAACCCCTAAACTAAGTAAAAAAAACCACTCCACCCCTACGGGCACAGTCCAATGGAACACAGATAACGCACCACCAACTATAACCGATATCCACATAAAATAATTTACAATCACTACAGGATGGTCTTTAGTACCAATTTTGTTAATCAGCACATACACTACCCCACTAAATACCGCAGAACACAATACTAACAACAAACCAAAAGAGTTTATATTAGGATCAAACCCCTTTATTAGTAATACTCCTGCAAAAGCCATTAAGAAGAATAGCCATTGTATAGGTTTTACATGTTCTCTAAGAAAAAATACAGCAAAAATAGTAGCAAAAACAGGAGATAAATATCGTAAAGATACTGCAGAACCTATTGGCAAATAGTGTACCGATGCAAAAAACAACCCCATTGAAGTAACTCCCGCCAATCCACGATATACTAACAGTTTTTTTTGATTACCAAATACAGGTATCTTATGCCATAACAAAAATGGCATTGTAAAAAATAATGAACCAAGCGCCCGAAAGAAAACTAATTGCCCTCCTCCAAAATGAGAAAGATGCTTTATTAGCAGGTTCATAGCTGTAAAACATACAGCACTAATAAGCATAAAATAAATAGCTTTTTTCATGCGTTTTCTATACCGATGAATTAAAATCTCATCCCTATTTTATACAATAAGAAATCCAAATGTAAAGTATTTTCTCTACTATCTCTTAAACAACATCAAAAGACTAAAAACTATAATTATAAAAGATGTTTTTATTAAATGCTACGCAACCAAATCAAAATCTATTTTTATAAACTTTTCAATAAAAGCCTTGAGTACAACTGACAAAACAAATACTATAGTAATGATTTAAATAAACCTCATAAATAAATAATAAACAGCATTTTAAATTTTCAAAATCGAATTAAAAAAGAGCGTTTACCCATAATTTCATGAACAATGTATTTTTTTTCTACAACAGCTCTTTGGCATGGAAATAGCTTTAATGTTAATATATTTTATTATTTTAGTTTCTTCTAACCCCAAACGATCTATGAAAAAGCTGCTCCCATTATTACTGCTTTTTTTAACACAAATTATCAATGCACAGACCTATACTGTGATGGATTCTATACAAAAGACTCCTATCTCCTATGCCACAATCTCTTTTGGAAACGGAAACGGTACCTTTGCCGATGCAGATGGTAATTTTAGTTTTTCAAAAAAATGGTATCCAGGTATAGATGTTTTATATATATCTTCTGTTGGGTATAATGAAGTAGCTATCCCAACTGCAACATTACCAAAAACAATATTCTTAACGGAAAGTATCGATGAACTTAATGAAGTACATATAACTGTCGAAAAGAAAAGAAAATACAAAATCAAGAAACTTCCTTCAGAAACGCATGATGATTATTTTAAATGCTGGCTCCCAACGGTTGAATCTGAAATTGCTGTTTTTTTTCCTAAAGATCCCGATAAATCTTCTAAGATAGCCTCTGTTTATTTACCTATAAAGACAGACGATTCTAACAAAAACTCTAGTAGAAACCCTTCTTTTTCTACATTGTTTAAAATGCAGTTCTATACTAACAATAATGGTTATCCTGAAAAGAGATTACCCTATGATGACATCATCTTTTTGGTAAGTGATCAGGATAAGTCTAGTTTTGAACTGGACGTTTCAGAATACAAAATATTTATTCCAAGAGAAGGGGTCTTTGTATCCATACAAGTCCTAGGCTACGCAGATAAAAACGGTAAACTACAACAAACCAGAAAATATAGTCAAATTGAAACTAGAAAAGGCACTGTTAAAGTATCTACCACTTTTAGACCTCTGCTACCTTTTACCAATAAAATATCTGGTTACAAAACCTTTACACGAAGGATATTCTATAAAAACAGAGAGTGGCAACGATTTGATAAAGAATACAGCACTACCAATAACCTTATTAAAAATAATAATACAAATTATGGTATGGGGTTACGATTACATCTATTTGAAGAAGAATAAAAAAACCTTCTTCTTAATCCAGAAAAGATCTTCTTTTAGTATTAAACTGTATTGCTGCCTCATGCATTTGTGTATGCTTTGTTCGGTTTTCGGCATAATCCACAGCATCTGTAATGGTTAAATAATAGTGATCTATTCCTAATTTATCAGTAAATCCAGATCGTTTTAAAAAATCTCTTACAGGACCTATAGTACCTACCATTAATAACTGCATACCCAAAGTATCCAGATATTGATGAATATCTTCTAAGACATGCAATCCTGTGCTATCCATATCATGCATATTGGTATTATCCAGAATAAGAAACTTTGGTGTAGGTTTGCGATTAGATATATACTCCAGAATAGTATCTTTAAAATAGCTGGAATTACCAAAATACAACTGATTATCAAATCGAATAATTAAATACTCGGGGGATTGTAAAGCATCTGGAAATCTATTTATATTTCTATAATACTCGGTTCCGGGTATATTTACTAATTCTGCAATATGTGGACGTGCACTATAATATTGAAGAAAAACAAAAGATAACAACACCCCTATAAAGATTCCTTTTTCTACTCCAAAAACCAAAGTCCCTAAAAACGTAATAAGCATTACTATAAAATCTCGCCTTCTAAGTCGAAATAGATATTTGGCTTCACTAAAGTTTATCAATCCAAATACAGAAACTAATATGATTGCCGCCAGAGTTGCTTTAGGAATATAATAAAAATAGGAGGTTAAAAATACTAATGAAAATAACACCATACTTGCTGCAATGATAGAAGAAACCGTAGTCTTTCCTCCTGCTTCATCGTTGATTGCTGTTCTGCTATAACTACCAGAAGATGGTATTGCCTGAAAAAACGCACCGATAACCTTAGCAATACCCAAGGCAAATAACTCCTGATTAGGACGTATAATATGATCCCTATTTTTCATCTGCATAGATTTAGCAATACCTATACTACCAACATACCCTATAAAAGTAACTGTTAATACAGATGGTATAAGTGTAACCATCGTTTCATAACTCATTTCGGGAATAGAAAAAGATGGTAAACCACTAGGAACATCTTCAATTATAGCCACCCCATGGCTTTGTAAATCAAATAAATAAACAACCACTGTAGTAACAACTAACACCATCAACGCTCCTGGGAACGATCGTTTCCATTTTTTTAGAATATTAATTATTAGTATAGAGCCAATACAAATAGCCAATGTAATCCAGTTTACTTCAAAAAAATGACGGATTGCATACCAAACAATCTGATGCGTATGTTTAAAATCAGGAATTTCGATACCTAATCCTTGTTCTAATTGAGAAACAATGATAATAATAGCTGCAGCAGAAATAAAACCTGAAATAACGGGTTGTGAAATAAGGTTTACTAAAAACCCCATACGCAATACACTCATTATAATTTGCAATACCCCTATAAGAAACCCTGCAAATAAAACTAATTCTATAAATTTTTCGGTAAATGGTTCTGCTAATTGGCTTACCCCACTCATTACCAAAATAGCGGTAACCGCTACAGGGCCTATACTTAATTGTCGCGATGTGCCAAAAATTGCATAAAGCACTAAAGGCACTAAACAAGCATATAAACCATATATCGGAGGAACTCCCATTAATAATGCATACGCTATTGCTTGCGGTATAAGAACCACTCCAACAGTTATACCAGCAATACTATCTGCTTTAAAAAAAGAACGATGGTATCCTTGGTCTTTGAAGGTCTGAAAAAAAGGGATTATTTTATATAGCTTTTTAACGGTATCTACTATTTTTAGTTGTGTAGGTAAATCTACAATAGTTTAAGAAGTTATACCAAAGATTTTATAATTAACTACGCAATCTTACTTTTTAATGATATCGGTATAATCTAATTCTTCCTTTTTTTGACCATTTCTGTACTTAGTTAAAAGTAAATATCTAATTTTGAAGAGAAATATACTTTTATTATTTCACTAATAACACTTTATGAACGAAACTTTACTTCTATGTATACTGGCAATAATTGGTTTTATTGCTGGAGTAATTAATACTCTGGCAGGCGGTGGTTCTTTACTCACTTTACCCATGTTAATTTTTATGGGACTTCCTCCTGCTATTGCAAATGGAACTAATCGTATTGGAATTTTTATTCAGTCTATATCTTCTATTGCTGGTTTTAAAAGCAAAGGTATTCGACCTAGTTCTTTTGGTGTATACTTGGGTATATCTGCCCTAATAGGATCTCTTATTGGGGCGCAAATTGCTATTGATGTTAAAGGCGAAACCTTTAATAAAATTTTAGCTATCGTAATGATAATTGTAGTACTTATTATGGTATTTAAACCTAAAGTAAACATCCAGAATCTAGCCGAAAGAACAAACGGAAAGCACCTTTGGTTATCTATTATCGCTTTTTTCTTTATCGGTATTTATGGAGGGTTTATTCAAGCTGGTGTTGGTATATTTATATTATTAGCATTAACCTCTATTAACTACTTGAATTTAGTTACGTCTAATGCTGTAAAAGTTCTAGTTGTTTTCATCTACACCATTGGCGCTTTAGTAATATTTGCATACAACAACCAAATCGACTACTTATATGGTCTTATTCTTGCACTAGGAAATGCTACAGGAGGCTGGATTGCCAGCAGATGGTCTGTTAAAAAAGGGGATGGATTAGTTAAAGTGTTTTTAGTTATAATGGTTATCGCGATGGCTATTAAATTATGGTTGGATAATTAATCCCAATATACGCATTAAGTATATTGTAGTATTATTCTTATCTTTTGCATCTTAAAACAAACACATAAATCTATCTTACTATGAAAAATTCCCCTTTTTATATTATTATTATATGTCTCTTTTTTTTGAACTGTAAATCTCAAAAAAAAGAAGAATCTGATACTATTAGTGAAGAAGTTACAGATACTATAGAAACCACGTCACAAAAAGTAGTAAATGATATTATTATAGATCCAATAATACATGCTACCACTATTTTAGAATGGAAGGAGAAAATCATTTATATAGATCCTACGGGGGGTACAAAAGCTTTTGAAGGAAAAAAAATTCCTGATTTAGTTCTTATTACAGATATTCATGGAGATCATATGAATATTGAGACTTTAGACAGTTTAAATTTGTCCAAATCTGAAATAATTGTTCCTCAAGCTGTTGCTGAAAAACTTCCTGCTAAGTATACAGATCAACTAATCATTATAAATAACGGAGAAACAAAAGAAGTACAAGGCATACCTATTGAAGCTATACCAATGTATAACTTACGTGAAGAAGCTTTAAAATTTCATAATAAAGGACGTGGTAATGGATATGTGATTACTCTAGGAGATAAACGTATTTACTTTTCTGGAGATACCGAAGATATTAAGGAAATGAGAGCTCTTAAATATATAGACATAGCTTTTATTTGTATGAATCTACCATATACAATGACTGTAGAGAGTGCCGCAAATGCTGTATTAGAATTTAAGCCAAAGCAAGTATACCCATACCATTATCGTGGAACAGAAGGATTAAGTGATGTCGTAAAATTTAAAGAACTAGTATCCAAAGATCCCTCTATCGAAGTTTTGCAGTTGGATTGGTATCCAGAAAAGAATCCATAAATTTTAACAAAAAAGGTCTGGTAAAAAACACCAGACCTTTTTTTTATTTTAACGTATGACTATTATAACATAGTAAATACCTAAGCTTTTTTAACACGAACCGCATTCATACCTTTTTGACCTCGCTCCAATTCAAAAGTAACTCTATCGTTTTCTTTTACTTCATTGATTAAACCATTAACATGCACGAAATATCTTTCTTGCGTTTCATCGTCATTAATAAAACCATATCCTTTAGAGTCGTTAAAAAAGGCAACCTTTCCTTTTCGTATAGGATCAAATTCTTCTTTTTCCCTCTTAGGCACTCCTATTTCAATATTCTCGGCTTTAATTTTTTTCTTCTTAGAAGGATCTGGTGGAGTATCTGTAAGGTATCCGTTTTCATCTACATAAGCAATCATACTATCTAAACCATTTCCTTTATTAGAATTAGCTTTACGCTCTATTTTCTTTTTCTGCTTATCTTCTCTTTTTTTTAATTTCTTTTTTTCTTTCTCTATTTTATTGAAAGTTTGTTGTGATTTTGCCATTCGTTTTTATAACTCTTTTATTAAACCTACTTTACTCCGGATTTAGGTATGTAACCGGTTGTCATTGAAATACTAAACGAACAATTGGAAAATGACAATTTTTAAGATTGATTTACCGAATAATTTACCCAGTGGTTGCAATAACTAGAACACAAAATGTGTTCAAATTCTCTACAAAGGTAAGTTTTCATTTTTGATAAAAAAAAAACTCTTCACATAAATGAATATTATTCTATCAAATAGAGCCCCTAATACATCAAAATTTGTAAATTGCCGACTTATTTTTTTTGTTAAAAACAAAACCTACCCCCTTTTTGAATGAATCTTAAGGTTGAACAACAAGACCATACCCATTTTGCTATCTACAAACCCTATGGTTATTTGAGCCAATTTATTAATAATGGACAAAAACAAAATACAAAAAAACTATTAGGTGAATTATACAACTTTCCTAAAGGAACGATGGCTATTGGTAGACTTGATGAAAAATCTGAAGGATTATTATTATTAACTACAGATGGAAAAACCAGTAACGATATATGTAGTGGTACCACCGAAAAAGAATATTATGCACAAGTAAATGGAGAGATTACTACAGAGGCTATTGAATTATTAAGATCTGGTGTTCAAATTGGTTTTGACGGAAAAAAATATACAACCACGCCTTGTAAAGTTAATAAAATAGAATCTGTTCCTGAGTTTCCTGAACGCTCAAAAAAAATACGAGACAGTAGACATGGCCCAACAAGTTGGGTATCTATTACTCTACAGGAAGGTAAATTTAGACAAGTTAGAAAAATGACATCTGCTGTTGGTTTTCCTACCTTACGATTAATACGTGTACGTGTTGGCTCTATTTACTTAAAAGGAATGGGTATTGGTGAAGTACGACAATTAGACAGCATATAAACTTTTAATACAGTACATCCTTTTATTTATTACAGAGAAGAAATATTTTCTGAATTCAATATCACACTTTAGAAAATAAAGAATATAATTATGAAATATAGAAGTTAATTAGACTATTATTCCTTTTTAATTACATTTTTTAGAAAATAAAACTTTTGTGTGTAGTTTTGACTAAAATTATATACCCAATATGAAACTACATACAACAGAACAACAACAACTAGAACAATTATATTTAAGTATACAAAATACGACACAAAATTTTTTAGGATATCCTGTTTCAAAAGATTTTGATTATTCAGAATTAATGCCATTTTTAAAATATCCATTAAATAATCTCGGAGATCCATTTAGCGAGTCTACGTATCGTGTAGATTCCAGAACGATGGAACGTGAGGTTGTTAATTTTTTTGCAGGTCTATTTAGAGCACATACAGAGGATATATGGGGATATGTAACGAATGGTGGATCTGAAGGTAATTTATATGGTTTATATGTTGCTCGTGAATTATACCCAAAAGGAATGGTTTATTTTTCGGAAGCTACACATTATAGTATTCAAAAAAATGTAACCTTACTTAATGTAGACTATGTTATTGTAAAATCACTTCCAAATGGAGAAATGGATTATGAAGACTTACAAGATGCGATTGGATACCACAGGCACAGACCTGCGATAATTGTAGCTAATATTGGTACTACAATGACAGAAGCCAAAGACAATACTAAAAAAATTAAAGGAATTTTAGAAAACATGGCTATCGAAAAACACTACATCCATGCAGATGCAGCATTAGCAGGTGGTTTTGCTCCCTTTGTTACACCAAGACCTGCTTTTGATTTTGAAGATGGTATTGACAGCATTTCTATTAGTGGGCATAAATTTATTGGTTCTCCTATGCCGTCGGGTGTCGTAATCGTAAAAAAAGATAACAGAGATAGAATTGCCAGAAGAATTGCTTATATAGGTAGTTCTGATGCTACCATAACCGGATCTCGAAATGGGCATACTCCATTATTTTTGTGGTATGCTATAAAAAAACTAGGAGTGGATGGCTTTAAAAAACGTACAGAACATAGTTTAGCTGTTGCTTCTTACACCGAAAAAAAACTAAAAGAACTGGGAATTAAAGCATGGCGAAATCCCAATGCTTTAACTATAGTTTTTCCTGCTCTTAGTAAAGCTATAATAGACAAATGGCAGTTAGCTACTGAAAAAGGACAATCCCATATTATTTGTATGCCAAACGTATCTTATGAACAAATCAATGAATTTATTGCAGATGTAGAGCTAGAAATGTGTGCCCCTGCTGTACATTAATTATTCATTTAGCAATCGCTGGAAATTTTCAATATATTGACCAATAGGATATCCATCCATTAATCCATAATACACATTAATTGCAATAGGTAGGCTTAGTTTATCTCTTTCTTTAGAGTATTTACCAAATAAAAATTTTGGTACCACTATCTTTAAAATGAAAATGCACGGCATGTGTAAGTCCTGTAAAAATATACCAGAGGAATTGAGGAATAATGGATGGTGTCTATGTGTTTAGCATTATTTGTATTTCGTAACCCCCTTTACTATTTTGCGTTTCCAGATCTAATTTAGTCCTGCTTTGTCATCTTATATACGCTTTTATTTCATTTTTAGATTTACCATTAACATCTCTCTACATCTTCCGTCATAGGAAGAATTTTACCTCTTCCTTTGAAGAAAGGTTGGGATGGATGTATTTTTAACTTTAAGATAACAAAATAGGATTAGCTCTCCTTTTTATAATACTTGTAATAGATCGCTAGCTTTTGTGAAACTTCTAAAATTTGGATGATTTATTTCTTCATTTATCATTTCATGTGCCCAAGTAGTATGAAACGGTATATGAAATGCATGCGCCCCAATATTTAAAACAGGTAGAATATCTGATTTTAATGAGTTGCCAACCATTAAAAACTCATTTTCTTGAATATCCAGATGTTTGACAAGTTTTTTATAGTGCTTTTCTGTTTTATCGGAAACAATTTCTATATGATGAAAATATTTTTCTAAACCAGATTTAATCAGCTTGCGTTCTTGATCTAACAAATCCCCTTTAGTAGCCATTACTAATCGATATTTTTTAGACAGTTCTCTTAATGTAACTTCTATTCCATCTATTAGCTCTACTGGCGCTTCTAACATTTCTTTTCCTATATCAATAAGTTTCTGCACAAGTTCAATTGGCATGGTTCCTTTAGAGACAACTATAGCTGCTTCTATCAAAGAAAGTGTAAAAGGTTTGATACCATAACCATATAGAGGTAGATTTCCTATCTCCATATCAAAAAGCAACTTATTAGCTTCTTCTTTTGGCATATATCCTTCTAAAAGAGCACAAAAATCTTCTTCAGCTTTTCTAAAAAAAGTTTCATTCACCCATAGAGTATCATCTGCATCAAAGGCAATGACTTTTATGTTTTGTAGTGGCATTCTTTTAAAATATGTAAGTTTTAAATCAACACTCTACGATACAAAAAGTACAGAGTGTTGATTTTTCTATAATTTAGTTAATTTTCATTTCTCATTCTAATATAATTATCGAACTAACTTCTTATATTTAATACGTTTTGGCATAAGATCTCCACCAAGGCGTTTCTTTTTATTCTCTTCATAATCCGAGAAACTTCCTTCAAAGAAATATACTTGCGAATCTCCTTCAAAAGCTAGTATATGCGTACAGATTCTATCTAAAAACCAACGGTCGTGAGAAATTACTACGGCACATCCTGCAAAGTTTTCTAAACCTTCCTCTAAAGCTCTTAAGGTATTCACATCCAAATCATTGGTAGGTTCATCTAAAAGCAAAACGTTACCTTCTTCTTTTAAGGTCATTGCCAGATGTAATCGGTTACGCTCCCCCCCGGATAATGTAGAAACTTTTTTGTTTTGTTCGCTTCCACTAAAATTAAAACGACTTAAATATGCTCTTGAGTTTACTTGTCTTCCTCCCATCATCACCAACTCCTGCTCGTCACTGAAGTTTTGCCAGATAGTTTTATCTACATCTATATTACTATGACTTTGGTCTACATACGCTATTTTGGCTGTATCTCCTACGGCAAAGCTTCCTTTATCAGGTTGCTCCTCTCCCATTATCATTTTAAATATAGTGGTTTTACCTGCTCCGTTTGGACCAATAATCCCTACAATACCTGCTTGCGGAAGTTTAAAATTTAGATCTTCGTACAGTAATTTATCTCCAAAAGCTTTACTTACTCCTGTAGCCTCTATTACATTGGTTCCTAATCGTGGGCCATTTGGTATATATATTTCTAGTTTTTCATCTACTTGTTTCTGATCTTGGCTTAATAACTTATCATAGTTACTTAAACGAGCTTTTTGCTTTGCCTGACGTCCTTTTGGAGCCATACGAACCCATTCTAATTCTCGTTCTAAAGTTTTTTGACGTTTTGAAGCTTGTTTTTGTTCTTGCGATAATTTTTTTGCTTTTTGGTCTAACCATGAAGAGTAGTTTCCTTTCCAAGGAATTCCTTCACCTCTGTCTAGCTCTAATATCCACCCTGCAACGTTATCCAAAAAGTACCTATCATGTGTTACAGCAATAACAGTACCTTTATATTGTTGCAAATGGTGCTCTAACCAATGCACCGATTCTGCATCTAAGTGGTTGGTAGGTTCATCTAGTAGTAATACGTCTGGTTCTTGTAATAAAAGACGACAAAGAGCTACTCTTCTTCGTTCTCCACCAGATAAAACTCCAATCTTTTTATCTGCATCTGGCGTACGAAGGGCATCCATTGCTATTTCTAATTTTGTATCTAGCTCCCATGCGTTACTAGCATCGATTTGATCCTGTAAACTTGCTTGCTTATCCATAAGTTCCTGCATCTTATCAGGATTTTCATATACTTCTGGCAAGCCAAACATATCATTAATCTTATTATACTCATCTAAAACAGCTACAGTTTCTGCAACTCCTTCTTTTACAACTTCTAAAACTGTTTTTTCAGGATCTAACTGTGGTTCTTGTTCTAATAAACCTACCGTATATCCAGGTGCAAAAACCACATCTCCCTGGTAGTTTTTATCTATTCCTGCAATAATTTTAAGCAAGGTAGATTTACCCGAGCCATTAAGCCCCAGAATACCAATTTTAGCTCCATAAAAAAAGCTTAGATAAATATTTTTGAGAACCGGAGTATTTGCACTTTTATAAGTCTTACTCACTCCCGACATCGAGAAAATTACTTTTTTATCGTCTGACATATGTTCTGAAATTATTATTTTTTATTAAGATGATTTGTATATCTATTAGACTCTTCCTTTTAAGGCATTAAAAACCCAGGCAATTGCAAAAAAACCAATACCAACAGCGGCAAAACCGTATCCTGACACATCTCTATATCTAAAAGCTCCTAATGCAATAAGTGCTAGTCCAACCAATATCATTATAAAAGTTGCCCAAGCTAAAACTGTATTTTTATTCATTCCCATAAATTATTATTTAAGTTTAGTACGGTTGTTCAATATGTTATAGATGAACAAATGCAAATATCGGTATTTTATCGTCAAAACACAGGTTTTTATAGAGTTCTTAAAACACAAAAACATCTTATTATCTGTTTTACAGTAAATTAAAAAATACTTTTAATAGAAAAACATTAAACAGGAATCCCAAAATAATTTTAATAAATAACAAAAGAATAACATCTGTTATAATCTAATAATAGATTCATTTAAAATATTTTACTATCCTTTATAAACTCTATGTTTTTTGTATTTTCGTGCAAACAATACACACTCATAACACACACCAATGGATATAAACTTTAATAAAAACGAAGATCATAATAAACTTTTAGTATCAGATTTAAAACAGCGATTAGCTAAAGTAAAACTAGGGGGAGGCGAAAAACGGATTGAAAAACTTCATGCCAAAGGTAAATTAACAGCCAGAGAAAGAATAGACTATTTATTAGATAAAGACTCTAAATCTATAGAAATTGGAGCTTTTGCAGGAGACGGTATGTACGAAGAGCATGGTGGTTGCCCTAGCGGAGGTGTAGTTGTGAAAATAGGATATGTAAGTGGTAAACAATGTATCGTAGTTGCAAATGATGCTACTGTAAAGGCTGGAGCTTGGTTTCCGATTACAGGAAAAAAAAATCTACGTGCTCAGGAATTAGCTATTGAAAATAAATTGCCTATTATATATTTGGTAGATAGTGCGGGAGTTTATTTACCTATGCAAGATGAAATTTTTCCTGATAAAGAACATTTTGGAAGAATTTTTCGTAATAATGCTGTAATGAGTAGTATGGGAATTATTCAGATTTCTGCAGTTATGGGGAGTTGCGTTGCTGGTGGAGCTTATTTACCTATCATGAGTGACGAAGCCCTTATTGTTGATAAAACGGGAAGCATATTCCTTGCTGGAAGCTATTTAGTAAAAGCCGCTATTGGCGAAAGTATCGACAATGAAACTTTGGGGGGAGCTACTACCCATTGCGAAATTTCTGGAGTAACCGATTACAAAGCAAAAGATGATGCAGATGCTTTGGATACTATTAAAAATATAATGTCTAAAATCGGTGGCTTTGAAAAAACTGGTTTTAACCGAATCAAACCTACTGTTCCAAAAGAAAACCAAGAAGATATTTATGGCATTTTACCTAAAGCCAGAAATGAGCAGTATGATATGATGGAAATCATTAAACGATTAGTGGATGATTCTGATTTTGAAGAATATAAAGCTGGGTACGGGCAAACCATATTAACAGGATATGCAAGGATTGATGGTTGGGCAGTAGGTATTGTAGCTAATCAACGTAAAATTGTAAAAACCAAAAAAGGAGAAATGCAATTTGGTGGTGTCATCTATTCTGATTCTGCAGATAAAGCAACACGATTTATTGCCAATTGTAATCAAAAAAAGATACCATTGGTATTTCTGCAAGATGTTACTGGTTTTATGGTAGGGAGTAAAAGTGAACATGGAGGTATCATTAAAGATGGTGCAAAGATGGTAAATGCAGTAAGTAATAGTGTTGTTCCAAAATTTACTATTGTAGTCGGCAACTCTTATGGGGCAGGTAATTATGCCATGTGTGGCAAAGCATACGACCCAAGATTAATAGTCGCATGGCCTAGCGCAGAGCTTGCTGTAATGGGAGGTTCGCAGGCTGCAAAAGTTTTATTACAGATCGAAACTGCTTCTTTAAAAAAGAAAGGAGCACAATTATCTGAAGAAGATGAAAAAGCGTTATTTGATAAAATTAAAGCACGCTATGACATGCAAACATCACCATATTATGCTGCAGCAAGAATATGGACGGATGCCATTATAGATCCTCTGGATACTAGAAAATGGATTTCTATGGGTATAGAAGCTGCTGATCATGCTCCTATCGAAAAGAAATTTAATTTAGGGATAATCCAAGTCTAGCAATGAAAGCATTATTTATAATTTTTATTATTTTTAGTAGCTTTGGTATCCTTGCGCAATCTAATACTGATAACACAAAACAAATAGAGCTTAAATTAACTGCCTCCAAAGAGTTATTTCAAAAAAACTTAGATAGTTCTATGTACTATTCTAATAGTGCCTTGCAACTGTCTAAGTTAATGAAAAATGATACCTTGATTGCAAAATCACATTTGCAAAAAAGTAGTGTGCTTATTTTTAAAAAAAAGTTTTCTGAAGCGGATTCTTTACTTCAAAATAATCTAACCAAAGATTTACCTAAACATATTGAAGGTCAAACTTTGCATAATTTAGCAACAATACAATATTATAAACAAGATTTTGAAAAAGCCTTAGGTATTTATCTTAAAGCTGCTAGAGTACTCGAACAAGCAAAAAACTCTAAACAACTTGTTAATACATATACTAATATTGGATCTATTAATGCTGCTCTTAAAAACTTCAAGAACGCGCAAAAATATTTAGAAAGAGCTTTGCCGTTGAGTGAATTTAACGAAATGATTAAGCTACAAATTCTGGTAAATTTATGTAATATTTATCATGAACAAAAAATGTTTAAAAAATATACAGATAATATATTTGAGGCAGAAAAACTTGCTAAAAAATATAATTCTAAAAGCACTCTTTCTGTTATTTATACTAATTTATCTAACTATTATACCGAAAATGATATAAACTATGACCTAGCTCTTACCTACGGGAAAAGAGCTATTTCTTTAAAAAAAGAATTAAATCAAATACAAACCATTAACGTTACCTATAATAATGTTGGGCATTCTTATCTAAAAAAAGGAGAATATAAAAAAGCCATAGCCTACATGGATAGTGCTATGATTGGTGCTCAAGGAATACTAAAAACATATATCTATAATAATTTAAAAGATTCTTATTTAGGTATAAATAATTATAAAAAAGCATTGTTTTATGCCGATTTAAAAGATCTTCATAAAGATTCTATTGTAAATGCGAAACAAAAAGAGAAAGTAGCAGAACTGACCGAAAAATTTGAATCGGAAAAGAAACAACAACAAATAAATATTCTTGATTCTAAAAATCAAATACAAGCACTCACCATAAAACAGCAAAACTATATATTAGTTGCATTAATTATTTTTGCACTTTTACTACTAATTTTAGGGTATTTTTGGTTTAAAAATTATAAAACAAAACAAAAATTAGACACTTTAGTACTGCAACAAAAATTAAGAAAAATACAACTTAATCCTCATTTTTTATTTAACGCATTACAGAGTATTCAAAATTTTATACACCAAAATGATAAGGAGAAATCCAGCTCCTATTTAACTAGTTATTCGAAATTAATTAGATTAATCTTAGAAAAATCTGATAATGATTTTATAAGTGTTGCAGAGGATAAACAGGCTTTAGAAGCTTATCTTAATTTGCAAAAACTAAATCAGAATAATGTTTTTTCTTATACAGTAGACATACAAAATAATGTAGAAGAAGATTTTGATATTTTACCCCCTTTAATTACCCAACCTTTTGTTGAAAATGCTATTCTTCATGGATTAAAAGATAAAATAGAAGGATTGATTACTATAAAATATTATAAAAACAACACAGATTTATGTGTTTCTATTAAAGATAATGGTAAAGGTTTTGAAATACACAAAGAAGACTCTAAAAGATTACATAAATCTATGAGTATGCAAATAGTAAGGGAGCAATTAAAAAACCTAAATAAAACTTCTAAAAAAATTAATGGAAATGTTTCTATAACATCTTCACCTAAAGGAACAGAAGTAGTTTTAACATTTGCAGCAGCTTAATTAATCATTTATATGAATACTACTATATCTTGTTTTATTGTAGAAGATGACCCTCAGGCATTAGAATACTCCTCCTCTATTATAAAAAATCATGAAACCATGCATATTGTGGGTAATTCAGATAGTATTACTGAAGCTGCAAGACTAATAAAAAAACTAAAACCCGATTTTATAATCTTAGATGTTTTTCTTAGAGATGGCAATGCTTTTGATTTTTTAAAACTGTTTGACGAAATTAACTTTAAAATCATCTTTACGACATCGTATGCCAAATATGCTATTGATGCTTTTAAATTTAGTGCGTTAGATTATTTATTAAAACCTTTTGAAGAAAAAGAATTAATTACAGCCTTAGATAAAGTTTCAAAAGATATTCATAAAGATAATTACAAGTATCAACTACACACATTACTTCACAATTTTTCTACTAATGAGGATTCAAAAAAAATAGTCCTAAAAAATGCAGATGCTATGCATATCGTTGTTTTAAAAGATATTCTTTATGCAAAATCTGATAATAATTACACCACATTTTTACTTACGAACAATAAGGAAATACTGGTTTCTAAACCTTTAAAATCATTTAATGAAAAACTTGTCCCTTATAATTTTTATAGAGTTCATCAAAGTTTTTTAATCAATCTACGTCATATTTCTTCTTTTGATAAACGCAATGAAGAAGTTATTTTAAAAGAATCTTACTCTGTTCCTGTAGCCCAAAGCAGAAAAAAGGATTTAATTGAATATATAGATCAGCTTTTCTAAAATTCTTTTGAAACCTTATCAATTCCTAAAAATTCATCTTCAAATTCACATTTTAAAGAAAGGCTGTTATTAATAGGTTTAATTTTGATTTATAATAATCATTTTTCACACAATTAGTTAATAGCAAAACCATGACAAAAACACTTATAACTTTAATTTCTATTCTAGTAGTATTATCCTGCGGGAAAGATAAAAAAGAAGAAAAAGAACCTGGTTTATTTGATATTATAGAGGGGGTTTCTGATTTACAAAAAATAGCAGATGAAGCAGAAAAAATAGAAGAAGATAATGAAAAACTAATAAATACAAATCCGATATCTAATGAAGAACTAAAAGATTTTTTACCAGAACAAATATTAGAATATCCAAGAACAAAATTTTCTATTGGCAATCAATTTATGCCAGAAATTAGAATGGGAGAAGCTGAGTATGAAAGTGAAAATGGTAAAAAAATCTTATTATCTATAATAGATGGCGCTGGAGAAACCGGAAGCTCTATGATTGCTCTTGCTCGTTTAGGGTTTACACAAGATTTTGAAGAACAAAATGAGCGAGGTTATAAAAAATCGACTATAATTAACGGTTATAAAGCTACAGAAGAAGTAGAAAAAGACGGCTATAATAATAGTGAAACTTCTAAAATTGAACTTCTTATCGCTAACAGGTTTTTGATTTCTATAGAAGGAGATCAAGTTTCTCTAAATGAGTTAAAAAAGGGGTTTTCTCAACTCAATGCAAAAAAATTAGAAGAAAAAGCTAATTAATTTCGCACAATTTCATAATCATATAATTGAAAGTCAAAAAAAATGAAAAAATTATTCTCTATTAGCATTCTGCTATTTATGATGCAATCTTGCTATGTAATGAAAAAATCAAATGAGTTTTTTGGAATAGAAACCTCTGCCAAAAATACTTTATACCTTATAGATATATCTGGTAGTATGGAAGGAATTGATGAAGGTTCTGTAAAAGATCAGGTAATGCGAGAGGTTGGTAATAAAGCTGGTAATAAAGTAAGTAATCTTATTGGTGGCAAAGTTGGTAGCATACTAGGCAAACAAGTCACGAAACAAGCTACAAAGCTAGGTGCTGTAAAACGTAAACTAATCCCTGCTATTAAAGGGTTACCCGATGGTAAGAAATTTACGATTTTTACTTTTGAAAACGATGTGAAAAAACAATCTACAGAATTTAGAATTGCTAATAATATGGTTCGAACATCGGCTAACATATTTGTCGAAAACTTAAAAGCAGGTGGTGGTACAAATACTTTAGCTGGCTTATTAGAAGCTCTGTCTTTAAACGAAGTGCAAGAAATCGTATTAATGAGTGATGGTTTACCTAATGATAGTCCAGATAGTATTTTAGAAGAGATCAGGAAAGTAAACACTAATAAAACTATCATTCATACGATTGCATTTGGAGAAGACGCAGATCATAACTTTATGAGATCATTAGCTCAAGAAAACAATGGTACTTTTATTACTTCAAAAATGTAATTATGAAAAATAAAACATCAAAAAACATAGTCTTTATATTATTTTCTTTTCTAATTATACCTTTATCAAATGCTCAGGATTGTAGTACAATTCCTTTTATGAAAAAAGGGGCTATCTTAGAATATACAGACTATAACAAAAAAGGAAAGCCCCAGAGCACTACAATACATGAAACTTTATCTTCTTCAAAAAATAGTAAAGATACCTATGCTACCATAAAAGCAACTGTAGATAAAGGTAAAAATCATGAGAATTTTAGTACCGAATATAATGTAACCTGTACTAATGGATTATTTAAAATAGATATGCTTCGGTTTTTTAATTTAGATAAGCTTTCAGAGCAAAGTAAAAATAATTTAAGTCTAAAAATAGACGGAGATGTCCTTGAGTTTCCATCTGGTATGAAACCAGGCGATGAGCTTAATGATGGTACCATATCTATTCAAGTTAATAGTAATAACTTTACACTGGTTACCATGAATTTTACCGTTTTTAATAGAGAAATCATTGGAGAAGAAAAAATCACCACTTCAGCAGGAACTTACCATTGTAAAAAAGTAACCTTTGATTTTGAATCCAAATTTGGAATATTAAACGTAAAAGGTACTGGTGTTGAATGGTATTATAATGACGCAATGATTGTACGATCAGAATCTTATAATAAAAAAGGTAAATTAATAGGCTATCACGAATTAACTAAAATACAATAGCCCTTTTTATATTTCAAAACGGAAAAATTTAAGATTTAAATATGCTAATTATTTTGCGAAAAATATAGTTTAGCTATTTATAAATAGGGGAAAATAGTCTAAGCAACTTATTACAATTTTAAAAACTACTTCCCTTATTATACTACTTTCTACAAGTAAATCGTTATAAATATAAAATTTATGATGAAATTCATCTATCAATTTTATATTCTTTCATTATTAACTATATACTCTGCTAAAGGACAGTATTACTCAAATCAAGAAAACCCTTGGGTACTTGGTGTCGGAGTAAATATTATAAATGACTCAGGCTCTTTATTTAATGGAATATTTAATCTAAAAGAAAATTATAATTACAACGCTCCAATACGTTTATCTATAGAAAAAAGATTTAAAGATGACTATGGATTTGAAATTTCTGGCAGTTTTAATAAATTTTTAGAGGGTAAAAAAATTAATAATAAAATAATAGACAAAAGTATTTCTATTTTTATTCTGGATGGAGCCTTTAAATACTACATAACTAATAAGTATATAAATAAATACAGAGCGTTATATGAAGGTTATCTATCTTTTGGTGGAGGAAGTAGTTTTTATGATGGATCTCCAGCTATAACAACCAATCTAGGTATTGGGATTAATTATTATATCTCGGAAAGTATTCGTTTTAATGCGCAAGCTACTGGTAAAATATCTATGGATAATTCTTTGCAAGGTAGCAATTACATACAATATAATATTGGTTTTATCATTAGGTTGCAAGATTCTGATTTTAATTAATTTAATATAGAAATCATCATACAAAATCTATTTATTTAAAAAATAAAAGCCGCTATAAAAATTATGAATAAAATTATAGCGGCTTTTAAATCTTTTTTATGGAACCAATACTACATCTACAACATGAATATATCCATTAGAAGTCTCTATATTTGAATGTATAATTCTTGCATTTTCATTAACAATCACTAAAGTACCATTACCATTAAAATCGATATTTATTGTACTGTCTGTAAGCAATGTTTCAAGTGTTTTATTGTTAATAATTGCTCTGGTGTCCATTTTTCCTGGTACAACATGGTATAACAATAAATTTTTAAGAGCTTCTCCTTCAGGAATTTCCTTTAAAGCAGCAAAAGCAGCATCTGTAGGCGCAAAAAAAGTAAAAGGTCCACCTTCATAAAGCGTGTTAGAAAGCCCCGTTACTTGTAATTTACCAATAAGAGTTTTAAATCTTCCGTCGTTAATAAGAATATTTAAAATAGTATCTTCAGGAACTTGTATTTCTTTAATATTAGCAATCCATTTTCCTTTGCTCTCTGCTCCATCTAATGTGTATAAAGAAAAACGCCCAACAATTCCTCCATTAACAGGGTTTTCTTTACCTATACCATAAAATAATTCTTTATTAGGAAGTTCTAAGATAAGATATACTGTACCATCAGCAATTACTGCACCTCTGGCTTCTACTATATCGCCATTCGCTAATATATAACTACCTCTTATTATTCTAAATACATCACCATAATAAGTTACATTTACATCTAATTCTCCTGTATAATTGACATTTACTCGAGGTCCTGAAATAACGTTAGCATAAAAATAATAGTTAGCCCCTTCTCTACTATTTTCTTTTTCTACTTCCTTTTGTAATGCTAAGTCTTTATGCTTATAATTACCATAATTCATTTCTTCAGGAAGTACTTTAGAAGTAATTCTTTCGATTTCTTTAAAACTAATTAATTTTGATTCTGGAAATTCTTCATTTTCTAATGCATCTGTAGTTTCTTTCTCTTGCATTTCATTCGATGGTTCGTTCTCACAAGATATTAGCAAAAAAAATACCATAGACGCAAATACAATAACTCTACGCTTGTTTATTAAATTTTTCATAGTTGATTAGGATATTAATTAAATTCTTAGGTAGTTTTTGTCATATCCTTTTGTTATCAATTAGTTAAATAGAAACACAAAACAAAATTAACAATTCATTCACAAAATATTTGTATTTAACAACAGTTTGTGACATGTAAGAATTATCTTCTAATCCATTGATTAACAATAGTAACATGTAAATATAACGTTGATTTTAAAATATAGATTTAAAATATTCGTTATCCATTTTTTAAGAAACAATCACAAATTAAAAAATAGTAAGCTTTAAAATGTGTGTATTTAATAGATAGCATTAAAAACTAAAAAAATATACTAATAACCTTCAGTTTAAGAATTACTTAAAATAAATAAATTTTGACAATAAAAATATATTATCATCTGTGAGTAGCTTAAAAAAGAAAGCCACTAGTGGGGTTATTTGGAGTAGTGTAGACAAGTCTTTTACTATGCTAATTCAGTTTGTTTTTGGTATTATTCTTGCCCGTTTGTTAGCACCAGAAGATTATGGATTGATTGGTATGATCACCATATTTATTACTATTTCTCAGGCCATTGTAGAAAGTGGTTTTAGTAGAGCCTTGATTCAAAAAAAAGATGCTGATCAATTAGATTATTCTACTACATTTTTTTTTAATTTTTTAATAAGCATACTTGTATATCTAATACTTTATTTTAGCTCTTCGCTTATCGCAGATTTCTATGTTCAACCATTATTGGCTGATCTTGTAAAAATTGTTGGTTTAAACGTAATTATATCCTCTGCGGCAATTATTCAGCGTACCATATTAATCAAAAAAATAGATTTTAAAACCCAAGCTATAGTAAATATCATTGCAGGTATTGGAGGTGCATTTATAGGTATTGGATTTGCTATATCAGGGTTCGGTGTATGGTCATTAGTTTTTCAATACTTATCCAGAAACTTTATGACTTCTGTATTATTCTGGATAATGAATGATTGGAGACCAACCTTGATTTTTAGTTTAGCTTCCTTAAAAAGACTTTTTAATTTTGGATCTAAAATATTAGTTTCTACTCTTTTATATACTGCTTTTCAAAACATCTATTTAGTTATAATAGGTAAAATTTATAAATCTGAAGAATTAGGATACTATACCAGGGCTACTTTATTTAAACAGATTCCTGCAACTTTAGTAACTACCGTTATACAAAATGTTACATTCCCAGTACTTGTTGCCGTAATTGAAGATGATATTCAGGTAAAAAAAATAATGAGAAGAAGTATTAAACTTACTGCTTTTCTCATATTTCCTATGGCAGTGAGCTTAATTGTTTTTGCACATCCTCTTGTTTTAATGTTACTTACAGAAAAATGGTTGCCAACGGTTATTTTATTACAAATCCTTGCTGTTGGAGTTATTTTTTTTCCTGTAAATAGCATTAATACTAATTTTATTAATGCAAAAGGAAGGTCTGACTTATTTCTAAAACTAGAAATCATCAATAATGTACTTACCATTATTGCAATTGCCATTACATATCATTTTGGAATGACTACAATTGCTATCGGCTATGTAGTTGTTTCTTGTATTGGATTCTTTACTTATGCATATTATAGTGGAAAATTTATTGCCTACTCTGGATTAAGACAAATCATAGATATGTTTCCTTATGCATTGGTAAGTATTATTGTAACTATTGTGAGTTCTTTTATTTGGAAACTTGTCGATAATCAAACCTTATATCTACTTGGTGGTATAATCACCAGTATTTTGGGATATATACTATGCTCCTATATTTTAAAGTTTAAGGAGTTAGAAGATATTAAAAATATAATAACAACTAAAATTAAAAAATAACAGTTTCAATTTGTTAATTATCAAATAGTACCAAATGATGTGGACTAAAGAATATTCAGGAATTGCAATAGTATTTTCTATACTCGTGCTTAGTATTCACATACTATTTTTCTTTGAGTATACTATGCCATCCTTTATATTATTAGCAGGTTTAGGAATCGTCTTTTTATTTTTTATCTCCTTGTGGTATTATACCAAATACTGGAAAGATATAAGCTCATTTACTAAAAAACTCTTTTTTCATAGCATCATTTATAGAGTTCTTGGAATAGTATTTCTATATACACTAAGCATGTTTTATGATCCTGAAAGCCTTCCGTTTGAGATCTCTGCAATTGATTCTGTTAATTACGATGCCTCAGGAAAACTAGTTACTGACGCTATAGAAAAAGGGGATTCTGTTTTTAAAACTCTTTCTACATTCTGGAAAGGAAAATCTGATTATGGGTTTTCTATTATAATTGGTATACTGTACTATGTGTTTGGGAAATTTCCTCTAATCATTAAAATATTCAATGTTTTAATAGGAAGTTTTTCTGTCATACGGATTTATCAAATCACAAAGTATGTATATGATGAAGAAAGAGCAAGGTTAGCCAGTATCTTAATGATGATTATGCCTCCTCTAATATGGTTTGGAGCCATGGTACTTAAAGAAACTTTCTTAATTTTTGTTATTTTAAATATAGGATACTTTGTTATAAAACTTGTATACGGAGCTAGAGTAAAATTATGGATTCTTGCTTTTATTGTTTTACAGATAGGCATCACATTATATTTTAGAACCGTTTTAGCACCCTTGCTATTAATATGTGTTTTATTACAAATAATATTCTTAAAAACACAAAAAAAGCATTATCGCATAGTTTCTGTATTCATTTCTGTATCCTTAATGTATGCTACCTATTTCGTGGTGGATCAACTGGGCATGAAAGAAAACGTAGATGCTATTGTTGCTGCAAGTCAAAATCAATTCGAAAATGAACTTACCCATGCTGCATCATCCAGAGGTATATCGTATACCACTGCTATTGTTGCACCATTATTAATTGCTGGAGCTATAGTAACTCCCTTTCCTTCGTTATTAGATTTTGAAGAAGCGCAATTAGGTATTTTCGCACATTTTCAGAACGAAATTATACGTAACTGCTTATATTTTTTCGTTTTTTTCGGATTGTATCAAGCATTTAAAAACCGTAGAAAAGGAAGCATCTTTATAATAAGCTTTGCTATAGGGTACATTCTTATTTTGGCAATATCTGGAATATCTTTTCAGGATCGTTTTCAGATTCTGGCACTCCCCTTTTTGCTCATCTTTATGGCAGATGGAATTTATACAGATTCTCCAAAAAAAATAAAATATTGGACGATATACCTGGTTTTTATCTTTATAGCAATACTAATGTGGAATTTATTTAAACTATCTAATAGAGGACTTTTATAAATGATGAATCATTTTATTATATCAAAATCAAATCAGCAATCCCTTGGGCAACCTAAGATAAAACTTACAGAACATTGGGAGTTAACCATACAAGGAAAAAAGTATTATGACTATAACAATACAGATACCAGAATTATAATCATTGGGGATTACATTGGTAGTAAAGAAGAGCTTTTTACTGTAGATACTAATACTATCCCAAAATTAAGAGGTAATTTTTATGCAATTGTAACAAAAAATGAAAGCATAAAAGTATATAGTAGTTTTTTAAATATACTCCCCATTTATCATACGATAAACAATACACTTATTTCATCATCTGTAGAGCTTATAAGGCAATTTAGTAAAGAAGATTTTTCTATAGATAAAAAATTTATCCTAGAGAATTTATTGTTCAACTATGGTTTTTTTAATAGAACATTCTATACCGATATTAAGCTAGTTCCCTGCAATTATTTTCTAGAATTACAACAAGAAACAGTTACTAAACATAAACACTTTGAAACAACTTCTTTATTTACTGAAAACCCGTTACAAGGATCTAAAGTAGCAGATGATTTAAGTACTCTTTTTATTGAGACTACCAAGTTTTATTTTCCAGAAACCCCTTTTGATATTGCATTTACCAGTGGTTTTGATGGTAGAACTTTAGTAAGTTGTGCTACACATCATGGCAAAGAATTTAAAACTTTTTCCTTCGGAAAGCCAAATAACGAAGATGTCTCTATTCCTAAAAAAAATGCGACAGATCTTAATCTTCAATATCAATATTTTGATTTAGGAAAGGACACATATATCGATCAGGATTATTTTACAAATGCAACAGAATATATAAAGCAACAACCAGGAACCAATGGATTTATCTATGCCCACTTTTTATATAGTACTAAAAAAATAGCGACCGACACAAACTACTTACTATCTGGTGTAATCGGTAGCGAACTTTTTAGAGCATTACATCTTACTGGTGCAGTAACATCAAAGTCATTGGCTGATATTTTTATGAGTAGTACCCCTCAAGAAATAAAAGATAAAATTATCAATTCGCCAACAATAAAACATTTAAGGAAAGAAGAGTTTAAAACCGAACTTAAAGAGTTAATACAAGAGATCATAACGTATAAAGATTCTATCCCTAAAAACCTTACTAAAAACCAACAGTTTTACACCTTTGTATTTGAAGAAGTTTTTAGAAAATTTTTTGGACAATGGATCTCTATGCAAATGAATCATGTAAACGTAAGAACTCCTTTTCTGGATTTTAAATTTATAACAGCACTTCTTAAAACCAAATACGCTGGTGCTAACAATGATTTTTTTACAGAAAATCCATTAAAAAGGATGAAAGGGCAATATTTATATACGGATATTATAAAAAAAACAAATACTAAGATTTATCATCAAAAAACAGGAAAAGGATATCGACCAAAAGATCTTAGAGAACCTGTTTATATATATAAAATTATAATTCCTTTCCTTTTAAAACGTTTTAAAAGAAAAACAAAAACCCCAAACTTGGATAACCTAAGTATAATTTCAGGAATTTTAGCTAACAAAGATCACATAAAAGAATACTTAAAGGATGTAGAACCTACAAATTTTGATTTTTCAAGTATCCATAAAACATTAGATAACTTATCCCCTTATACCTCAGAAAAAGAAAGGGATACACTATTGATGATGTTATCTATTCTTCTTTCTATTAAAAACAGCTCTTTAACCAAAAAACAAACCATAATCACCCATGGATAAAATCATCATACTAACCGATTATAAAAAAAAGTTTGGATCTAAACACTTTGACTCTCCATATAGAAGCGGTATGGATAAAAAAAAATTAACGCATTATTTTAAAGATTCTGGATATATAACAGAGTTTAAATATTTTAACGAGATACATCTGGAAGATCCAGCATATAAAAATAGCGCTGTACTTTATACTTCTTCTGAGGATATAGAGTATCGTTATAAATCCTATATAGAAGATATCATATTTGCTCTTGAGTTAAATGGTGCCAAAACAGTTCCTGAATACAAACACCTAAGAGCTAATAATAACAAGGTTTTTATGGAATTAATGCGCGAAATTACGGGGATAACCCCTCATTTAAAGTCTAAAGTTTTTGGTTCTATAAAAGATCTTAAAATGCGTATTTCAGATATTACTTTTCCTTGTGTATTTAAAGCTGCAGAAGGAGCTTCTGGAACAGGTGTAGCACTAGTTAAAAATGAACAAGAACTTTATGCTCAAGTAAAGAAACACAGTAAAAAACGAAACTATTTTCAAGATTTTAAAGATTATGCCAGGGCCATAAAACACAAAGGATATATAAAAGAATCTATATATAGAGACAAGTTTATTATACAAGATTTTATTTCTAATCTTACCAACGATTGGAAAGTCTACATTTTTGGGGATAAATTATACACCTTTATGCGTCCTATCCAAAAAGGAAGAGGAATCAAAGCTAGTGGTGGTGGATATGACAATTATGTATATGGTCTAGAAGCTGAAGCTCCAAAAGGTATGTTTGATATTGCTTTAGATATTTTTAAAAAACTTAATGTTCCGCATGTATCTTTAGATTTTGCATATGATGGAAAACAATTTTCTGTACTAGAGTTTCAATCTTTATATTTTGGTACCGCAGGAATCCCATATTCAAAAGGATATTTCACAAAAAAAGATGCCGAATGGAAATTTATTGAAGAAGATTTAGAAATTGAAAAAGTCTATGCAGATAGTATAATACAATATCTTAAAAATTAATCTGTTACAAATGAATTCTCAAAAAGAAATCTTTGCTCTAACCGATTACAAAGGAAATTTTGGCTCTAAACATGAAGATACCCCATACCGAAGTGGAATGGATAAAAGTAAGCTGATACATTATTTTAAAGAAGCAAATACAAATTTGATATTCATACCATTTTCAGAAATTGATTTTTCTAAAAATAATTATAAAGATAGCTATTACATCTATACCTCTTCTGAAGATCCTAATTATTATTATAAAAACTATATTGAAGATGTAGTATATGCATTACAATTAGCAGGTGCTTATGTGATACCTGATTCTAATTTTTTAAGGGCAAATAACAATAAGGTTTTCATGGAGTATCTAAGGCGAATAGTACTACCAGAAGAATTTTGTAAGCTTAAAACCTATCCGTTAGGTACTAAAGAAGAAATTTTAAATTACATAGATCAAATTTCATTTCCTATAGTTATAAAAGCTTCTCAAGGAGCATCAGGCACAAATGTAAATTTAGCTGTAGACAAAAAGGATCTGATCAAAAAAGTAAAGAAAGTATCCAAAACTTTTAATCTAAAAGATTATATGTGGGAATTAGCTCGTGCATACCTACACAAAGGATATATAAAAAATTCAACATATCGTAAAAAATATATTGTACAAGAATTTATTCCTAATCTTCAAAAAGATTGGAAAGTATTGATATTTGGTAAGCGATATTTTGTTCTTACCCGCTACAATAGAAAAAATGATTTTAGAGCTAGTGGTAGCAAAACAAATTATAAAGCTGGTTCTCAAGCAGAAAATACTTACAAAATATTAAATTTTGCGCAACAAATTTTTAAGCATTTAAAAATTCCTCACGTTTCTCTGGACATAGCATTTGATGGAGATAAATATTACCTCATAGAAATGCAGGGAATATATTTTGGTACTTCAGTAATTAATATATCTGATGTGTATTACGAAAATGTAAATGACCAATGGCAACCTATACCTATGAAAATAGATCTCGAAAAAATCTACAGTGATAGCATCGTAAACTTTTTGAACCTTTAATATACTATGAACATTTTATTTGTAAGTAGCGGAAATTCTAAAAATGGTATTTCTTCATTAACCAAAAACCAAGGAGAATCTTTAATTAAACTACATCATGATGTTACCTTTTTTACTATAAAAGGAAAAGGGTTTAAAGGTTATTTTAAAAGCATTTTTGAACTTAGACGTTTTTTAAAGAAACAAGAATTTGATATTATTCACGCACATTATTCTCTAAGTGGCATGGTAGCTAGTCTGGCAGGGGCTAAACCAATGGTTGTTTCTTTAATGGGAAGCGATGTAAAAGCTTCTTTGTTTTTAAAATATATAATACGGGTTTTTAGTCTATTATTTTGGAAACAAATCATTGTAAAATCAAAAGATATGCAAGAGGATTCTGGTCTTAAAAAAGCACATATAATTCCAAATGGTGTTGACTTTAATAAATTTAGACCTACACAAAAATTAGAGTGTTTGCAGGAAACTGGCTGGGATTTTAATAAACAACACATCTTATTTGCTGCAAATCCTAAGCGTCCAGAAAAGAATTTCAAGTTAGCAAAAGAAGCTTTTACTATAATTAAAAAGGATACCGTTCAACTAAAAACACTCGTCGATATTCCTAATGAAAAGATGCCACATTACTTTAATGCGGCAGATGTAATACTATTAACCAGTTTATGGGAAGGGTCTCCAAATGTTATTAAAGAAGCAATAGCATGTAACTGTAAAATTGTTGCGGTAGATGTTGGTGATATCAAAGAGTTGATTTCTAACATCCAAGGTTGTTACATTACTAATTTTGATGCCAATGAAATTGCAAACAAATTACTTCTATCCCTAAATTCAGAACAAAAGACTACTGGTAGAGATACTATTAAGCATCTGGATAGCGTTACCATTGCTAACAGATTAATCAAAATATATAAAAGCACTATATCGTGACAAAACCACAAACTATACACACCAATATTAATAGTATTTCTTTAGAACAATGGGATACGCTTTTAGAATCTGATAGTGTTAACTTTTTTCAGACAAAAAAAGCTTTTCATTTTTTTAAATCCGTTGGTTTAGAGCCTTTTATTTTTGCTGTAGAACAAGACGAACAAATTACTTTATTAGTAACAGGAATCATACAAAAAGAAAAAGGAATAAAAGCAGCTTTTACTAGTAGAGCCATTATTTATGGGGGTCCTGTAGTATCAAAAAATGTAAGTAAGCAAGATATTTTAGCGTTTTTAAAAGTGATGATTTCCCATTTAAAAAATAAAGGTATATATATAGAAATCAGGAATCTTAATGATTATAGTGATTACATCGATATTTTTGAAGAAGCAGGTTTCACCTATTTACCACATCTTAATTTTCATTTGGATTGTAACGATGAGCAAGTTATGCGAAAACGTATGAGTAGTAGTAAACTTAGACAAATAAAAAAAAGCATCAAATCTGGAGCTCAAATTATAGAAGCTCAAAATGCTGAAGAAATAAAAGCATACTATACTATCTTATATGATTTATATACTACAAAAGTAAAAACACCTCTACCCGATCTCAATTTTTTCACCACAATGTGGAAGGATGGCGTAGCAAAATTTCTGTTGATTCATTACAACGACGAAATCGTTGGTGGCATTGTATGTCCAATTTTAGAAGGCAAAGTAATTTATGAATGGTTTGTCTGTGGTAAAGATGGTAAATATAAAGACGTATATCCAAGTATTTTAGCTACTTGGGCTGCAATGGAATATGCTAATAAAAATAACATTAGGTATTTTGATTTTATGGGAGCGGGAAAACCCGATGAGGATTATGGTGTAAGAGAATTCAAATCCAAATTTGGAGGAGATTTAGTGGAGCATGGTAGATTTTTATACGTTTCTCAACCTCTTCTATATAAAGTAGGAAAAACTGCAGTTAAAATTCTAAAAAACTCTTAATGCGTATATTAATTGATATAGGTCATCCAGGTCATGTGCATTTATTCAAAAATCTTGTGAAAGAAATGCAGAAAAAAGGACATGAATTTTTATTTACTTGCAGACAAAAAGAATTTGAGATAGAATTACTAAAAGCAGAAGGATTTAATTATGTTTCTTTTGGCAAAAAATATAATACCACTTTAGGTAAAATTTGGGGTTTATTAAAGTTTGATTTTCTCGAATTTATACAGGGGTTACGATTTAAACCCGATATTTTTATGAGTCATGGGTCTCCATATGCTGCACATGCATCTGCCCTACTTAGAAAACCTCATATCTCTATGGAAGATACTGGTAATATGGAACAAGTAAAATTATATCTTCCTTTTACAGAAAGTGTGCTTACTTCTACTGCTTTTCATAAAGATTTAGGAAAAAAACAGATTAGATATGCAGGATATCACGAATTAGCTTACCTGCACCCTAATCATTTCATTCCTAATCCTGAAATTTTCAATATTTTAAAAATAAATCCAGAAACTAAATATGTGATTTTACGATTTGTATCCTGGAATGCTAGCCATGATATTAATCAATCTGGATTAACAATAGATGAAAAAAGAGCTTTAATAAACTATCTAGATAAAAACTTTGAGGTCTTTATATCTTCAGAAGGTTTATTACCAGAAGAATTTAAAAAATACCAAATCAAAATCCCGCCAGAAGAAATGCATAATGCACTAGCTTTTGCTCATCTATTTATAGGCGAAGGCGCAACTATGGCTTCAGAATCTGCCATTCTAGGAACTCCTGCAATATATATTAATAGCATAATGGCTGGCACTATCGATGAACAAGTAAAATACGGATTACTATTTAATTTCAAGAATGGTAAAGGTGTTCTCGAAAAAGTTAAAGAATTGGTAGAGATAAAAAATCTAAAGAATTTTTTTATAAATAAACGAAATAGACTTCTTACAGAAAAAATTGATGTTACTGCTTTTATGATTTGGTATGTAGAAAATTTTCCTGAAAGCCAAATTGAGATAAAAAACAAACCTAACTATTACCTTAACTTCAAATAATGGATTTTACTGTTGAAAAATATAAGGAATTATTAAAATCACTTGTTAATCAAAATTATACATTTCAAACATTTGATGAATTTATAACCGCTCCATCCTCAAAATCTATCGTTTTGCGACATGATGTTGATTTGTTACCTTATAACTCTTTAGCTTTTGCTAAAATCCAGGCAGAGCATAATATAAAGGGAACATATTATTTTAGAGCTGTTCCCGAAAGTTGGAACGAAGAAGTGATTTTAGAGATTTTTGATTTAGGTCATGAAATTGGATATCATTATGAATGTCTTACAACTTGTAATGGAGATCTAAAAAAGGGGATACAAGATTTTGAAGATAATCTTACTGCTCTTCGTAAATTAGCTCCTGTTTCTACAATTTGTATGCACGGAAGCCCTATGTCTAGATACGATTCTAAAGATCTTTGGAAAACTTATGATTATAAAAATTATGGTATTATAGCAGAACCCTATTTTGATGTTAATTTTGAAAACGTTTTCTATTTAACAGATACCGGACGCCGTTGGGATGGACATAAAGTAAGTGTTAGAGATCGTGTACAAACCTCTTTTAATACCGTATTTCATTCTACAGACGACATAATAAATAAAATAGACACATTACCACCTACTATTATGTTTACTTTTCACCCGCAGAGATGGAATGATAATAAGCTATTATGGACAAAAGAACTTGTACTACAAAACACCAAAAACATAGTGAAAAAATATTTTTTTGTACAAAAACAGTAGACTTAATCAAGAATGCTTACAATATATTCTTAATACTTGTTCTTATTTAATTACGAATATTGCTTTTTATTTTCATGTATAAATACGACCTATTTTTGGGCGTTCCTTACATTACATTTCAGGTCGGACTATACACGCTACATGGTAGCCAGTTTCTATACCTCACGCTAGATAAAAGATATTTGGTATTAATTAAATGTCTATGATATTTTTTTGGAATATCCAAATATAGATTTTTTTTGTTCCAAAGAATACCTGTTTCATGACCATAAATAGGATTCTTATTACATTTTTTTATCAATACAAATTATTTAATTGTTTCTTTATTAAAAGAAAACAATTAAATAAAAATTAAACCTAAAATTTTATGTTATGATTACTACACAAAAGAAATCTGATATTAATGTATCATGCCCAAATATTGTCATTCCTCAAGGGATTGTATTAAATGATGTTGTTTTTACAGATTTAAACAAAGAGATTACCTTTTCTTATGAGAGCGGTATAAAAAGTAGACCATTACAACCTTTAACTACAATCAAGATTGATAAGGATAAAAATACGATAGGAGTAAGTATTATTGCTTTTATCGAAGCTAGTGTTACTATAAATAATTCGAACACATCAGTAATCCAAGATTTAAGTTATACCAATAATAAAGAGCCCTTTTTAAATCTTTATGTATGTTATGATGTTAAACGACAACCGAGTAGTTCTTTTAAAGGATATCGGTTTGATTTTACTATAGAATTTGATAAAACAAAATATACCCCTAACCCATCGTATCCAGATTTACCAGTACCTAATATTATGAATATTTCGTATTTAACCTCGTTTGTATGGGACGAAGATCCAGATGGTTCTAGAGGAACAGAAACTACAGTACAAGCAGGAGATGATTTAACGTCTTAAACTTAGTTTTTTATTATCAAGAAGAAGAGCCTGAATCAATATTGATTCGGGCTTTTTTTAAATATATTTGTAAGTAACCAACTTATAAATTATATCCAGTGAAGTTCAAATTATTTTTTGTATTCTTTTTCATATCTTTTGTGCTTTTTTCTCAGCAACATTATATCGATAGTCTTTTTTATGCCTCTGTAAAAAGGAGCATTTACCGATATAAAACTATACCAAACCTTTATACTGCCTCTTTTTATTTTAATCAAAAAAAATGGGATTCGACATTAATATTTTCGATGAGACAACTCTATAAACCAAATAATGATAAAGATGTTGTAGCTTATTCACATTTTTTTAGGGGATATAGTTTTTATAAAAAGAAATTATTAAAAGAGTCTCAAAAAGAATTTTTACAAGTACCACCTAGTTTCGAATATTATAACACAGTTAGAATGCGTTTAGGAGCTATTGCACTTGAGCAAAAAGAGTTTAAAAAAGCAATCTCCTATTTCGATACCTTATCTAAGGTACCCCAAGAGCAATCTCGGTTAATCAAAAAAAGTGAAGTTTTTAACAATCTAGGGCTTTGCTATTATCACCAAAAGGAATACCAGAAAGCAGAACCTTACTTTATAAAAAGTATACAAATTCAGGAAGAAGAAATGGATACAATAAAACTGGTAGGTGCATACGGAAATATTGCTAGTTTTTATTATGATCAATACAAGGATGAACTGGCAATTCCTTATTTTACAAAAGCATACCAATTTGCCCATAAAACAGAAAGCTATGACCTAAAACGGAAAACTGCCAAAAACATGGCTGTGGTAGAAGAAAATCGAAAAGATTTTCAAAAAGCACTTACATATAGAAAAGAATCACAACGCTGGAAAGATTCACTAAATGACCAAAATAAAATTTGGGAAGTAGCTCAGTTAGAAAAAGAATTTGCCATAAAACAAAAACAAAAAGAAGTCAGTCTTTTACAAACAGAAAATAGGCTAAAAGAAGCAGAACGCAATATGTTTCTATACAGTACAGTAGGTCTGCTGTTGTTATTTGGTACAGGAGTGTATTTTTATCGCGAAAAGATTAAAAATAATAAAATTATAGCCAAGCAAAAAGAAACACTGGATCAACTTAATGCGACCAAAGACAAACTTTTTTCTATAGTAAGTCATGATTTAAGATCGTCTGTAAATGCCTTAAAAACAAGTAATGCTAACCTACAAGAGAATTTAGAGAATAAAAAACTAGAAAATTTAAAAAGTTTACTACAAAATAACAGTGCTATTGTAAACGGAGCCTATGGTTTATTAGATAATTTACTGCATTGGGCTTTATTGCAAACCAAACAAAGCTATTTCGAAATTACTCGATTACGGTTATTTTTTATTATTGAACAAGTCGCCTATAATTATAAACCATTGTTATTGGACAAGAATTTAAAGTTTGAAAATAGCATAGATAAAAAGGAAATGATTTATGCTGATCAGGAATCATTAAAAATTATTTTTAGAAACCTATTAGACAACGCTATAAAATTCTCTAAATCAGGAGGTAGAATCAATATTTACACCCAATGTAGTGATCAATTTTTTTGTGATTTGGTCATCGAAGATACAGGTGTAGGAATGACTAAAAAAAAACGATTACAATTGTTAGAAGATACAATTTTACTACATAAAAAAGAGCATGAAGAAGTATTAGGTACAGGGCTTGGATTACAGTTATGTAAATCAATGATTAAGAAAAATATGGGAAAATTTTCTATAGATAGCAAGTTAGGAAAAGGAACGAGAATGATTGTATCTTTACCTAAAACAACAACTCATGGATCATATTAATGTGCTAATTATTGAAGATACTATAGAAGAAAGTAATCGCTTAATACGAGTGCTTACAGACCATGGCTATATAGTATCTGGGGTTGCCCAAACCTTTAAAGAAGCACTATCCTTGTTTTATTCTGTAAAAGTTGATATTGTGATAATCGATATTTTCCTAAATGGTGTTCCCGACGGAATAACATTTGCAGAAACTATTAGTACTGTTCCCAATGCAGCAAAACCATTTGTTTTTTTAACCAGTTCTAATGATCGTCAAATCTTTGAAAGAGCAAAACTTACAAAACCATTTAGCTATTTAATGAAACCATTTAATGAACTAGAGGTGCTATATGGAATAGAAATGGCTGTAGAGAAGTTTTATGAACAGGTCGATGTTTTTTTAGGCGATGATGGAGATACTGTAATAAGTGATGAATATCTATTTATTAAAAAAGGGAAATCTCTTAAAAAAGTTCAGATTTTAGATATCATTTATATTGAAGTAGAAGAAAAGTACTGTAATATCATTACCGAAAAAGAAAAGTTTGTGATTTTGATTTCACTTACCAGATTATTAGCCCTTTTTGATAATACCATCTTTTATAGAACCCATAGAAACTTTATTATAAATATCAATAAAGTTATTGAAATCACACCTTCTGATAATCTTATTTTAGTGTCAGGAAACCATAAAATAACCTTAAGTGATCGATATAAAGACATCATAAAGAAAGTTAGGACCTTAAAATAGCATCATCTTTATATAAAGATGCCTAAAAGAATTGGAGGTTTTTATTATTTCTCCAATTTGACCTATGGTAATCCTAGGAGATGCAAAATTTTCATTCCACATTTTACGGATCTTATAGAAAAGATCTTCCATCTCATTCCATTTTTTTCAATTCTCTTCTGTTTCTCTAGTAAATTCGATTCAGAAATAATATGCTAGCTACTATTTATTACTGTTTTGCATTTTATACAAAATGCAAAGGTGGAGCAGACCCCACCAAAAAAACGAGGCGAAATCCGAAAAGCCATATGAGTAGGAAACTATTTTAAATACTATAGATATGAGTAATTTAACGCAAGAAGTAATGCCACAAGTAAACGAACAAACAGCAGCATCAAATAATAGACCTTGGGGGCAGTTTGGGTGTATAGGTACAGCCTATGGAAAAATCATAGCAAACTTTCACCCTAGTAATGAAAAGAACACATATTATACTGTTGTAGTTCCAGCTAATTTAGAACAATTTGTATTAGTCGCTCTTGAACAGAAATTAACTGTTTTGGCGTCTTTTGATGGAGGAATTAAGGCGTATGCAACAATTTCTGATATTGCTATTTATAACTAGTAAGTCAGATATAATTGAATAAAAAAGGATACCTAACATGTTAGGTATCCTTTTTTATAATTAATACCACCTTCAATAGGATAAGTATATGTTTAATTTGGTATAAGATACTTTAGAAATTATAGTTTTTTATATAACATTACAGGCTTAAATTGAATTGTACACACTTCACAAATATCCTCTCTTACTTCATTTGTTAAAGTATGTTTTCTTTTTGTCAGATTATCTTTTGTGTTTTGTTAATTGTCCACTTGTTTTATAAGCTGACTACCTAGATTAGCACCATAATTGATAATATGTACAGGATAGCAAGTAAAATTTGTTAGCTTACCTATATTTTTTTATTTATCACTACCAATTTTGGCTATTTGTAGGAGTAATTTAGATATATTATGTTATTAATTTAACTTTTTGGTTAGTATCTAATATATTTTTAAATACATAGGCTTATTCATTTTTATTCTACTTTTTTATTCTCAAAAAGTAATACAAAACACAATACTTTATTTTAGCCTCTTTTATAGAGGCTTTGTGTTTTTTTAATACCATTTATACTTTGAAAACGTTAGAAAAAGCGTATCGAGGTAACGAGTATTAGTTCGACATATAGATACATATAGCTCTTTATTTTCATGTATAAATACGACCTATTATTATATTAATATAAATTTTGGAGGCCTATCCTCCTATCTCTGTGTGATTTATAAAAAAAGTATAGTTTTTAGCATAATATTATAAAAAGATAATCGTTAACTAAATCATACTAAACTGATAACCAAATACTTATATGTTAATTATATATTAAAAAATTAAGATAAAATTAACATTCATACCCGGCGCGAATATTTAGACACAACCAAAAGACTTAACAAATGACAACCAAATTTGCTCCATTTATTGACAAACAAGTCGAAAAACTTTTAAATCCTGAAAACTCAAAAGATGTAATAACCATTACAGATCAAGATTGGAATGAAAATATTAAAACCCTAATAATTGAAGAAGTAGGAAAAAATACTTTCGATTTTATAGATGAACATGTTACCCACCAATCTAAAAATGTTTTTGTTATCGCCACCAGAACTTGTTTTAATATAGACAAAATACCTGTTAATACACATAAAACTATTATTAACCTTAAAAGGGTTAATGATTTTAGAAGGATTAATAAATACTTCGAATCGGTTAACTCAAAACTAGATATAGGAGGGGTTTTTATAAATCATGTAGAAACGTATGCTGTTCGTAAAAACAGAATTTTAAAAAAGCTTCCTGAGCCACTTAATTATCTATACTATGCGGGAGATGTATTTCTTACCAGAGTAATTCCTAAACTTAAATTTACAAAAAAAATATATTTTCATATCACCAAAGGCAAAGGAAGAGTTTTAACTAAAGCAGAAACTTTAGGACGTTTATACTCTTGTGGTTTTGAAATAATTGAAGAAAAAACTATTAATAATGTATTGCATTTTGTTGCAAGAAAAATTAAAGAACCTGTTTTTGATAAAGATCCAACCTATGGCCCTCTAATTAAACTAAGAAGATTAGGCGAAAACGGAAAAATCATAAAAGTTTATAAATTCAGGACTATGTATCCTTTTTCAGAATATTTGCAACAATATGTTTTTGAAAAAAACAAACTAAAAGAAGGAGGTAAAATTAAAAATGATTTTAGAATATCTCATGAAGGAAAAATAATGAGAAAATATTGGATTGATGAATTGCCCATGATTATAAATTTGGTTAAAAACGAAATGAAACTGATAGGGGTTCGACCATTAAGTAGCCATTATTTTAGTTTGTACCCAAAAGAACTTCAAGAAAAAAGAGTAAAGGTAAAACCAGGGCTTCTTCCCCCCTTTTATGCAGATATGCCAAAAACTATGGACGAAATTGTAGCTTCAGAAATGAAATATCTTGAAGCGTATGAAAAAGCTCCATTACTAACCGATATTCGCTACTTTATTAAAATTTTACAAAACATTGTTTTACGAGGTAAAAGAAGTTGCTAAAAGTAATATATACTACTAATTACACACAAATGATAATTCAATTTTTAAAAAAAAATTACCCAATCGTTATATTACTATTTTTAACCTCTTGCGCCTCCCGAAAAGATATTGTGTATTTTAAAGATGTAAAAGACAAGTATGAGAAAGAAATAAAAACAGATTATAAAACTTTATTTGAACCAGACGACCTTCTAGCCATCACTGTCTCTTCATCTAATATGGAAGGCTTAGAACCATTTAATTTGCCTGCTGTATCTTTTAATGCTATACCTGGTAGTGTTGTAGGAGGGCAAAAACAACTTACCTACTTAATCAAAAAAGATGGAACCATTGACTTTCCTGTTTTAGGAAAAATAAATTTATTAGGCTTATCCAAAGCAGAAGCTACCCATGTTTTAAAAGAAAAATTATCTATTTATATAAAAGATCCTATTGTTCATATAGAATTAGTAAATTTTAAAATAACTATACTTGGAGAAGTTCGTAATCCAGGTAGTTTTACAATTCCGAACGAACGTATTAGTATTATTGAAGCTTTAGGACTAGCTGGAGATCTTACTATTACAGGTAAGAGAAATGATATTTTAGTTATTAGAGAGCAAAACAATACGTATAAATATCATAGAATAGATATCACTTCTGATGAAATTTTTAATTCTCCTGTATACTATCTAAAACAAAATGATGCTATTTACGTTACTCCTAATAATGCACAAATTAAGTCTTCTTCATATAATAAAAACACTCCTATATGGGTATCGGTAGCATCTGTAATAGTATCATTGGTTATTTTACTGACAAGATAATGATGTTAATGAAATTTAATTTAAAAAGATAGTATTCATGGATTACGAATATCAAAAAGAACAAAGTAATCTTCATCTAAAAGATCAAATAACGAAGTATCTTAGTTACTGGAAACTATTTCTTATAACTGGCATTATATGTATAGTTTTAGCGGTATTGTATTTAAAATATACTCCGGTTCAATATAAAGTAAGATCAACTATTCTAATCAAAAGTGAAAAATCTGGGATGCTCTCAGAGCTCTCTGCCTTCGAAGATTTAAGTATTGTTAAAAACAACAATAAAGAAGTTGAAAATGAAATAGAAATTTTAAAGTCCAGACCTCTTTTTGAAAATACAATTAAAAAACTTAATCTTAACCATCAGTACTTTGCAAAAACAAAATTTTCAAAACGTTTAGTTGAATTATACGACAATACTCCTATTCATATAAATTTTAAAGAAGATTCTTTAATTGTAGACCCTTCTGCCAATTTTACTATATCTATACTGTCGAAAAATGAATTTACTATTACAGAAGAAGGTGTTGACTCTCTTCAAAATGGAGTTTTTGGTCAAGAAATACCTACCAGAATAGGTAATTTAGTAATTAATCCTAATCCTGATTATCTGGATGCTTTTATTGAAAATGAAATCTATTTATCCATAAAACCTATAATGGATATTGTTGAAGACTACAAATCTAGAGTAAGTATCGGGCTTGTTCATAAAGATGCAAATGTTATTGCTTTAAGCCTAAACACAACAGTAAAAGCAAAAGCAAAAGATATTTTAAACGGATTAGTAGAAGAATACAATATAGATGCAGCAAATGACAAAAACCAGATTTATGAAAATACAGCTAGCTTTATTAAGGAAAGACTAAGAATTATAAATACTGAGCTATCTAATATAGAACAAGGCGTAGAAGTATTTAAAACCTCTCATAATTTAACTAATGTTACTTCAGAAACGGAACTTTTTTTAGAAAGTTCGTCTGAAAACAAAAAAGGAGTATTAGAAACAAACACGCAATTAGGACTAGTTGATTTTATGAATGAGTACTTAAAAGAAAATACAGGAAGTTTATTACCCGTTAACCTTGGTTTTTCTGAAGAGTCGATTACCAGAATCATAGCACAATATAATGAAACAGCTTTAAGAAGAGATGAAATATTAAAAAGTACTACTCTAAAAAACCCAATAGTTGTTCGCCTAAATGAAAAATTACAAAGTTTAAAACTAAGCTTGAAACAAAGTTTGGATAACCAGAAAAAAACTTTGAAAATAAAACTTAGAGATCTTCAAAGACAAGATGCCGTAATGAATGCTAAAATAGCTTCTTTACCAAAAAAGGAACGGGAGTTGAGAGATATTGTTAGGCAACAAGAAATAAAAGAAACATTGTATCTTTATTTATTACAAAAACGAGAGGAAACAGCAATATCATTAGCAGCAACAGTTTCTAATGCAAAAGTTATTGAAAAAGCATATAGTTCTAAAAACCCTATAAAGCCAAAAAAAAGAATCGTTTTACTGGTTGCTTTTATAAGTATGTTTTTGATTCCTATAATAATCTTATTTTTTAAAGATCTTTTAGACGTAAAAGTAAAAGACAAAAAAGAAATTCAGAAAAATCTGGATATACCAATTGTCGCAGAAATTCCTAATACAAATACAAAAGGTAATTTTATTATTTCTAAAGAAGATCGATCCATTGTAGCAGAAGCATTTAGAATTTTTGAAAGTAACTTAAAGTTTTTACTTTCAGAAAGTGATAATGAAACAAAAACTATTTTAGTAACCTCTTCTATAACAGGAGAAGGAAAGTCATTTGTATCCACCAATTTATCTATTACTTTAGCCGATCCTGATAAAAAAGTTGCATTACTAGGTTTAGATCTAAGATCTCCTAAAATCCTAGATTATTTTAATATAAATGAAGTTCGAGGGATAACCAACTATGTAAGAGATAAAAATCTAAATGTAGAAGATATTATTATAAATATAGATAATATACCTAATCTGGATATTATAAACTCTGGAGTAATTCCTCCTAATCCTATTGACATACTAAAAAGTAAACGTTTACAAGAGTTAATTATAAAATTAAAATCACAATATGATTATATAATTATAGATACTCCTCCCATAAACTTGGTAGCAGATCCTCTATTACTTACAGACTATGTAGATTTATGTATTTATGTGGTACGATCAGGATATTCTGACAGAAGGTTATTATCTGGTCCAGAAAATTTATATAAAAATAAACGTTTTTCTAATATGAGTATTTTGCTAAATGATGTAAATGTTAACACCAAAAAATACTACGGCTCTCCTTATGGATATGGATATTCTAAACCAAAATCACGGTGGAAGTTTTAATCAAAAAAATATCTGTATACAGCCTAAAAATTGATATTAATTTCGAGAGTTAAACTATAGAAACTAAATGTTAATAAGGTGAATAAGGTATTGTTTTATCAATATAAAAAGATGATTTTATTTTAAATGTAATGGTTACTTTTTTTGAGGTTTAGAAATATCTTCTTTTGAAAGAATTTTATCAAAACAATCGTTATCAATAGGTTTTTTTCGAAATATTTTTTCTCTTAAAAAATCCCATAGGATCGTATACAAAATAACAAATATACTACCTACAAAAGTTATTATTCCCAAAAACACTCTAAAGACAAAGCCTACAGCTCGTTTAATCATATTTAATCATATTATGTATAACTATAATGTCAATTAAACCCTACAATTAGTGACAAAACACCTTTTATTATATCCATAGTTAATTTTTATAATTAGGTATCTATTTAAATAACAATATTTAGTAAGCTGAGATTTATGTGTTTTATTATGAACAAAATTACATATTTTTAATCTTTAATCAAAAAATGATGCAGGATACTAAATAGTTTTATTTATTAATTTTATCCGACAACACTAATTATGTAAATGTCACCTACTTCCTTTTAGGAATTGTAATTAACGTTGTTTGTCTATCATTTACATACTTAAATCCGTTAGTCCCCCAAAAACCTGCTTCCTCTAACATAATTCGAATATCTTTTTTCCACTCTGGCAATGTAACTGTAGTATTAAGTTCAATAGCATAAACTGTATTTTCATACAAAGGATAATCTCCTGCTCCTTTTACCCCTTGTTGCGCGTCCCACATACCAATTGTAGTACCTGCAGAATGTCCATATAAACCTAATGGATGCGTATAGATAGATGGTTTTAATCCTTTTTGCTTACCCTCGTCTAAGGATTTTATTAAAATTTCATTCCCTGTTTTTCCTGTTTCAAAATTAGAGGTAAAAATATCTTGTACCTGATTTCCTTCTGCAAAAGCTTTAACTAAAAAATCAGGAGGAGAAGTTTCGTTATTTTTAAGGATATATGCGTGTTGTTGACAATCTGTATTTAATCTTAAATAAGTGATTCCAAAATCACAGTGTATCAAATCTCCTGCCTGAATAATTTTATCGTTTGGCCTATCTGAAAAAGATACAATATGACTTTGTAATGCCTCTCCTGATCTTTGAATATCCACTGTTGGATGAAACCAAGTTTTCAACCCCATATCTGTTACTTTTTGTCGCAACCACCAAACCACATCATCTGTTGTAGTAGTTCCTGGTTGTATAACCGAGGTACTAAAAGCTTCTGCTATAATATCATGAGTTGTTTTAACCAGTTCTTCATAAATCTCTAATTCTTGCGAAGTGCGGGTTTCTATCCACGCAATTGCTAACTTTTCTGCAGAGGTGACTCTAGGCTTATACTCTTGAGGGAGTACTTTTAAAAACTCCTCATAATCTGTTTTTACAATTCCATCCAAAATACCAAAATCTTTTGAATAGTTAATTCCTATCTTTTTAGGTTCTCTTTTCGAAATTATCTCTACTAATGCTTTCCATTGATCTGGTTGTTTTTCCTTGTCCCACGCAGAATCTATATTTTTTCCAACATTATATCTAGCTACTGCTAATTTTTCTATATTATTTTTCTCTTTATTTCTATAAAACACCAATATAGTTCTGCGTCTGGCATTAAGCCATGTTGCAGGTAACATTGTTTTAAGGACTGGATCTTCATTATACTCTCTAGAAATCAAAATCCACATATCAAAACCTTCCCGATCCATTAACTCTGGTAATAGATTATTAAATCTATCTTCTAAAACCATGTCTATAACATTAGCTCTCTCTCTTTCTGTTAATATTTGTGACTGTATAACTGTAGAGGTTATTAAAAGGGTAAAAAAGATGAATAGTCGCATAAAAAATATAGTTTCTAAAAATGTGATTATTGAATTTAGATAAAAGTATCATAAAAACAATCCTCCACAAAATTTGAAAACCATATTAGCATAACATTAGTTATTTTTTATTGTTATGCCTATTTTTTGAAAGAAGTAAAAATTCTATTCTTTACTATCTGGTCCAGATTTATAATGTGTATTTGTAACTTCTGATCAGGAGAACCAAATTTTGTATATACTTTTACTTTAAGAAATATAGGGTACTTAAGGTTTGGTATATAATCATTTGAAGTAAGAAGATTTAAAAACCATTCCCCATCATCCATTTCAGAAAGCACATATTCGTTTGAAGTAAACCCCTCATTAATTTCTTTTTGCATTATTTTCTTATTCTCTTCCTGAGTATGTGTTAAAGTAAAATACTGCTTTTTAGAGTTTATATATTGTAATTTAAATTCTGTTTGTGGGTGCGACCACTCTGTAATTACCCTTAGATCATATTTGGGTGAAATAAAATATTTTGGATCTATATTATTAGTCTTCCACTGTTGGTTACGATTAGATAAAACATTTCTAAAATCATTGGTTATCTGGTTCCCAATACCATTAAATGAACTAACTGTTTCTATTTTGTTTGTTGTTATTTTTTTAAATAGATTTACAGATTCCTGGTGTTTTTTACCCATAAAATAAACATTAGCTAGATCTAAATACGTTTGAGATAAAGAAGGAGAAACTTCAGCTATTTGTTTATATACGAGCTCTGCTTCCTCAAATAATTTATGTTTCTCTAAATTAAAAGCTAATATTTTAAGAACCGAAGTGTCTTCTGGAAAAATCTCTATTAAATTTGAGAGAATTCTTAATCCTACTGCTGGCTTGTTTATACTAAAAAAATGATCTGAACATTCTACAAAAAAAGAGACATTATCCTTATTTGCAGAAAGCATATCTATATACTTATCATAAGATTTTTGAGAATCAGAAAATAGTTTTAAGGTATTTACATAACTAGAAATATTGTCATTAGAAATCTCTAAATCATAAGTATACATATTATACTTAATTTCAGAGGGTTTATCTTCTAAAGTATTTTGTTCTAAAGTTTTATTGTTTTTCGCTGTTTTTGTTGTAATTAAAACTACTCCATTACGTCCAGCAGCTCCATAACGATTTGTTGCTGCCAGTCCTTTAAGAATAGTAATATCTGCAATATTATTAGGATCCAAAAAATTATAATTTTTTTTGTCTCCTAAAGATAATTGACCACTTCGTGGCAAAGTAATTCCATCTACAATAAAAGTAGGATGACTAGTTAATTGAATAGAGTTTATACCTCGTATTACCATATCTCCTGCATTGCCACTGCCGCCAACATTTACTCCTGCAAATTTACCTGCAATAGTTTCTCCTAATCCAAGTTTTGTTTCTCCTTTTATTTTTTCAGAATCAATACTTTGCACAGCATATCCTATTGCCCGTATATTTACTTCTCTATCTCCTATTTTTACTATATCAGGATCATCTTTCTTTTTAGATTTAATAATAGCTGGATCTAGTTCATTTATCGTAGTAGTCAAATTTATATCTATAAAACTTTCATCTCCTATTTCAACTACCGCACTTTTCATACCTGCAAAGCTATAAATCAAAACATCTCCTGATTCTACCGCTATTTTATACTTGCCGTACTGATCTGTAATAGTTCCCTTTTTTTTACCATCTACAGAAATATTTACATTAGGTAATATACCGGTATCATCTGTAACGATTCCTTGAATGTATTTCTTTTTATTATCTGTTATTTTTTCTGTTACAAATTCTAATTTTGGTAAAATATTTTGATCTTTTATTGCTTTTACAGAATTTGAGATATCAGATTCTAACAAATTAATATAATATCCACTATTATAAAAAGCTGTTTCATGTAAGAATCTTTTATTTACTAATACTTTACTACTAATAGTAATTATTCTTGGGCTGTATAAACTAGCTTCAAAATCTCCAAAATTACTATTACCATCTGTAAAAAAAAGTAATATTTCGTCATTTATTTCTGTATTAACTAAACTAAAATCTGAAGCTCCATCATAGTCTACATCTTGCAATTTTTGTTTAAGTATTTCCCAATTAAATGACTTTATTTGTAGTTTTTCATTACTAACTATTTTTGTGTTAAAAACAATTAGGGAAACATTAGAGTTGGGATAAGCTTTAAAAAAAAGATCTAAAAACTCGAACTCTTTTTTTATATTTTTCTCTTTTTGAGATAAGGAAGCATCCCAATAAATAGAAATATTTACGTTGTTCTCTGTACACAAATTGTTTGCGATAACAAAATTACTAAAAAGTACGACCGTTAAAATAATAATGACATTTTTCATGTATTAAATTTAATAAAAAATTTCTTGAAACCGACTATCCTCGAGGCAGAGCCATAGAGGTA
>CAYGUC010000038.1:0-52773 GCA_964353005.1 uncultured Flavobacteriaceae bacterium | reverse complement strand
CAACCAGATCTACTTCATTATTCACTACAATGTCCTCGCTTGGATCATCTGGAGTGGTATTATTATCAGTTTGATCTAAAGTTACACCAGTTACTGTATTGGTAATGGTATCCCCACTAGTACCTGTATCTACTGTAGTGGTAATAGCTATTGTTGCATTATTTCCATTTAGTATGCTTCCTATTGTCCAAACTCCTGTTCCTGAAACATAAGTCCCTTGACTTGGTGTATCACTTACATAGGTTACTCCTGCTGGTAGTACATCTGTAAGTACTATGCTTGTTGCAGCTGGAGCTCCATTATTAGTTACGGTAATTGTATAAATAATCGAATCTCCTTCATCTGGAGTGGTATCATTTACTACCTTGCCAACTACCAAATCTACTTCATCATCAATAGCTCTCCAATCTGGTTCTCCACCGGGATTATCGGTATCAGGAAAAGGATTCGTGGCAGTTTGTCCTCCATTTGTTGGATCTAAGTTTGCATCATCTACATCAAAATTATTATCTAAACCGTCGTTATCTGAATCTATAAATGAAGGAGTAATATTTGCAGTACCATTGTCGTTGGTATCATATGCTTCAATCATATCACTTTCTCCATCTCCATCAGAATCTAAATCTAAATAATCAGGTGTTGTATCGCTATTTGGATATCCTGCATCTGTATTTACAGGTGTTAAAGGAAGCCCTCCTGCATCTATATCGTAACGATCGTCTATTCCATCTCCATCTGCATCATTTAATAAAGGAGCTAGATAACCAATAGTATTTTGTGCTTCAATATTATCTACAATTCCATCATCATCTGCATCTATATCCAGATAATTTGCCCCCCCAGTACTATCACTATTAGGTACAGGAAGAGGTGTTCCCGTAGTAACTTCACCTGCTCCACTACCACTATCTATGTTATCTACAATATCTGCTAATCCATCTTTATCTGTATCGACAGGTACTCCCGTACCAATAACTCCATCATTGTCGGGATCTGTACCTCCTGCTTCTATAACATCTAAGATACCATCATTATCACTATCTAAATCCAAATGATTAGGAACACCATCTCCATCCAGATCAAATTGTGGTTGTACCAAACCATCTACATCTCCTATAGAGAAATTATTATCATCATCATCCAGATACGCAGGCACTCCATCCCCGTCTACATCTAAATTGGGAGCTCCCGCTGCGCCAGCTTCATCGATATCTAAAATACCATCATCATCATCATCTGGGTCGTTGGCATCAGAAAGCCCATCCCCGTCAGAATCTCTATCTCCAGATATGGTACTTATAAAAACTCCTGAATCCAGAGAGGCATCTCCCGCATCTGCAATAGCCATTTTAAACCTATATGTATTACCTGGTACTAATCCTGATAAAACACCTGTTAATTGTTGTGTAATACCATTATACTCTGTAAATATGGTAAAAGGCCCAGGATTTGTATTACATGGTGGGGCAGAAGTATCATGCCCATTATTTATATATAAAGCAGAATTAGTTAAGTCCTCTACTGCTGGGTCATCATTACACCCTAAAAAACCTGCGTTTATGGTATTTACTGCAACAGGACTTGTTGTACCTGGTACTAATGCTATATTTTGAGTTCCTGTTATACCAGGACCAGAAATAAAAAACCCAAAAATATCATTAAAAACACTCCCTACATAATCCGGATATTCATCTGATCCAAATTGGTATACTACTTTAAGATCTGTAAACCCAGGCTCTAAAGTTACATCAAATGAAAAAGCAACAACATCCCAGTTTGCTGTAGCATCTATAGCTGTAATATCTGGATCATCATATGTATCTATTCCTGGTGCATTAATTGAAGCCTGCGTTTGAGAATTATTACCAAATGCTTGCGTTGCACTACCCGTAGTTAACATTACCCCACCATCTAATGATAAATTAGCTCCCGCAGTACCATTAGAAAATGTTGCTAATTGTGTAGCCCTATCTCCTCTCTCTAAAGTGGCATTGCTTAATGAAACACCATCCCCATCCAGAACCCCTAACATTGCTGCATTGGTTGGATTACTTACAAAGGTAGCTTGAGAATAACTAAAGTTACTTATAACCAAAAAACATACGAATACAAGTAAGGTAAACTTTTGGTTTATATAGTTAGTTTGAAAAATCGTAAAAATTTTCATAAGCTATTTATGATAAAATTATTGTGTTATTTTTTTCTTCGATAAATAATAGTATTATGCGTAATACCCTATTATTAGAAACTAATCGGGTAATATTCATCTTGATTTTTTTTATTCCCTTTGTAAAAGGAAACAGATTACTAAGAAGGAAATTATTTTCTGACATTATAGCAAACACTTCTCTACTTATAGTAGTTATATGAATTTTTAATTGTCTACCTATAAACAAAAAAATAATAAAGAAGAAAAACAACTTCTCTTTATTATCCAAAAATCGAGTATTTTTTTTCATAAATTAATTTTGTTTCATATAACCCACAAAAGCAAATATGTCATTAAACTATAGTATGAGCTTTACGCGAATTTAACATTTTTTTTACAGAAAAAACAGAAAAAACATGTTGAAAAAGCTTTTTTTATCGATAAAACACCATTTTGTTTCGACAAAACACACAAAACTATATACTTATCCGTTTTCATGTATTCCATTTTTTTCTTGTATGGAATTAAAAAAACCTTTTCTAAAAGAAATCATTTCACTTGATTTTCTTTCTACTACATATTCTAAATATTTATTTACATTTATAATCATATTACTTTTAGAAAAAAATATATCTGTACGCTCTTTTTGATGCTTAACTGTTATGCTTTTAGAAAGCTCCTTTGTAGATGGATGTTTATGAATTAATAACATCGAGGAGGTTTCTAAAAAAGAATATGCTACGAATGAATATATTATGATAAAAAAAGTAGTAGCTATTATTAAAAAAAGAATGCTGTAGTTTATGGTATGCTTTACTTCTTGATCTAAAGTAACAACTTGTTGATTTGTATCATTATCTTTTTTTAAAGAAGACTCTTCCAGCAACTTTGTTTCAAAAAAACGGAACCTCATAAGGATTGATTTGATTTTAAATTAACGTTATTCATATTCTGTAACATTAGCTCGCCAAAGTTTTTAGCTACAAAATTGTTTTTATGTATTTTATCTTTTTTTTAAATATCTCCCATAATTTTTTTAAATAATCTTAATCGTAAATTTTGAATAGTAGAAAATAAAATGGATAGCGCTATAGCTTTTGCGAAGTAGATAAAAGTAATCTTATTCATAAGCAATTTATTTCAAATATTAGTTTACGTTTTTATACTTTGCATTTACAATAAACATAGTAGTCTTTACTATTATAACACTATCGTTATAATATATCTGCTTAAAAAGCACTCTCAAAATACTGTGGGGGTAGAAATAAATCGTTTAGAGTATTTTTTTTTATAAGCTATTAATGTTTAAGTAAATTAGTTTTTTTATTATGTTAATTTTAACAATATAAATGTATACATAAAAGTTTGATATACAAGGTTTTAAAACATCAAAAAAAATATGGTTTTACCGTATTAAAAAGTAATCAATTGTTAATCAATAAAATATAAATTTTAAAAATATTAAAACTAAACATTATCCTTGCATATCTTAATTTTATACATGGTCATGCTGAATTTTTCTTCTTTGTATACCTAAAAAACAAATAATTTTCTTTTAAAATAAAATCAACCCCCTAAAAGTGAACTCACGAAGTATAGTTCTAAAAATGTATTCTATTTTTTGGCAAGCTTATAGTAATTAAGCTCTTAAATGATAGATTCAAACTACAAATGGTATAATACCATTTATAATTAAGTTAATAACAATTGTGCTTTTGAAGAAATGACTTAAAACGTGAGTTCGGTGTAAGAAAATTTACGTCAGTCAGAGTGATTTTTGATAGAAAATTGTATCGAAGACAAGTAAATTTTTAAGCAAAAGCCTAATTTCGATACAATTTTTCTCCGTTTCACTATGAAAAATCACTCAATTTGACAGCTTTTTAAAACTAAGTCCTTACGTCAAACTCACGTTTAAAGAACATTATATACGCCAACTTAAGATCTTATAATAATTAACTTAAATACTGAGTAAGCTTGTGTTTGTTCTAACTTGTATTTAGTTATAAATGTGTTTGTAGAAAATAATGTTTTACTGCCAATTAGAGCGAAATCCATAAATCAGGTATTTATTATTAATACCCATCGATTTCGCTCTATATAGCAGTATGTAAGGTTTTAGACATTCTAATATATATAATTAAAAGTCTATAGGTTGATTATCTAGTTTTTGATTATATAAAACCTCTTTTTCGAGCTTCTTCTAACAGCATTTGGTCATCTGCTTTGGCAATAGAAAACATCTCTTTGATTTGGTTTTTTCTTTTTTCGATAGCACTTAACGATAAACTTACGTAATTAGGTAGATTTTTTGTTTTTACCCCACGAGATAAGTGATACAGAATTTTTAAATTCTTTTCGTCTAAAGAAAACTTATTGGTCATCATTTTTCTAAAATGATCGTTAACCGTCGCACTATAATATGCTTTACCTTTTACGATATTATTAAAAGCCAACAATAACTCGCTAGAGGTAAGATCACTTTTTATTAAAAATCCTGCTGGATTTATATTTTTAAGTATATTATGGATCCTATGATCCTCTCTATGCATGGTTAAAATAATAATTTTAGATTTTGGTAATAACTCTTTTGCATGCTTTGCTAAATCCTCACCAGAGGTAATGGTACCATCTTTTGATGGTGGTAATTTTATGTCTATAAAAAGCATATCAAAAGGAGTAGATTCTGAAGATTTCACAATCTCTGCATAGGCATCATCGCAATTAGAGGCAATGTCTATCTTAATTTGATATTCTTTTTGATTTTCTCCTAATAAGGTATTCTTATACCCCTCAATAATCATTGGGTGATCATCGATCATAAGAACTTTTAGCTTTTTCTTCATCTTAAAAAATTTGTTGTTTTAGGTTTTAAAAATATATTCGTTTTTATGTTTAAATAGCCATCAGAAATTGTACCATAATTAACAAATATGCTATTTATTTAATATAATTCTGCAACATTGGCTTTTGCCGGTACACTAACCGATACCATAGTACCACCTGTATCGACATCGTTAATAAATTGAACTTGCCCGTTCATTTGATTAACTCTGGATGTAATATTTTTTAAACCAATTCCTCGTTTTACTTTGGTGCTATTAAATCCAACACCGTCATCTAAAATAGTAAGATTTATGTTACCATCTACATATTCGAAATTAATTTTTATAAGATCTGCACTGGCGTGCTTAAAAATATTTTGCATCGACTCTTGCAAAATCCTAAACAGGTTTACTTTTTTCTGGTCATCTACACTCTCCCAATCTATATCCTCGTCGTTATTAAACTCAAAATTTATTTTATGTGCCTCGCACAGATCGCCAATAAGGTTTTCTACCGCATCTATATATGCCACATCAGATGGCAGAGTCTCTGCCCCCAGATCATGCGACAATAAACGTATTTCTTTTTCTATAGCTTTAAGCTCGTCTATATATTTGTTTCTTGCCTCTGTAAAACCATCGTTGGCACGTTGGTTAATCCCATCCAGACTTAATCGCACCCCAAACAATCTACCCAGTACGCCATCATGCAACTCCTCTGACATGCGTTGCTGCTCCATCTGCCTACCCTCCTCCAGCTTTATTTGTTGATTAAGCAGTAATCGATATATCTCCTCGTTAGACTCCTGTTGGGTTTGTGCAAAAAGCAGCTCTTTATTGCTTTGTTGTTGCCTAAATATAATATACCCCAACAAAAACAATGCGGTTAACCCTAGTATTGCTATGATCAAAATTTCGTTTTCTTTACTTATTTGTTGGTTTTTCTCTACGATTTCTTCTGTCTCAAATTTAATACGCGCAAATTTATCCCTAAATAATCTCTCTTCTTTAATCAAACTATCGTTTAGTGCAATATACTTATTAGCATAACCCAAACCCTCATCGCTATTAGATATTTCAGATAATAGTCTATATACTTTTAATAACTCTTCATTATTTTGTAATTCTAAAGACATATCTCTGGATCGTTCTGCATACATTCTGGCAATGCTATCCTTATCCATAGATGTATAATATTCTGCCAGATGCAGAGTATTGGTAGCAATACCATACTTATCGTCTATACTATCTCTAATCTTTAACGCTTTATAAAAAAGGTCTGGTATATTGGTTAAATCCTTAGATAAAAAATTAACATATCCTAAATTATCAATTAATCTAGCATGAAGTTTTGGACTTTTATTTAAGAATTCTTCATAAATTAATGCTTTGTTATAATATTCTTTTGCTTTACCATACTTTTTTTGAGATTTATAAACTGTACCTATATTATTGTAAGAAGCTAAGGTTTGTGATATTTCATTTTTTGTTCCTTTAGCATATTCTATTACTTTCAAATGATATTCCACAGCCTCATCATATCGTTCTAAATATTTTGCTACTATACCTAAATTGGAATAACATAAATGAAAATAAATATAATTTTTAGATATTTCAAATTTTTCTATTGCCCTAATAGTAACAGATTCACTTTCACTATAATCTTTAATTTTTCTTAATATCAAGGCTAAATCTATTAGTGCTTTGCCATGTTCGAAAGCATAATCCTCTTTAATATATTTACCATTATCTAACGATGAAAAGATTTTATCAGCCTCATAAAAATTCTTAAGGGCTTCTATATCCAGTTCTGATTTTCTAAAATAAATCCCTAAATATGAATAGGATTTAGCCATATTTAGAGAATCGTTTATTAGATGAGACAATTTCAAAGCTTTCTCATTCATTTCTTTATAGTTCTCATAATCTTTTATTGAGTAATATTGAAACGATATTTCATGACCTATACTTATTTTTAAGCTATTATCTTCAAGTGTCGCATATAAACTGTAAGCTTTCTCAAGATTATTTCTTCTTTCGTTATTTGAATTTTCATCATCTTTAGTTTTATCTATGTAAGACTGTATTAAATTATATTTCAAATCTTTACCCTCTATTATCTTATCTGAATTATTACAACTTGACAACAGTAACATGAAAATAACAACAAATAAAAGAGGGAAAACTTTATACATATCAAAAGAAATTTACTTCTAAAATAGTCAATTTTAAGCAAAAAAAAAGCTCTAATAAAATAGAACTTTTTAATACTATTAAATTTCAAAAGAGAAAAATGAATTTTTGTACTTAAGATTCAATTAACCTTTGTTAGATACAGTGGAGCTTGGTTCTACTTCACCTGTATCTGCATCTTCAGTTCCAAATCTATCCTCTACCTCAACTCCTACCTCCTCATTTACAGATTCTGCTTCACAAGCGATAAACATAGTAGTCAAAAATAATATAGCGAATAAAGTTTTTATAGTTTTCATGATGTTAGTTTTTTAGTTTTTTTAGTTTTTTTCGTTTTTGTTTAAAGATGTATTCCATCCTTAAGGGGTCTTCCTTATTTTTTGTTTTCTATAGTTACCGTTGCGCAAACGATTTTATCCTTTTATCAGAGTTTTTTACTACCGTATGTAACTCTAATTGTACACTACAAATGTAGTTTGTTTCTCTCCTCGCGCCCAATAAACTAAGGTGTCTTTAGTAGTTTAACCTCTGCCAGTAGTGCATGAACCGATTACAAGGGTAGATGACCGTATTTTAATACATCTATTTTTTTGTAGGAAATAAATTACTAAGTGTTTCACAATTATGTAGCTTTATTTTACCTAAAAAAGGTGTCCAAATTTAAACCATCTTGGTTATACATAGATCAAACTTTTTTTTGCCAGACTGTCTTTTATTTCTTCTACATTGTTTTTGTAAGATTTTGAAAAAGGAATAAGATCATTTGTGTTTTTTATAGCACATTTTGCCTTGCCAAAATGTATTCGAGACACATAATGGGTATTGATAATGTAGCTGTTATGTATACGTACAAAATGATTAGGCAATAGATCCTGAAAATGTTTAAGGGTTTTAAATGCCTCTACTTTATTACCATCGCTCATCATAAAATCTGTAGTGTTGTTATCTGCCTTAAGATATAAGATATCGTCTACATCTACAAACTTATAATCCCCATAGGATCTAAAACACAAGGTATTATCTCCTAAGTGATCAAAATCTTTTTCGAACCGCATTAGGGTTCTGCATAGCTGCCCTTTGCTAAATGGTTTTAGGATATAATCTAGTATCCTGTTGCGTATGCCCTCTATCGCGTAGTCTGTAGTTTTGGTTACTACAATAAACTCTGGCAGTCGCATCATATACTTAGATAGTTCTGTTATTAAAGAATATTTTGTTTTATCCCCGTGCAATCCAGGCACTTCTGGTTCTAAAAAAACAATTCTTGGTCTTCTTTCTAAAATTATATCCAATGCATCCTGCTCATCTTTTGCTATGCCTGTACAAATATAGTTAGGCTGTTGCTCTAACGAAATTTGTATAGAATTTGCAATTTTATTATCGTTATCGATAATTACATAAGGATATTTCATAGGGTAATTGTTTAAAAAATTATTGTTAACCTGTGACATTCAGTTATTCTACTTACAAGATAGGGTATTTAGCGTTTTTTTATATACGGTAAAACCATAATATAAGTAAGGAAGTAGCTTATTATCAATATCTTACAAGCAGCTTTTTATCGACAATTACACTGCTTTCGTCGATATAAACACAAAAACAAGCACAATACACACTTTTAACAATACATATAAGATTTTCTTAAAAAAATCTAAAAAATACAATTCGATACCAAAAATTACATGTAGAAATAACCTCTTATTGCTATTTTTATTGTAATATATCTATCTACAGGCTACCTATTAAGCGTTATAAAATAGTGCCTATCTATTTTTTTAGTTTCCTCATCGATATTGTTTTAACGCGTATTGGTTGTGTAAGATTTAAATAAATAATTTTAGATTTGCATTCCTTCTTGTTTGGGTTTCGAAACAGATTTTAAGGAGTGAAACAACGATAAAATCAAACTAATGAAAAATATAGTTGTACTTACTGGTGCTGGTATTAGTGCAGAAAGCGGGTTACGTACTTTTAGAGATGCCGATGGCCTTTGGGAAGGACATGATATTATGCAAGTTGCATCGCCACTTGGCTGGAAAAACAACATGCCATTAGTTTTGGATTTTTACAACAAAAGGCGTAGTCAACTACTAGAAGTTGCTCCTAATAAAGCGCATCATGCTTTGGTAGCATTAGAAAAAAAATATGCAGTAACTATTATCACCCAAAATGTAGATGATCTGCACGAAAGGGCTGGTAGCAGTAATGTACTACATCTGCATGGCGAATTATTAAAAGCTAGAAGCCAATTTGATGAGGATTTGGTTTTGGACTGGAAAAAAGACCTGCTCCCCGGGGATCATTGCGCCCATAATATGCAATTACGCCCACATATCGTTTGGTTTGGGGAAGAAGTACCCATGTTGGATACTGCAATAACCATTACAGAGCAAGCAGATATACTTATTATTGTTGGCACCTCGATGCAGGTATATCCTGCTGCTGGGCTTTTACAATATGCTCCATACCAAACTCCTGCTTATTTTATAGATCCTAATCCCACTGTTTCTGCCTCAAAAAATCTTATGGTGTTGTCTGAAAAAGCTACCACTGGTGTGACTAAAGTAGTAGAAGAATTGTTGGGATAAATTCAAAGACTCAAAGACTCAAAGACTTAAAGACTATCTATATCTACTGTATTGGTTTCTTGCAATTGTACAGAATCTGCTTTTATAACTGGTAGTGTATCTTTTACTGTTAGTAGCACGTTTCGGGTTTTTTGTGCCCAATTAATTAATTTTTCGGCATCTTGCTGCGATAGCTTGCCATGCATCCAGGTATAGGATTCTAATGGCATTTCTTTTTTCTCGATTTCTTCTATAAACTCTTCTAATTTGTGCGCTTTTCGTTTATCGGTATACGACTCCCATTGAGATACATTAAAATGTTCTTTTCCTTCTTCGATATGGTGCGCCATCCAATGCGATACAGGACTAACCTGCATATACCAAGGATATCTGGTAGTATTGCTATGGCAATCATAACATTGGGTTTGTAAAATAGATTTCACCTCGGGGGTTACCTTTGTTATTTCTTCAAAAGTAGCAATACTATCATAACTACCTTCGTTTTTATCAGGTCGTAAAAACTGAGAAATCACAAAAACTAACACTACTAAAAACAGGATTCTTTTTATCATTTTATTTATTTATAAGTCTATATATAAAGCCTTGCCAAGCTTTGAGAAAATAAAATTTTATTACATTAATTTTAAAAAAAGCACCAAACAGTACTCTATTTTTATGTTAGTAATCAAATCTTTTAATTCACAAAATATAACGAATTTAATATATAAATAGTATTTACGTGGTTTTTGTTCATCTTTTTATACAAACGATTACAATTATCCAATTTTATAGTTATGATTTTTATCATTAACTTAAACAAGTTTAAATATTATTTGAAGTTTTACTATTTTTAACTCAACACTACTTTTTATAAGTAATATAATATATTTAGAATGTCATCGCTTATTGAGTTATTAGGTACTATAGATCATTCTCGAGATAAAAGAAATTATTTTGCTAATCTAATAGTAAAGGATCCAGAGTTGTTACCCGAACTACTATCTATTTGTGGTAATGTAACAGATGAAATTTCTTGCAGAGCAGCCTGGGGTCTTGAGTTTTTATGTAAAAACAATCTGGTTTTTATTTTACCTTATCTGGATGATATTCTGTTATTTGCGCCTACTGTTTACAGGCATCCTGCAGTACGGCCAATGGCCAAAATATTTGAATATCTTAGCATTGATTTTTATCAAAAAAAGAGCTCCGAAACACAAAAATACCTTAGTAAAAAACATCGTGAAAAAATTACTGAAATCTGTTTTGATTGGCTTATTACAGATCAAAAAGTAGCGGCAAAAGCGTATTCTATGACCTCACTATATTTATTAGGGACAGAATTTGACTGGGTACACCCCGAGCTTAAAATAGTATTAGAAAACTCCTATAACTCTGGCAGTGCTGCTTATAAAGCAAGAGCACGTATGGTGCTGGGAAAAATTAAGTGTTGATGTCGGGAGTCGGAAGTTAGGAGTTGGGAGTTAGGAGTTAAAAGCTGAACCCCAAACAGCTAATAAATCAGTAGGTTACAAAATTCACCTTCAGTCCTTCGTGATTCGTAATTAATTAAATTATCTTTGCAGCTTCAAAAAAATAAAACTATGTCATTATCTCCTTTGCAGGCCATCTCTCCTATCGATGGTCGCTATGCATCAAAGACTGAATCTCTTAGTCCATTTTTTAGTGAAGAAGCTCTAATAAAGTATCGGGTACTTGTAGAGATCGAATATTTTATTGCTTTATGCGAATTGCCATTACCGCAATTACAAAGTGTAGAGAGTTCTTTATTCGATAAACTTAGAGAAATTTATACTTCTTTTTCTAGTAAAGATGCGCAAGCAATAAAAGATATTGAAAAAGTAACTAACCACGATGTAAAGGCTGTAGAATATTTTATTAAAGAAAAATTTGATGCTCTAGGGCTACAATCCTACAAAGAGTTTATACATTTTGGTTTAACCTCTCAGGATATTAACAATACTGCAATACCTTTAAGTATTAAAGAAGCTGTAAGTAGTGTGTATATTGCAGAATATACTACCCTGTTAGAAAAACTAAAATCACTGGCAAAAGAGTGGTCTGCTATACCAATGCTGGCAAGAACTCATGGGCAACCAGCATCTCCTACCCGTTTAGGAAAAGAAATACAAGTATATGTAACCAGACTAGAAGCACAATTTGACTTACTTAAAGATATACCAAGTGCAGCAAAGTTTGGAGGAGCTACAGGAAACTATAATGCACATAAAGTAGCGTATCCCAATATTGACTGGAAAGCTTTTGGGACTAATTTTGTACAAGAAAAATTAGGATTACATCATTCTTTTCCTACTACACAGATAGAGCATTATGACCACATGGCGGCATTATTTGATGGTCTTAAACGAATTAATACCATTATACTAGACCTGGACAGAGATATCTGGACCTATGTATCTATGGATTATTTTAAACAAAAAATAAAAAAGGGAGAGGTTGGCTCTTCTGCCATGCCACATAAAGTAAACCCTATTGATTTTGAAAACAGCGAAGGAAATCTTGGTCTGGCAAACGCTATATTCGAGCATCTTTCTGCTAAATTACCAGTAAGCAGATTACAGCGAGATCTTACCGATAGTACTGTGCTTAGAAACGTAGGGGTTCCATTTGGGCATACATTAATTGCTTTTCAGGCAACATTAAAAGGTTTGAATAAACTTTTATTGAATGAAGAAAAATTTGCACAGGATCTGGAAAATAACTGGGCGGTAGTGGCAGAAGCTATACAAACTATTCTAAGAAGAGAAGCATATCCTAATCCTTATGAAGCTTTAAAAGGATTGACCAGAACTAACGAAAAGATAAATCAAAAATCTATTGCAGATTTTATTGAAACTCTAGAGGTTTCTGACGCCATAAAATCTGAATTAAAACAAATAACTCCTTCTAACTATACCGGGATATAATTATATTGTACCGTTTATAAGTCTAAAAAAAACAGGCTAAATTCTTTAGTGAAAACTTAGAATTTAGCCTGTTTTTTTTAGAATATCCAGAGATTAATCAAAATCTATAGTTTCTGCTATATTTTTAAAACTATCTAAATTAATTTTTCCGTTTTCTACAGATTGCATAAGCATCGCCATTTTTTCTGGTCGCATATTATCTCCTAAAACCCGTATTAATGCTAATCCTTTTTTTTGATCTGTTGCAAAAATAATAACCTCGTCAATATCATCCTCTTCGCCTTGGTATTTTAGAACTGCTTTCATACCATTAGATCCAAATCGCATTAGTGTTTCGTAGGTGTCTGCATCCAAAATCTTTTTTATCGTGGTACTTTCTTGATCGAACCTACTTTGATTAGATCCTTTAAGTGGCAAAGCCAAAAAGTTTATCTTTTTTATACTCTCTAATGCCTCTTGCTCTTCTTTGTTTAACTGTATGGTTTCTTTACTTAAAAGACTAGAAGGTATATCTACTGCTATAAAATCATCGTCTCCTTGATGATCTACAAAATATTTCTGTAACGATGGTTCTCTATTACAACTCATTAGTAAAACGATACTAAGAATCCCTAAAACTCTATATACATTTTTCATTTCTGTTATTTTTTTGATTGATTGATTTTTGATTGATGTTCCATATCTTCTTACCAAAAAGCAAGAAGATATGGAGTGTATGTTTAATATCATTTTTAATTTTGAAATAGTGTAACTAAACTATGCTTAGTTTCCTTTTTTCTTTACATTTTTTAGTTCCTCACCTCCTGGTACATTAAGATGATCTGCAATTTTAGAAACTTGTTTAAGATCTATATCTCCTGTAATGGTAAGCACTACTGTATTTGGCCCATCTTTTTTATCCTGTATCCCATCCAAAAACATAAATAGCTCGCTTACATGATCCTCATCTTTACCTGGTTTAGAATAAAATTTCACATTTTTTCCATCACTGTTTACTCGCATTAACTCCTCCATCGAACTACTTTTAAGATATGCAGTAACATCTGCTTTCATCTTTTGCCCTACTTCTTTATTTTCTGTTGCAAAAACCTTTATATTTTTTATGTTTTCTACAAGATTAGCGTATTCTTTTACTTCTGGATCATTACTTTCTATATCTAATTTACTTAATAGTTTAAACATTTTACTAGTTACTACGACCGAGGATACATCCTGCATGTTTTCATACTTATCAAAATTACCTTGTGCATTAGACATAAATGGTAATCCTATGATTGCTATAATAATTGCTATTTTTTTCATGTTATTTAAGTTTTAAGACCGCTGCAATGTATTTACACTGTTTTGGCAATTATTGTTATTTATTTTATTAATTTTTTAGTTGTGTCTTCAAATTCATTTAAATACACTAATTCTTCTGTACCCTTATTCATTAATTGCGAAACCATATTAAGGATTTTTTTGGTTTCTTGTAACGCTATTTCAGGATCTTCATAAGTGCCTAAGTTTTCATCTTGGTTTGTGGGTAATTTAGCAAAAAACAACCCTGCTATTACTACTACAGATGCTGCAATCCCTACCCATGTGTACCATGATTTTTTGTTAGTTTTTAGTGTTAGATCTTTGCTAGCGGTAATAGTGCTCTCTTCAGAAAAATACTGAAACAGACTTTTATATCTCTCTAGGTGTGACGGCACAGTTTCTCTGGTAAAATAAACCTTTAATTCTTTTTCTTCAGAAATGGTCGTTTCGCCCTCGAAATATTTTTCTAATAATTTCTCTATGTTAGACAACTCCATAATTGTGTTTTTTTAATAATTCTTCTCTAATTTTTTTTCTTCCTCTGGATAATGCCACTCTTACAGCCACTTCGTTTATCTGCAACATATCTGCTATCTCTGCATTATCATATTGCTCTATATCCCGCAACTGGATAATCATTCGTTGTTGTTCTGGCAAACTATTCATAATCTTACCTACCCAATCCAGACTATCTCTTGCTTCTACTTGTCTTTGTAACGAAGGCCTTTCATCCTTATAGTTACTGTGTACAATTTTTAGATTTCCGGTTTCTTTGGCTTTAAGCTTGTCATAACAATAATTTTTGGTCATTGTCATGGCAAAAGCTTCTACATTATTATACTCTGCCATTTTACTCTTATTTCTCCACAGTTTCAGCAACACTTCTTGTGTAGCATCTTCTGCTTCTTCATTGCTCACCAACAAGCGTTTAGCTAACCTAAAAAGCTTGTCTTTAAACCCGTTCGTAAGCGTTATAAATGCTCCTTCTTTCATCTTTGGTTGGTTGTTATCATAAAACTTTGTTAGCTTTATATAAGGGAGACGACTATCTATCTAATTTGTTACATTCTTTTTAATTTTATAATAAAGTACTTACATTTAGCGCTACGAATAAAAGTAATTCTTAAAAACATTTACTAGTATCGTATTAATAATCGGAAAGATTATTGGGGCACTTTATATAACAAATACAAAAAACAAAAAAAATAAGCATATGAAATACTTAAAGTATGTTACCTTATTCCTATTCGTCGGAGGCCTTTTTACGGCTTGTTTTAATGATAATGATGATGTGCCTAGAGTTTCTGGTACCAACGAGATAAATGATTTTATATGGAAAGGACTTAATGTTTTCTATTTATACAAAGCAGATGTTTCTGATTTAGCAGATAATCGTTTTTCTAAAAACCAAGATTATACTAATTATTTATCCAGTTTTTCTACTCCCGAAGCTATTTTTGGTGCTTTACAATCTAGTGTAGATGATTTTAGCTTTTTAGTAGATGATTATATAGAACTGGAGCAAGCATTTGATGGTATTACCAAAAACAATGGTATGGAGTTTGGCTTGGTTAGATACCCAGATAATGAAGCGCTTGTTTTTGGTTATGTGCGATATGTGCTACCAGGTACGGATGCAGAAGCAAAAGGAATAAAGAGAGGGAATATTTTTAACACTATTGATGGCACACAAATTACAGTTGAAAATTTTAGACAATTATTAGAACCAGATACGTATACAATTGGATTGGCTACTTTTAACGGAACTACTATTACTCCTAATAACACTACAGTTTCTCTTACAAAAGTACAATATACCGAAAACCCTGTTTTTTTATCTAAAACTATAAATGCAGGAGGTACACCTGTAGGATATCTTATGTACAACTCTTTTACCGCAGATTTTGACACACAACTTAATGCTGCTTTTGCCAAATTTGCTTCAGACGGGATAACAGATCTGGTACTGGATTTGCGATATAATGGTGGAGGCTCTGTGACTACTGCAATCGATTTATCGAGCATGATCACTGGGCAATTTAACGATAAAGTTTTTACTACAGAACAATGGAACTCTGATCGACAGGAGCAGTTTGGAAGTACTAATCTTTTTGATAATAAAATAAGAACTGGCGATGCTATTAACTCTCTTAATCTAACCAGAGTATATGTGATTACTACCAGAAGTTCTGCTTCTGCCAGTGAACTGGTAATTAATGGGCTGGATCCATATATTACAGTAACAAAGGTTGGATCTACTACACGAGGTAAATTTCAAGCCTCTATTACATTATATGATTCTGATAATTTTGGCAGACAAGGAGCAGACACCGGGCACACTTATGCTATGCAACCATTGGTACTTAAATCTATAAACTCGGCAGGAGTTACCGATTATTTTAATGGCTTTACTCCTGATATACCTGTAGACGAAGATTATTCTAACCTTGGAAATTTAGGGGATATCAACGAGCCCCTTCTTAAAGCTGCATTAGATAATATTACAGGCACCAGAAGTGCTAAAACATATAACAACACTCTACAACTTGAAAGTGTTGGAAACAGTAAAATGTTTACTCCAAATTATGAACGAATGTATCAAGATACAGATGTTTCTAAAACGGAAAGACTTAATTTCTAAAAAAACAAAAACTCCTAAACTGTACAGTTTAGGAGTTTTTTTATGTCGTTTTTATATTTAGAACTCTAAATTAAATCCTATTCTGGCATTTCTACCTCTGGTATTAAACCCTAAAATCTCTTGATAATCTTCATTTGTAATATTTTGCATTGCTGCAAAAACACTTAGATTCTTTAGTAACTGATGGCTGATATAAAAATCTAACACTCCATATCCATCCAAAGATACCTTTGCTGGGGCAAAAGTTACAGGATCTGCATTAGCAAAATCATTATCTGCACGCTCTGTATTGTATTGATATGTTAAAGATGTATATGTTTTTTTACCTAATTGATATCCTACACTTGCATTAATCATATGCTCTGGGATTCGTATATTATCCTTTAATTTATCAATATTAGTATAGGTATAATTACCACTTATAGATAGTTTATCCTCCAGAACTTTTGTAGACACTTCTACCTCTACTCCATCTACCTCTATATCCTCTGGGGAATTAAAATTCGCAAAAGTTGCAGGATTAAACGTAATAAAATTTTCTGACTTACGATTAAAATATACAACACTTATACTCGCCTTTTTTTCATGTAAAAATTCTACTCCTCCTTCTATCGTTCTGCTTTCTTCTGGTTTTAGATCAGGATTACCAGTATTAAAAGCAGTATCATATAATTGAAATAAAGATGGGGTTATATATGCTGTACTATAAGATGCTAAACCTTTAATATAATTAGCACCAAAAGTATAGGTATACGATGGGTTAATACTGTATACTATTTGGTTATCATATACACTATGCGTATTTAATCTGGCTCCTGCATTAATGTTTAATCCAAAGTTTGAGGTATACACTACATTGGCATACGGATCTACAATATCAAATGTTGCGTTTTCATCACTTATAGTCTCTTCTAATCGTGTACTTCCAAAAGGAATATTAGAAAGGTTAAAATCGCTAAACGATGCATTAACTCCTACTACCGTATAAAAAGCAGAATTTATAGTATACTTGTTGTACCCATCAAAAGTATGTACTTTTCCTTTATATTTTGAAGGAAAACTAGATTGTGTAAAATCTCTTTCTAAAGATGCAAAACTATTGGTAAATGTAAAGCTACCATTTGGATATTGTACCTCCCAAAAAGAACCTGCTCTTAGCTGCTGACTATCAAATGTATTATTACCATCTACTGCTGCTCCTGCATCAAAATCATTTTTGTATTGATCCAGATTCCCGAAGAAATGAAACTTAAAATTATCATTATATCGATACCCCAATTTTGCATTTACATTAAATTTTGAAAATGCATCTTCTTTTGCATCCTTAACTTCGGCTGCCGATAACCCATCTGCAAATTGATTACTTACACTTGCCAGATAACTTACCTTTCCTACTGTCCCATTTACAGAAGCAAGATTTACAAACTCGTTGATATCATAATCCTGATCGTCCTGCGATTGATTGGTACCTATACTCGATTGAAAATTAGCTGAAATTTTTTCCTTACTTTCTGATTTTGTTGTAATATTAATTACTGCGGTAGCCGCTCCAGAGCCATATAACGTACTCGATGCTCCTTTAAGAATTTCAATTTCCTTAATTTGATTTACCGATAATAACCGTAAATCAAAATCCCCTGCAGAAGTAGAAGGATCACTAACCGTTACCCCATCTATCCTAATTACGACTTGTCGGTTTCTACCACCACGTGCATATACTCCCAAATCTTGCCCTGGTGCACTACCATTACCATTTATAAACAATCCTGTCGTTCTCGAAAGAACGGTAGCTACAGATTGCCCCTGACTGCGCTGTAACTCTTCTTGCGTAATCTTAGTAATTACCTTGCCGCTTTGTTCTCTTTTTAGATTAAATTTAGAGTCCGAAATAACAACTTCGTCTAACTCATTAACTTTTTCATCTATTTGTATTTCTTGTGCAAATACAAACGAAGATCCCAGCATTACCAATGCTGTTCCAAAAAACATTTTTTTGTTCATTCCTTAAATACTTAATTTTACTATTGCCGGAAAAAAGTATGTAGTTTACCCATACCCAAACCTTTGTCCCGAAAGTTTGACTTATTATTAAATTAAGGCAGGTCTCCTGGCTTGCGTCTTGTTGTTTACCTTCCCAGTCACATAAGACCAGTGGTTTAAAAGAAGTAACAACAAGCACCTTATTTATATACATACGCATACAAAATCGGCACAGCTTACAGTTGCGGGAACAGCTTAGGATTTATTTTCTCTAAATTTTTAGAAGCAATGCACCTAATTCCCTTTTAATCTTTAACTCTATGGTAAGAGTATCAGAACCAAAATTCTGGGCGAATGTATTATATTTTAAGTTATTTGAGATTACTTTAACCTAAAAATAATTTATACAATTACCTTTGTACTATCTAAAATAATCTAAATGCTATACTACATTACAGGAGGAGAACGCTCTGGAAAAAGCAAATATGCACAGGATCTGGCTGTACAACTATCTAATACTCCGTATTATTTGGCTACTTCCAGAGTTTGGGATGAGGATCATCGCCAACGTATCGATCGTCATATTGCAGATCGGGACAACAGATGGATATCTATCGAAGAAGAAAAAGAATTATCTAAAGTAATCCAGGAGAATAGTGTTGTAGTTATAGATTGCGTAACGCTATGGCTTACTAATTTTTTTGTAGACACCAAAAATGATGTCGAAAAATCATTAAACCTTGCCAAGGCAGAGTTTGATAAATTATTAAAAATCGATGCTACCATACTTATTATTTCTAATGAAATTGGTATGGGAGTGCATGCTACTACCGAGGTAGGAAGAAAATTTACAGAACTACAAGGATGGATGAATCAACATATCGCCAAGTATGCAGATAAAGCTGTACTAATGGTTTCTGGCATACCAGTCGAAATAAAAGGTTCCGAAGTGCTTTTAAAAAAGCTACTTTAATTCGTACACTAGTACAATACCCTTCATAAATATCTAAACTTAAGCTTTATAATGAATTTTGCAATAGCGTCTGTGTCTAATGATACATTAGAAAAAAAATTACAATCTAAAATTGATACTAAAACAAAACCCATGGGAGCACTAGGTGTTTTAGAAAAAATAGCTCTACAAATAGGCATGATCCAAAACAAAGAAAATCCTGAGTTACAACAACCTACTATTTTGGTTTTTGCGGGAGATCACGGTATTGCTAAAAAAGGAGAAGTTAACCCTTATCCACAAGAAGTAACTGCCCAGATGGTCTATAATTTTGTTAATGGTGGTGCAGCAATTAATGTATTTTGCAAACAAAATAACATTGCACTTAAAATAATAGATGCTGGAGTAAATCATGATTTTAACAAAATCGAAAATATTATACATGCAAAAATAAGCTATGGCACTAAAAATTATCAAGATACTCCTGCGATGACTCTGGAAGAATGTACTACTGCTATAAAAAAAGGAGCCAGTATAGTTACAGAAACCTATAACAATGGTTGTAACATTATTGGTTTTGGCGAAATGGGAATTGGCAACACTTCTTCTGCTTCTTTGCTAATGGCATATTTTACAAAAAATACCGTTGCAGAATGTGTAGGATCTGGCACAGGATTACAAACAGAGGCTATTGCTACCAAAAAATCTATCCTATCCAACGTATTTGACACCTATACTCCTGCATCTCCTTTAGAAGCCTTAGCCACTTTTGGTGGGTTTGAAATTGCTATGATTACAGGCGCTATTTTAAAAGCCGCAGAACTTAAAATGATAATTTTAATAGATGGGTTTATTGTTACTGCTGCTTTATTAGCTGCTCATGCAATAGATAATAAAGTATTGGACTATTGTATCTTCGCACATACTTCTGAAGAGCAAGGACATCAAAAAATGTTAGATTTTTTAGATAAAAAACCACTTATTAATCTAGGTATGCGCTTAGGAGAAGGCACAGGGGTTGCAGTCGCGTATCCAATTATAGAGTCTGCTGTACACTTTATAAATACCATGGCAAGTTTTGAGAGTGCAGGGATTTCTGGTAGTGAGTAGTGAGTAGTGAGTAGTGAGTAGTGAGTAGTGAAAAATATGAATTCTGGTTATGAAAAACATACCTATGAAGAAATAATAATAAATTATATTTTTTAAACAACCTAAACAAAGAAGTAACAAAATTAACTAATGAAAAAAGGAGTTTTATCCATAGGCATAGCCTGCATAGGTTTCTATTTTTTATATACATCTAATATCGATTTATATCATAGATTTCTAGATGGGTTGACGCAATCACAAAACGTTTCAGAATTTACTCCTACTATCTTTGCATTTGGTAAAACTTTAAAAATCATAACACTTTGTCTGGGCCTATTAAGTCTTTACTTTGGTATTATTTCTTTTTTGAAGAAAAACAAAGTTGCAATTATAGGAATACTTTTGGCTATACTGCTCATGGTTTGTTCCTTTATTCCTTTTTGGAAATATATGCTAAAAAATTCTGGTTTAGATATTAGTTTTTAATCCAACCTCTAAAGTAACCACATGAAAAAAGAGATTCATATATTCTTTACTGCATTACTTTTCTTTACCCGTATACCTTGTCCAAAATGGGTAAACCATGATCCCGAGTATCTAAGTCTTAGTTCCAGATACTTTTCCTTAGTAGGAATTATTGTGGGAAGCATAGGAGCTATAATTTATTACGGAGCTTCTTTTCTTTTCTCTACTGAAATTTCTTTATTACTATCTATGTTTGCTACCATTTATGCTACAGGAGCATTTCACGAAGATGGTTTTGCAGATGTATGTGATGGTTTTGGAGGGGGGTGGTCTAAAGAAAAAATTCTTTTGATTATGAAGGATTCCAGACTTGGCACTTATGGTACTATAGGAATACTACTTTTATTAGCTATTAAATTTGCAGGATTAAGAGAAACTGAACCATACTATATCCCATTATTGTTAATCACAGGACATAGCCTAAGTCGTTTTATAGCTACCACTCTTATTTATACACATCCTTATGTAAGAGATACAGAGGATAGCAAAGCAAAACCTGCAGCAAAAAATATCCGTTTTTCTTCTGTTTGTATAAGTGCAATCTTTGGTATTGCTCCTTTATTATTATTTAAAAACCCGTGGATTTTTCTTACTTTAATCCCCATGTATATCTCCAAAATGTTTTTAGCGCATAAATTTAAAAAATGGATTGGAGGGCAAACCGGAGACTGCGCAGGAGCAGTACAACAATTAAGTGAAGTCGTATTTTATCTTACTAGTATCGCATTATGGAAATATATCTGGTAAGACATACCACCCCAAATATCGAAAAAGGAATTTGTTACGGACAAAGTGATATTGGAATCACCAACTCCTTTGCTTCTGAAATAGAAAAAATACACCAACAAATTCCTGTTACAGAAATCTCCAGAGTGTATAGCAGTCCTTTACAACGATGTAAACTACTTGCCAAAACTTTTAATATGCAATTTACTACAGACCCCAGACTCAAAGAAATGGATTTTGGGGATTGGGAGCTACAGGCTTGGGATGATATCCCTACATCCCAACTAGACCCATGGATGAAAAGTTTTGTTACCACACAAGTACCTAATGGCGAATCCTATATAATGTTACAAAAAAGAATTTTAAATTTTTACAACTCCTTACATACAGGTTCTGACGAAAAAATAGTTGTTGTTACCCATGCAGGACCAATGAGAGCTTTACTTGCTTATGTACAACAAATTGAACTAAAAGATTCTTTTACCATTAAAATAGAATACGGGGATGTTATTGTTATTCCTAATATGTTTTAAATAGTTAGAATATCTATCTTAAAAAAAAATCCCTGCATGAATGCAGGGATATCTATTACTATAAAACAGTATATAAAATTTGTTTAGTAATTAAAATTGTAGGTTGTTTTTACTGCATTGTGATCTGATAAATCTTCTCCTGATCTCACAAATTGTAATACTTCCATTTCAGGAATCGAAACTGGTTGTTTATGTTCTTTGCTTATTAAAATATAATCCAAAGTGTCGTTATAATCTGGATATTCTTTACGAACCAAAGTATTCGTATTAGAATATGTTCCTATATCTGTAGTAGCATTAAAAGAATATACTATTTCAGAGTTTAAAATACTTTGCATACTACTATACGAAGACGTATCTGTATACTGCACATTCATATCCCCAGCATAGATTAATGGTTCTGATACTGGAATATGCATACCATCTACCCAGTTTTTAATCTCTTTTAATTGTTTTAATCGAACAGAGCTACCATTATAGCTTACTTGATCTGCTTGCAAATGAGTCCCTACGATGTGATATTTTTTTCCATTTTTGGTAACCTCAACATAAGCAGCTCCTTTATTTGAATAATAATCTGCTGTTCCAAACCCAGAATGAGTAAACACGTGTTGCTTTTTATTATTTATCGGGTATTTACTAAAAATTCGTACTCCCCCATTAACTACAAATATGCTGTTAGAACAATCTCCGCTAACAGAGTTCCAATTAGAGCCTGTACTACAATATTGACCAACAAGAACTGTACTATAAGGATATATATTTTCTAACTTATTAAATAAATGCGTTTCAACTTGTTCGTTAAATCCTTCTTGAAAAACAATAACATCTAATACAGATGCCATTTCTGTTACAACATGCAGCTGTTTTGTTGACCTCTCTTTTTCTTTATATTGTTTTATACGCGCAATACCAGGTAAATGAAATATATTATAGCTTAATACAGTTAAGCTTTCTGTGCTTCTATTTTTACTCGTGTGAGACTTTATTTGACTTTCGTAATCTTGAATATTATTTTCATCTTCAGAACAAGAAAAAAATAGTAGTACTATAAAAATTGAAACGTAAAATTGTAATTTTTTCATGGATATATATGTCTAAGTTAGTTGTACAAAGAACGTTTTTACACTTGCTTTCCATCTTAGCTCTAAGAAAACAAATTGTTAAAAGATGGTTTATTAATGGTTTCGATTATCAAATCAATTATTATTATTTGATCGTTTATTCAAAAAATAAATACTTTTTGTTAATCAATAACCTCGGAGTACTCTCAAGAGGTATGCTTCCAAAAATATATTCTGTTTTTGAGGTCAAGCCTCAGAGAATTAAACTTCATAATATGGATTAAATACCATATTACAAGACATTAGATATAATTATACACTAATGATATGTTCGTTTAGCCCCAAACTTATTACTGATTTACTATTTTTACAAAAAATATTTTTCATGCGTACCCTGTTTCGATTTTCTTTTTTATTTCTGTTAAGTATATCTTGTAAGAAAAAACAAGAAAATAGCGATCCACTTGCTGTAATGTATCTCGCTCCTCAAAAAATTGAATATGCTACAGGGTTTACCATCCAAAACTATAAAGATTATAAAAAAATAAAAATTACTACCCCGTGGCCAGACGCTAAACAGGATCTAATCTATATACTGCACCCAAAAGGTACCAAAAGACCTTTTTATTCTGATAACGCCATATTTATTGAGGTTCCTATCGAAAAAGTTGTGGTTACTTCTACTACCGATATCCCTATGTTAGAATACATGAATCTTGAAGATCGATTGGTAGGGTTTCCGCATACTAATTATATTTCTTCAGAAAAAACACGTGCTTTAATAGATAAAGGAAAGGTTAAAGAGCTTGGTAAAGAATATAATCTAAATACCGAAGTGGTTCTTGAACTTTCTCCCGAAGTAATTATAGGTTTTTCGGCAACGGGAGACACCAAAGCATATGATTTAATTCAAAAAACAGGAATCCCTGTGGTTATGAATGGTTCGTGGATGGAAAAACACCCGCTTGGCAGAGCAGAGTGGATAAAATTTATTGCTGCATTTTTTGGTAAAGAAGCAATTGCCGAAGATATTTTTCAAAATATAAAAAATGAGTATAATAAAGCAATTACTCTTGCAGAAAACACAAAAAAATCACCAACTGTAGTATCGGGAAGTATGTTTAAAGACGTATGGTATGTGCCTGGCGGAGATAGTTTTATGGCACAATTTTTAAAAGATGCAAATACAACTTATTTATGGGCAGATAATAAAGACTCTGGCAGTTTAACACTAAACTTTGAAAGCGTTTTAGAAAAAGGGCAAAATGCAGAACTCTGGATAGGAACTGGTAATTCAAAATCTTTAGACGAACTTAAGGCACAAAACCATCGCTATGAAGCTTTTGATGCATTTAAAAATAAAACCGTATATTCTTACTCGTTAAAAACTGGTGCAAAAGGAGGCTTAATATATTACGAATTAGGCCCAATGCGTCCCGATTTAATTTTAAAAGATATTATCAAAATTGCGCATCCAGAATTATTAAACGATTACAAACCCTATTTTTTTGAAAAACTAAACTAATTGACCCCAACCAAATCATATACACGCGTTTTTTTAGGTATATCCTTCCTATTATGTATTTGTTTTATAGCAAATATAAGTTTAGGGTCTGTATTTATACCTTGGTTAGACACCTTAAAAAGCCTAATTGGCGCTAGTGTAGAAAAAGAATCCTGGAGACATATTATAATAGATTATAGATTACCAAAAGCAATTACTGCTATTATAGTAGGTAGTGGACTCGGGGTTTCTGGCTTATTAATGCAAACCATGTTTAGAAACCCTTTGGCAGGACCGTTTGTATTAGGAATTAGTTCTGGAGCAACACTAGGAGTAGCTATATTAATACTAAGTAGCACCTTTACAGGAATTGCTTTTTCTACTTTTTTAGTGTCAAAATGGGGATTAGTAATTGCTGCAAGTTTAGGAAGTGTATTGGTCTTATTTGCTGTAATGGTAGTTTCTGCTAAAGTTAGAGACACTATGGCAATACTAATAATAGGGCTTATGTTTGGTAGTATCACCTCTGCAATAGTGAGCGTTCTTTCTTATTTTGCTCCTGCAAATCAATTACAACAATACGTATTTTGGGGATTTGGTAGTTTGGGTAACCTTAGTTGGTATGATGTTCTTATCTTTTTTGGTATATCATTATTAGGGATGTTATTAGCTATTCTTTCTATAAAGCCATTAAACACACTATTATTAGGAGAAAACTATGCCCGAAGCCTTGGTTTAAACATTCAAAAAAGCCGTTTTCTTATTATTATTGCCACAGGTTTGTTAGCAGGTAGTGTTACTGCCTTTGCAGGTCCTATCGCATTTATAGGTCTGGCAGTACCGCATCTTACCAGATTGTTATTTCATACGTCCAACCATAAAACCTTAATTCCGGCAGTGATCTTATTAGGCAGTATTATTATGTTAATTTGTGATAGTATTGCACAACTACCATCTAGTGAATATACCTTGCCCATCAATGCAATCACCTCTCTTATCGGAGCTCCCATAGTAATCTGGTTGCTGGTTCGTAAAAGAAAAATGTTATTCTAAACTTTCGAGAACTTTACCCTTTGAGTAATTTCACCCTTCGTGTGGATTGAGGCTCTCGAAGTCCATCCTTCGGAGATATCACGGTTCGAGTAACCTCACCGTTCGGGGTGGATTATAGTGGGCTAAGGCTCTCAAAGCCCATCCTTTCCTATAAAAAACCTGTTCCCTGCCATAAAAATTACAGGCCCGGAGTATATTTATATAAGCGCGAACATAGTTTACCCAGGCGCGGAGTACTTTTGGTCGGGCGCAGAGGCAGAAACCCAGGGCGCGTGGGGTAGACACTCAGGCGCAGACTACTTTTGGTAAGGCGCGAGGGGTAGACACCCAGGCGCGGACATCGAAAAGGCAGGCGCGTGGCGCGCCCGACCTCACCCACTCCGCGCCCCAGTAATAATGTAGGATTATTTGTTGTAACCCTGTAAAACCTTAATTAAATGTATCTCGTCCTAAAAAAAGTTTACCCATTTTAAAATCTTATCTTTAGAATAAAAAAACAAATCCATGAATGCAACAGAATATATAGAAGGGATCCATAAACAATTTACCTACTACAAATCTTTGGGAGATAAAACCATAGAGCAAATTCCTGAAGAGAAGCTTTTTTGGCAATACAACAACGATAGTAACAGTATAGCAATACTTATAAAACATTTGTGGGGAAACATGAAATCCAGATGGACCGATTTTTTAACTACCGATGGAGAAAAAGAATGGAGACACCGGGATACCGAATTTGAAGATGATATAAAAACGAAAGAAGAGCTTTTAAATAAATGGGAAGATGGCTGGCAATGCCTTTTTACTGCATTAAAAAGCATAAACCAAAACAATTTTAATCACCCCGTATATATTCGAAATATCGAACATACCATTACCGAAGCAATCAACAGACAACTAAGCCATTACTCCTATCATGTAGGTCAAATTGTCTTTTTAGGAAAAATGATTGCAGCAGAGCAATGGCAAAGTCTATCTATCCCAAAAGGAAAATCTATAATCTATAACGAAAAACGTTTTTCTACACCTAAGCATAAAGCCCATTATACCGATAACCTTATGGACAACGAATAAAAAATTTCTTGAAACCGACTATCCTCGAGGCAGAGCCATAGAGGTATTTCGCCAGTTTCATTTTGGTCTTGGGACCAAAAACCGAAATTTTGTATTTTACCTCACCCAGAACTGCCGAAAATGGCAGTTCTGACCTCTCCCAAGGAGAGGTGAATCGGAAACCCCGAGGCAGAGCCTTCGAGGAATTATTTAGATTAATCAATAACCTCTAAGCAAGCTCACAAGGTATGCTTCCAAAAATATATTTTGTTTTCGAGGCAATCCTCAGAGAATTAAACCCCACAATGTGGATTAAAATAGTCAATAACTCGTTAGGGTTTGTTAATAACTATGGTTTTATGCATACCAAAACACAAATAGATTACAATTATATTTGCGTTGAACTATGCGCAAACAGTAATGTATGCGTATAAATAAGCCATAGCAAAGCGTTAATAGTAACCAAAACGCTTGCTCTGATTAAAATCAGGAAATTGGCTAATTACATCTTACAATAAAAAATAATAAAAAAATAGATGAAATTTATAGTATCCAGTTCTTACTTATTAAAACAGCTACAAGTATTAGGAGGAGTAATTAGTAATAGTAATACATTACCAATTTTAGACAACTTTTTATTCGAATTAGATAATAATGCGTTAACCGTTTCTGCCTCTGATCTCGAAACTACTATGTCGGCTAAATTAGAAGTAGAATCTTCTGACCAAGGAACTATCGCAGTACCTGCAAAACTATTGTTAGAAACCCTTAAAACCTTTCCTGAGCAACCATTAACTTTTGTTTCTGGTAATAATAATACAGTAGAAATTAGCTCTAACCACGGTAAATATGCTTTGGCATATGCAGACGGAGAAGAGTTTCCTAAGGCTGTAGAATTAGAAGACCCTAGTTCTACTAACATTTTAGGGGATGTATTAGCTACAGCGGTAAGTAAAACCATTTTTGCTACAGGTAATGATGATTTAAGACCTGTAATGAGCGGAGTGTTTTTTCAGTTCTCTACAGAAGGATTAACTTTTGTGGCAACCGATGCACACAAACTTGTAAAATATACCAGAGAAGATATAAGCGCTTCTCAATCTGCTGAATTTATCATGCCTAAAAAGCCTTTAAATTTATTAAAAGGAATTTTAGCAGGAAGCGATAGTGAAGTACGAATAGAATACAACGAATCTAATGCAAAGTTTACTTTTGATGAAACACAATTAATCTGTAGATTAATCGATGGTAAATACCCTAATTATGAAGCAGTAATTCCAAAAGAAAACCCAAACAAATTAACTATTGCTCGCACACAATTCTTAAACTCTGTACGTAGGGTGTCTATTTTTTCGAATAAAACAACGCACCAAATCAGATTAAAAATTGCAGGAGCAGAACTTAATATTTCTGCAGAAGATATTGATTATTCTAACAAAGCAGAAGAGCGATTAACCTGTGGGTATCAAGGAGACGATATGCAAATAGGGTTTAACTCTCGCTTTTTAAGTGAAATGCTAAATAACTTAAATGCAGACGAAGTTCAATTAGAAATGTCTTTACCAAACAGAGCAGGAATTCTTACTCCTATAGATGGATTAGATGAAGGAGAACATGTTACCATGTTGGTAATGCCAGTAATGCTAAATAATTAAGGCACTAAATATTTTTTTATATTCTTAAAATCCAATCATAAAAACATGATTGGATTTTTTTATGCATTTATACTTGTTAAGGTTATATAAAATAAAAAGCTCATTCTTAATCTTTTATATACATTTACCATAATCACATTAATAATAATCCAATACCATTTATTATGATTAAGTATATCCTTTTAGTCATTTCTTTGTTTCTTATCTCTGTACTATCTGCACAACAAATACAAGACAAGGATCTTGATAAGCTCTCTCTTCATTATGCTAAATCATCTTTTGATGAATTGGTTAGTCTTTTAAGCTTACCAAATGATGCCCATTACCCTAATGACATAGAACAAAATATACAATGGTGCGAAAAAGCTTTCGACAAACGTGGTTTTACTACTAAACGTCTTGCTACAGATAAAATCCCTTTAGTATTGGCAAATAAAAACTATAAAAATGCAACCAAAACAGTACTGGTATATCTACAAGTAGACGGACAACCAGTAGATACCACCAAGTGGTATCAAGACAATCCGTACAAAGCAACATTAAAAAAACAAGACACCTCCCAAAAATGGAATACCATTTCCTTAGATAATTTACAAAAAGATATAATAGATCCAGAGTGGAGAATATTTGCACGATCTGTATCCGATGCAAAAGGTCCCATACTTATGTTTCTAAAAGCTATGGATATTATTAATGATAATGAACACACTCCTAACTATAATATAAAAGTTATTATGGATTTTGAAGAAGAATTAGGCTCTCCTAGACTACCAAAAGCAGTAGTGAGTTATAAAAAAGAACTAGCATCTAATATGCTTATTATTTTTGATGGCCCAAGACATATCTCTAATCAACCTACATTAACGTATGGAGCAAGAGGGATCGCAAAAATATCTTTAGAGGTTTTTGGACCTAAAGCCCCTCAGCATAGTGGTCATTATGGAAACTATATTCCAAATCCAGCATTGCGACTCTCACAACTATTAGGATCTATGATGCAAGAAGATGGAAAAGTCGCAATCCCAAGTTGGTATGATGGAGTTTCAATATCCAAAGAAACGGAGAAGATTCTTAATCAGGTACCAGATGATGAAATTATTATGAAACAAAAATTAGGTATTGCCACTATCGATAATATTGCAGATACATATCAAAAAGCAATGCAATATCCATCACTAGGTATTTTAGGAATTCAATCTGGCTGGGTTGGGGATAAAACAAGAACAATAATACCATCCAGTGCCACTGCAGAAATGAATATTCGTTTGGTTAAAGAAACTAATGCACAGCATATGATCGATCTGGTTAAGCAGCACATTATACAGCAGGAATATCATATTATAGAGGATACTCCAACAGAAGAAGAACGAATGAAATACCCTAAAATAATTCGTTTTAACTATCAAATTTCATACGATGCATTTAGAACCGATTTTAATACCAAAATTGGAGATTGGTTACGCAAAGCAATGATTAGATCTTTTGGTTCGACTCCCATACAAATACGAACAGGAGGTGGATCTATTCCTATTTCTCCATTTGTAAACACATTAAATATTCCTGCAGTAATAATCCCTACGGTTAACAAGGATAATAATCAACATAGCCCTAATGAAAATATTAGACTAGGTAATTATATAGACGGAATAAAAACAATTACTGCAATACTCACACAAAAACTATAAAATATACCTTGAATAAAATCCCTAAAGATAGTATTGGCTATTTTGTTTTTTTAAAAAGAAAAATTTAAATCCACGCTCTGGGAAAAAACACTATCATGATTTGATAATATATAATTGTTATATAAAAATAAATATATTGTTAATTGCATGAGAAAACTACTCTACAATTACCCATTTAGCTTTATTTTTGAACCTTAATTATTATAAACACATATCATGAACATTACTCTAGAACAAGCAGAAAAAATTATTGCTGCTGCAAAAGAAAAAGCAGCTGCCATACACACAAAGATGAATATCGCAGTTGTAGATTCTGGTGCAAATCTTATTGCATTTGCACGAATGGATCAAGCTTGGTTAGGATCTACAGATATTTCTATCAAAAAAGCAAAGACAGCTATCTTTTTTGGTATGAATACAGGATCTATAGGAGAGCTTTCTCAACCAGGCGGACCTTTATTTAATATTGAACATTCTAACGGAGGATTAATCTCTTTTCCGGGAGGGATACCAATCAAGGATGAGTCTGGAAAAACGGTTGGCGCTATTGGTGTTAGCGGAAGCAGTGTAGAGAACGATCACGAAGTTGCAGAAGCAGGCGTAGCGGCACTAAGTGTATTCGCTTAACTAATACAATACTGGTTGTGATGAAACAAAGCAACCAGTATTCTTTTTATTGTAATAAGTATATAAAAAAACTACTCAATTATGGGCTCTCAAAAATAGATATCCCTGCTACCAGTACTATTCTTTTACTAGGATTGAGATCAGGCAGTATTCTACAATCTTTTAAAAAAAGCATCTCAACCACCGAGGAAAAATCATCGTAGTAGAGATTTATAAAATAATTATACAGATAGCAAATAATGAGTTTGGTATTACTCCAGATCAAAGCTTAGAGATTATTTGCGAAGATGCTATACATTATGTACACAGATCTGCACAACAATTTGAAGTCATTATTGTAGATATTTTTATTGACAATACAATTCCTGAACTATTTTATAGATTAGAATCTTGGGAAAAATAAAAAATTTCTTGAAACCGACTATCCTCGAGGCAGAGCCATAGAGGTATTTCGCCAGTTTCATTTTGGTCTTGGGACCAAAAACCGAAATTTTGTATTTTACCTCACCCAGAACTGCCGAAAATGGCAGTTCTGACCTCTCCCAAGGAGAGGTGAATCGGAAACCCCGAGGCAGAGCCTTCGAGGAATTATTTAGATTAAAGCTATTATTAAAAGGTAAAGGGCATATTGTGTTTACTGCAAGTATACATTTACAAGAAAACCCTAAAATCGAAGCTTTACTCTCTACAAACGAGCTGGATTTAGAATTTCACCAGACATGATAACGTACTAAAATACAACACCCTGATGATCGTACAAAAAAAACAAAATTATACTACTTAAAATCAATGTATATTTATCTATCTAATAAATTTTCTTACTACTTTTAAATATTCGATAATCACATACAGATAATGTACTTACAAGAATTAAAAAATTGCCATCAAAACATTAAACCATTTATACATAATACTCCTGTACTTACCTCTCATTTACTAAATGAAATCTCTGAGGCTTCTATTTTTTTTAAGTGTGAAAATTTTCAACGTATGGGTGCTTTTAAAATGAGAGGTGCAACTAATGCTGTTCTTAACTTATCTGAAGCACAAAAATCAAAAGGGGTAGTAACCCATTCTTCTGGAAATTTTGCTCAGGCTTTATCCCTTGCCGCACGCAGTCTGGGAGTAAAAGCATATATTGTAATGCCATCTAGTGCTCCAAAAGTAAAAAAAGATGCAGTAAAAGAATATGGAGGTATCGTTATAGAATGCCCTCCTACTCTAGAAGACAGAGAAAAAACCGCTGCACAAATTCAGCAAGAAAAAGGAGCTACTTTTTTACACCCTTCTAATAATCTAGATGTAATATTAGGACAAGGAACTGCTGCAATAGAATTATTAGAAAATCACCCGGATTTAGAATACATATTTACCCCAGTTGGTGGCGGTGGACTAATTGCAGGAACTGCATTAGCTGCTAATTTACACGGCAATAATTGTAAGATTATAGGAGGAGAACCTTTGGCAGTAGATGATGCATATCGTTCTTTACTAAGTGGAAAAATTGAAACTAATACAACTATACAAACCATAGCCGATGGCTTAAAAACACAACTTGGAGATATCAATTTTCCTATAATACAAAAATATGTTACCAAGATAATTCGTGTAGAAGAACAAGATATTATCGCTGCAATGCAATTAATTTGGGAACGTATGAAAATTATTATAGAACCCTCCTCTGCAGTAGCATTCGCCGCTTTATTAAAAGAAAAGGAACAATTTAAAGACAAAAAGATAGGAATTATTATATCCGGAGGAAATGTTGATCTTAAAAATTTACCTTTTTAAACACTAATCTATTTTATATAATATGCTTTTTATAAAAAAACAATCCCCTTTATGTATCCTTTTAGTTTTTGTATCTACAGCACTATATGCGCAACAAAAAACTATTACTTATGCCACTATAGATTCTTTAATCTATAGCCAAAACGTTACTAATAACATTAATGTATTAAAATACTTAGAAAATAAATTTATTAAAGACAGTAGTAATGTAGAATACTGGGAGCGATACGCACAAGCTTGTTTTAACTCCTTTAAATATTCAAAAGCTATTGAAAGTATCGATAAGGTAATTTATAAAAATCCCAAATATTCTGAAGCTTATTTTAAGAAAGCAAAATTTGTTTTAAAAATAAGAAAAGATTTAACTGAAGCAATTAATCTAATGTCGAAGGCAATAGATTATGAAAACAAGGGGGAATATCGTTTTTACCGCGGTATTTATTATCAAATGAATAATGATGACCCTAAAGCAATTAAAGATTACGACAGTGCATTAGAGCTAGGGTTTGCACACCCTGGTCTATACAGAAACTATGCTATATTATTACTAAAATGGGATGACCCCAAAACGGCTTTAAATGTTATTGAAAAAGCAATACAACTTAACCCCGATGTAGCCGAAAACTACTCTACACGCGCTCAAATATACATACCATTACTAGAACCCGAAAAAGTATGCAGCAATTTTGAAACCGCAAGAAAATTAGGATACTCTAAAAACATAGATTTACAAAACATCCTTTGCCAAGAAAACTCTACTCTAAATAAATATGTGGTTTTTGGAGATGTACTTCAAAAAATGGAGAAGTATGATTTTGCAAAAAAAGCATATAACCTAGCTATAGAAAAAGAAAAAGATTCCTCTAGATATTTTCTAAACAGAGGATACTGTCATTTTAAGCTCAAAGAATATGATTTAGCAGAAAAAGATTACTTAACAGCATTACAACTGTCCACACCAACAAAAGATTTGCTATACGATAATCTTAGTTTACTATACTTTAACCAAGATAAGTATGAGGAATCTATAAAATACTCCACAAAACGTATAGATCTTAACTCCAATAATGAAGTTCCTTATATAGACCGAGGATTATCATATCGAAAACTCGGAAAATATGCAGAGGCTGAAAAAGATTTCAATACTTCTCTTTCTATACAACCAAACTTTTTTAGAGCATATGGTTACAGAGCATATTTGTTTTTTGAAAAAGGAGATTTTAAAAAGGCTTTAGAAGATGCAAAAAAAGCTATTTCTTTAAACCCTGAATATGGATACGGATATGTTGTTCTTGGTTTGTCTAAGCAAAAACTAAATATCGATGGATTTTGCACCGATTTCGAAACTGCAAAAAAATACAATGGCCTGGATGCAGAAAAAGCCATTACAATATATTGCAATACTGAAAGTAAATAGAGTATATTATTTTAATAAACTAAAAATATCCTCTTGCTTCTTTAACAATAAAAGAAGCAAGAGGATATATAATTTGTTTTGTGGCCTTGTTTTAATTTAAACTATTAATCATTACAAACCATAAGCCCACTTAATTGCATTTCTGTCGTCGCTCGACCAACCTGCATTTGTACTTAACCTCCAATTACATACATATACACTACTTTTCATTACAGAACCACAATTATTAGCCTGATGATAAGATGCTCCTCTGGTACCAGGTATTAATTCCCCTTCTGTTTGATCAGAGTGCAAATAACCTAAGTTATGCCCTAACTCATGTATCAATAAAGCCATTGTTGACTCAGAAGAAGAACCTTCATGATCTTTAGCTGTGTTTATGTTTAACCAAGACCCCACATTTCCTCTTCCATCTGGCAGCGCAGCTCTTGCCCATGCAGCCGTATTAGTTTGATACCAAGTCCCAACAAGTATATCTGCCTGTGATCTGGTATATGTTCTTCTTATATTAATATTAGGGCTTATCCTGCTCCAATGATAAGCTGCCCAGGAAAATTCATATTCAAATCGTCTAGGAAAATTTCTTTCAATATAATACGTAATATCTCTTGAATTGCTATAATACACACCATTTCCTACGCGATACCATTGGTTTTTTCCTTCAACACTTCCTTCCTTTGGTTGGTTTTTATCCAGATTACCTTTATAGTTAAAAGAAAAGGCTATATCATCGCCATAAATGAATGTCTCATTACTAAAGTCTGGCTTAAGAGATTCTTCAGAATAGCCCTGTTCTATTAAATAAGTAAGTGTAGCTCTAGCCTCTTTGGATAATGAATACTCTACTTGATTTACATTGTCCTGATCTAAATCTTCATTTTGGCAACTAGCACATAACAAAATAGTTGTCAAAAAAATACTGAGTTTGAATTTGTGTGTTAACATAATAATGTAGTTTAAAATTACTATTGAAAATTACATAAACATTTAACATATATATAACTTTATATTAACCAATTGTAATACTAAACTTGCTGATTTACAACAAATAATGTTAAAAAAATATAAAAAGTATTATTAGTTAGATTTTAATATTCATAAATCAATCCCCTCAGAGCATACTCACAAAATATGCTTCCAAAAAATACACTTTGTTTCTCTGGCTATCTTTAGAGCATATAAAAAATCAAAAAAGTAACTAAATTATATTCTTGGCAAATCTCCTTCTCCTTTTAACGGTAAGTTAGAAGTACCCATTAAATAGCTATCTATATGGTATGCTGCTTGTCTGCCTTCTGCAATTGCCCAAACAATCAAAGATTGTCCTCTACGGGTATCTCCTGCTGCAAAAACACCTTTTACATTGGTAGCATAACTATCTTCTGTAGCTTTAATATTGGTTCGGGCATCCATATCAATTCCTAACTGCTCTGCAATAGTAGGTTCTGATCCCGTAAACCCCAGAGCCAATAATGCTAATTCACATTTCCACTCTTTTTCTGTATTCGGGATTTCTTTTAATGTAAAACGACCGTTTTCTTTTACCCACTCTACCTGGGTGGTAATCAAACTTTTTAGGTTTCCGTTTTCATCTCCTATAAATTCTTTGGTCGAAATACTCCAGTTACGTTCTACTCCTTCTTGATGTGAAGAGCTTGTGCGTAAACGCATAGGCCAAAATGGCCATGGTTGGTTTGCAGGACGCTCAGTAGTTCCTTTACCCATAATTTCAAAATTTGTTACCGAAGTTGCTCCGTGCCTTATAGAAGTTCCTATACAATCTGACCCTGTGTCTCCCCCTCCTATAACTATTACATTTTTATCGGTTGCAAGAATCTCTTCACCAAGATCTTTAATTCCATCTACTCGTCGATTATTTTGAGGTAGGAAATCCATTGCTTGCACCACTCCTTTTAAATCTGCTCCTTTTACTGGTAAATTCCGTCGAACTGTTGCTCCTGTACATAATACAACAGCATCAAAATCACATTTTAGTTCATTTGCTTTAATATCTTTTCCGATATGGGTATTTGTTTTAAAAATAATCCCTTCTTCTTCTAAAACAACGACCCGGCGATCAATTACCTGTTTTTCCATTTTAAAATCAGGAATACCATATCGCAATAACCCTCCAACTTTTTCATCTCTTTCAAAAACAGTTACCAAATGTCCCGCTCGATTTAATTGTTGTGCTGTTGCTAACCCTGAAGGTCCTGAGCCAATTACCGCTACTGTTTTACCTGTTCTTTCTTTAGGGGGATTGGCTTTTACCCATCCATGTTTAAAAGCTTGCTCTACGATATTTTTTTCGATATTCTCGATGGTTACCGGATCTTCATTTATACCCAAAACACAAGCCTCTTCGCAAGGTGCAGGACATAACCTACCTGTAAATTCAGGAAAATTATTGGTAGCATGCAAAATAGTAGCTGCTTTTTGCCATTTACCACGATATACCGCATCATTAAAGTCAGGAATTAAATTACCTAAAGGGCAACCACTATGACAAAACGGAATACCACAATCCATGCAACGAGCTCCTTGATTTTTAAGTTTTTCCTCTGGCATTTCTACAGTAAACTCTTTATATTCCTTAATACGATCTTTTACAGGCTGGTACTGTTCGATCTCCCTTTCAAATTCTAAAAATCCAGTTATCTTTCCCATATTTTATATCGTTTTATGCTTGCGTTAATTTTTCTTCTTCTAATCGTTTTAATGCTTGTTTATATTCTTCTGGAAATATTTTTATGAAATTTGACAATTCGTTCTCCCAGTTCTCAAGAATTTTTTGTGCCAAGGGACTTAAGGTTGCATTGTAGTGGTTTTCTATTACTGTTTTTAACTCCTCTATATCTTTTTGTTCCTTAACAGGATCCAAATTAAGAGCCTCTTTATTACAATGCGCTTCAAATGTCTTGTTACGATCATAGATATAGGCAATACCACCAGACATTCCTGCTCCAAAATTTCTGCCTACTTCTCCTAAAATTACTGCAACACCTCCTGTCATATATTCGCATCCATGATCTCCTATACCTTCAACTACAGCTATCGCTCCAGAGTTACGTACACAAAATCGCTCTCCTGCTTTACCATTAATATAAACTTCTCCTGCAGTAGCTCCATACAAAGTAACGTTTCCTGTAATTACATTGTTTTCTGGAATGATCGTAGATTCTTCTGGTACTTTTATTATTAATTTTGCTCCAGACAGTCCTTTTCCTAAATAATCATTGGTGTTACCATTTACCACCATAGTTAAACCACTAGTAGCGAAGGCTCCAAAACTTTGACCAGCAGCTCCAGTAAAATTTAGTTTTAATGTATTGTCTGGTAATCCTTGTGCTCCATAAATTTTAGAAATCTCATTACTTAAGATTGCTCCTACTGCTCTATCTGTATTACAAATCTTAAAATCTAAAACTGTTTTTTCTTTTCGAAACAACGCAGGATGTGCCTGCTCTATAATTTTAAAATCTATAGATTTTTTTAATCCGTGATCTTGCTTTTCTGTATTATATATTGCGACTCCATCCCGAGTTTCTACTTTATGTAAAATTGGAGTAAGATCTACTCCCGCCGCTTTATAATGATGTAATGCTTTTTTATGATCTAATTTACCCACTTGCCCAACCATTTCATTTATGGTACGAAAACCTAACTGCGCCATTATTTCACGCAGTTCCTGCGCTACGAAATACATATAATTTACTACATGTTCTGGTTTTCCTCTAAATTTTTTCCGTAATTCAGGATTTTGTGTTGCGATACCTACTGGGCAAGTGTTTAGGTGACATACCCGCATCATTATACATCCAGACGCTACTAGCGGTGCTGTTGCAAAGCCAAACTCTTCTGCTCCTAACAAACATGCAATAGCTACATCACGTCCCGTTTTTAATTGCCCATCACATTCTAATACAATACGACTACGTAAATTATTACCTACCAGAGTTTGTTGTGCTTCTGCCACCCCTAACTCCCACGGTAAACCGGCATGTTTTAAGGATGTTAAAGGCGACGCTCCTGTACCTCCATCAAATCCAGAAATTAAAACAACATCTGCTTTTGCCTTAGCAACACCTGCTGCAACCGTTCCTACTCCTACCTCAGATACTAATTTTACATTTATCCTAGCTTCTCTATTGGCAGATTTTAAATCATAAATTAGTTGGGATAAATCTTCAATAGAATAAATATCGTGATGTGGTGGTGGTGAGATCAAACCTACATAAGGTGTAGAGTTACGGGTTTTTGCTATTTCTGGATTCACTTTTGGCCCTGGTAACTGCCCTCCTTCTCCTGGTTTTGCTCCCTGCGCCATTTTGATCTGTATTTCGGAGGCATTTGTTAAATAGTTGGAAGACACTCCAAATCTACCAGAAGCTACTTGTTTTATAGCACTGTTTTTCCAGTCTCCATTTACATCTTTATAAAAACGTAAAGAATCTTCTCCTCCTTCGCCTGAATTACTTTTTCCTCCTATACGATTCATAGCAATGGCCAAATTTTCATGCGCTTCTTTACTAATAGATCCATAAGACATTGCTCCTGTTTTAAAACGTTTTACAATTTCTGTCCAAGGCTCTACATCTTCTAAAGGAATTGGATCATAATTTGAAAATTCTAATAACCCCCGAATTGTCATCAAGCTTTTAGATTGTTCATTAATCAACTCTGCATATTCTTTATACGTCTTAGGATCATTATCCCGAACTGATTTCTGTAATTTGGCGACAGATAATGGATTAAACTGATGCTTTTCGCCATTACGTCTCCACCTGTATTGTCCTCCTATTTCTAAATCTAAACTAGCGGCTACTTCTTGTTCTGCATACGCTTTTTTATGGCGTTTTGATATTTCTTTTTCAATTTCATATAATCCAATACCTTCAATACGAGTAGCTGTATTAGGAAAATATTGATCCACTACTTTTGTATTGATCCCTATGCATTCAAATAGTTGAGAACTTCGATAAGAATTTAACGTAGATATCCCTATTTTGTTCATTACTTTTAATACGCCTTTACCAACCGCTTTATTATAGTTTTTAATGGCGTCCTCAAAAGTTAAACTAGAAATAGTACCCTCTTCTATTTGTTCTCCTATTATTTCATTTACCATATAAGGATTAATTGCACTTGCTCCATAACCAAATAATAAAGCAAAATGGTGTACCTCTCTTGGTTCTGCAGATTCGATAATAACACTAACTTTAGAACGTTTTCCTAGTTTTTGCAATCCACTATTTACATAAGAGCATGCCAATAATGCCGGGATTGGTGCTCTGTGCTTACTCACATTTCTATCGGATAATATAACTACGTTCGTTCCTACATTAATTGCATCTGATACGTTTTTGAGCAATATCTCCAATGCATCCTCAAGGCCATTTAAACCTCTGTTAACATTATACAGCGTAGGTACAGAACTTACTTTAAATCCTTTATCTGTGTATGTTTTTATCTTATCTAAATCTTCTTTAGATATTACAGGGTTTTGAATTTTTAGTTTTTTACAATGTTTTTCATTAACATCAAAGATATTATGATCTGCCCCCAAAGTAAGGCTGATATCTGTAATTAACTCCTCTCGAATACCATCTAACGGAGGGTTTGTGACCTGAGCAAACAGTTGTTTAAAATAATTATAAATTAGTTGTGGACGCTCTGATAATATTGCTATTGGGGTATCCGATCCCATAGATCCAATTGGTTCTTTACCCAATTGCCCCATTGGGGCAATGATTGTATCCATATCCTCTTGGGTATATCCAAAAACGGCTTTACGTTTTGCAACGGTTTCTTCTCCCAAAAATAAAGGACAATCATTATATGGTATATCTTTTAAATGTACCAAATTGTCATCTAACCACTCTCTATACGGATGTTGAGATGCTATTTTTTCTTTTATTTCTTCATCATTAATTATTCTTCCCTGATCCATATCTACCAGAAACATTTTTCCTGGTTCTAATCTACCATGATATTCAATATTAGCAGGTTTTAAATCCACTACTCCTGTTTCTGAAGACATGATCACATATCCATCTTTGGTAACACTATAACGGGATGGTCTTAATCCGTTTCTGTCTAAGACTGCTCCTATATAATTACCATCTGTGAATGGAATAGACGCGGGACCATCCCATGGCTCCATTGCACAAGAGTTGTATTCATAAAATGCCTTTTTAGCTTCAGACATTTCTGGATTTTTTTCCCATGCTTCGGGAACCATCATCATCATCACTTCTGGCAATGATCTACCTGTCATTAATAACAATTCTACCACCATATCCATAGATGCAGAATCTGATTTCCCTTTTAATATTACAGGTATTATTTTTTTAATATCTTCTCCAAACCAGTCGCTCTCTAACAATTCTTCTCTGGATCGCATTCTGGTTACATTGCCTCTTAATGTATTAATCTCTCCATTATGGCACATGTATCGAAAAGGTTGTGCAAGATCCCATGTAGGAAATGTGTTGGTAGAAAAACGCTGATGTACCAACGCCAGTCTGGTAACTACTTTTGGATCCATAAGATCTGTATAGTACAACTTAATATCCTCTGGCAACAATAATCCTTTAAATATTAGTGTTTTTGTAGATAAACTTGGCACATAAAAAAACTTACTTTCAGATAATTTAGAGCTATATATAGTATGCTCAGTTATTTTTCTGGCTGTGAACAATTTTAAATTAAAATCAAAATAACTTTGTTCTTTATTTTTTTTACCTATAAATATTTGTTTAATAAAAGGTTCTGTAGTAGCAGCTATTTCTCCTATATGGGTGTGATCTACAGGTACATCTCTCCATCCTAATAAAACAAGCCCCTGATTATTTATATTTGTTTCAAATGTTTGTATACAAAATTGCCTTTGATTCTCTTTTTTTGGTAAAAAAACATTACTTACAGCATATTCTCCTGATTCTGGCAACTTAAAATCACAACGTTCCACAAAAAAATCATGAGGAATATCAATAAGGATTCCTGCACCATCTCCTGTTTTACCATCTGCACTAACTGCTCCCCTATGTTCTAATTTTTCGAGAATTTCTAATGCTTTATGAATAATATCGTTTGACTTTTTCCCTTCTAAGCTACAAATGAATCCGGCACCACAGGCGTCGTGTTCAAATTCTGGCAGATACATCCCTTGTTTCTTCATAATATTTTTCCGATCTAAAAAGTGGTTCTTATGGATGAAATTAACAAATCATTAATGAATAGAGAAGAAAACAGAAGTAATCTATATTACTTTTCTGAGCTCCTTAAAAAAAGAGCCTCTTATATAAAACAATCACAAAATAATGACTTGTAATTATGAATTTGACAATGCATTTTTCAAGAAAAAAATATGATTTTGATAAAAACACAGACTATTGATTATCAATAATTTCAAACGAAAACGTTTTCGCTTTAAATTCAAAAAAACCACATCATAAATTATTATTTTTTAAATAAAATAATAAGTACCCCTTATTTTTTATAGGTTAAAAATGTAATATCAATAAAAATATATAATTACACCCTTAATTTTTAAATGTTAATAACACAATATTATATTTTTACATCAAGATAACATTAATTTAATTTTTTTCATGAAGAAAATAGAAGCAATTATCCGAAGATCAAAATATCGTGCAGTAAAGGAGGCTTTACACAATAAAGGTGTAATGTTCTTTTCATATTGGGATGTTACTGGGGTTGGCCATGAGCAAAAAGGTAGTGTTTACAGAGGTATCTCTTATAGCACTACCGATATACAAAGAAGATATTTATCTATAGTTGTAAATGATGATTTTGAAGAGGCTGCAATATCCGCAATTCTGGAAGCTGCAAAAACCGGAGAGGTTGGAGATGGAAAAATATTTGTTTCTGATATACAGGAAGCATATAGAATTCGTACCGCAGAAAAGGGAGAAAAGACCTTAATCTAATTTAACACAATTATTACAAAACATCCAACTAAAACAAAAAATAACTTTAACACCAATTAAAAATGGAACTTTTAACCACAAACAATGTATGGATGATGCTATGTACTGCATTAGTATTTTTTATGCACTTAGGGTTTTCTTTTTTAGAAATAGGATTAACTCGTCAAAAAAACACAATCAATATACTTTTTAAAAATGTATTTATTATATGCGCAGGATTATTACTGTATTACATTGGTGGATTTAATTTAATGTATCCCGGATTTGAAGAAGGAGATTTTGGGTTTTTAAAATTTGCAGGATTTGGTATTACTGCACCAGAAAATGGCATGACTCCTGAATATGCTAATGGAGGATATACTTGGTGGACAGATTTCTTATTCCAAGGAATGTTTGCTGCAACTGCTGCTACAATCGTTTCTGGAGCTGTTGCCGAACGTATTAAGCTTAGCTCTTTTATGATTTTTAGTATTATATATATAGGATTAATATACCCTATCGTTGGTTCCTGGCAGTGGGGAAAAGGTTTTCTATCTACTTTAAAAATTGGTGAAGCAGAAGGTTTTTATGACTTTGCGGGATCTACATTGGTACATTCTGTTGGAGGTTGGGCTGCTTTAGTGGCTGTAATTTTACTAGGTGCCAGAATAGATAAATTTACACCAAATGGCAAACCACAGGCAATCCCTGGGCACAATATACCTCTTGCTGCTGCTGGAGTGCTTATTCTTTGGCTTGGATGGTTTGGTTTTAATGGTGGATCTGTACTTTCTGCAGATCCTTCAGGAACTTCATTAGTACTAGTTACTACTTGCCTTGCAGCAGCAGCAGGAGGGATCGGAGCTTTTGTTTTATCTTCCATCTTATACAAAAACTACGACCTCACTATGTTTTTAAATGGAATATTAGGCGGACTAGTTGGGATTACCGCAGGAGCAGACTTAATGTCTCCTAATGAAGCTGTTGTTATTGGCTTACTTGCAGGTATAATTATTATACTAGGAATTGCATTCGTGGATAAACTAAAATTAGACGACCCAGTAGGTGCTATTGCCGTTCATTTAATCTGTGGTATTTGGGGTACATTAGCAGTAGGGGTTTTTGGATCTAAAGCTAGTTTAGATCAATTTTTAGTACAAGGGATTTGTATTCTTATTGTTGGAGGGTTTTGCATCATTAGTGCTTTCTTAATTATTTTTGGACTTAAAAAAACAATAGGGATTCGAGTTTCTGAAAAAGAAGAAGTTGATGGATTAGATAATCATGAACATGGTATGGATGCCTACCCTGATTTTAGAATTAACCAGCATTAAAAAATATAATTTCTAAATTAGTTACTGATGAGTTTTTTATATACATAGAGAGCTCATTAGTAATATCATTTTAATGGAAAAGATATTATTTTTTGAAAAAGATCACTTTTTTTATACGGCTTGGTTATGATACCATTCATTCCAGATTGACGAATCTTTGTTACATTCTTTTCTAAATCAACTGCTGTAAGAGCTAAAATAATGACATCTGTATTAAATTCCCTTATTTTTTGTGTAGTCTCTAAACCGTCTTGTCCGGGCATATGAATGTCCATAAAAACAAGATTGAAGCTGTTTTCTTGTATTTTAATTATTGCTTCAGCACCATTATCTACCGTTGTACATACTGCTCCTGCTCCTTCCAGAATTTTTTTGGTTATCATTAGGTTTATTGTATTATCATCAACCACTAATATATTATATCCTAATAATATTTTTTTATAATTTTCATCTTTTACCATGGGAAGATTTATCTTTTTCAGATTACGTTCCATGTATATATCAAAAGTAAATGTTGTTCCTTTATTTTTTTCTGAATCTATATATATAGAAGACTTGTACAAATCTTCTATAAATTTTTTCACTATATACAGACCTAGTCCAGAACCACCACTATTTGCATTAATATGATGTATTCCATTAAAACCATTAAAGATATTAGATTGCATTTCTTTTTCAATTCCGATCCCATCATCTTTTACTACAAAACGAAGTTTATTTACATTTTCTGTTTTTTCAATCGGAATAACTTTTATCCAAATATTACCGTTAATGGTGAATTTAATAGCATTAGAAATAAGATTAATAAAAATCTGAGAAAATTTTAAACGATCTCCTATAACATTAGTTTCTATCTCTTTCGGTAAATCTATATGTAATTTAGTGTTATTTTTATGAAGTTCGTAAGAAAATGAATTACCTATCTCATATAACATCTCATCTAGCAAAAAAACATCTTTATTTAATCTTACGTTTCCTAATCTAAATTTAGAATACTCCAAAGCATTATTGACTAAACCAGATAAATGATTGTTAGAAAATTGTAATGTTTTTAAATATTCCTTTCTTTGTTTTTCATTTTCTGTATCTTCTATAATTTCAACCAATCCTTGTATTGTATAAATAGGTGTTCTTAGCTCATGACTCATAACTGAAAAAAATTGGTTTCGCTCTTCATCAACCGCTAACAATTCTAGGTTTTTTTCTTTTAGTTCTTTATTAATTTTATTTTTATGATTATTAGATCGAAACACGTAAATACTAAAAATAATTGCTAGAAATAACAAAAAACTTATTAAAGAATTTATTTGAACATAGTTCTTTTTTAGTTGAATATTTTTATTGTTAATAATAGAAAGTTGCTCTATATCGCTTTTATTTTTAGCAATCTCATAAATAAAAGTATCGGCGTTAGATGCCCTTTCTTTTAATCGTTTTATATACCGTTCCTGATATTTATTTGATAAGGATTGATAATAGAATACAGAATCTATATTTTTATCAAATTCATAAAAATAACGTGCTTTATATTGCTTTATTAATCTTAAATACTCATCGCGCTCTCTTTTAACAAAAAACAAAGAATCTTTTTCTACCTCCCTAAGTAGTTGGTAAGACTTTTTGTAGGCTTCTTTTTTTTCTATTAAAGCCATTGCTAAGTGCAATTTTAACTCATTGCGTACAACTTTATTTATAGACTTAATTATACGTTTACTTTTATCGCTAAAATCAAACATATCTAATTCTAAAATAGCTCGATTAGTAGTATCTATTACTTTTCTATATTGTTTTCTACGCATGCAACTAATCACATAATCTGTGTAGTTTAAAAAAACAGCAATAGAATTATTTTTTCTATTTTCAGCAACATTTATAGGATACAAACTATCTAATTTTTTATACATATCAATCTCCCTGTAGATTCTTAAAATCATACCAGAGATTCTTTCTTTATATAATTTTTCTGGAGTTTTATTTGAATATCCTTGTGCTTTTTTCAGGTATTTTAGAGCCTCATTAAATTTTGCAGAGCTATTAAAAATAACTCCATAATTGTAGTTGTATATTACCCAGAAGTTATGATCTGACGTCTCTTTATATTGGCTAAACATCTTATCTAATAAGATTCTCGCTTTTATAATACTATCCTTTTTTATTAAACCAGAAATTATTACTTCAGCACTATCTATAGAACTATGAGCAATAGTCTTTTTCTGACCAAAACTTATATTACAAACAAATAATAATGCTATAATAACTCTCCATACATTCATATTCCATACTTTCATAAATTTTACTTGTTCTTCTCTAGTTTGTCTTTTACTAAGATAACAATTTATATACACATATATTTATAACTTACAAAAAGTAAGGTTATTCCACATAAACGTCTTTTCCTTTAAAACACTATTACAATTAAAAGAGTAGCTCTATTAAATTACAGGTGGACTATAATTACTATATATAAATAAAAATAACCTTCATAAAAAAAATGAAGGTCATATCTAAATTAATAACCTTAGAGCGAACTCGCAAGGTATATTTATAAAATATATTTTGCTTATTTAATGATTTGCATAGATAGTGGATAGAAAGGTTCCTCTCCATTATTAACTCGTATTGCATTAATAATAGGATAAACAAAACATAATATTGCTATTATAATCAATCCCAGTACTCCTAATCCAAATAATAATATTAATGGAATGCAAATTATTGCATAAATAAACATACTAATCTGAAAATTCATAATAGATTTTCCGTTTTTATCCATCGCCATGACCCTCTCCCTCTGTGTTAGCCATAAAATTAAAGGAACTATAAACCCACCAAAACCAGTAATAAGATCCAATAATTGTGATAAATGTGTGATAACTAATAATGATTTGTCTTGTTTCATGATTTTTGTTTTTTGATTGATGATTAAAAAATTGCTAATAATTTTAGCAACCCTATTTATATGACGAAAAAAATAGTATTTTGTTACATAAATCTCATTGAAAACTAACGTATTTAAAAATTAAAATAGTATAAATCAAAAAACACCTCGTAAAAATAAACGAGGTGTTTCTAACTATATTTAATATCTTTAAAATATTACTTTAATTGATGATAAGTTTTTGTGTATTAGTAGCCCCGTCACTACTTACAATTTTTACTAAATAAATCCCAACACCTAAAGATAAATCACGTGTGGATATAGTATTTACTCCTGGTTGTAGCTCTAAATATCCTTTTTTACTTCCCAAAATAGTGTAAATTGTAGCTTCAACTTTTCCTTTAGCATATGGATTTATATGTACTGAAAAAATATCTTTAGCAGGGTTAGGTGTCATTTTTAGACCTGCAAGATCACCTTCTTCTTCATTTCCTAATATTGGAGAAGCTGATTCTAATTCTGCAACTAAATTTTCAGAAGTAGCAGATTGACCACAAGAGCCCTCATATATCTTTACATTACTAAATATCGAAGTATTACCGCTACCCGCATCATTATCATTTATAAAAACTAATCTATTCATAGCTCCAGTATAGAAATTTCCAACTGGTATGGTATATTTTTTAGTTCCTGATCCTGAATAATTATCAAAATTACCTACTCCATAATTTTGCGTTCCATATACTCTAAAATATCTTGATGAAGTAAGAGAATTATCATTTTCGAATCCTACACCATGTATTTCTCCTTGCGAAGTGCTACTGAAATCAAATTCAATAACTGTATTTGAAGTTACCGTATAATTTAGAGAAATATATTTCCAAGTATTATTTTGCATAGATATTCCTGCTCCGCTACTTACAATTGAAAAATTACCAGCAGAGTCCTGATTCGAGAATGAGGTTATTTGATAATCATTAAAATCAAGAGTAGTACAAGTTGGTGGAGGCGGTGGATTTCCATCTAACCCCATTGCATCCCAAAAAGCAGGTATAGTAGCTCTTTCTCCAGAATTAGACCCTCCAGATGAGGAACAACCTCCATAGGCATGAACTCCTACTGCATTTCCTGTAGCAGCATCTATTATCGGACTTCCAGAATTTCCTCCTGTTGTATCTGTTCTGTATCTAACAAATGTATTTGTTACTGAGGATAATGGCCCTGTATGCGTTTGTTGTGTTTGGTTATCAATTCCTGTATCGGTACCAAAACCTGTTATTGTTATATTACTTCCAGGAGCACTTTGTACTACATTAAACGATTTTCCTTGTGCTTGTATAGGTGTTTTTCCTGTTTGTGAATTTGCACTAGCCGTAAATACTCCCCAATCATTAGCCTGACTTGGGCTATTTATATAAGGAGACACAAAATTACCTATTGGATATTGATCTTCTGGACCAGGATGCACTATTGTTCTATTTGGGTTAGATTTAGGCACATTAAACTCTATTATCTCTGATCTACTAGTTAGGCAATGCCCCGCTGTTACAAGTTTACCATTAGTAATAATCCATCCTGTACATCCAATTGGCACTATTCTTCCAATAGCATTATCTGCAGAATCTACTCGGTCATCTGCTGATCCGCATTGCGATTTCACATTAGGATCTTCTTCCCCTACACCTACCTCGGCTATGTTTAACCCTATGGATTTCTCTCCAGGAGCTATAGTTAGCTTTACAATAACTTTATCTCCATTAAAATAAGCTGTTGTGTTTTTCCAATCCTTTATAGTTTCTGCTGTTAATGTTTGTGTGGCACCATCTAATGCAGAAGTTATAGTTACGGTACTTTTAGCTCCAAGATTTACATCTTTAAAAAATAAACGTAACCATGTTGCTCCTTTTTCTGATATAGTTTCTGTAATAACCTCAGAATTACTTTTGTTATTAATGCCATCTGATTTTAAGGTGATGTCATATTTTGTATAATGACGAGCCAGCTCATCCTGAGCAAAATTAATATATGGCGAGAGCATAAATACCATACATAGTAACAAACTGAACTTTTGTACAGAATGCTTTGAGGTAAAATTAATTGAGTTTGTGTTTTTCATAAGAATAAGATTAAAAAATTATGAGTTAGACATTAAATATAGTTAGCTTCTAAAATATTTACAATCAAAGGATTGCAATAAAATAGTATTCCACTAACTGGTCATCTAATTTTTAATCAAATGAAAACCAGCGTTTTCTCGTATTCTTTTTATTTTCCAAAAGGAATTGAATAACCACTTAAAGTAGTTCTTATTCCTTCTACAATATAGAAAAGAAAAACCAATCTTCAAAAAAGTTTAACGTGCAAAATTTAAAATACTTTCATTAATGCCTATTTTTGCTTTTCGATATTCAAAATAATGATGACACAAGATACTATCGTTGCATTAGCAACGCCATCTGGAGCAGGAGCTATAGCGGTTATTCGTGTTTCTGGAAAAGATGCTATTACGATTTGTTCTCCTTTATTTCGTTCTATTAGCGGAAAAAAACTAAGTTCTCAAAAAACACATACTATACATTTAGGTCATATTATTGATAAGAACAGGGTTCTTGATGAAGTTTTAGTTTCTTTATTTAAAGGCACAAACTCGTATACCGGAGAGCCTACTGTCGAAATTTCTTGTCATGGATCGGTATATATCCAGCAAGAAATCATTCAATTATTATTACGCGAAGGTTGCAGAATGGCAAATGCAGGAGAATTTACGCTTCGTGCATTTATTAATGCCAAATTGGATCTTTCGCAAGCAGAAGCCGTCGCTGATCTTATCGCATCGGATTCTGAGGCTTCTCATCAAATTGCAATGCAACAAATGCGAGGAGGTTTTTCTAATGAAATTAAAAAATTAAGAGATGAGTTATTGAACTTTGCATCCTTAATAGAATTAGAACTTGATTTTGCCGAAGAAGATGTAGAGTTTGCAGATCGCACTCAGTTTAATGACTTAGTTTTTAAAATTACAAATGTATTAAAACGTCTTATTGATTCTTTTGCTGTTGGCAACGTTATTAAAAATGGAATCCCTGTAGCTATTGTAGGTGAACCCAATGTTGGAAAATCAACTTTGCTTAATGCTTTACTTAATGAAGAAAGGGCTATTGTTTCTGAAATTGCCGGAACCACCAGAGATACTATCGAAGATGAAATTAATATTGGCGGAATTGGTTTTAGATTTATAGACACGGCAGGAATACGAGATACTAAAGATGTTGTAGAAAGTATTGGAATAAAAAAAACCTTTGAAAAAATAGAACAGGCACAGGTTGTTATTTATTTAGTAGATAGTTCTCTTTTAACTCCAAATCGTTTACAGGAATTAAAAACAGAAATAGGTAAGATAAAAAACAAATACCCACAAAAGCCTTTACTTATTGTTGCCAATAAAGTAGATAATCTTAATGATGATCAAATTTTAACTTTACAATCTGAAATAGAAAACATCCATTTACTTTCTGCTAAACAAAACACAGGGGTTGAAGAGCTACAAAATAAACTTTTAGAATTTGTAAACACAGGAGCTTTACGAAACAACGAGACTATTGTAACCAACTCTCGTCATTATGATGCTTTACTAAAAGCTTTAGAAGAAATTCAAAAAGTTCAATATGGCTTAGATTCTGGACTTTCTGGGGATTTAATGGCAATAGACATTCGCCAGGCATTATATCATTTTGGTGAAATAACTGGTGAAATAACTAGTGATGATCTACTAGGGAATATCTTTGCTAATTTTTGTATCGGAAAGTAATCTCCTTTCCTTTTATTAGTTAAACCTTTCTTTTATAGCTATTTAACTACTTTTCTCTTCCTTTAATTGTTGCTAATTTGCTGTTATTTTCGTACCTTTCGTTTCTAATTTGTTGCTATAGAAACATATTTTGTTGTTAGCAACAAGAAAATAGAGTATGGGAGAGATTATGCTACATAGAGCTACAACCAGCAACATGTAGCTACTTCAAGCAACAAATGAGTAGTAACATTCGAATAGAGAAAACCTGTCTGCATTGTGCTGAAATGTTCATTGCAAAGACCACAGTAACAAAATACTGTTCGGATAACTGTGCCAAGCGAGCATACAAGAAACGTAAGCGACAAGAAAAGCTCCAAACAGTTGATAATCCCTCTCCTTCTCTAGTTTCAGAAAATGGTGTTCAATCCAAGGACTTCCTGAGCATTCAGGATGCTTGCCAATTGTTGGGTACAAGTCGTTGGACAATCTATCGCATGATAGAGCGACAGCAATTGAATGCTGCCAAACTCGGTAGCCGCACCATTATAAAGAGAACCGATATTGAGAAATTATTTACAGCATGAATGTTACACTAAGACAAAGAAATCAGGGAGGGAAAACGAGTCTGTATCTTGACTATTACCATAAGGGTAAAAGAAAGACAGAATACCTCAAACTCTATTTAGATCCTAAGGCTAAGACCAAGGAGCAAAAGGAACTGAATAAAAAGACACAGCAATTAGCCGAAACCATTCGAGCACAGCGACAAATAGAAATCCAGAATGGAACATTCGGATTCCGTGACAATGAAAAGCTGAAAGCCAGCTTCATTGCTTACATGCGTATGCTTGCAGAAAAACGGAAAAGCAGTTCGGGCAATTATGGCAATTGGGATAGTGTGGTGAAACACCTTGAAAAGTTCATGCCTTATGATGTTTCGTTTGGAGAGGTCAACCGACAATTTGTATTAAACTTTAAAGAGTACCTGGACACAGGTGCAAAATCAAAAAGCGACAAAGGGTTATCACAAAACTCAAAGTATTCCTATTTCAATAAGTTGAGAGCTGCATTAAAGCAAGTGGTCAAAGATGGCATTCTACCTACTAATCCAAGTGAAGGAGTTGAAGCATTCAAACAAGGAGAACCAGAAAGGGAATTTCTAACATTAGATGAATTACAATCTATTGTAAAGGTAGATTGTGAAATCCCACAGCTTAAAACAGCATTCCTATTTTCCTGTCTTTCAGGATTGAGGTGGTCAGACATTCAAAAGTTGGTTTGGTCAGAAGTACAGCACTCTAATGAAATGGGATACTATATCAGATTCAGACAAAAGAAAACCAAGGGAGTAGAAACACAGCCTATTTCTGAACAAGCTTTCAACCTACTGGGAGAAAGAACCGAGCCAGAAGAAAGAGTATTTGTTGGATTGAAGTATTCCGCTTGGCACAACCTGAAATTACAACAGTGGGTCATGAAAGCAGGTATTTCTAAAACCATCACTTTCCACTGTGCCAGACACACGTATGCGACCTTGCAACTCACAATGGGTACAGATATTTATACCGTTTCAAAGCTCTTAGGTCATAAGGAATTAAAAACCACTCAGATTTATGCTAAGATTATTGATAACAAAAAGAAAGATGCTGCTAACCGAATCCAATTAGACCTATAATTTTAAAAGTATGGCCAAAGAAAAAGAAGAATCACGGAAAGACTTACCAAAGTTCGATTGGTCAAAGTTTCAGCGAAACAGATTTACCTATAAGTGGCAATTTTATTCTAAAAAACACCAGCACCATTTTGAACATAGCGAAGACATGCTATACCAGAAAGGTGCAATAATGGAAGGAGAAGAAAGAGCTGAATGTGTAGAAGTTGAATTGTATAAATCGCCCGAAAAACCACCATACGACTTCTATATCAAGTATAGTAATTGGCAGCTCGGGTTAAGAGTTGAGTTTTTTAAGGAAGTCTTTGAAGAACGAGCCTTTATCGAAGGCTATCAACCTCAACACAAGTATACCCGATTAGTAATTCCCCCAGCTATTCACAATGAAATACTCAACGTTATAAACGATTTTGAACTACTTCATATTCGGGATCTATTAATGGAAGTAATAGCGATTGCCCAAGATACTTATATTAAAGATGTAGCTTTTTGGGAACGTCCAGAAAACCAAAAGTTGATTACTTCAGCTGAGAAGGAGACAGAAAAAGCAATACAGGTCATTGAGCAGTCAGGTGTAGATATGAAGTCATGGCAACAGTTTGAAGGTAAAGTCAGACCACAATTAGGCCATATAAAATTTGTGTTCAATACAGGCACAATCAAATTGGAGTACAAATGGCTTGCTAATGAGTTCATTGAAAATATGAAACGCAGCTATGACGATATGCACTATAAGGATTGGAAGAAAGATCTTGCACGATACCCAAACAGATTCCGGGAAAACGCACATAAATCTCAATTCAAATATCACTTAGCTAAGTGGAATTCCTACCATTTTTAGACACTGTTTCATTAAGTGTGTAACTTAAAATATCGAGGGTTTGACTTTTTT
>CAYGUC010000037.1:0-53340 GCA_964353005.1 uncultured Flavobacteriaceae bacterium | reverse complement strand
GAAAAACAAAGCAAGGCGACAGTGTTTGCAGTAGATCACAGATGAAATAGATTTTATATTGCATAATCTGGGATCAATCAATTCCTCTCTATTTAGATTGTGTAAATTTTGTCATATATAAAGACATTTTATATATAAATTTTTAAGAGGACTTCTACGCAAAAAACCTCCTGTTTTCATACATAAATATCTTACTTTTGCGTCATGTCAAAAAAGAAGCTAGCACAATTAGAGTTTATAACTCTAATGGCCTCCCTAATGTCGATCGTAGCACTTGCAATTGATGCTATTTTACCCGCTCTGGATAGTATAGGAAAAACAATCGGAACCACACAACTTTCAGATAACCAACTGTTAATAACCATGATTTTTTTAGGACTTGGTATTGGTCCATTAATTTTTGGTCCTATATCGGATAGTTTAGGCAGAAAACCAATTGTTTATATTGGCTTTTTAATATTTATTGTAGCTAGTTTCATTTGTATTTATTCTACAAGTATAGAAATGATGGTTTTTGGAAGAATCTTACAAGGAATCGGACTTTCTGCCCCAAGAACGATAAGTATTGCGATGATACGAGATTTATTTACAGGAGATTACATGGCACGTATTATGTCCTTTATTACCGTAGTATTTATTTTAGTACCTATTATAGCCCCAGCAATGGGCAAATTTTTTCTGGATCGTTATAATTGGCAAGCAATATTTTATGTGCAGCTTATATTCAGTATCCTGGTTTCTATATGGTTCTGGAAAAGACAAGCAGAAACTTTAGAACTATCTAAACGAATAAAATTTACTCCCACTATTTTTATAGATGGTGTAAGAGAATTAGTTAAACATAAAACTACGATTGGCTTTACCTTTATTTCGGGCTTTATTACGGGTTCTTTTATGGTATATCTAAGTACTTCTCAACAAATATTTGAGCAACAATATCATTTAAAAGAAGAGTTTCCATATATTTTTGGACTTTTGGCAATATCTATTGGTTCTGCTATTTTTTTAAACGGAATATTTGTGATTAAATATGGTATGGAAAAACTGGTTACAGCTTCTTTATTTTCTTTTTTTGGAGTTTCGTTATTATACATTCTACTATTTTATAACTCTCCTAATCCAAGTGTGGTAGTTTTATTATCTTTTTTTGCAATGCAATTTTTTTCTATTGGTTTTTTATTCGGAAATTTAAGAGCCCTCGCAATGCAGCCCATTGGCCATATTGCAGGAATCGGTGCAGCAATCACAGGATTTATTTCTACTATTATGGCTGTTCCTATTAGTATGTATATAGGTAAATTTGTAAAAGATACTACCCTACCTCTATTTATTGGTTTTTTATTGTGTGCAATACTATCTATTACTATTCTTTTGTATTTAAAAAGGATACCTAAAACAGAACGTTAAATTATTTTACTGTTTTCAAAGTTCCTATTGGAATGATGTTTGTTTTATCCTTATCTTTAAATAATTTATTTTTGGTATATGAAAACTTTTATTTACATAGCAATAAGCATGTTTTTGATAGAAGGGTTTGGCCAGGACATTCTTACTAGCACAAATGAATTAGCTCCTAATCCAACACTTGGTTATACGCTAATTAATGATTTTAAAGGACTTGAATTTGATAAAGAAAAATCCAGAATATCTTTTGATTTTATCGAAGAAAACACCTCTGGCACTATCTCTGGACTAGATTTTAAAATTAATTTTAATCCAAAAGATCCAGAAAATGCTAGTTTTTCGGGAACTGCCCTTGTAAAAACATTAGATACCGATAATTTTTTAAGAGATGGTCATCTTATGTGGGAAAAATTCTTTTATAAAAAGAAGTACCCAAAAATATTATTTAAAAGCACCCACGTAGTCTCCTTTGGTGAAAATACATACAAAGTTATTGGTAATTTAACGATAAAAGGGATAGAAAAAGAAGTTATTATTACATTCTCCCAAGATGATAAAAAAATGCTGGGCATTACCACTATTTATACTAGTGATTTTGGAATCCATATTCATGAAAATCGAGAACAGAATAAACTCGATGTACGTTTTTATTTTCCTATTCTTGAATAGTTTTTTGACGTTTATATCTATTTGAAATTGGTATTGCTTATTTCCTCTTTAATAAACTGATTGATTTTCCATGCATCCCCTAGTAACTGATTCGTATTTGGTATGTAATTAGAATATGGATAGGGTCCATACTCAGGAGTAATAGTTATATACTCTCTTTTTTGCATTTTGGCATTGTCGATCATATCTTTCCACCATTTTTTAAAAGTAGATAACTCTAATGCATACCGCTCTTCTCTTGGATCATTTATTTGCGGAGATTGAGAAGATCCAACACGTGCATGTATATGATAGGTATGCTGTATTGCTTTTTTAACTGCCTTTTCTTGATTTTCTAACATAGATTCTGCTACACAACACCAATGAGAAAAATCGGAAGTGAGTTTTAGCTCTGGAAATTCTTTTAAATATTTATAACTAATGTGAGAAGCAAATGAAAAACGGGATCTGTGTGTTTCATGCGTAATAGAAATACCTGTTTCCTTTTCTATATTTCTTGCAAGTTGGATTAGTTTTGCGTTCTTTTTAAACGAAAAAAAATCCATTCCTGTATGTGAATTTATTAATAATGGATTAGCTTCTGCCAAGTTATATAAATACCTTTTGTATTTTTCAATATGCTTTTTAAAATCTACCTCTTTAGTTTCCCAATGTTGTGCTACAATTTTTAATTCATAATCTGAAACAATAGACAAAATCTCTTTTTTTTCTATTGGGTTTAATGGTAAATCAATCTCAATGCCAGCATAACCAGCGTTTTTAACTTTTTTTAAAAATACATCCCATTTTAAATCTGCATTTCCCCATCTGGGGTATATAAATTGTAATTGCATATTTTACCCTATAATAAATTATTACATCAAAACAACAAATGCCGAGTATTGCCCATGATGCGTTATAGAAATTGGTATATGTATCATGTCTTGATCTATGCGTATAGTTGGCACTCCATTAGTATCCTTTTCAAAACAAATTAAAGATATATGTGTATTTAGTTTTTGACAAAGAATTTTCTTTGCTTCATTGCGTATGTCTGCAATATTTTCATAAATCGAAGAAAAATAATCTTTATCCGAAATCCTAGCAATTGTATACATATATGTATCCTTAATTTCTGTATTTGTTTTATAGACCGAATTATCGACATACACTTTCCCTACTAGGGTACACTCAAAACTTTTTGGATTGAACGCAGGAGATAGCTTAAAACGCCTTTGGTGTGCTTTATATGTAGCTTCTTTCATGCTCCAATATTTCCACACTAACATTTCGGGATTTTTAGAGCTTAAAATATCCTTTTGTTCGGCATTGGTACATATTTTTTGTAACCAGCCCCTTCTCTGCCAATTACTTTGCTCTTTAGCTACTTGAAGATCTACAATATCATTGCCGATCATTTTGCTGCTAATTTTTCTTCTATTACTTGTATAGAGGCTTTAACAGTTAACATTTTTTCCATTGCTTCATTATCGATTTCGATATCAAATTCATCTTCTACATCGAGTATTACATCTACCAAATTAGCCGAATTAATCTCCAGATCTTTTATGAAGTCTGTATTTTCATTAAGATTTTGAAGCCCTTCTTCATTTTGCACATACGGCGTTATAATTACCTTTAGTTTGGATAGTAATTGTTCTTTATTCATATTTTTTTCGTCTTTAAATCGTCTATTTTAGGAATACTTTTTAAAAATAACACATGCATTTACATCTCCAAATCCAAAACTAGCTTTGGCAATAATATTTGGAGAAAAATCTAGTGTATGGGTAGGAATTTTTTTTCGGTTAATTAAAGATGCAATTTTTGGGTGCAAATCCTCACAATTTATGTTTCCAAATATATAGTTTTCTTTAAGTTGTAATACCGTTGCAACACTTTCTATACTTCCTGATGCTGCAAGGCAATGTCCTACCATGCTTTTTAAGGAATTAATATAAGGAAAATCTTCTCCTTTTCGTTTTAATGCTTCACACCAATTTTGTATTTCATCTACATCTTTACCAGTAGCCGTTAAGTGTCCATTTATAGCATCTATATCCCCAGATTGTATACCTGCATTGTCTATTGCTTTACGAATACAACGTTGTACTGCCTGGTTATTAGGAGCGGTCATACTACCACCACCACGTTGTCCACCACTATTTACATGGCCTCCTAATATTTCGGCATATATAGTTGCACCTCTTTTTTTAGCACTCTCCAGGCTTTCTAAAACCAAAGCTCCTGCTCCACTACCTGGTACAAAACCACTAGCAGTAGCACTCATAGGTCTGGAAGCTTGTGTTGGATTATCATTGTATTTATATGGTAAAATACGCATAGCATCAAAACCTCCCCAAACATAGGGGCCGCTATCACTAGTACTTCCTGCAAGTATAACTTCTGCTTCGTTATTAGTAATACGGTTATATGCCATTAAAATAGCCTCTGTACCTGTACTACAAGCAGAAGAATTAGTGGTAACTATATTTCCGCAACCAATCATCCCTCCCAAAAAAGCACTAATCCCACTTGCCATAGTTTGTGTAACTGTTGTGCTTCCTAATCTTCTAACGTTTCCGTTATCTACTTTATAAATGGCTTCTCTAAATTTATCTACTCCCAATATTCCTGTACCAAAAATCACTCCTGTATCCCAAAGAGGAATATCTGAACTGTTTACAGAAAATCCTGCATCTTTCCATGCATCTATACCTGCTATAACACCATACTCCATCCCGGTAGCGTGTAATCCTTTTAATTGAACAGAGTTAAAGTAATAATTCAAATATTCTTTATTATATATCGGTAAGCCAGATATTTGACATGAAAAATTTAGTTTTTTTAGTTCTTCAATATACCGTATACCGCTCCCTCCTTTTCGAACATTCGAATTAAATTCTGAAACGCTCATTCCGTTTGGAGAAACAACTCCTAAACCTGTTATAACCACACGTCTTTTATTCATTATTTACAGCAAGATTAATAATAGATATTATTTTTTGCAGTCCCTTTTTTGCTTCAGGGAAGATTGGTAGAAATGGCCAAATATGTGGCATTTTTTCACCGAAAATTACATCGACAGTTGTTTTATTTAGTTTTTCTATTTTTTCAACCAATATTTCTTGATCTGGTGTTAAAATATCGTTACTTGCCATAAAAAGATGTATTGGAGGAAAGTTTTTAAAGTCCCCATATAAAGGTGAAATTAAAGGATCTTTTAAAGATCGTTCTCCAGCACACATTTCTTTTGCTGATTTTACTCCTTTTTTACTAAGTATTGGATCAATTAAATCCATAGATTCTATTTTGGGATTAGTTAAACTAGCATCAACCATTGGTGTAATAGCAATCAATCTACTCAGAGTTTCTTTTTCTTCTTGTAACAACCGCTGCGTAAGAGTCATTATTAGGCTCCCTCCTACAGAATCCCCAATCAAAATAATTTTAGAAGGATCAAATATTTTGATAGCTTCTAAATAAACTTGATATATATTTTCTGTTATTGTTTTAATAGTATATTCTGGTGCTTTTGGATAATCTACTACCCAAGCACTAGAACATGTCTGTTTTACAATCTTAGAGATAGTTTTCCAGTTTTCTTGAGTTGGGCCATAAATAAAAGCTCCACCATGACAATATAATAATAAGAATCCTGTATCTGTTTCATTAGGCCAAATATGGGTTACTTTGCTATTATAAATCTTTTTAGACTCAAATTTCAATCCTAATAGCAGTCGTAAATTTGGAGTATGTATGTCTTGTTTTCTTTTTTTTAAATAATCAATTGGATCTTTGGTCCAAGATTTTTTTTCTCTTTTTATTTTAAGTGCTAATTTTAATAATGAATACCTTAAACTCATACTTTATTTTTTGTTAAATGCCAATCCTGACACTATGCCTTTAGCTACTAAAATACCTTTAGAATTATGCATTACTACATTACATTTTAATTTATTAAATCTGAAATAAACTTTATTGGCTTTAACAATTACTTTTTCTTCAGGAAATACAGGCTTATAAAAATTCATTTCGTTGCTAGTCATAGCAACTCCAAAGTCCTGTGTGTCCCAAGCTCCTTTTAGCAAATAAATACCAAAACAAGCCAATCCTATTTGCGCCATACACTCTGTAAGGATAACACCAGGAGTAATAGGATTATCTATAAAATGCCCTTCATAAAAGTATTCTTCTTTTTTAAATACATAATTCCCTATAATATGATCATCATCTACCTCTATTATTTCATCTACAAATAAAAAAGGTTTGGTATAGGGTAACTTTTTTATAATATCTTTCTTTATCAAAATAATTGGTTTAAAAAGCACACCCATTTGGTAATGGCTCTACAGTTTCTAAATTACTGGCAAAAGTATTATCCAAAGTGTTTTTTTTAAACCCGTTGGCTATACTTCCTGTATATATTTTGGTACTATATCCTGCAGTATTCATATGTACACGTATATGTACCTTTTGTTCTTTTTTAATTTTTACAGGTCCTCCTGATCTTATAAAAGGTTGTTCGTTTACATGGCTATGTGCCAAAACTCTACGGTAGATTAGTTTTTCATCCTCAGAAACAACTTCCCACCAATTTGCATATTGATCACACCCTTTATCAGGGCTTTGGATACCCACACTAAAAGAATATTCATTTTCGCTCCCAGTAACTGAAACACTAGTTACTTTTGCTTCATTATCAAAATGATTATCTAAATTCTGCGAAATACTATTATCTTCTTTACAAGACGTTATATACAAAAGAAATGGTAAAAATATAAATATGGTACTTTTCATTTTATTTTCTGTTTTTTACAGGTTTTATAAGTTAAATAGAAGTAAAACCGACGAGATATAGATTTCAAAACAAGTATTTGGGGGAACTACATCCTGAATGAAGGATTAAACTTTTAAAAAATAGATTTTCTGGATAATGTAATTGTCTTCCCATTTTTTAATGTTACCTCTAAATTCCTTTTTTGTTTTATCATTTCATTTTGAAATTTATAAACACTACAAAAATCATTAAATTCTTTTCCATTAATTTTTAAAACCTCTGTTCCTTGTCTTAACCCCTGCTGCCAAGCAAGGCTTCCTTCTATTACTTTTATTACTATAATTTTATTGTTTTCAAAACTAAAAGAGCTTCCATAACTCTCTTGAAGCTCATCTATATCTGTAGTTGAGCAATATAACATGTTATTTTTAGTACTTAAAAAAAGTGTAGTATCTTTCCATAAAGAGTTACCGATTTTACTGTCGTTACTTCCTAGTCTTAATATAGGTTTACTTTTAAATGATCCAGAACTAATACCAGAAAACTTTGTAGCGATTGATTTTGTTTTATTCATAATACCATTAAAATCAAAAAAACCGCTATAGATTTCTTTTTTATATCTACCCAGATCTTTTATCGTTTTTTCATGACCTACACTAATATCAGAAGTTGTAGCTCCTGTATCTAATAAAAATTTTATGTTGGTATTATTTATTGTAAAAAACACCATAGGTTTTTGATTTTCATATACTAAATCAAGAGCGTACATTTTTTGACTAATCTGTTTAGGAACAGAATCAGAAGGAAGCATTACTACATATTTTTCTTTAAAATTAATTAACCAATTAAAATGAGAAAGGATATCCATACCGAGTATTCCATCTATATTATAGCACGAAAATATATTACTATCTCTGGCTTTAAGAATTTTATGTTTTGTTATTCGTGCAGATGCAAGATTTATAGAGTCACTTTTATAATATCTTAATTTAAATTTTGATTGGCTAGAAGAAACAACATTAATTGTTTTTTTTGTTTTTTTCAATTCACTTTCTACCCACGAGTACCCTATAGAATGTGTGGCTCCTGTATCAAACACAAAGTTTTTTTTCTGTCCATTAAATTGAATCGGAATAATAATCAAACCTAAATCATTTTTAAATGGAATGGTATCATTATACTTTTTTTGTGCAGTAAGTGAGATACCAATAGTATAAAGTAGAATAAAAAGAAATAATTTCACACTCATTTCACCTATTTCTTAGTTTAAATGTTCTCCTCCATTTACAGGAATGACACAACCATTAATCCATGCTGCTTCATCTTTACATAACAGATATACTACATTTGCAACGTCCTGAGGTGTTGTAATTCTATTAAATGGATTTCGATGTATACTATGCTCAATTATTTTTTCATAGCCTGGGATAAGGCGTAAAGATTGTGTATTTACAGCCCCTGGTTGTAAACAATTAGCTTTAACACCGTATGGTGCAAACTCTAGAGCTATACTTCTTGTAATGGCTTCTAAAGCTACTTTTGCAGCAGAAACTGCTGCATAATTCTTCCATGCTTTTGTATTTCCTTCACTTGTAAAAGAAATAACTCTGGCATCTTTGGTAAATAATTTAGCGTTAAAAACCGATATTACCCAGTCGTACAGACTTACCGCCATAGCATTTATAGTTAAATGAAAATCATCGTTTTTTAAGACTTGTTCTGCATTAACCATAGGTTTTAGATTTCCTTTCGCTATACTATGTATTATTGTTTTTATACTCCCTTCACCAGTCATTTGAGTAATTTTTTCTATTGTTTCTTCTCGTTTTTCTGGTTTTAACATATCTATATGAAAAGAACAAAACTTTACTTCTAAATTTTTAATTTCTTTAAAATCAATTTCAATTTGTGGTAGTTCACTTTTACGATTGCGGTAGACAATAATAATATTCATACCATGTTGTGCTAATTTTTTAGCGGTAGCTAGTCCTAAACCACTACTACCTCCTAAAATAAGCGCCCATTCGTTTTTGTTTTTAAAATCTTTGTTCATCTATAAGATTTCTTGTTTATACAAAAAAAAAATACTAATTATTTACCATTCCAACAGGATTCGTTGTGCTGTGAATCCTGGCCCAAAACTTAACATTAATCCAGTTTCTCCCGTCTTTGGGTTTTGCTCCATAAAACGTTCTAACACATAAAGTACTGTAGCACTACTCATATTACCATACTCTTTTAAAACAGCTTTGGTATCGTCTATATTTTTACCCAAATGTCCAAAAAGATCTTCTACAGTTTGCACTATTTTTTTTCCTCCGGGATGAAAAATAAGATGATCGATATCTTCGATGTTTTTACCGTGTTTTTTCAAAAAGGGATGGATTATCTCAGGAAAATGTTCTGTTATTGTTTCTGGTACTTTAGGATCTAAAATCATTTGTAATCCACCATTGGTTACTTGAAATCCCATCATAGATGTTGCATTATAAAAATGATACATCTCATCCCCTAAGATCTTAGGCCCTATAGCATCTTTTTCTGAAGATAAGAGTGTACATGCTGCTCCATCCCCAAAAATAGCTGCACTTACCATATTGGTCATACTATAATCATTTAACTGAAACGTGGCTGTAGGAGATTCTATAGCAACTACTGCTGCCCTCTTACTAGGATTTGCTTGTAGAAAATTCTTCGCATAAATAATACCAGAAACCCCTGCTACGCATCCCATTTCGGTAACTGGCAATCGCACAATATCTTGCTTAAGACCAAGATCATTAATAATATATGCGTCTACAGAAGGGATCATAATACCAGTACAACTTACTGTAATTATATAATCCAGAGATTTTGGATCCCAATCTACTTTTTCTAATGCTTTTTTAACCACAGATATCCCTAGTTTTTTTATTTCTCGCACATAAATATCATTCTTATCCTCGAAAGAAGTAGCAGAAAAAACCTCTTCAATACTCATGATACCGTAGCGTCTATCCACAGCTGCATTTTCAAAAATCTTGATTACTTTTCTTCTGAAACGATCATTCTGTGTGGATAACCAAGTCGAGACATACGGTAAAATCTCTTTTGTATCTCTCACAAATTTTGGTAATTGCTTAGTAACAGTAACTATTTTTACACTCAATATATTGGTTTTTTAAATTTTATTACTCTTTTTTAAGAATCCATCTAAAGCGAAAAGCCCATTTCCAATCAATTTTAAATTGTGAAACCTCTATCTCTTTAGAATACTGTATAAGTTCTTGTTTTTTAAATCCTCTTTTTATGGAAACCAATCCATCGTTTTTTGCTATATAACTTTTAATAAAAAAGAAACTAAATATTTTAAAAAGATAATATGCAATCACACTACGATGCAAATCATTTATAATAACTGCTTTATTAGCAAGTATAACAGATTTTCGTACTATTTCTATAATCTGTTCATTATCAAAATGATGCAATGTTAATGTGCTAATTATAATATCACAAGAAATTTTTGAGGTGTCTATATCTAAAATATTTTGTTTTAAAAATGATATTTCTGGATAAGATTCACTCAATTTTTCGGCACTTTGTAAACTTTTTTCATTGAGATCTATCCCAATCAATTTTATATTTCTTTTTTTCCTTTTAAATGAATTCGAAATGACCCTTAACATTTCTCCATCTCCACATCCTAAGTCCCAAATAACAATTTCTTTTGATGCAGGCACGTTCTTAATCAATTTGTGTATTGCTTTAATGGTGATATTATTACCTCCAAGCCATTGATTCACTCTAGAAATATCAGACAAAGCTACTTTTAACGGCCCTTCTTCTATATCATGGTTATCCATTATTTCTAGTTCTTTACTTCTATATTTAAAGTTTACAAGCATACTAATGGTTCTCCGTGGGTTTGTTTTATAATTTTAGGCACAATAGCAGGTATAGCATTTGCTATTAGATATGAAGCATACTGTAGGTTTTCATTTAATACTATTTTTTGTAAAACTCTACCAGCATAAAGTCTTTTATGAAATGTTTCTCTCCATTTTTTGTTATATTGTTTTTCTATCTCTGTTCTATCTAATAAAGATATACCATCATATTTATTAATTAATAACTCGCTTAATATTTTTGCACTTTGTATTGCCATTGCCATACCATTACCACAAAGTGGATGAATTAAACCTGCTGCATCTCCTATCATAAAAACATGGTTCTCAACAGGTTTTTTCTTTTCAAAATTAATTTGACTTATAGTTATTGGAGATTCAAAAAGGGGTTCTGCATTTTTAAAAAAGTGATTTAAAAAAGGATTTTTGTATAGCACTTCTTTTTGAAAGATAGCTATGTTTTTATATTTTTTAAAACTATCATAAGAAACTAGATAGCAAGAATTTACTGTATTATTTTCCACCAGGGAAAGCCCACAATATCCACCTTTAAAATTATGTAGCGCGACAGTATCTGGTTCTATATCTGCCTTGTAATGCGCTTTAATTGCCAACCAAGGGGATTTTTGAAAAGCAAAATCTCTTTTTAGAGTTTTATCTAACTGTGTTCGTTTACCATATGCCCCGATTACATAATCGCTAGTTATTTCGTGATTATTAGAAGTAGTTATTGTAAATATATCTTTTTGATAGGAAACATCAATTACTTGATCATTTATTAATAAAACTCCTAGTTTTTTTGCTTTTTCCCATAGGTAATTATCTAAAGTATATCTACTAATACCAAAACCTCCTAATGGCATAGTACTATTTATACTATTTCCTTTTTGAGTACTAATGCAAAACTTTGAAATAGATACAGGTTTTAGAGAATCTAGATCTATGCCTAAAAAATCAAAATAAGGTAATACTTCATTCGATATATACTCTCCGCATACTTTGTGTTTAGGGTACGCATCTTTTTCAATAATAGAAACAAAAATTCCCGCTTTAGCCAAATGTATAGCACTTATTAGCCCTGCCAGTCCTGCTCCAATAATAGTTATGTGTGAATGTTTATTCAAGTATTGAAGGTACATAAAATTTAGACATAAAAAAATCCCGACTAAAATAGTCGGGATTATAAATATTCTATTACAAAAAATTATTGCTTTACTTGATTTTGTGCGTCTTGTTTCATTTTTTCATTCGCAACAATACCAAGTTCTACTCTTCTGTTTTTAGCTCTACCTTCTGGAGTAGCATTATCATATTTAGGAAGCGTTTCTCCATGAGCATAAGTCGTAAGACGGCTTTTACTTATTCCTTGAGAAACCAAGTAATTGGTAACTGCATTTGCTCTTTTTTGAGATAACGTCATATTATAAGTGTCATCCCCGGTACTATCTGTATGTCCTTCTACAATTATATTGGTATCTGGATATTCTTTAAATATAGCTGCAAGTTTATTAAGATTAGTTTTTGATTTTGCGTTGATATCTGATTTATTCGTAGCAAAATAAACTCCACTATTTTCATCAAATACTACATCAATACCTTCTCCAACTCTGGTTACTTCTGCACCTGGTATTTCAGATTCAATTTTTTGAGCCTGTTTATCCATTTGCTTACCAATTACACCACCGGCAACACCACCAACAACACCACCAATTACAGCTCCTAGTGCAGAGTTTTTCTTTTTTACATTATTTCCTATAATTCCTCCCAATACAGCTCCAGCAGCTGTACCAAGTACGGCTCCTCTTTGTGTATTGTTTGAGTTTTTAACAGCCTCACAACTTGTTAAAACAGCAATTGCCATTACAGCGGCTATTATATTTTTAAGATTTGTCTTCATCATTTAATGATTTGAGTTATTGTATTTTATTAAAATTCATGGTAATTACAAATGGTTTACCTTCTAAACTTACGGTCATTGCCCATGTCATAGTAGCGTCATCCAAATGTTGTAAAGCCATTCTGTATCCAGCGTTATTATTGGTACTCTTTTTCTTTTCGTTAATTGGTTTAAACATGAAATAGTACTCTCCATTTCCTTCTGGTTTTGGAATTGTAAATCTAAAATTTCTTGCTCCTGTAGAAACACAACTACTTTGATTTACGTTGTACATTCCAGTATTATTATTAGGAATAAATTTCCAAACACTACCCGTAAAACATTCTGCAGTGGCATCATTATAAAGTTTAACATCAAAAATACCTTGGCGGTCGTAAGATATTTTATCCAGAGACCACTCCCCCTTTAATGTTTTTTTAGCAGCAATAACGGTTTGTTGTGTAGTATTACAAGAGGCCAATAGTACTACTGCAATTAATAAAATAAGTTTTTTCATGGTTATAAATTTTGTTTCATAAAAATAGCTAATAATGTTAACGTTTCAAAGATTATTATATTTCTAATTAAATAAATATAAATTAAAAATATAAATACATAAATTCGATAAAATGCACATTTGTTAGCCAATTTAAAATAAAAGAAATATTCTTTTATTGCGTGCAATATTAACAAGAAAATACTTTAATAATTGTCTCTATTAAAAAAATAATTATCCTAAATCATACGTGAAAAATTAACTATACTTCGTTATTTCTTGGTACTCTGAACAATAGGATAAGACCAACAACAAAGAAGAGAACCAAAAATAGAATTGAATATCTAACGCTTCCTGTTATTTGAGCAATAATACCATAAGAAAACATTCCTATTACAATACCAATTTTTTCTGCTACATCATAAAAACTAAAATAAGATGCTGTGTCCACAGCATCTTTAGGTAAAAATTTAGAATATGTAGATCTGGACAAGGCTTGTATTCCTCCCATAACTAATCCTACGACTGCCGCAGTAATATAAAATTGAAATGGGGTTGTTATGGTATATGCATATACACAAATGCCTATCCAGATAAAATTAATAGCAATGAGTGTTTTTATATTCCCGAATTTTGAAGATGCTCTGGATGTTACTATTGCTCCAAGAACAGCTACTAACTGAATTAGCAGAATACTAATAATTAATCCTGTAGTTGCGTTTTGTTCTCCCCAATCTAGTTCTTCGATTCCAAAATAGGTTGCGATAAGCATGATAGTTTGTACCGCCATACTATACACGAAAAAAGCAGTTAAATATCTACGAAGTTTTATGTTGTTCTGAAGGGCTTTCCATATCATCTTTAGTTCTTTAAAACCATTAAAAACAACTGCTTTTGTTAATACATCTTTTTTATTCCCTTTCGGAAGGTAATAATAGGTGTATTGACTAAAACCAATCCACCATATTCCTACCATTATAAAAGATAATCTAGTTGGCACTCCTTCATCTTCAAAACCAAACCAATCGTATTTTAAAATCATAAGTAGATTAATAATCAAAAGAATCACACTACCTACATATCCCAAAGAATATCCTTTTGCACTAATTGCATCTTGTTGTTCTGGAAATGCAATATCAGGCAGATAAGAATTGTAAAAAACTAAACTTGCCCAAAAACCTATTAATGCTAGAAAGTAACATAATAATCCAAACCAAAGATTTTCTAAGCTAAACCAATACAAGCCAATACAGGATAAAGCTCCTAAATAGCAGAAAAATTTCAGGAAGTTTTTTTTATTGCCTATATAATCTGCTATTCCAGAAAGTAAAGGGCTAATTATAGATACGGTTAAAAATGCTAAAGCGGTTACATAGCTTATTAAAGAATCATTATTGAAGTCAAAACCTAAAAAATGTACAGTATCATTAACTATATCCCCTTCATCGTTTCTAACAATAGTGAGTGCTCCCCAAAAAATAGGAAATACAGCAGAAGAAATAGTTAAGTTATATACTGAATTTGCCCAATCATAAAATGCCCATGCATTCAATAATTTTTTACTTCCTTTTGGTAGTACTTTACTCATTTACAATAGATTTTATATAGTTTTCTTATTTAAAACATTTAACTCCACCAGTATCTGGATATTTTTTTAAACCAAACAGTACAAAAAAAAGCTGTTCTGAGTATGCCCAGAACAGCTTCTAAAGTAAGTATAATCTTTTTAAAATTATATATAACCTTTACAATTATTTAAAAGTCGTTACTCCAAATTTTCTAGCTTCGGCCTTTGCCGCAGGAGACCATGCAGTAAGATTAGCAATACGTGTATCATTTGATGGATGCGTACTCATAAATTCTGCTGGTGCTTGTCCTCCACTATTTGCTTTCATTCGTTTCCACAATTCTGCAGCTTCATCTGGATTATATCCTGCAATAGCCATTAATTGTAAACCAATGCGATCTGCTTCGGTTTCATGACTTCTACTAAAAGGTAACATTACACCAAATTGACTACCTAAGCCAAATGCGGTACCTACTATTTGTTGTGTTTTTGAATCTTTTCCGCTCACTGCAATTGCTGTTGCTGCTCCTGCTACTTGCTGGATCTGACCAGCACTCATTCTTTGCTGACCATGATTTGCTAATGCGTGAGCAACTTCATGCCCCATTATTGCTGCAACACCAGTTTCTGATTTTGCAATTGGTAGAATCCCTGTATATACTACAATTTTACCCCCAGGCATACACCAGGCATTTACCGTTTTATCTTCTACAAGATTATACTCCCATTTATAATCTTTAAGATATCCTTGATATCCATTAGCATTTAACCAACGTTCTGAGGCTTTTGCTATCTTTTGTCCAACTCTGGTAACCATTTCAGAATCAGATGTACCTTTAACTACCTTATTTTCTCCTAAAAACTGATTATACTGCTGAAAAGCCATCGGCAATATTTGAGAATTAGGCACTAATGCCAAAGTCTGCTTACCAGTAAAAGGATTGGTAGCGCAAGACATAAATAGCATTATTGTTCCTGTTATAACTATAAATTTTCTTGTGTTCATATAGTATACTTTCTTGTAAAAATTCATTCCGATAAAATTACAAAAATTACCGATTACCTTTTATAACAATCTATAATATTTCTTTTTAAATATCTATATATTACTTTAATGATCGATAAAATACATCTATGCAGATACAATATGTAATTCTGTAAAAGCTTTTGGAACTACTATGATATTATTTTCGATATCAAAATGTACACTTTCTAAGGAAACAACAACGTTGTCGATTTCTATTTCATGAATTTTAAATGGAAGTCCTATTAGTTTTATCTGCATTGTTTCATATTCAGTAATATAACTACCATCTTTATGTTGTTGTATAATTACCTCATTTTCTTTTCCTGTAAATGAAAAACTTCTTATACTAAATCTTCCTTTAGCATAATCATAACCATCTTGTGCATCTTCATAAACTTTAGATACTTCTTTATTTCCTAAGCAATAATATGCTTCTAGTTTTAATTCTTCTATTTTCTTTTCTCCTACATATTGTTGTATTGGATATTTAGGGATGATGGCTCCTTCTTTTATAAATAACGGAATAGTATCTAAATCTGCATCTACCCACTGCTCCATTCCTCCTTTTACATAGTTTCCAGTCCAGTAATTATACCAATTTCCTCTGGGGATATACATTCTTCTACCTTTAGCATTAGGTTCTTGTATAGGGCATACTAAAATTTGATTTCCAAAAACAAATTCATCTGTTCTGTAATGTGTTTGTGGGTCTTTTTGATCAAATAGCACTAAAGATTTTAGCATAGGAATCCCAAATTCTGCATATTCCCAAAACATAGTATACAAGTATGGTAATAATTGATATCGTAATTCTACATACTTTCTGGTCACATCTACAATTTCTTCGCCAAATGTCCAGGGTTCTTGATTGCCATGATCTCCAGAGGAATGTGTACGACAAAAAGGGTGAAATACTCCCAGTTGAATCCATCTGGCATACAACTCGCCTGTCGGGTGTTCTGCAAAGCCGCCAATATCACTACCAGTAAAAGACATGCCGCTCATGCTCATACGCTGTGCCTGAATATTAGCTATCCAGAGATGCTCCCAGGTAGCTACGTTATCGCCAGTCCATGAAGAGGTATATCTTTGCGCTCCAGAATACGCAGATCTGGTAATAATAAAAGGTCGTTTTGGATATGCAAACCGTTTTACTCCTTCATACGTTGCTCTTGCCATTTGAGTACCATAAATATTATGTGCTTTTCTGTGACTACAATGGTTGCCATCATAATTATGTCGTACATCGTTAGGAAATGTTTTGCCTGGTACTTCCATTACCGCAGGCTCGTTCATGTCGTTCCAGACTCCTTTTACCCCTATCTCTCCAATGATTTCTTTAAATAACCCAGCCCACCATTCTCTAACTTTTGGATTTGTAAAATCCGGAAAAAAGCATTCCCCCGGCCATACTTTTCCTCGCATATAAGGACCATCTGCTCTTTTACAAAAATAATCTTTCTTTAAAGCTTCTTTATAAACAAAGTAATCATCGTCGATTTTAATACCCGGGTCTATAATTACTATAGTTTTAAAACCTTTATCTAATAGTTCAGAAACCATTTTTTTGGGATCTGGAAAATATTCTTTATTCCATGTAAAACATCTAAAACCATCCATATAATCAATGTCTAAATAAATGGCATCACATGGGATTTGAAGTTCTCTAAATTTATTAGTTATTTCTTTTACTTTACTTTCTGGATAATAGCTCCATTTACATTGATGATACCCTAATGCCCATAAAGGTGGTAGCTCTGGTTTACCTGTAAGGTCGGTATATCGGGTAATTACTTCTTGCATATTGGGACCATAAAAGAAATAATAATTCATTTCTCCTCCTTGAGCCCAAAAACTGGTTACATTACGTCGTTCGTGACAAAAATCAAAAAAAGTTTTGAATGTGTTGTCAAAAAATATTCCATAAGCTCTTTCTTCATGCATACCAATATAAAAAGGTACACTCTTATATAAAGGATCTTGATCTTTACCAAAAGCATATTGATCTGTTGCCCAGTTTTCTATTCGCTTTCCTTTTAGGTTAAGGTGCATAGGTTTGTCGCCAAGACCATAATAACACTCTCCTTGTGGTGCAGATTTACTCATTTTAACAATATTCCCACCATACTCATAACTTTGCTCCCAATGAAAGCCCCAATCGTCTTTGCAGATAACATTATTATCTATATCATAGATAATTACATGAATATTGACTTTGGAAATATGAATACTAATTTTGGAGGTAGTAATAACATAAGCATTTTCCTTTTCTTCTACTTCTAATATACTATATCCTCTGGCTCCAGTTTCGCTAATAGCGTAAGAAAAGTCTTTTTCAAAATTAGCATCTGTTGCATACCTAAAACGAATAACGCTTCCTCTTAAAATAGTAAGCTGTAAAATCACTCCATTGTCTGTAGTAAAGTTTAGTTTATCTACATTTTGTGAAAAGGAAATTATTTTGCCAGGAAACAAATTCCCTTTTTGTTCTAATTCTGTATTTACAATCATATAATTCTCTTCTTTTTTAGTTAGGTTTGGGTATATAAAAGAACAATATCTAAATTGATTTCAAAACAATTTGTATTAGTATTTATCAAGAAAAACCTACGAAAACGTTTGATATTTAATAACATAACATTAGCTTTAAGACCTCGAAGGTTTTCAAAACCCTCGAGGTCTTAAAATTTTCCAACCTTATCCAAGCATTGACAAAATGCATCTGGATACCTTCTGACCTCATTTAACTATCGACGAAGTGTATCCAAACACTTTCTAACCTTATCCAAGCATCAACGAAGTGTATCCAAACACTCTCTAACCTTATCCAAGCATCGACGAAGTGTATCCAAACACTTTCTAACCTTATCCATGTATTAGCAAAGTTTGCCCAAAAAGAATCACTTGCACAATGTTATTGATTTATTTTAAAAACCACTGTTGCAAGCGGTGGTATTGTAATTTCTGCTGCATATTTTCGATATTGCCAATTTTTAAGTGTGATTTTTATTTCTTCTGTATTAGAAACTCCACTTCCATTATATTTTTTAGCATCACTATTAAAAATTTCGACCAGTTTTCCTTTTTGTGGTAATCCTATTTGATAATTAGTTCTTGGTACGGGAGTAAAATTGCATACTACAATTAGGTTATCTTTTTCTTTAGTTCCTTTTCTTATATAAGCAATAACAGAATTTTCATGATCGTCATAATTGATCCATTCAAAACCAGATATTGTAAATTGTTGTTCATATAATGCTGGGTTATTTTTATATAAGATATTTAAATCTATAATTATTTTTTGAATTCCCGAATGATAGTCATATTGAAGCAAATGCCAATCTAAACTATGTTGAAAATCCCATTCTGCTTTTTGTGCAAATTCTGCCCCCATAAACAATAAATTAGCTCCTGGGTGCGTAAACATATAACTGTATAATAATCTAAGATTTGCGAATTGTTGCCATTCATCACCTGGCATTCTACCAATAATACTACTTTTGCCATGTACTACTTCATCATGAGATAGTGGGAGCATAAAATTTTCTGAAAAGGCATACGTCATACTAAACGTTAATTCGTTTTGATGATGCTTTCTGTGTACTGGTTCTTTTGCAAAATATTGAAGAGTATCGTGCATCCACCCCATCATCCATTTCATACCAAAACCTAGTCCACCAAGGTATGTTGGTTTAGAAACCATAGGAAAAGATGTAGATTCTTCTGCTATGGTTTGCGCATCAGGAAAACTTGCATAAATTTCTTCATTTAACTCTTTCATAAAGGTAATTGCTTCTAAGTTTTCTCTGCCACCAAATATATTAGGTTCCCATTCGCCTTCTTTACGCGAATAATCCAGAAAAAGCATAGACGCAACTGCATCTACCCGTAAACCGTCGATATGATATTGGTCTAACCAAAAAATAGCATTACTAATCAAAAAGCTTTTTACTTCATTTCGTCCATAATTAAAAACCAAACTTTTCCAATCTGGGTGGTATCCTTTTCTTTTGTCGGGATGTTCATATAAACTAGTACCATCAAAAAGACCTAATCCATGTGCATCTTCAGGAAAATGAGAAGGTACCCAATCTAAAATAACACCAATATTATTGGCATGAAATTTATCGACTAAAAGCTTAAATTCATCTGGATATCCAAAACGAGATGTTGGCGCAAAATACCCTGTTAGTTGGTATCCCCAGGAAGGGTCATAAGGGTACTCCATAACTGGCATGAGTTCTACATGAGTAAATTTCATTTTTTTAACATATGAAACCAATTCATCTGCCAGTTCTGTATAAGATAAAGATCTGTTTTCTTCTATATGTTTTTTCCAGGAGCCCAGGTGTACTTCGTATACAGAAAAAGGGGCATCGATTGCGTTATGATTTTTTCGGTTTTGCAACCAGTTAGTATCGGTCCATTGATATTGATCTTCCCATACCACAGAGGCCGTTTTAGGTGGATGTTCACACCGTTTGGCATAGGGATCTGCTTTTTCTGTCTGTATATCGTTATGGTTAGAAAGGATTTTATACTTATAAATATCTCCTTTTTTTATATCGGGGATAAATCCTTCCCATATACCAGATTGATCCCAACGCACATTTAAAAGATGCTCACCTTCTGCCCAATAATTAAAATCACCTATTACAGATACTGATTTTGCAGATGGTGCCCATACGGCAAAATAAGTTCCTGATACTCCATTTATGGTGACTAAGTGAGATCCCATTTTTTCATACAAGCGATAATGTTTACCTGCTTTAAAAAGATGAATATCAAATTCTGAGAATAAACTATAAGAGGTTACCATACCCATATGTATATTTTTAGTTATAGTTTAAATCCATTTGGGATTATAGTTCCTTTTTTTATTACGACAACTCCTTCTCGTATTACATAGGCATCTTGTTCTGTATCTTCTAAATGATTTCCTCCATTTATAACAACATCATTTCCTATACGGGCATCTTTATCTATTATGGTATTATTTATATAACATCGATCCCCTACTCCTATAGGTGGGATCCCTTGTTCATGATCTTTATCTAACTCTTGTATATCCTGATATGAATTACCCCCTATCATATACGTGTTTTTAATACTGGTATCTTTACCAATTCTGGATCGAATACCTATTACAGATCTTTCTATTTCTTTGGCATTAATAATACAGCCTTCTGCAATCATAGATTTATCTAATCGGGTTCCTGAAATTTTTGATGGAGGTAGTATTCTCGGTCTGGTTAGAACAGAATTATTTTTGTTAAATAGGTCAAATCTAGGCACATCATCTGTTAAACTAATATTAGCTTCAAAAAAAGCAGGAACATTACCTATATCTGTCCAATATCCTTCATATTGGTATGCAAGAACTTTGTTTTTAGTTATCGACTGTGGAATAATTTCTTTTCCAAAATCTATAGTATCTGTATTAGATAATGTATCTATTAATAATTGTTTATTAAAAATATAAATTCCCATAGAAGCCAGATAGTTTCTCTCTTCTTTTTGCATTTCGGGACTTACCTCAGACTCCCATCCTGAAAGTTTTTCTAAACTTGGTTTTTCTATAAATGAAGAAATAAAACTATGTTCATCTGTTTTTAAAATCCCAAACTGAGTAGCTTCTTTAGATTTAACGGGTATGGTAGCTATAGAAATATCGGCTCCTTTATCAACATGGGCATCTAACATTTCGTTAAAATCCATTTGATATAGTTGATCTCCAGATAGTATTAATGCATATTCGAACTCATGGTTTAATAATTGATACATCGATTGTCGAACTGCATCTGCTGTACCTTGATACCATGTTTTATTATCGGGAGTTTGTTCTGCTGCTAATATATCTACAAAAGCATCACTAAAAGTACTAAAAACATAGGTGTTTTTAATATGTCGGTTTAATGATGCCGAATTAAACTGGGTAAGTACAAACATCCTTTTTATATCGCAATGAATGCAGTTTGAAATAGGAATATCTACTAATCTGTATTTTCCGGCTATAGATACTGCGGGTTTGGATCGTTGATCTGTAAGAGGAGATAATCGGGTTCCTTGACCCCCGCCCAAAATAATGGCAAGAACTTTTTTGTTGATCATTTATATTGTATTAGTGTTTCATATATGGTTACATATTGATGTGCAGACCGAGTCCAGGAATGATCGATTTGCATTATTTGTTGTTGTATTTCCCTATATTTTTTTTGATCCCTATATAAACTAAAAGCTCGTTGTATAGCATGGCAAACATCCCAGATAGATGCATTATTATGGCATATCCCAAAGCCATTTTCTCCTATATCAATAATAGTATCTTTAAGTCCTCCTGTTCTTCTAACTATTGGTATTGTGCCATATCGCAATGCGTATAACTGGTTTAATCCACATGGTTCTACTCGGGATGGCATTAACAAAAAATCTACTCCGGCATATATAATATGAGATAGTTTTTCATCATATCCTATAAACACATTATAATTACTAGAAAACTCTTTTTGCAAGGACTGTAAGCGTTCTTCTGTCTCTAAATTTCCAGAACCTAAAATCAGTATATTAATAGCTTCATTATTAGTTAAGGATTCTTTTATGATATCTGGTAAAAGATCTGCTCCTTTTTCTCCAACAAGTCTTCCTATAAAACCAAAGAGTGGTTTGTTTATATCTAAATTAAAATGATTGCATATCCATTTTTTATTTTCTCTTCGACCTTCTACAACATTACTATTATTATAATTTTTAATAATCATTGGGTCTGTTTCTGGATCCCATGTTTTAGTATCAATACCATTAAGAACGCCAATACATTTTTGCTGTTCGTGTTTTAAAAGGTTTTCTAAACCATTAGCTTTTTCTTGTAATTCTTGCATATAACTATTAGAAACAGCAGTTACCTGCCAGGCACATTTAATTCCTGATGCTAATGGATTAATACAGTTATCCCAATCTAATAATCCTACTTTTTCTTTATCGAAATCTGGTATGTAATTCAACTTATCAAAAGATATTTGTCCTTGGTATTGTGCATTATGAATGGTTAAAACGGTTGGTATTCTTTGTAATTTTTCATATTTATAAGCATGAGACATCATAAAGGGTATTAATCCGGTATGATGATCATGACAGTGTATAATATCCAAAACAGTGTCTATATTAGATATCCAATCCAAAACTGCTAATTGAAAAGCGATACATTGTTCTGCATCATCGTTATAGTTATATACATTTGGTCTGTCTAACAACCCTTCGATGTATACCATATATGCATCAAATCCTAAACCCGGAGATATTATTTTTTTTATAGAAAAGGTATATGCAATCTCAGCTAAGTGAATTACATTAGTATATACTGTTTCCAGTTTTGACTTTTGCACAAATAGATTGCTATAAAAAGGAGTAATTACACTGGTGTTTGCCTCTAGTTCTTTTTGATATTTTGGCAATGCACCTACTACATCTGCCAATCCACCAACCTTAGCTATTGGATAACATTCGAAACTTGTATGAAGAATATTCATGAACAGAATTTGCCTATTATTTAAATGATTTTTAAACGGATTTAAAAATCATTTAAATCTATAAAAAAGCGGACAATAACAACGTATTATTATCTTAAAAAGAACAAGTTATAATGATGATTTAATAAAAATATAACCTAAAAATCTTATTATCTTTACTTTGCTATATAGACGAAGGAAAAGCCATAAGCTTTGGGTTACTTTTCTGTTATTATCTTTTTTTCTTGATAAAAAAGAAACAAAAAAATCAAGGCTGCACATCCCGATAGCTATCGGAGTTGGAAACAATCACGGCGCAGTCGCTATATTTTAGAAAGCATAAAATAGAAAGTCTAGTGGATTTTTGATTTTGTGAGCGAGCTGGCGTGTTGGCGATTTATAACGTTTTGTTTAATCAAGATTACTATTATTTGTTCAGCTACATCATCTTGCAACTTTATAAAACTGATTAACAATTAGATAAACTGGCCATTAAAGCCTACTTCGTTCTCAATAACATATAGTTATCAGACATCGATTATTTATATAATAAGCTTCTATTTGATGTTATAATTTGTCCACAAGGTAAAATTGTAGCGTTGATATTGTTTCGGCGATTTATTCGAAAGTTGTTATTAAATGACCACATATAAGTTTCTTCTAATTCATTAATTTTGTCAGTAGTGGTTTGAACTATATTATTAAATCCTGGATTATTTTGGAAGTCTATGTATCCCTGCATAGTTGAATTTAAAACCGCTTGATCGTAAACAAGTGTTATCATTTGATCTAGTTTATCACCAGCAAACTGATTCCCTCCTATCTCAAGATTAAAAATTTTAGGGTTATTAGTTATATCTAAACTATTCAAATTATTATTATCAATTATCAAGCGATCGATATCTGGATTATTTGACAAATCTATGGTATTTAATAAATTATCATTAATGTATAAATTCTTCAATTTTAAATTAAAAGAAAGATCAATATTATTTATTTGATTATCATATAGATCAATACGTGTAACATTTGTGTTTTTTGAAAGATCAACACTTGTAAGTTTATTTGCACCTACATTTATCTCAACTAAGCCCGTATTATTTGAAAGATCTATGCTTGTGATAAGATTGTCACTACAATCTATTACTTCTAATTCCAAACTATTAGAAATATTACAACTGGTCAATTTATTATCACGTACCAACACCTTATTTAAAGCTGTATTATTTGATAAATTAAGATTAGAAATTTGATTTCCAGTTATCCATAAGAATTCCAATTTTAAATTTTCTGAAACATCAAATTCAGTTAGCTGGTTATGTCTCAACCAAGCAGTTTTCAAATCTACATTATTAGTAACATCAAGGCTAGTAATTTGGTTATATCCTAATTCTAAAGTTTCTAAGGCAACATTTTTAGAGGTGCTAAGAGTTGAAAGCTTTCCGTTATAGATGTGACATTTCTTTAATAATGTTAACTTATCAATATCTACTGAAGTGATATTGCTTTGAAGTGGGCTTCCTGTTTCATTATTGCTATAAAATTTAAACTCTTCAATAACTGCTAAAGCCCCACTTATAGTTACATTATAAATATTCTTCAAGGCATATGTATGCGTTAATTCTTTTTCTTCAAAATTATCACTTGTGGTGGATAAATATTCTTCAATATTACCATCCCCCCAATCAACAATATAATTTGACGCTGTAATCGATTTTATAACAATGGTTTTGGGTGTAATCGCCATAGATTCATCTATAGTGAAACTAAAGAAATCCGTAGATTCTGGTATTATTAAACTTAATTCATCATAACCGAAATCAAATGATGTATATCCCTTAGCATCCATATTTTCTATTGATACAACACTAGATTTATCTGTCTCAACAGTAAAATTAAATGGTAGTGTATTTTCAATAAATTGGGATAAGACAGAATTTACCTTCGGAGCTAATGAAACAACCACATTATCTGTGTCAACTACAATAAACTCTGTTAAACTATAGGTATCTACTTCTAATGAAATTTCTTCTGTAACATATTTATCATTTACTATATTAATTGCGATTTTTTCTCTGGTAAGTATTATTTCTCCATTTTTATCATTAATACTAATTAATACGTAAGCTGGAACAAGAGCATTAACAGTTTTATTAGATGAATTCTGTACGGTTACTTCTTTAAAATCAATACTAAATGCTTGCCTACCTTCTATTTTTAAAGGGGTATTTTCTTCTTGTTGCACTTGCTCATCATCAGATGAACATGAAATAAAAAGAATTGAAAAGAGAAGTAAATAAAGTGTGTGTTTCATGAGATAAAAAATAGATTTGATAAATTATTAATTTATTAAAATACCAACAAGAATATATTTATTTCTGTTACATGTGATTATGTAAATTTAAATATTTTCAACAGTTATAGAGTACAGAATTCTGTATTTAGTTAAAAAAAGTGAGATTGTAATCCCATTCGACAAACTCAGAGAACACGTCGGCTCGTATAATAAGTGTTCCATTACATTTTAAAAGAAATATTTGAGAAAAAAAAATCAAAAAAAGATATTGCCCGTAAAAGCTTTTTACCAAAGCAAAGTGACCCTTCGGCACGCTAAGCATAAACTTCACGCAAGTACATTATAATACAAAAATAGTAGTCATAATTGCCCAGCCGCATCTTCTCGCAGCTTTATATAATTGATTCACAGGATCAATTATATAAACTTGTATAAAATTGCCTAAACTTTAAAAATTATTGTTTTATTGTATCAAAAATGTGCATTATAGGCTATAAATTCTTCTCATAATCCATACTTTGGTTTAATACACGAACAATCAAAATGCCTATATCTGTAGCCAAATAAAAAATAGAGTGAGATTTATAAGAAAATCGTTTTAATGATAAAATAAATTCTGATGCATCACGCCCAAGATTTACATTGTCTGATAGAATTTGAAACATATCGTGCATTCCCATTAAATATGCTTGTGCTTGTTTTAACCCAAATGTTTCAATTCCGTATTCATATAATTTAGTAAGATCACTTTCTGCCTTTCCAGAAACTTTATAAACGCCCATCTGCTTTCATGCGTTCTTCGACCTCCTTCATAATATCTGGAACAGATTTATCACTAATACCACTATCCATACCTTCTGTTATAGCAGCTTTAAGTGCAGAAAATTTCAACTTGTTAGATTGGTCTCGTCTTACTAAATCACGAAGATATTCGCTATCATTTGTAAACTCTCCTGCTTTAATCTGAGACTTTATCCATTTATCTTGTTTCTCCGTAAATGTGATTGTTTTTCTAATTGTAGCCATCATTATGTGTTTAAATAATCATACTATTGGTTCAATTTAAAGTATTTGATTGAATATTACAAAAAAATAAAGATCTAATTTCATGTATTTAGTAACTATTCTCATTCCATACACATACACATTCACATTCACACTTCTCCTATCCCTTCGGCAAGCTCAGGAACCACGTCGGCTCGTATAAAAAATGTTCCATCACCTTTTTAAAAATAACATTTCGTTATAAAACTTTTAAAATGAGCTGTAGAAGTAATAAACGCCATCGCACCACCTCGCTCCTACTTCAAAAGGTCTACTAGACCTTCCTCATTCGGCCGTTCCAAAGCAAAGTGCCACTTCGGCAAGCTCAGGATAAACTTCACGCAAGTACATTATAGTACACGTGACAATATCCAGAAAGTCCAGTGGACTTTCGATATTGTTGGCGAGATGGCGTGCTGGCAAAGCAAAACGACCAATACAACTTTTTCTGTTCTATTTTACATAGATATAGATATAGCGCCTTTAGGTCTATATCGTCAGACAAATCGACTTTAGGAGATTCACGAAATCAAATATATAAAATATAAACCAGTGATCAATTATAAAAACTCGTGTAAAATATCCCAATGAAACAAATGCACAAAACATAACTTCTGTACACTTGTTCGATTTAGAACTCTAATTAATATTTTATAATCATTTGTTTATGTTTTCAAGTATTTCTTTAGCTTTTTTGCCTATTTCTCCATCAGAGTCTAAAGAAATAGCCTTTTTGAGAGCTTCATTTGCTTTTTGAGTTTCTCCCATTGCAACATACGATTTTCCTAGATATTTATAAGCATTTGCCGAATTTGGAAATAACTCTAAAATCATAGAAAACACTTGAATAGAAGCCTGAATTTGTGGTACACGACCACTTTGTAATAACATGTTTCCTAATTTAATTAAGCCTGTCTCAAAATCATAAAACGCATACAGTGGGTCTTGAATCATTTTAGGAAGTTCTTCAGCCAATTTTTGTGTTTGTCCAGATAAATATAAGCTCACGACATAATCCATTGGCTTCGGTTTAAAATCGGGTACATTAAAAGTTAGTGCAGCTTCTAATACAGGATCTTGATTATTAGCATACGCATCAAAACTCATAGTAACCGGAATACTAGGGGCTATCCAATCTGCATTTTCTAAAGCTGGTTTATCTTGCCACCACAAATAGGATAAAGAAATATTAATAGCACTGTTTGGTAGTGTTACAGGGCGGCTATCTCCCCAAAAATTGATGTTTTCTGCGGTGGGCTCTCCCACAAAAATGACATTGGTATAATTATCTATTTCATTAACGAGGTTTTGACAAGCAGAAAAGGTTCGTTTTCCTATAATAACAAATAACTTTCCTATTTTATTTATCTTTTCAGCTTTAATAATGCTTTTTATTACATCTTTATTTAAATAGTTATTTCCACCTCCATTTAAACGCAAATCAATAATTAATTTCTCAGCATCGTTAGTTTCTATTTCCTTAAAAACACGGGCATAAAAACCTTTGGTACTCTCTTCAGACTCATCTGCTATTCTGCTATGTCTAACATACATCGCCTTTTCTTTGGCTAAGTATTCAGAGAAGTAAACTTTGTCTAAGTGTCGTAAATATAAAGGTGTTGTTGATTGATCTCTTGCATCCAACCAATTTTCATCTTGATGCACATAACCACGGTGTGTGGGCACTGTCTCTCCTTTAGCTAATGCAGTAAAGGATTTTATAAATACTTTTCCGTTTTTTTCTAATGTAAGTGTTATCTTATTTTGAAGGGTTTTTGTGATTTTTTGGGCATGTAAAACTTCAGGATATCGTATATTATTAATTCCGTAGGCTTTAAAATATTGTGAATTCTCTGCTTCTACTGTCGGTTCAATTGCTTTTAGAATCGCTGAAATTGGTTTTCCTTCTACCGCTATGACTTTTGCTCCAAGAGCACTCGGGTAATTCTTGTGCGTTCCCTGAATATAAATTTCATTATTAAATTCATATAAATTAAAAGGAAACTGCGAAAATTCAAAAGGCTTTTGATGAAAACTAATATAAGTATGCCCGTATTTGAATAAAGACACAAGTCGTGAAATCCCAACGATAATTTCGTGTTCTTGCAAATTAGGAATAACACTGTATAGGGTTTCTACTTCGGTATCAAAAATCTCCTTAGTTGTTTTTACAAAAAGATGTGAATAATCTTTATGTATGGTGTTTTGAATAAAACGAAGATCTTCTTGCCATTGTGCTTTGGTTAACCTCTCTTGAGACCATAGTTGAGCAAATAGAAACAGGCTGAGGATAATTAGTGTTTTTTTCATAATATTATTTTTTTAATAGGAATGCATTTCAGGAGTTTTGATTATATATTGATTGATGAATTAAAAGAGTTTATTTATTGTTCGTTCTTTCTAAAATTAAAGTGGCAAATGATTGTACGCCATATTTTATGGCAGTTTCGTCTACAGCAAAATTTGGGGTATGGGGCATAGAATTTATACCTTTCTCAGTATTAGATCCGCCTAAAAGAAAGAACACTCCTGGTACTTTTTGTTGAAAGAATATAAAATCTTCGCCAAAAAAGGGTATTTGCCCATATAATTGCTTCACCATTTCCTTCGTATATGTATTGCGTAGTGTTGTTGCAGCAATTTTTGTAAGTTTAGGATCATTTACAGGAGTTCCTGAATAGTCTTTTGAATATTCAATGGAAATAAAAGCATCTTTAAATTTAGACCTAAGGATTTGTTTTTTTATTTCAAGAGGGATACTATTCACTTTTTTAGCATCAGTTTCAAGAAAACTAGCGTTGTAAAAAGTAACACCTTTATCTGTATTAAGCTTTGCCCCTTGTAAAATGAAGTAATCTCTAAAAATAGTTTCTTTGTTTGTTAACCCTATTGTAGAATCTGAGATCTTGTTTATGATATCCCAGGGTGAGCCACTAAATTTAATGCTACGTCTAAAACTTTTTAAAACAGTATTCATAAAGTTTTCTAACTCTTTTTCATCGGCACTAGGCTTGAATTTTATCGTAAGTGATTTTTGATAAGCAAATAACTCATTAGCCTTAATATTAATCTCTCCTGATGGCCCAGGACCAATGTGTAATCCATAAATTTCATCTGGTTCAATAACCTCGAAAAGACCATCTTCAATCATATCTTTTGCACCTGTAAAGGTTTCTTCGGCAGGCTGAAAAATAAAATAAACAGTACCTTGTAGGTTTTCTTTTTGTTGTGATAGCACATTAGCTATTCCTAAACCTATAGTTGTATGCACATCATGACCACAAATATGCCGTACTCCTTTATTTTTAGACTCAAAATCTACTACATCTGCTTCGTCTGTTTTTATGGCATCCATATCTGCTCTCCAAGCTATTTTTCTTCCTTTTTTGCTGCCTTCTAGAATTCCGACTACACCATTTCCACCTATATTGGTTTTTACTTCCAAACCTAAATCCTTTAAATATTCGGCAACAATTTTAGAAGTTCTTTTCTCTTGCTTAGATACCTCTGGATGCATATGTAAATCTCTCCTAACTTCAATTAGATTTTTATAGATAGTATCTGTTTTATCTACGATTTCTTTGTAGGCGTTTGTAGTTTTAGTTGACTGTGCACAAAGTGTTATGGTAGTCAAGAAAAGAATTGTTATTGTGAGTTGTAATTTCATGATATAATTTTTATAGTTAATAATTATATCACAAATATTGTCTTATTATGAATGTAAGAATAGTCCTTTTTGTTGAAGTATCGTATTTGATATTTGAAATGTCAAAGCAACATTATTTGTTCATCCAATCTTTAAAATCACTTGTTTTTTGTCTGCTTACAATAAACTCCTGATCTCTTGGATTTGAAACAGATAACTTTACGCGATGGTTAAAATAGGGTTCTATTTTCTGAATTGAAATTTTGGAAATAACCTGTCCTCTATTAATTCTATAAAATTTAGTATTATCTAAGGATTCAAATAATTGATCCATAGTTTCATCTATAATATATCTTTTGTTATGAGTAACACCAAAAGTAATACTATCCTGCGAATACATATACAAAAGCTCTGATACTCTTATTTGTACAAAGCCACTCCCCTCTTTTACCAATATTCCTGAACGTTTTTGTGGAGCTTGAATGCTACTAAGGAGTTCTTTTAAAATATTCGGTTCTATAGGATTAGATAGACTTTTAGATTTCGCAAATTTATGTAACGCTATATCTAAGTCTTCTTGTTGGATAGGTTTTAGTAAATAGTCAATACTATTTACTTTAAATGCTTGAATGGCATATTGGTCAAAGGCTGTAGTGAAAATAATGGGTGCAGTAACTTCTACTTTTTGAAATATCTCAAAACTCAATCCATCAGCCAGTTGAATATCCATAAATACTAGCTCAGGAGTAGTATTTTTTTTAAACCATATCACCGCTTCTTCAACGGTATCAATAATATCCAATAATTGAAAATCAAGAGTACTTTTATTTAATAAATTTTGTAACTGACTTGCTGCTCGTGGTTCATCTTCAATGATTAGTATTTGCATAGTTTTTCTTTTGATCAGATAATTTTAATAATGGTAGCGAAACTGTAAAATACTCCCCATCATTATTGATAATAGGTGTTTTACTTGATATAAGTTGATACCTTTTTTTAATATTTTTTAATCCAATTTTTGTAGATGGTGTTTGGGTTGATTTTACTTGTATTTTATTACTTACTACTAAGGCATCGGCTTTAATAGCTACAGTAATAATCAAAGGTTTGGCTTTAGAAACTATATTGTGTTTTATAGCATTTTCTAACAAGAGTTGTAAACTCATAGGTACTATCATAGCTTCTAATTTATTCTCTGTAATATTCCAATTTATTTTTAAGTTATCTCCAAATCTTTCAGATTGAATATGAATATATGCTTTAGCAAATTTTAATTCTTTTTCTAAAGAAATTAAATTTGAATTACCAGACTCAATAATAAAACGATATACACCAGATAAATTATCTACAAAATCTTTAGCATCTTCCTTAGTGTCGTGGTCAATAATATCTCGTAAAGTATTAAGACTATTAAACAAAAAATGTGGTTGTGCTTGATTTCTTAAGGTATCTAACTGCGCTTGTATCATAACTTGTTTTGTCTGTTCTTCTTCTCTTATTGATTTTTTAAGTCTTATGTAATAATAAACCGCTTCGTATATTGCCATTGACATAATAGTAATCAGCATAATAGGTAAAAGAATCTTTAATTTTACATCGTGATTGGAATTCATACCAAAAAAATTAAAAATACTTGTTAGTAATATTCCTCCAATAAAATCCACAAAAGTTATGACACCAATGATAGTTATAAATAAGATTATAACTCGTTTTTTATCATCACGAAAATGAGGGTGTTTTTTTCGTAAAAAAATCAAAACACCCCTGATAATGAACCAATCACAAATGGTAAAAAATAAGGATGCGCTCCATCCCAAAATAACTAGAAGTAAGGATTGCCTTTCAAAAGGATCATTAAAAAGATAATTTGTTATTAAACTGATGATTAGAATACCAGAAAAACTAAACCAAACATCATTAAATCCTAAATATTGTATGCGCTTTTTTTTGTTGAATAATGTCATCATTTATAAGCTTATTAATGGAATACCTTGCTTAGCTTGGTAGAATACAAATCCAATCCATGAAGCATACAACAGCCCGAAAACAGTAACAGTAATACTCTGATTTGTATGAGTTATTTTCCATTTTTTGGATACCCATAATGCGAATAACGGAATTATTTGTATACCGTGCAACCCAAAGAAATGTGCTATCCTCAAATCTCCCCCAATAGTACTCCAGTTAACCAATGGTAATCCGGTTCCGCCATCAGCTACTCCAACATTGTGAGACATTTGACTGACCATTTGTCCACCTATCCAACTTCCTACAACTATAATTACCCAACCTAGCAATATTGCCAATTGAATAGATTTAGCTGTCTTTAATTTTAACCGAATCGTGTCGAAGATAAACAATACCATAATTAAAACATTTATAGCGATCATAATCCCCATTGCTGCAAACAGTAGCGCATCTAATACCGTAGATTCATTAAAATGAGATGGAACACCTCTAGAGGCTTGATAAAAAATAATTCCCATTTCTATAAGTAGTGTAAAAGAAGTAATGTTATTAATACTATTTTTCTTTCTTTTAGAATACGGGTAAAGCGTTATCAGATAACCAACCGTTATCAGATAAATTGCTATCGAAATTGAAAATTTTAGAGGTTTAATCCAAACATTTACCCCCATCACTGTTCTGTGATCTATAAATAGGCCTGCTATGGATACAATAGCAAAAATGAAATGGATTATAACAATCCCATAAAATATAGGACTTTGATTTCTGACGGTACTAAATACTTGTTTTAAAGATATCATAATTATTATTTTTTGAGAGTCTTAATACTGGTAAAAAGCAAGAACCCTAGTGGTCCGAACATAAATGTAGCAAAAAGACAAGGTGCTATTATCAATTGATGGATCCCAAATTTTTTATTTTGATCTAGTATCCACATACCTACAATAAGATCAAAGGCGAGATAATGCACCCAACCAGCGAGAACTGCATTTTCTTCTGTAAACAATGCCATAACAGATGCAAGGCTTCCAAAATCCATCATTCCACCTATTTGTATTGCTTGAAAAATATAAATCACATATATTATCGATAATACTAATGGAATTACTTTAAAATCAATTAAGAATTGGGTCACTTTCCATGTAGGTAGAAAGATCATTAAAATCCACATAGGCACGGCAATCATACTTGCTATTGAAAAAACTTCTGTTGGAGTCATATTTTTGTTAGTATTAAAAGTTATAATTTGACTAGTATATGGCCAAATATGTAATTATTACAGACAATACGAAATCACATTACCTTGAATCGTCGTTAAATGTTTTTGAATTGTAATATTTGATTTTAACCTATATTGTGGAGTTTAATTCTATCTATACTCTTTATGGATCAACAGAAAAAGCAAAAGAATATTTAAATACTACCTTAGTAGGGATGTTCACTTTTTTTATTTTGTATACGGTTAATGCATGTCTATCTACCTTTACCTCTTAATCGGCTGGTTTTTGAATAGCATAAATGTTATTCCAGTACATTTATAAAATCAACAAACTAGTGTAAACTAATTATTTTATTTGTAGATCATGTAAACAAAATGTTTTATGAGTTTTAATAGAAAAAGAACGCTTCAACATATCCTATTTTGGATAGGGATTTTTCTTTTTTATATCTTTTCTTCCACCTCCTTTGAATTGTTCGGACAATCTGTAGAAACGACTTTATTAAAACTCCCATTATTAATTATAGCTGCATATATTTTTAATTATTTGCAAGTACCAAAATATTTAAAACAAAAAAAATATCTTGCTTTTGGTTTATCTCTGATTTTTGTAGTTGCTGTATTAACCTTGTTATTTCGTGTTATTGGTTACTATCATCTTGATAAATATTGTGCAGATGGTCCTTATCCATTGATTAGCTTTATAGACTTTCCTTTTCATATGCTATCCTTTCATTTTCCTGCAATGATTATGTATTTCTACAAAACAAATAAAGCACAAGAGATTGAAAAACAAAAGATATATCAACTGGAAAAAGAAAAAATAGCTACGGAACTTAAATATTTGAAAGCACAGTTAAATCCTCACTTTTTATTCAATACCTTAAATAATTTGTACTCCTACGTAATTACAAAATCTCCCAAAGCTCCAGATATGGTACTACAACTTTCAGAAATTTTGGATTATATTTTATATAAGAGTCAACTTATATCCGTTGCTATAAATGAAGAAATTCATACCATAGAAAATTATATAGCATTAGAACAAATTAAATATGGAGAAAGATTGGAAGTTAGTTTTAAAAAAAAAATCTACAATGAACAACAAAAAATAACACCACTCATACTTTTGTCTATTGTTGAAAATGCTTTTAAACATGGTGCTAGTAGAAGTATTACTAAACCAGAAATTAAAATTACTTTAGAACAAGTAGATTTGAATATAAATTTTACAATTTGGAACACAAAAGCGAATATGACATATAGTGAAAGGGATACGAATCAAAACGGAATAGGTCTTGCTAATATAAAACGGCAATTAGATTTAATTTACCCAAAAAAACACAAGCTTGAAACCAGTGAGTCGGAAACCTTTTTTTACTTGAAATTAATTTTAAAAATAGATTGATATGGTACGATGTCTACTTGTTGATGACGAATCCCCAGCAATTGATTTGCTAAAAAATCATATAAAATCATTTAATGACTTAGAGATTGTTGCCAGTTGCTATAATGCTATTGAAGCTTTTGAAGTGATAAAGAAACAGAATATAGATTTAATTTTTTTAGATATTGAAATGCCCGCCTTAAAAGGATTGGATTTTCTTAAAACATTAAAACACCCTCCTAGAGTAATTATTACCACTGCGTACAGAGAATATGCTTTAGAAGGATATGATTTGGATATCGTAGACTATTTATTAAAACCAATTTCTCTGAATCGATTTGTAAAAGCTGTAGATCGCTACTATGAGAGAACTGCATCTCCTGTTTCTACAATTGCTGAACCAAAAAGTATTAAAACATTTTTTTATGTAAATGTAAACAAGAAACAAATCAAGATCATATTTGATGATATTCTATATATCGAAAGTTTGAAAGACTATGTTAGAATTCATACGATTCATCAAAAATTTGTGGTAAAAAGTAATATTGGCAAAATAGAAATGCAACTCCCGGATCCTTTATTTCTGCGTGCACATCGTTCTTATATAGTGGCTGTAAATAAAATTACAGCCTATACCCAAAGAGATATCGAAATTGGGCGTTTAGAAATACCTATTGGGTCTAGCTTTGCTACAAAGGTCCATTCATTATTGACTCATCCTTCTTAGACACTTTTACTTCTTTTGTAGTTATTTGACGCGTGGTGGTCTACTTTGAAAAAACGGAGTATTTATCTTATTTAATTTAGCCTGAAAATAATTAAAATTGATAAATATGTACAAAATTAAGTATGCTATTATTCTTGGCATTGTAATAAGCTCTTTTTCTTGCAAATCCCAAAAAACAGAACGCAAAATAGAAGATGAATTCGTTAAGAAATACGCCCCATCAAATTTAAACACCCATGGATTTACATTAGCTGTAGATTCAAAAGTAGCAGAAGTACATCAGCTTTTTAATGATCTAGAAGCTAATTTTTATTTTTATGGCAATAAAGAAGAATTTGAAAAAAAAGCAGCAAAAATTATAGAATTAGATCCAAATTATCCTAGTGGTGTGTTAATGAGCGGCTTTTACGTACAAGATCCAGAGGAATATAAAAATTTAGTTACTAAAGCGTATAACCTATCTAAAACAACAACATTAAAATCAGAACGAGACATTATTCAAGCCGAGTACTCTCTTTTAGTAGAGGGCGATTACCTTAAAGCTCAAAAATATTTTCAAAAGGTAGTAGATATGTACCCAAAAAGCCCAGCGGCTATTTGGTCTTTAGGAATGGCATATTATTATAATGACGAGTATGACAAAGCTTTAGAGTGTTATAAAAAAAGTACGGAATTGATTCCAAATTTACCCAAAGGATATGAATTTATGTCTATAATGTATTTAATGAAAGGTGAAAAAGAAAAAGCATTAGAATATCTTGAACGAGCAAAGAAACATGGTGCAAATGCCCGAAACGATATATATTTTGCTGAATATGAGAACCTATTATATTACAAAGTTGGACTATATGAAAAAACTATGAAATCGATTGAAAAAGCATATTCTTACGGAGTACATTTTAAGAAAAGTGAAAGCTTAAAAAAAACATATGAAGTTGCTAAAACAAAATTTGATTCGATTCAATCTTCAAAATTATAGAATACTGTTTTTGTAAAAGTAATTATTGAATAGCCCTTTGATGTTATGCATAGGGTTATTTATTTTAGTCTATTTCTGTGATGTTTAATTATTGATTAAGGAATAAATGAATGTAATAGAAAAAGTAATTACATCCATTTATTTCATTTCTAGGTAGTATATTTGCCCTAATTATTATGAATATTACAATTAAACAGTTATCTCTTTAATTTCTATGCCTTTTAAAAAATTACATTCCGATATACAAGAGAAACTAGAGTACCTAGAAATAATAACGCCTACTCCTCTGCAAAGCACCTGTATTCCTGTCATAAAAAGTGGTGCTAATGTATTTTGTACAGCACCAAAAGATAGTGGAAAAACGACCACGTTGGTACTAACTACTTTACAAAAGTTAAAATGTGAAGCAGTTGGAAATGCTCCAAGGGCCGTAATTCTGGCAGAAAATAAAGAAAAAGCAATGGAGTTATATGATATTTTTTTAACATATACCAGGCATAATTCGTTGCGAGTATATGTAAGCTATGAGGAGCTTCATATCGATGTTCAAAAATCAGAAATATTTATGGGTATAGATATTCTTATTTCGACACCTAAGACAATGAATAAATTGTTTTTGTTAAATGGAGTAAGTACTTCTCAATTAAAAATATTTAGTATTGACGATGCTGATTTTCTAGTTCAAACTTCAATGTATAATGCTATTATTTCGATTACTCAAAGTATTAAAAAATGTCAGTTTGTATTATATTCTGAAAAAATGAACCCAAAATTAAAACGTTTTGAGTCTTATTTTATGGAACACTCTAAAATAATCGCTTTTTAAAGTAGTATTTATTTATAATCTAATTAATCATTTAGAGCAAGTTCACAAGCTATACCTAAAAAAATGTATTGTTTTTGATAAATCCCTTCAGGAATTACATATTTAAAGAGACATTAATTTTAAATATTAGTTTACTTAAACGCTTAATCTATCAATAAATAATAAGACATGATTATCCCTAAGCTGCATTATATATCTGATGGAAGTTCTCCAAAAGAACATTTGGAGAATATCCAAAAAGCTTGTACATCTGGTGCAGAATTAGTGCAATTACGTTTAAAAAATGTTTCCCAAAAAAAAGGTGTAAAATTAGCGAAAGAAGCTAGAGAAATCACATCTCACTTTCAAACCAGATTAATTATTAACGATCATTATAAAATAGCAAAAGAAGTTAAAGCAGACGGTGTACATTTGGGAAAAACAGACTCCTGCCCCACTATAGCCAGAAAGCATCTATACACTTGGCAAATTATTGGAGGAACAGCAAATACCTTGCAGGATTGCGAGACATTAATCGATAAAGAAGTCGATTATATTAGTTTAAGCCCTTTTAGATACACAACAACAAAAGACAATTTAGCCCCTGCATTAGGTTTAAATGGCTATGCAGAAATTATAAAAGTTTTAAAAACTGAAATACCAATTATTGGCATTGGAGGTATAACTACAAAAGATGTTATTAATATATTAGAAACAGGTATTTCTGGAATTGCTGTATCTGGTGAAATTACTCGTGATTTTAGTACCATAAGAACATTTAATCAATTACTAAAAGCATCTCTAACAGAAGAACAGCGCTATACATTTAAATAGAATAGTACCGATTTTAGAGTTTTATACCAATCCTTAAATAAAATCGAATTATTTATTCAAAGAAAATAAACATGTATTGATTTATTGCTGAAATTTTTAAAAATCAATTGATATTCTAATTACAAAATCGCTTAAAAAACTATATTCGCGCCATGTGGATGTATTTAGGCTTATTGGCAGCACTTTTTTTAGGATTACATAATTTATGTAAAAAACATGCAGTACAAGGAAATGAGGTTTTTCCAGTACTTTTAGGTACAATCTGTTCTGGTTTTTTGCTACTTCTTCCATTTTTTGTAGGTTCTCTTTATTTTCCAGACTATACTAGACAAATTGGATTTCATATTACTAGTATTTCTTGGAAAACTCATGGTTTTATTTTTATAAAATCAATGATAATGACCACATCCTGGGTTTTGGCATATCAAGCTTTAAAGCATTTACCAATAACTATTGTTACCCCAATACGCTCCGCCGGCCCTTTTTTCACCTTTATTGGTGCTATTCTAATTTATCAGGAGAAACCTAATCTTTTGCAATGGATTGGTTTTTTTCTTATTATTTTCTCAGTAGTACTGTATTCTAAAATAGGAAAAAAAGAAGGTATTAACTTTAAGCGAAATAAATGGATATTTGCTATCATCGGAGCAACTTTTTTAGGAGCTTCTAGCGGTTTATATGATAAATTTTTGATTCAAAACTTAACATTGAATCCACAAACCTTACAATTTTGGTTTTGCTGGTATACCATACTGATTTTACTAGGTATTTTATTGGTAACATGGTTTCCTTATACTGAAAAGCGAAAAGAGTTTAAATGGAGATGGACTATTGTTGCAGTTGGCATTTTATTACAAGCTGCAGATTATTTTTATTTTAAAGCCTTGCAAGATCCAGATGCATTAATCATGCTACTATCTGCTATAAAACGAAGTCAAATACTAATAGCTGTCGTTATTGGTGGTCTTGTCTTTAAAGAAAAAAATAAACGAAAGAAATTAGTGCCATTATTGGGTATTATGATGGGGGTCTTTTTGATTTTGTACTCCTAAATTAAAAGTGAAGCAGATAAATTTGTAAAAGGAAGTTATTCGATTTATAAATTAAAATAAAAAAGGTATAATAAAAAAAGCTCATCAATAAATGATGAGCTTTTTGTAAAACTTGAAAGTATATGTATTAGATAACTTTTACGTTCACTGCATTTAATCCTTTGTTTCCTTCTTGTAAATCAAATTCTACCTCGTCTCCTTCACGAATTTCATCTACTAATCCAGAAATGTGTACAAAGTGATCTTTGTTAGCACCTTCTTCAGTGATAAATCCAAAACCTTTAGCGTCATTGAAGAATTTTACTGTTCCTTTATTCATTGTAATGTAATTAAAAATTTATTATATAATTTGAAATTCAAAGGTAGTGCCATTTTTCAGACATACAACATATTAATTAACTTATTTTCAATTTATTAATAAGTCTAGATATAGCACAAGGTTTCTCCTCCCCTTTTTGTACATTATTTTGCTTCCTATATTTTTTTATATTCGTAATTATGCATTAATCTATTTATAAAATGAACGAGCATAAAGAATATCAAAAATTAATTGATTTTATTTCTAATTGGGTAGATCTTTTACAGATAGATATAGAACAATTACAATCTAAACTCTCTATAGAGATTTACGATAAAGGAGATACAATAATCAAGCAAGGACGTGTTTGTAAATCTTTAAAATTTGTTATTTCTGGAGTTTACAGAGTGTATCAATTAAAAGAAGGAAAAGAAATTACCAGTTATTTTAATTATGTATCCAGAAACCCTTTGGTTGCTTCGTTTGTTAGTCTTTTGAAAGAACAGCCAAGTAATGAAATTATTGAATGTATAGTACCTGGTAAGTTAATTTCAATTCCATATAGCGATTGGGTATCTTTTTATAAAGTAAGTTCCTCTTTTAATACTTTTGGAAGATTAATGGCAGAATTTAATTACGTACTGGCTATAGAGAGAATAGAATCATTACAGTATCAAAGTGCTTCTGAGAGATATAACATTTTTATAATGCAATATCCGAATTTACTAAATTTAATCCCGCATCATTATATAGCCTCTTATTTAGGGGTAACTCCAGAATCCTTAAGCAGAATTCGTAAATCATCGCTTAAACAATAAATCTTACCATACATCAATGCTCCTAATGTATATTTCTAAGAACTTTGATTTATAGAAATCTCTAAATCGTTTTTATGCATAAGAGTACCACTATAAATAAGTTACAAGTTATAGAAATTGATAATTTTTTATCTGATGAAGAAATACAAACAATATTGCAGTCCAGAATAGAAAATTTTGAAGCTGCAATAGGACATTATCCTAAGTATTATAGAAATAATGACCGCTTAGTAGAAGATAATCCCTCATTATCTTCTATGCTTTTTGATAGATTAAAAGATATACACATTTTAAAAAAAGAGATAAAAGGTAAGGTCACTGGTATAAATGAACGAATTAGGTTTTGTAAATACCAAAAAAATCAATTATTTTCTAGACATCAGGATGGTATTTACTACCCTGATAATCTGTCTGAATCTAAATATACTTTTTTGTTATACCTTAATGGAAGTGAATGCTTTGATGGTGGTAATACCGAGTTTTATACTTCTAAAACAGACAAGCACCCAGTAAAAACTATACTGCCCAAAAAAGGAAAACTCGTTATTTTTGATCATAAGTTATGGCATAAAGGAGCTTTGGTTACTAAAGGAGATAAATATATTCTTAGATCTGATATTATAATCGAAAGAAAAAGTAAAAACACACATCACGATGGATATATTTGGAATTTACTAAAACTAAACGAAGACAAGTTTTTAAGTTGCGGAAGAGATACTAAAATAAAATTATGGAATACAGATCTTGAATTGCAAAAAACCATTGGTATTCATTCTAAATCCGTATTAAAAATAGTTCGTTTTAACGAATCAGAATTTATATCCTGTTCAAGAGATTTTACTATAAAAAAATGGAATTTATCAGGCAAAATTATAGCAACTATCACTCTTGACGAAATGATCTTAAATATACAAATAGACACAAATAATAATATTATCGCGGTTGGAACAAGTGGGAATTTATATGTGCTAAATTCAGATTTAAAAATATTAAAAATGATGCAAATTCATAAGGGTTGGATATGGGGTTTATCTATCACAAATGATAATACCATTATTACTTGTAGTGAAGATAACACTGTGAATGTAACAAATATACAGTTAGGAATTACAAAATGTATGTATACACATAGTCAACCTTTATTTTGTTTAAGTACCATAATGAATAATATAATCTATATAGGAGCAAAGGATGGAACACTAATTCAGTTTTCTTTGGAAACTAAAAACAAGTATAAAATAAAAGTACATAAGGATATAATTAGATCTATTATACATCATAAAGGAAACATACTAACTTGTGGTGAAGATAATATGGTAATATCTATAGATAAGCAAGTATATAAAACGGAAGAAATACTTACATCAGATAATTTTATGCAAGATATAATAATATTAAAAAACAGAATTTATGGAGCAGGATATGATGGCTTTATTATTACAAAAAACCTTTATGCATGACAAAACTTTACGTGATATGGAGATAAGTTGATTTGTCATTCCGTTGAAAAACGGAATCCACTCATTGATAACACTATACTTAAATGGATTTTAGTCCCGTTATTCAACGGGATGACAAAAAACAACGAATATAGATGTTTTTTAAGTATATAATTTTTTACTACTAGAAAACACTAAAATTAGTTCCAATGGAAGCATTGGAGCGTATATGATACTTTTTTCGTGTTCATTTGTATTCAATTTTAAGGAATAAAACAATGGATAAACGAAATTTTTGGAATCAGCTATTAATCTTTATAGGAATACTAATAACCCTAATAATTGTAAGAGAATACTTTTCTCATAAATGGATAGAAAATAGAATTGAATCGTATGCTACGTATACTTATCTTGGCATAGCAATAAATTTGGTACTGATTATTGTATCTTATATTTTTATTAAGAAAAATAGGATATTACAAATTGCAGGAATGAAAGGTTCTAAATTAAGAAAAGTATCTCTTTTACTATTTCCGTTAGTCTATCTGGTTGTATTAAATGCACTATTCTTAGATGAAATTAATACCAAGTACCTTCCTTTACTTATGGTATACTGTATATCTGTAGGTTTTGCAGAAGAATTGAGTATTAGAGGGTTTATACAGTCGTATGTAATAAAACATTTTGGTACCTCTAAAAAAAATACAGTATTGGCTATTTTTACTTCTTCTATATTTTTTGGACTGTTACATCTGTTTAAATTTGATAAAGGTTTATATGGTGAAATATCACAAGTTTTCTTTGCTACTTTTATAGGAGTAATGTTTGGAGTTTTATTAGTGCTGACTAAAAGAATTTATCCTCTAATAATTATCCACACTATTATCGACTTTGTAGCAAAACTGGATTCTGCAGGTCAGCCTGTTAAAAATATAATAAGCGAGCCAACATCTCTTGTAAATAGTATATTGACAATTTTATTGGTACTGCCATGTTTGATTTATGCATTGTTTTTAATCAAAAAATACAGTTTAACACAACAATAAACTAAAAAAAGACTGCTATTAACGTGAGTTCGGTGTAAGAAAATTTACGTCAGTCAGAGTGATTTTTGATAGAAAATTGTATCGAAGACAAGTAAATTTTTAAGCAAAAGCCTAATTTCGATACAATTTTTCTCCGTTTCACTATGAAAAATCACTCAATTTGACGGCTTTTTAAAACTAAGTCCTTACGTCAAACTCACGTTATTAAGGTAATTTTCTTACGTTTTGTTCAGGTTACAATTCTTTGAAGAATTAACAAATCAAGGCATAAATCTTTTTGATTTATGCCTTGATAAAAAATTTCTAAATATTGAGTGATTTTTATGCTTCTAATCGTTCTCTAATCTTAGACAGACTATCTTCTATAACCAATTTACCATCTATAAATATGGTTTTTAAAAGACCTTCTTTCTCTTCTTTTTCTGTTACTTGGTCTTTTAAAGTGATTTGCCCATTATCTTGATATAATTGAATTAATCCTTTAGCAGATTTCTTAGTTCCGTCATCCGTAATAGGATCTTTAAAGATTTCTCTACCTACTCCATCCACTTTAACATAGGTTGCTTTCATTGCAAATCCAAATGTATCTCTGGTATTGTATTGGTAGGTAAAACTTCCTATTCCTAAAACTACGTTGGTAGATGCAAATCCTTTTTCTTTAAGGCGTTCGCATATTTGTGTTGCTCTTTCTATAGTGATACTATCGCCATAGATCGCCCCTATTTTAGGACTTAAAACTTTATAGCCTTGTTTATTGATGGTTCCTCCAAACTCCTCCCAAAGTAGTTCTATAACTCCTTTTGCAACGATGGGATTATCGTGTTTGCATCCACAAATAATATCTACAGGATCTCCAGAATCCGGGCGAATTACTAATTTACCGTCACGACTTAGGATTTCTTCTTTTAGTTTAGGAAGATATTCGGTTAGTACTTTCCATAAATCCCAGGTATCGGATACTACCGACAGAATTCCTGTAGGATAGGTGTTTAACAATCTTTTAAACGTGCCAATCTCATCGTCTTTGCTACCAGCACACATTACACTATGCTCTGTGGCATTAACACTACCAATAACAAGCTCTTTGGTTACATCTGTTTTATAAAAATTTTCGAATGCTTTAGCTACTGGGAGTGTGTCACTGCCAGAAAAAGAAAGTGCATGTCCCATACCACTTAAAATAGAAGACTCGGTACCAGACATTCCTCTCATAGAGAAATCATGACCTTGCCAAGTAACAAATCCTATATTATCGATATCTGTTTCTGAAGCATATTTGGTTAATATTTTTTTATACTGCTTGGCTATAGTTGCAGAGGTACATGGCTGCCAAATTATATTAGACAATAGGGTTTCTAGGTAGTTGGTTAACCAAAAAAACTCTGGTTTTGTATTTACCAAAGTAAACATAGGAACTCTAATAGGTACCTCTGTTCCTTCTGGAATAGCTTTAATTTCGATAGGTAAATATCCTAAATCGTGTAAATCTTCTATATGCGAAGCATTGTAATCGACACCTAAATAATGATCTACATATTTTTTATACTCTGCTACAACTTCATTTTTAGGTTGCTTAAAAAACTCTTGATTAAACTGTTTAATCAAATATTCTTTAACTAAGTATTGTAGTCCAAAAAAAACTACACTATCTACCCCTTCTATTCTGCTTTTTCTGGGTGTCCAATTAGAATATACAAGAGTGGTATTATTTGGATATTGCTCTTTGTGTCCTAATTTATAACCGTCTGTTAATAGTAGTGGATTCATATTAATTTATTTTGCGTTATTTATACGCAAATATAAGTTATTTTTATCAAATTACATTATCATTAGATAAAATATTGTTTACTATGTTATCTTTAATCTTCTGAATTGTATTTTTCTTGCCTATAGGCAGAAAATATTGTCTGAAAATTCTCTAACGTAACCTTTTCTTCTTTTAGAATTTTACTATTTTTAAATATTTGATAATAGCTATCTTTTTGAGTATCAAAAAATCTAATTCCATCTTTTACTCCTCCTTCTTGATCTGAAACAAACTCTGCAATTATTGTTTGATATACAGGCTCATTTTCTATTTCTGTAGGTTCTATAGCTGAAATCATATTATTTAAAAATCGATCAAAAACATCTATGCAATCTTTTGATATATCAATTTCTAGTTTATTAAAAACTTGCATTAGCTCTCTGGCCTCGTCATAAGCCAGACCTGTTTCGTCATAGTTCTGATATGCTATCCCTTTTGTCTTTTTTGATTTTTTAAAAATCCGCACAAAACTATTTTCTGGAAATATAGAAGCTTCCATATCTATATGTTGTACTCTAATTTGCACAGAATCATTTTTATATAATTCTGCTACTATAAGGTTGTTTTTTTCAAAAAGTTTGATTTTATATTCCTGATTTTGAATCGACACAATTTGTATAGTGTCTTTTTCTATTTTAAAACTGACCCTATTGTAATAATGCATCGCAAAAATATCATAATAAAAACCAGTATGTTTACCGTCTTTATATTGTTCTACTAACACCAAGTCTTTTAAGCGATGATGTTTTACTCCACTATAAATTTTACCATCTTTATAAATAGATTTTATATCTAAGTTTAATTTATTTCCACCTTCAAATCCATTATTTTGCAGCATTTGTAATACATCAAAAGAATAATTATATTTTTTTATTCCATTTTCATAATAATCTACTGTAAACAGTTCCCGATCCCCTTCTTTAAAATATCCATGGTATGGTTTATCATTTTTATAAACACCTTCGTATGCATTCATAGGATGCGCTATAATACTATAAGAACTGTCTTTTTTTGTGGATTTCATTTCTTGTGCACTGGTATTATTAATTTTACAAAGCATTAAAATAATTATTAAAACACTGCAAGTAAGCCTGTTACTTTTTTTGTTATACAATAAATTCATAAAATTCAGAAAAACTAGGGTTATGTATTAGCATAATTACTTATAAAAAACCAAACTACCAGTATTTAGATTCCTAAAAACCCCTGTTTACCGTTAAATTTTAAAAATGACTTTTGTTGCAGTACAATACTCTAAGAATATTGATTTAATTTCTTCCTCTTTCGGTAGGATATAGAGAAGGTAAAGAATCACTTTGCCAAAATTGTTTCGTATCGATATCCATAATAGATAGTTTTCCTGTAAAAGCAGCTCCTGTGTCTATATTCCAAACATTTATGCCTTGCATAGGGATATCTGAATCATAGTATAATGTAGGCGTGTGACCTATATAAATCTCAGAATATAGCTTTAATCTATTGGGATAAAGGGTAGATTTTTTTTTTACTCTTTTATCCATAACGATAGCCATTTCCCACAATGTTCTATCCCATCTGTAATTGGTAAGATACACCTCGTTTTCTGGTCCTTTCATAGAGGAAAAACCTGCATGAATGAATAGTCTGTTTTTAGAATCTACATAATAGTTTTTAAGTTCTTTAAAAAAGGCGACATGTTCCTCTATGATATATTCACTATTTATATAAGACTCTATGGTTTCTTTTCCTCCATTTCTATACCAAACGGGGTTATCATTATCAAAATCCAGTAACCATTCATGGCACCAAACGTCATGATTTCCTTTTATAAAAATACATTTTTGTTTTTGATTAAGTTCGATAAGATACTGTATCAATTGCGCAGATTCACTCCAACCATCAACATAATCTCCAAGAAATATCAGGGTGTCTTTTGAGGTTACTTTTGCCCTTTCGAGTACTTGAAGTAAAGCTTTAAATCCACCATGTATATCCCCTATTACTAAAGTTCTCATTCGCTTAGTTTATTACTTAGTTTTCTATCTAATTCTATCAAATAATCTTTACCAAATGTATCGTTTTCAAAGTCCTTATATAACCAATTGGGTAAATCATTAATGGTATCTTTGCATAAACTTAAAATAGCCAAAGATAAAGAAGCTACCGTATCTGTATCTCCTCCAAGATCAACTGCCTCTATCAAACAAGAACTCATATTTTTATGATCCAAAATTAAAGCAATAACGGTATTAACTGTCGGTAATGCTTCCATTTTTAAAGTAGATGTTCTTATAAAATCAAAATGTTGAGAAAGAGTAACTTCTAAATACTCTATTAAGTGTTTTTTACTTCCTTTTTTATAAAGAAAATAGTGCGCTGCTAAAGCTATAATTTTAGAAGAAAGAATACCTTCTTTTGTATTATGTGTAATAATAGCTTGTTGTTCTGACTTTTCAATTATTACATCCTCTCTTTTATATATTCCTATTGGATAACTTCGCATAGCTGCTCCATTACGATTACTAGTAGGGCGTAAAACCTCTAATAACTCTTTTCCAGAACTTACTTGTTCTAAAATAGTGTGAAATCTTGACGAATATCCCTTTCTAGGATCACGTTTAAATACTTCAACAAATTTTTCTGCTATACTTAATTTTGACCACTCTTTTGTTTCTAAAATTAACTCTGTAATAGCAATTGCCATTTGAGTGTCATCTGTATATGTACCATAAATAGATGCATATCTTGGATGTTTTCGGTATTCTTTTAATGTATTGTATACTAGTATATCATTAGCATCTGCAAATTCAAAACCTGCTCCGTATGCATCTGCCAGACCTGCTTCTAATATCATAAGTTTATATTTTTGGTATACTAAACAAGTATTTTTTAATCTGTCTTTATCCCAATTTGATTAAGATACGTATTGAAATCCTTAGCAATTTCTGTTAAATATTTTATACCTTCTACCGATTCTACCATAAACTTGGGGATGCTTTGTAATCCTGATTTTCCAGACATTATCCCTGTGGTAATCGAAGCTACAGAATCTATATCTCCTCCTAAATAAACAGATTTTTGTAATGCATCTATAGCATTTATGGATTCTTTAAGAATATATAATACACAACCTGTGGTATATTTAGAATCTGATGGCATGCCGTATATTCCTGATAAAAAATAAGGTTTTTCAATTGGTTGAGAGCCGCATAATCGAATAAAATCTTTATCCGTAAGTGACTCGTACTTACCTAAATGGTCTATATCTTTTAAATATGCTTTGTACTCTTCATTTAGAGGTATGGTATCTATGCAATATTCGATTACTTTTTTTTGATCTCCTTTTTGAATACATATAAAATTAGTGGCTCTGGCAATACATTGGCTGGATATAATAGCATTTATATTTGGGTGTGTGGCATTTGCATTAATGGCAGCGTATTCATTTATCTTATTTTTTGTAATCAACCCTAAAGGAAGCGATCGCATTGCTGGTGCATTGCCAGGGTTACTTCTGGTTCTTTGAAAATCCCTTACTTCTTCTATTGTTTTATCTCCAGAGTAATACCAATTCATAGATCCATGACCATTTCTGCCAAAACCTTTTTCTTTTATACCTTTTTCATATTCTTCTTTCCATTTTTTGATCAATAGCTCTTCTGTAAACGTATCTTTTGACATCAAAGCTTTTAGAACTCCAATAGTCATTTCTGTATCATCGGTATAATCCCAAGGACTATAATTTTTTGTAAAGACTTCTTTTTTGTCTTTAGGTACTGCAATTTGATTTCTTGCATTAACAAAAGTGGTGAAATCTACATTTTTTCGTATCCAGTTTCGATCCTGAAACTCTACTCCTGCTCCATACGCATCTCCTATTGCTAATCCTATAAGTATATCTTTAATAATCATTTAAACTCTATATATTCTGGCAAAACTATATCTGTAAGCCATACTTTGTTATCCGATTGAAAAAAAACAATCCCTTTTTTGTGCATCTCACCAGACCGAATAGTTAAAATAATAGGTTTTCCTCTTCGGGAAGCTACTTTTATAGCAGTTTCTCGTTCTTCACTAAGATGTACATAGTGCCTGTTCATTTTCAAAAGCCCTTTTTCTTGAATAACATCTATAAATTTACCTACAGTACCATGGTATAAAAATTCTGGTGGTTGTGTTGGTTTGTATTCTAAATCTACAGATACAGAATGTCCTTGATTGGCTCTTATTTTGGTTTCTTCATTATTAAAAGCAAAACGCTTTTTATCGTTGGTTTCTACGATTTCTTTTAATAATTTTATATCTAATTTTGGTTGATATTTTTGTGCTTTATGAAGTAACTCATTAACATCTGCCCAACCGTTTTCATCTAATTGTAATCCAATTTTATCTGGATTATGCCTTAAAATAAGGCTTAAAAATTTACTTATGTGTTTATGATTTGGTTTCATACCTATTCTTTTTCATAAATAATATCGCTACGCAATACATATTTTACACCTTCAATAATAGGAATACTTTCGTGTTTTTGTTCATGAATAAAACAGAGCGCTTTTCCTTGTTGTGGTTGTATTGTAACTTCATCAAATTTTGTTTCTCCTCCTTTATAATTATCATTTAAATATATCATAAAAGTGATTCTGCTTTCTTCATTATTTCTTCTAAAACGCCCATCTATGTGCCTTTTAAATTTTTGCCCTGTATCATATTTATAGAATCTAAATCTTTCATTTAAACCAGTTATCAATGAATTCTCTATCTTTGTTGGGCAAAATGGAGTCAGTTTTTTCCAAATACTATCCTTAAAATTAATGTCTTCATAAATCAAACGGTAATTATTTCTTATATTTTTCATCATCTTGGCTCCAGAAGCAAGTCCAATATCTGCTTCATCATACCCTTTGTTTTCGCTAAATGAAATAAGATCTTGGCTTTCTTTCTGAGAAAGAAAGTTATCAATAGTCCAAATTTTATCTGTTATCGTTTGAAGTATCATTATTGTTTTTTTAAAGTTATAGAATTAACTCAACTCATCCCTCACTTCCATTAAGGCAAAACCTAGTAGATTTTGACCTTTCCATACATTAGGGTTTTGCGCATTTTGATGATCCTGTGCCATACCAATTCCCCATATATTATCATTTGGACTTGCTTCTACAATGATTTGTTGTTTGGTGTTTAACAAAAACTTAGCAAGATCTTTATGTTGTGAAAACTTATGTAAGTTTCCTTGTTTTACGATTTCATATTTATGTGCGTCCCAAATCTTAGGATCGAAATTTTTAATTTTTCTTCCCAACTTTTTAGCTTCCATAGGGTGAGAAACTTTACTAATTTCTTCTAAAATCGTTTGATCCTTAAATAGTCTTGCCTTTTCTGCCATCATCCAATGTTCTGCGGTTTTATAGGTGACCCCTTCTACTTCAAAATTGGATTGCCACCATTGGCTAAAACAACTTTTACCGATAGTACCGTCTTTATTTGGCGTATGTCCCCAAAAGAATAAAAATTTTATATTTTCTCCTTCATTAAATTGTCTCTGTGTTTGTTCTATATTATATTTCATGACAAACTTTTATTAAATTTTTTTAGTAATTCTTCTATATCTTCAAATCTGGCTAATTGAAATTTCCATGTTTCAGGAATAGTATCATAGCCATAATATAATCCTGCTAAACCACCTGTTATAGCTCCTGTAGTATCTGTATCGCCACCTAGATTTACTGCTTTTAGTACCGATTCTTCATACGAGTCTGATGTTAACAAACACCATAATGAAGCTTCTAATGAATGTAATACATATCCCGAACTCTGTATAGAATCTTTGCTTTCTTCAAAAATATTTCCATTTACTATTCTATGAAACAGGTCTATCTCTACAGGGTTGAAATCCATTTTATAAGCAAATTCTAGTAATGGTTTCTTCATGTTTTCATACGCTACAAATTTATCTTGACCTTGTAAAAGGAGTAATGCATATTCTACATATATAAAACAGGAAAAAACGGATCTAAAATGTGCATGCGTAATAGAGGATACTTCTTTTATCTTTTGATACCTTTTATTACTATCGGTTTCTTTTTGCAAGAAAAACACTAATGGTAATGTTCTCATTAAGGAACCATTGCCATTATCGGTTTCAAACATGTTTCCTGAATATTTTCCTGATTCTCCTTTTAAAACTCTATCGAGAGAATATCGGGTGCTCCCGCCAATATCAAATACTTTGTTATGTGCTCCCCAATATCCATTTGAATACCATTTGGCGAAGGTTTTTGCTATATTTTCAACGTCGTAATCTTTTGTCAAACTATCTACCAGACATAGTGTTAGTGATGTATCATCAGACCACGTTCCTGGAGGTTGGTTCCAGCACATGTATCCCATGAGATCAGTAACAGGCTGTTTCTTTAAAAACTCTCGTGATTTAAATTCTACCGGAACTCCCAATGCATCGCCTACTGCTACCCCAAAAATCCCACCTTTTATATTGTCTAACAACGATTTCATTTTAATTTTTTCTTTACCTCGTTAATTAATTCTTCCAAATTATTTACTTGATCGATCTTATATCGTTCACATACAATATCTACATTTCCTTTTCTCCAAAATCCTTCTGGGCAACAGACAAGTAGTTTTCCACTTTTGGCAAATAATCCTAATTCTAATAAGGATATTGGTGATTTGGTTGCCGGATCAAAATACATAATAATCCTATCTGCTTGTTCTAAAGCGTTTAACTCCCATGTAACTTGTTCCTTAAACTTAGGGTTTTCTATCTCTTGTTTCCAGGAAGCATCCCAACTTAATCTTCTTGGATTTAATAATACTCCTTCTTTGTTCGATAGGTTTTCTATAACAATATCTTGCCAGTTTGTAGCTGTATCTCCTTCTATGCTTCCTGCTAAAAAAACACTATATTGATTATTTATAGTTAATTCTTCTGGTGCTTTTATTACATTCATTTTATAATTGGTATCTGTACTACTCCTTCTTCATTAATATCTCTAAAAGAATTAGTAGTGAATACGGTATCAAATAGTTGTGTTAAACTATCCAATCCTTTGCTAAAGATGCCGTGGCTAACCACTAAACTTAATTTTCCTGCATTTTTTTCTTTTAGTGCTTGTGCTAATCCTAAAAAAGTACCACCACCATCACAAATATCATCTACTATCACACAATGTTTTCCTTTTAGATCTTCTTCATAAACTCTAAAGCCAGATAATGCCCCGGTTTTTACGTCTCGTTTTTTAGAACATTCTGCGACTTCGATACCCCCTAAATATTCTGAAACTTTATAGATTTTTTTTAATGCGCCACCATCTGGAGATATCAATACGACTTCTTCCTTTATGGTTTCTAAACACTGTTTTACAAAATCATAATTCTGGATCACCTTTACATTATTTACTACTGCTGGCGTTACCTCAGAGTGTGGATCAAAAACAGTAACTTGATTATACCCTTGTGTATTTAAGATATCTGCATATACTTTTACAGACAAGGATTCTCCCGACACCATTACTCTATCTTGTCGTGCTGCAGGAAAATATGGTATAAACAGATTAATGATCTTTACGTCCATTCTTTTAAGTGCATCTGTAGCGACTAATACTAATCCAAAATCATTAAAAGAGTTAATACGATGGGTTATAGTAACTTCTTCTCCTATATTTTGGTCTTTTATTTTTATATGTGGTTCTCCCCCATTAAAAACAAATGCTTCAAAATCTATAGATATAGTATATGGTGTAAAAGATGGGTCAAGATGTAGATATTTCATAATTGTGTTATTTTTACGCAAATTTAAAACACTTTATGTATTTTGCCAAATTATTTTGCGTAAAAAACACAATAAATAAGCCTGCGAACTATTTTTGGACTAGAAATGAGTAAAAAAAGATTTATTTTATATCGAAGAAAAAACCTTCTTCTTTTAATTTAAAGTATTGATTTTTATTGAATTGAAATAAATTAGCTGGTCTTCCTCTACCCTCAGATACTTTTTCGTCTAATTCTTCTAAAATACCAAAACCAAGTATTTTTTTTCTAAAATTTCTGCGGTCTATTTCTTTTTCGAGAATAGTCATATACAGTTTTTCTAAATCTGAAAACAGAAATTTGTTTTCTAGTAAATCAAAACCTATAGGCTCATAGGTTAGTTTGTTTTGTAGTCTTTTTTTTGCTTTTTTAAGGATTTTAGCATGATCAAAAGCTAATTCGGGAAGATTTTGTACATTAAACCAAGCGACATCCTTAGCATCGGTATCTGCTTTTATATCATGATGCTCTGGTTTAACCAACGCAAAATACGTTATGCTAACCACTCTGTTTCTTGGGTCTCGACCAAGGTCTCCAAAAGAGTATAGTTGCTCTAAATAATCTACAGTTACATTAGTTTCTTCTTTTAACTCTCGTTCTACAGCTTGCTCTAGATTTTCATCTTCTAAAACCAATCCACCAGGTAATGCCCAAGAGTCTTTATACGGGGCTATGTTTCGTCTAATAAGGAGTACATTAAGTTTTTTGTCTTTATATCCAAAGACTACGGCATCTACAGCAACTTTAATATTTTGGCGTATCATATACGCAAAATTAGGGATTTAACTTAAAACTTAATACCTCATTTTTATAAGTTTTTCCTAAATATCCTAAAGAAGCAATATATTTATAACGTTTGTATATCAAAAATACGCCAACATACTCAAAGCTGACGCATTTTTACTCCCTTATTGAAGGTCTAATTCCTTGATGGAGTTAGTACCTTTGATTGGATATTTTTAAAACAGCCTTACGCATAAGAATT